>UQUN01000012.1 GCA_900544175.1 uncultured Alistipes sp.
GGGCAAGCACAAAAGCACAACGAAGTCTAAGCGGCAGGCAAATTCAAGCGAAAATCAATGCAGGGAACCGGTTGGAAGAATACTTGCAGGGTATTCGGGTAATGAAAGCGTACAATCTGATAGGTGACCGCTTTGTTAGGTTGCGCGATGCTTTTGCGGAACTTCGCCGTGCTTGCATCCGTCAGGAGGCCTTGTTAGGCCCGTTCGTCTTGTTGAGCATCACTTTAGTACGTGCCGGGCTGACAATGATGGTGCTATGTGGAACTTACCTTCTGTTGGGAGGGCAACTTTCAATCCTTGTATTCGTGCTATTCCTTGTAGTCGGTTCTCGTGTGTTCGACCCGCTGACTTCCGCACTGACAAACTTTACCGAGTTCCGCTATTTTTCCATTGCCGGTGGACGCATCCTTTCCTTGATGAACGAGCCGGAGATGAAAGGAGAACGGCAATCCCCGGCAGCAGGCGATATCCGGTTTGAACACGTATCGTTTGCCTATCAAGACAAGGAAGTGTTGCATGATATAAACATTACGCTCCCGAAAAACTCCTTGACGGCTCTTGTCGGTCCTTCGGGAAGCGGGAAAAGTACGGTAATGAAGCTTTGCGCCCGTTTCTACGACCCACAGAAAGGATGTATCTTTTTCAATGGAGTTCCGATGAACGAGATAAATCCCGAAAGCCTAATGAGCCACATCTCTATGGTATTTCAGGATGTTTACCTGTTTCAGGACACCATACGCAACAATATACGTTTCGGCAAGACAGATGCAACGGACGAGGAAATCATTGCCGCCGCCAAGAAAGCCTGTTGCCACGACTTCATCATGCGCTTGCCGCAGGGCTACGACACGATGGTGGGCGAAGGTGGCTGTACCTTGTCCGGAGGTGAGAAGCAGCGCATATCCATCGCCCGCGCCATATTGAAAGACGCGCCTGTTATCTTATTGGACGAAGCTACCGCCTCGCTCGACCCAGAAAATGAAGTGGAGGTGCAGAAAGCCATCGACTCTTTGATTAAAGGACGCACCGTCATTGCCATTGCCCACAGGCTCAAGACCATAAAAGATGCCGACCGCATCATCGTCCTGGAGGACGGTCGGATAAAGGAAGAGGGAACTCATGACGAACTCATTAAGAAGAAAGAGCTTTACGCTCATTTGTGGGACATTCAGGAAAACACATCCGGATGGAAATTGCAGAACAATACCCAAACGGAGCAATCCGTCCGCTAAGCGTAGGAATGCATACCGCCGAGAAAAAAGTTGACTCCGAAGTAGGTAATCAGCACACACAGGAATGCGGCTGCGCTGTACCGGTGGAACGCCTTAGGGGCAGCAAGAAACCTCAGGGAACGGGAGTGCAGCGCGGCCGCATACACGATAATCGTAATCAGGGCCCACACCTCCTTTGGATCCCAGGCCCAGTAGCGCCCCCATGATACATTGGCCCATACCGCACCGATGACAGTACCGGTAACCAGCAGAAATAGCGCCGGATACAGCAGCAGTCTGCCTACATCCGCCAGGGATGAGGACGCTTCCTGCGCTTCATGAGAAGAGCCGCGTCCGGCCCATATACCCATCACTCCGTTGAGGGCCAGCAGCCCAAGGAGAGAATAGGATATCATCATACAGGCCACATGGACAGAAAGCAGAGGTGAGGACAGTACCGGCATCAGCGACGTCATCCCAGGATCGGACTCTCCTATAGATGCTACCAGAAGTGCGAAACCGCACATCAGCATGGCGAAAGGCTGTATTACCGGTAGCTTTCGGAACAAAGCGAGGGACAGCACGCATGATGACCATGCTATCATCATCATGGTCTCGAATCCGTTGCTCATGGGCACGTGCCCAGAAGCCACCCATCTGAGTATCAACAGAAGGGTCAGATATAGAAAGAACACGCCCGTAAGTATCGCCGTGGGGCGCACGCTCCTGCTGCAGACTCTGCGCAGGGCCGGAGACGTCATACCTGCACAAGTCAGAACGAAAAGCAGAATCCCTGCGGTGAGGACCGCCATCGCCGCAGGCTTGGGACGGTCAACGGTATTGTACAGCTGCTCCGCCTGCCATACGGTATTGGTGGGAAGATTGTCCGCTCCGCATTTTTCCTCCTGCCACATCCGTAGTTTCGCAAGCACTTCCGAAGCCCCGTCATAGTCCCCGAGAACCACATCTTCCCGCACCAGTCCCAACACCTTGCGGACAAAAAGCCATTCTCCGCTGTCCATGTCAAATGGAAGCGTATCCGTCGATGCGTACCACATCATAGTCCCATCCTCTCCGACGTATGGGAAAATCCTGATTATAGACCATGTAGCGGCCATACTCACCACCTGAAACTGTTCCTCCTCCGGATTCAGATCCGTCAGAGGCAGCCGTCCGCGGCCCTTCACCTCTATCATCGGTTCCCGTTTCCAGCTGTCGTAGTAGAACATCCAGCCGGAAAGCACCTGCTGCGGAGTGAGCCCCCTGTATGACTGGCGTCCGGTAAGTTTCATAGTGAATTCACGGGCGAGAGTCCGGACGGAGGTAACCCGGTCGTTGTAATAGACATACAGTTCTCCGAAATCCTCTGCAAGGTCTTTCGGAAGTGTCTTGGGAACATCTTCGCGGTCCGGTGAGCAGGATGCCAGCAGAATTGCTCCGGCACAGACAGCTATCCCTTTAGAGACTCTCCTCAGTGCAGTACGGAAACTCCCCGAGGGATTGAAGAAGTGCAGTATCATGCTTCCTATCAGTAAAATAAATCCGGAATAGGTCAATGCAATGCCCCAGGTGTCCCTGCTCACTGACAGAGTCGTCCCATGCAGATCGGTATCGTAGGACGCCTGGTAGAAACGGTATCCGCGGTGACGGCATATCCGGTTCATCGACACCTCCCGCTCCAGTTCCTGCCCGGCATCGTGTATGACGATAAGGCTGCGGTAATCCATAGGGGCGGTTGTCCCGCGGTAAAAGTCTATCTTAAATTCCTTCAGGGAGACATCGAATGGCAGTGCCTTGGTGCTCCCGTCATCACTATCAAATGTTCTTGCAGTTTCTCCGTCCGCGCGCAGATGCAGGGTCCCCTTCTCCCCCACGAGAAATGTCATGAGCGCCCCCATGAGTATGAAGACAAATGACAGGTGCATGGCACTGACCGCCAAGGGAAGAGTATGGCCGCAGCGTACCATGGTAACAGTGCATGCAGCCACGGCCAGCACCCACAGCAGGGCAAATACCGGCGAGCGGTATATGTACTCAAAAACAACCCCGCTACCGCAGGATTTCTCCAGTACGGTAGCGAGGATCAGAATTGCAGTCAGGACTGCAGATGCCCCGAATGCAGTGTATTTTACTATCTTGTCCAATTGCTTAGATGGCTTCAATGAATTTTACAACAGCATCGCGCTCCTCCTTGCTCAACTCGCGGAACTTCTCTACAGACTGGCGTGCGTGACTCTGCGCATTGCCGTGCCACATGATGGCCTCTACCACATTACGGGCACGGGCATCGTGCAGGCGGTCGCTGTGTCCCGAACATATCAGGGACAGGCCTCTGCCCCAGAGAGGGGTCGTGCGGCACCATCCGCCGCGGATATCGTTCTGCATGAAAAGCTGGTGCTGGATCAAGTCGCTGTAAGGCCAGATAGTCTGGTTGGGATATTTCGGCAGCTCTGTATCGCCGCGGGCGAAAAAGTTATTGGGATCGTTGAACTCGTCAGGTCCGGTAGTCCATGAAGGACGGTGGCAGGTGGCACAGCCGATTTCGCGGAAAAGCTGACGGCCGCGCTGTACATCCTCGTCATCAAGGTTTCGTGCGGCAGGTACGGCCAGGCCGCGGTGCCAGATCATCAGGTCGGTATACTCTTCATCGCTCATTTCAACGGGAAGGTCCTGGGCCATCAGGAAATTGTAGATATCGGCCTCTACGTCACCGGTACGCCATCTGTCCTTGGCTTCGGGATACTTTGTCTCGAAGTTATCCAGGAAGGCATAGAAGCCGTTCTGAACATCGGGATCCTGGGAAGCGGTAGTGGCGTATGCAGCGGTCATATAGTGGTAGCGGCGGTCGCTGCGGGTAACATTGGTGATGTTCCAGATAGCATTGGCACCGGGACCATCCTGCAGAGCGCCGCGGGAGAGGGCGTAGGTAAAGCGGAATGGATGCTGCTCGCCATCACCCTGAACAGTGTTTGAATACTGCTTCACCCACTCGCCTCCGGAGAAAAATGCCGGATTGATAGGGATGCCCATCGCCTCTTCCTTTGCGTACTGGGCCTTCAGGGAATCGTCGGGGATAGCGTCCAGCAGACCTGTACCGTAGATTCCGATAGTGGTTTCAAGCCGCACGCCCACCTGGGAATGAGGGATGTCCTTGCCGCCGGACTGGATAGGCACGTAGAAAGCGCTCTCGGGTATGGTCACTTCCGGATAGATGAGCTCATATGTCTCCCCATCCGGAAACTTGTTGCCCCATTCGTCCACATATGTGAGCCACTGGATGGTTATCTGGTCCTCGTCCAGAGGGGCCTTGAAAGGCTCCACCGCCGCAGTCTGAGGCATACCGGTGAGGGAGGACAGATAAGCATCGTTGCTCTTGTCATAGACTACCAGCAGATAGCCGTTGCCCCAGTCGTCCCAGCGGTAGCGTTCCATGCGCTTGCCGTGACCGTATCCGGGGTGGCAGGCCTGACAGGAATTGCGGATGTAGAGCGGACCGAGACCGTCGAAAGGCTCGGCGGTCTGGGTATAGGAGCGCTCAAAGAAATACTCGCCGTATTTGAACCGGTCGGTGAGACCGGCTTTTTCTACGGCAGGAGCAGGGTCTTCAAATGCCGATGCAGATGAGTTGAATGTAGTTCCGAGAAGACCTCCGGCGTAGATTTCGGGATTAACATCAGGATCCGTTCCGTTGTTGTCCGGATCCTTGCCGTTGGGGTCTTCATGGCAGGCTGTCAAGGCAATGGCTGCGGCTGCCAGTAATGAAAGGTATCTGAATTTCATAGTCTGTTACTCTGCGTTACGTACGGCATCCTTGGCCTGGCCGAGAACCTCATCGAGAGCCTTGCAGGCCTCGCTTGCCTCACCGGCCGAAGGGTCGTTGATATTGTTGACGAAAGGAGCTTTCATGGCCTGAATCTTGGCGAGAGCATTGTCTATAGCGGCTATCACCGCATCATCCACTGCCTTGTTGTGCTCTGCCATGAAGCCGTGAAGGGAATTGGCCTCGTCACGGTTTCCCTCGATGCCGCCCATGTAGACGCTCTGGATGCTGATTATATTGTCATAGAAGTCCTGAATCGACTTATGGCTGTAGGGAGACTCGATGTAGTTGGGATCCTCTCCCGAATAAGGCTTGCCTATCTTCATGGTTCCCACCTCGTCGGCGATGGTCTTGCAGCCGTCGATAATAGCCTCCATAGCCGAGGTCATGCTGCTGTAGGAACTTCCGGGCTTGCCGGCATTGAGCATATTGTCTCCGTATGAGGAAGTACCGCCGTTGACAGTGTAAGGGAGCTCAAGCTGGTCAGCCACTTTTTCCAGACGCTCTGCAGCGACTCCGTCTTCACCGGCCCAGCCGAGTTCCATCTGCCAGCAGCGGTTGCGCAGGTCGCCTGCCACTGCAGCGGCATAGATGAGATGCAGCTCATTGATATCGGCTACATTCTTAGGACCGCCGTTCTCAAAAAGGATGTACTCGATGCCATGGAAACCCAGAACGGTGTTGCCGAGATTGTCACCGGCAAACTGATCGCCGCCCTCTCCGTTCATGGCATTGATCTGGTCAGTGTTGCTCAGGGCCATATTGAGGGCGTCCACATCGAGAGGCCATGAGTCGATATGAGGGTCCACTCCGAAATCCGTGGCCGGTCCGAAAAGGAAGGCCTCACTTTTTTCCCACCAGGCGCGGGCTTCAAGGAATTTCTCGCAGGTGGCCTCCAAGGTGGCCTGGGACTTGTCTTCCTTGAGCTGCTGCAGCAGAGTCTCCAGCTCGGCCGTTGATGTAGAAAGAGCCTCATAGGTAGGAATTACAGTTTCGTTGACAAAACGGTCTGCTATTTTGGCGAACTGCTCATCGTAGGGATTGGTGATGTCCGTCTCTCCTCCGTTCTGCTCACAGGATGCGGCGCTGGCAAACACCAATGCAGCGGCCGCGAAATAGATAAACTTTTTCATTTTCCCTTTACGTTATTTGTTTGTTAATGTATCTGCTATTTGAAAAATCCGGCGTAGGCTATGCCTATCGAAACCGACGGCTCGTCAATATACTGGCTCTTCAGGAAGCGGTGGGAATATTCAGCCTTTATGACGATCTCGTCGATAGGATAATAGTTGATACCCATAGCGATACGATGCTTGTCCGTCCACGGATAATCTGTAGTGGCCGGAGCCGGGATATAGGAATCATAATACTCGTACCGCCCGAAGACATAGAATTTCTGTTTTCCGGAAAGCTTGTTCACAACAGAGAAAATGTCGTAACCGGCCTCTACCCCGCCTGCCATTGCGGCCTGCCCCACAAGAGTATGCTTGTAGGGAGACTCCGTACTGTTCATGGACGAACTGTTCCAGGCGCCTATCAGCTGTGCGTCCTTAAGATATCCGTAATCGTAATTGCCCCTGACTACAAGTCCGTGTCCCTGATACTCGAAATCGAAGGCTCCTATCATCACCGTGCCCTTTACTCCGGCATAGCGGGAACGCTCCTCAGTCACTATATCATTGTTGAAACTGTTGCCGATATAACCGCTCAGGCTCATCCGCAGACCCTTTACCGAGTAATTGTCCACTCTGAACGCTCCGGCAAGATGATTTGCGGGCTTGAACTCGTAGGGTGAGGCCGAGCCTCCGTGGACCCATTCTGAATTACTGAAAAACACTGAGTTAAGTCCCGGCAGCAGCTGAACCTCATACCTCCAGTCCCCTGCGCGGCCCCACAGGCTGATACCGGTTTCGTGCCAGGTGCAAGGAATGATGGTGTTCTCGCCCTCGGGACGATAAGCCGTGAAAAACTCCGTCGGCAGATGCTTGTTATTGGTCGCACCGACCGGCACCACGATATGTCCCATTCTCAGATTGAGTTCCGGCATGAACTCCTTCTGTATCCAGAACTGCTCCAGAGCCACCTCCCCTCCTCTCTCTATCTCCCTCTCGAACTCACCGGCTTCCTCGTTCTCCATCTCCACTGCAGCCTCCACACCCCCATGCTCGAATTCAATCTCAGTTCCCAATGTCCATCCTTTACCGAAATCATAGCCCAGCATAATTACCACGTGCGGCAGATCAAAGCGTGCATGACCCTTCGAATCGCGGTAACTGTCAGGGAACTGATATCGGAAAACATTGTCACTGTAGAAATTATATGTTCCCACGGCCTCACCGTAGCCACCTACTGTCAGACGGGAAAATGCCTTGGTCCACTTGCTTTCCTGCCTTGCAGACGTATCTGCCGCTGCGTATGCTTCGGCCAAGACTTGCGGCGCCCACATACCTGCGGCAGTCAAGACAGTGATTGTCAGAACTATTGTCCTTAATTTCATATTGCCTTTACAGAATTTACGGCTGCAAAGGTACCGCCGGCCGCTCAGGCGGACAATCACAACAAGTTGGTATTTCCGCATCAAAACCTAACCATTTTTTGCAGCAGCGGCAGTCATCCGTAAAACCGTCACCTACCCCAGTAAAACAGGTATCCGTTTTAAAACATATACAGCTATCTTTGCGGCATGAAAAAGATACTGGTAATATCATCGAGCCTGCGCCGCAACAGTAACTCCGACGCACTGGCAGAGGCCTTTGCCAAAGGTGCGGCTGAGGCCGGCAATGAAGTTGAGACTATTACATTAAAGGGAAAGGAACTGCATTTCTGCACGGGCTGTCTGGCCTGCCAGAAAACCCAGAGATGCGTTATCGCAGACGATGCACCGGCCATCGTGGATAAAATGTATGCGGCGGATGTCATCGCTTTTGCTACGCCCATCTACTACTATGAGATGAGCGGCCAGCTGAAGACTCTTCTCGACCGTGCCAACCCGCTGTTCACCACGGATTATCATTTCCGGGACATCTATTTCCTGAGTTCGGCCGCCGAGGAGGATCCCAAGACTCCAGAACGCGCCGTCACAGGATTAGGCGGCTGGATCGAATGCTTTGAGAACGCCCGGTTCGCTGGTTCTGTATTCGCCGGAGGTGTGAATGCACCGGGAGAAATAGAAGGACATGCGGCAATGGAGGCGGCATACAGGATGGGAAAGGCCGTCTGACGGGTCTTAATTTCTACTGACAATCCACTCCCATACAGGCATCGCTACTATTCGCGATATTAAACTGCCGATAATTAGGCAAAATATACTGATTCCACTGCCGATATTACAGGTATCTTTTGGATATCCTACTTCCGTGAAAGATCCTGCAAGTATGATTTACCGTTTCTGCAAGACTTTTTATATCAGTTCCGCAGTCGCTGGCAGAACTCCGACGGCGTAACCCCCTCCTGCTTCTTGAACATCCGGCTGAAATGCTGGGGGTATTCGAAGCCGAGGCGGTCGGATACTTGGGAGACGGTCTCTCCTGCCGCAAGCCCGTTCTTGGCAAGCTGGATGACGAACTGGCGGATGTGGTTGCTCGCCGTGTCTCCGGTCGTATTCTTGATGACATCGCCGAAATAGTTGGGCGACATGCAGAGTTTGTCGGCGCAATACTGCACTGTGGGCAGGCCAATGGTATACTGGAGGCTGTCTTCGAAATAGTCGCGGAGCAGGCGGTCGAAGCGGACGAGGATGTCGGAGTTCTCTATCTTCCGGGTGACGAACTGGCGGTTGTAGAACCGCTGGCAGAAGTTGAGAGCCAGTTCGATGTAGCCCACGAGGATGGCCCGCTGAAGTTCGTCCGGCTTCTTGCCCAGTTCCTCGCGTATCTGACGCATCAGGGAGGCCAGGATGTCGTGCTCCTCTTCGGTCATGTGCAGGGCCTCGTTGATACGGTAATCGAAGAAAGAATACTCCCGGATGCGCTTTTCAAGAGGGAAGCCGTGCAGCAGGTCCGGGTGGAAAAGCAGCGCCCAGCCCGTCAGCATCACCTCTTCCCCATTGTCCTCCTTGCCGCCCACCTGTCCGGGAGCCACGCAGATTACCGTACCCTTCTTGTAATCATACTTGCCGCAGCCGTATGCCAGGTCTATCTCCGCCTCATCGTGGAAGAAGATGCCGTACACGCCGTAATCATTCAGGCTGTGGCGCACGGGCGACACCCCGGCATAGTCAATGACACAGACCAGCGGATGCTGCTCCTCTGCGCCCACGTAGCGGGCATAGTCGTTGACGTTCCTTACTTTCAGTATCTTGCTCATAATTTATTTTGTATGATTTACTTCAACAACTTACGACTCCCTATATCCTCTAATATTTGCATTTGCTGTATAGCGATTTGGTTTAATCGGATGAGCCGTTCCCGTTGCGAAAGCCCGTCTTGTATAAACACTGCGTTCAGGTTTTCCATGTTTGATAGACAGATTAATTCATTTACGGATGCATAATCCCGAATGTTCCCTTTCATATCGGGATGCCGATCACGCCATTCCAAGGCGGTCATTCCAAATAGTGCGATATTCAACACATCGGCTTCGTTGGCATAGATGCAAGAAGCTTGTGCTGGAGTGATTTCCTGAGGAATAAGGTTTTGTTTAATGGCATCGGTATGTATACGATAGTTGATTTTAGAGAGTTCCCGTTTTGCGTTCCAGCCTATCTGTGCCTGCTCCTGTTCTTTTAGACGCTGGAACTCTTCTATCAAATAGAGTTTAAAAGGCACGCTGATGGCGGTGCCAAATTCAAAAGCGATATCCTTATATGCATAAGTCCCTCCATATCGTCCCTTTTTGACCATAATTCCGACAGCATGGGTTCTCTCAATCCATTCGGAAGTACTCAAAACAAAGCTCGGTAAACCGGCTTGCATTCTAAAGTGGTCGAATTCGACCACTTTAAAATTGGGATTGTGAATCATCTCCCAGGTCCCCAGGAACTCAATCGTATATCTGTTACGTATCCAATTCTTGATAACATCAGCGGCACGGCTGTCCCCATCTTTGGCGCTTGCCATATCTGTCAGCGAAATATAATCGTGGTCGCTATAATTTATCACGGTTATATTTGTATTCATTACTGTTATCTTAGCCATAATAAAATGATTTGCTGTCATAAAAGTAATGAAATATCCTAATTTTTCAGTAAAAATGGTACGCTTCCCCCATTTATGGTTACGGCATTCCGCATTGTTCCGGTGTAATTTTGCATCGGATAAAAACGAGAAGAACAGCATGGAGCAGAAAACAGCATTACCTGAAAATTTGTGCGCGGACGAGGCGGTGTGCTTCATCGCAGACCGCCACCACGTTACGCCGCAGCAGCTCTTACGCTGTTTCATCTACGGAGAGACTTCCATACCTTTGGAGGCTAACGAAGTTGAAATTCTAAAAGGGCTGTCCGGCAGGGCTTATAGTTTGGCAAATAAAAAGTAAGAATATGGACAGACGCGATTTTATAAAAAGTGGTCTTCTCGCCGCAGCCGTAGGAGCGGTGAGCGGCCCGAGAGTCATTGCGCAGGAAGCCGAAAGGCAAGTGGCGAGGGAACATTTGTCGAAAGACATCCTCAACTACAATCCACAGATGCAGTACCGCCCGATGGGGCGCACGGGTGTGAACGTATCGGCACTGGGCTTCGGGATGCTGCGCCTGCCGATGAAGAACGGGCACGTGGACTTCGACCAGACCACGCCGATGGTGCGCCGTGCCATCGAGGGCGGCGTGAACTATATCGACACAGGGCGCGTCTATCTCGGCGGCGAGAGCGAGCAGGCGGTGGGCAAAGCCCTCGCCGGGGGCTGGCGCGACCGGGTGTATGTCACGTCCAAGATGCCGTGGTGGGAGATGCGGTCGGCGGACGACTTCGAGAAGTTCTTCGACCAGTCGCGCCGCGCCATCGGTACGGATGTCATCGACTTCTACCCTCCCTCAGCTGAAGGCCCATGCCGGAGCGGCACTCAATGTGGGTGTTACCCCCGAGGAGCTGCGCGAGGTGATGTATCTCACCGCCCCGTTCATCGGCTTTCCGAGGGTGCTGAATGCCGTGGCGACGGTCAATGAAGTATTTACGGAGCGGGGTATCTCCCTGCCTCTGGAAAAGCAGGGCACGGTGACGGAGGAAACGCGCCACGAGGCGGGCAAAGCCATTCAGGACAAGCACTATCCGGGCGGCATCGCCTCGGTTATGGAAGGCGTGCCCGGCGATATGGGCAAGGACGTGGAGCGGTTCCTTACGGACTATTTCTTCGGCGATATCTACAGCCGCGGCGCACTCGACCTGCGGACCCGCGAGCTGCTCGGCTACTGCGTCCTGACCACCCTGGAAGCCGAGAGCCAGCTCCACTCCCACTATCACGGCAACATCACCGCCGGCAACTCTCCCGAAACCCTGACCGCCGCCGTCATCCAGTGCCTGCCCTACATCGGCTTCCCAGCCGCCATCAAGGCCTTGCGCATCATCAAGCAGGAAAATGACAACCGATAAAATGCCTGCCGACATGGTGGAGGTCGGGGTGCCGGCAAAGGTGGTCAAGCACATATAATGTCCTCTATTATTTGAGACAGATAAGACTTATTTTCTTACAATCAATACCATGAAAAAGTATCTTGCAGAAATGGTCGGGACAATGGTTCTCGTCCTCATGGGCTGCGGAAGTGCTGTTTTCGCAGGCAGTATCGCCGGTACGGTCGGTGCCGGTGTAGGAACATTGGGTGTAGCTATGGCTTTCGGACTGGCGGTCATCGCCATGGCCTACACTATCGGAGGAATATCAGGGTGCCATATCAACCCGGCAATCACCCTAGGCGTTACTCTTTCTGGACGCATGCCCTTTAAAGAAGCCCTGATGTACATGCTGTTCCAGGTTATAGGAGCGTTTATCGGCTCAGCCATAATCTTCGCTCTTGTCTCCACAGGCGCGCATGACGGTCCCACTTTCACCGGCTCGAACTCTTTCGGAGAAGGAGAGATGCTTCAGGCATTTATAGCCGAGACAGTATTTACTTTCATTTTTGTGCTTGTCGTACTGGGCGCCACCGACAAAAAGCATGGAGCGGGCAATCTGGCAGGCCTGGCCATAGGTCTCACGCTTATCCTTATCCATATCGTCTGCATCCCCATTACAGGCACATCAGTCAACCCTGCCCGCAGCATTGCTCCGGCCGTATTTGACGGAGGCACAGCTCTGTCCCAACTGTGGCTGTTCATTGTTGCGCCATTCATCGGAGCTGCACTGTCCGCCCTTGTATGGAAAGGGCTGACAAAAGAGAAATAGCCATCAGTCACCGTTGACCTTTCTGGTGGTCAGCTTTTCTCCGGCATGCTGCACCGTGTGGACTGCGAATTCCTCTTTCAGGACAGGATAGTCCTCACGGTAATGGCCGCCGCGGCTTTCCCTGCGGAAGCGGGCAGCCGTCATAATCAACCGGGCCACTGTCAACAGCTTACGGGAAGCCTCATCGTAATACTCATGCCGTTCCGGTCCCAGTTCACGGAACTCTTTCTTCACCAGATTGAGCCCTGTGGACAACAACAACTCCGAGCGGATGATGCCGGAGCAGTTGTTCATCGTATGGGCTATCTGCTGTTTAAGGGAGAAATACCTCTCCGCCTGAGATTCATCCTTGCGGTACAGTTTCTCAAAATGAGGTACGGACTCTACCGGACCATCCTCCTCGGAGACCTCTATGGCCCTTCCCCCGAAGACCAAACATTCTATCAGAGAATTGGACGCCAGACGGTTGGCGCCCATTATTCCGGTCGAAGCTATCTCTCCGCACACATACAGCCGCCGGATGTCGGAACGTCCGTACAAGTCCGAGGCGACTCCTCCGACAGTATAATGGGCCGCCGGGGCCACCGGTATCCAGTCCGTCAGATCGTATCCGTATTCCGCACACTTGGACAGAATGTGGGGGAAACGGCTGCGTATCCTGTCAGGATTGATATGTTTCAGGGACAACACCACATAAGGGCGATCATCCAGTGCCATCTGCTTGAATATGGCTCTGGCCACAGTATCCCTCGGAGCAAGTTCGGCAAGCTCATGGACAGGAAGCATGAAGCGCTTGCCGTCCTTGCCCAGCAAATATGCCCCCTCTCCTCTTACAGCTTCACTTATAAGGAATGCCTTGGCAGAGTTCTCAAGATACAGTGACGTCGGATGAAACTGCACGAATTCCATATCCAATATACGGCACCCCGCCTTGTACGCCATGGCTATGCCGTCTCCGATGGTAGTCTCCGGATTGGTTGTCCTTGTGTATATGGCGGACGTACCTCCGGAAGTGAGGAAAGTATGTTCGGCATAGATCAGCTCCTCGCAGTTCTTCTCCTCATCCCAGCATCGCACGCCGTAGCATACTCCATCCTTTACCAGAAAATCTATCACAGACATGTTCTCCCTCACGGTTATGTTGGAATCGGCAAGCACTTTCGATATCATGAATTCTGTGATGAACTTCCCGGTAGAGTCTCCACCGGCATGCAGTATGCGCCTGCGGTGATGCCCGCCTTCAAGACCAAGCGAGAGTTTCCCGTTCTCGGTATCGAACTTCATGCCCTCGGCTATGATCTCCTTTATCCGCTGCGGTCCTTCCTCTACAAGCACATCCACTGCCTTGTTCTCACACAATCCGCGTCCAGCCACCACAGTATCAGTAAAATGTATCTCAGGATCGTCCTCAATGTCCGTAACCGCAGCTATGCCACCCTGGGCGTTATAAGAATTACTGTCCCTTATGGCACGTTTCGTCACTACCAGTACAGGACCCAGCGATGAAGCCTTGTGCGCCGCATACAGACCGGCCAGGCCACTGCCGATTACCAAATATTTCCACATTTTAGAATCAGAAGTAAAATTTTACAAATTTAAGAAACCCTGGCCAAAATCCAAAAACAGCTTAGGAAAGATTGGCGGACATTTAAAAAACGACCGATCTGGAGCCGTTGCGATCTTCTGCTATTCTGACTCTCAGAACATCGTCCGGAAGAATCTGGTCTATCTTTTCCGGCCACTCGATAAAACACAGTCCATCACTGTCCATATACTCCTCGAAACCTATATCAAGAGCCTCCTGTACACTGCCTGTCCGATAGAAGTCAAAATGATAGACAGCCCTGCCGTCTGACGCACGGTACTCATTGACAATTGTGAATGTAGGACTCGCCACTTCGTCCCCTACCCCAAGTTTCCTGCACAACGCAGATATGAATGTGGTCTTCCCGGCGCCCATGGAGCCGTAGAAAGCGTACACCGACACTCCTTCGGTCTGCCGCAGGAACTCCCCGGCAGCCCGATCCAGGTCCTTAATGCCATCAATAATGATTTTCCCCATCTCCTGAATTTACAACTTTGACTCAAAGTTACGAAATTTTCCTTACGGAAATCCGCTCATTGAAAATATCGCGGCATTCAGGTACCAATATGCAGGATCATGCATCTCCCGGGAAACGGTACTGGACCGCCTCGGATATATGACATGACCTGATTGTCTCCGAACCCTCCATATCTGCTAAAGTACGCGCGACCTTCAGTATCCGGACATACCCCCTGGCCGAGAGACGGTAGCTGTCCATGAGCCTCCGAAGCAGACTCTCCCCACTGCTGTCCACGGCACAGAATCTCGCGATATGCACGGGAAGCATCTCCGCGTTGGTAAATATCCCGTAGCTTTCCAGCCTTTTCCGCTGCACCTCCCTGGCAGCAGCCACCCGTGCGGCCACGGATGAACTTCGTTCCCCCTCAGGCGTCGCCGACATGGAACCGCTGTCCACAGCCTTCACCCTGATATTAAGATCCATACGGTCAATCAAAGGTCCGGACAACCTGGATCTGTACCTGTATACGGCAGACGGAGAGCATGTACAGCGCCCCGTTCCGTCACCGGCATATCCGCAAGGACACGGATTCATCGACGCCACCAGCATGAATGACGACGGATACCCTACCTTATAGCCTGATCTTGAAATGGTTATACTGCGCTCTTCCAAAGGCTGACGCAGAACCTCAAGAGCGGATGAGGAAAACTGTGCTATCTCGTCAAGATAAAGCACTCCGTTATGAGCCAGAGACACCTCCCCCGGCATGGCCCGCGGCCCTCCACCTGTCAAGGATACGACACTGGCAGTATGATGAGGAGCTCTGAAAGGACGGTTCTGTAAAAGTCCGGTACCGCTGTCCAGCATTCCGGCAACAGAATAGATCATGCTGGTCTCTACTGCCTCCCCACGGCTCATTGGAGGAAGAATCGACGGAAGACACTTGGCCATCAAGCTCTTCCCCGAACCAGGCGGGCCATAGAGCAGTATATTATGTCCACCTGACGCAGCTATCTCAAGTCCCCTCCTCGCAAAATGCTGACCAGCCACACCCGACAGGTCATATCCGCCACTGTCACTTGAGGGCACATATTCCTTTCGGCGCACAACATACGATCCGGCCTGCGGACCTCCTCCTATGACCTCGGCAAGTTCCCTGAGATTGGAGACACCATAGACTATGACCCCTTCAGCCCAGGATGCCTCCGCAGCCGACACTGCCGGGCATACCACATGTCTGAAACCCATCTCTGCGGCTCTGGCGGCAATAGGCAGGGCCCCGCGTACAGGCCGCATCTGTCCGTCCAGAGACATCTCACCCATTATGAGACAACTCTCAGGATCAGGGAAAAATATCTGTCCCGATGAAGCCAGCATGGCTACTGCAATGGCTGCGTCGTAGCCTGACCCGACTTTCCTGATATCGGCCGGAGCCATATTGACCACCGTCTTCCTGCCAGGTATGACATAGCCGTTACGCTGCATAGCCGTAGTCACCCTTAGAAGAGACTCTCTTACCGCATTGTCTGGAAGCCCTATCAGAAAAATCCCCACCCCGGGGCTTATCGACACCTCCACGGTCACCTTGACCACATCCATTCCCACACAGGTGGCACAGTATGTCCTGTACAAAGATCCGCTTTCCATCATCACGTTGAAATTTACGGAGGCGAATTTACCAGGACACATTCTCAAGAGCAAACGGGAAGGCACGATTCATGTACAGTCATGGTAATCTTAAAAAAAGATTTTACGTTTTTAAAATCATGTACGGCCCAGTATACACTCCACAATCCTGTCCGATGCGCCAAGATGGCTTTCCACATATTGGGAACAGACCTGAGACGGACGCTCCACACTACCCGGCACATTAAGCCAGCGCTGCAGAAGCCGTATGAGTTCAACGGACGAAGATACACTGAATGCCCCGCCTATTGCTACCAGATCCACTGCTTCCTGGAACTTGTGGTAGCACGGACCGAAAATCACAGGACTGCCGTATATGGCCGCTTCAAGAATATTATGAATACCGCTGCTGGAGAATCCGCCCCCCACATACGCGAACATCCCGTATTTATATATGGTCGGCAGAATCCCGACACAGTCTATAATGAGGATATCCGCAGCACAGGCTCGTTCACGGTACTCACCGACATCCAGTCCCTGGCACTCGGAGTACAATATCGTCCTGAACCCGCGGAATATCCTACGCACAGCGGATATGCGTGCAGGCTCCACTTCGTGCGGGACCAGTATCAGTCTTGAACCCGACACTTCCTTGAGAGCCTTTGCAATAAGACGCTCGTCATCCTCCCACGTACTTCCCGCCACCCAGGTCTTTCCGTCTCCGACAAATGTCTCGATCACCTCATTGCGCATATTGTTGGCCCTGCAAATGGACATGACCCTGTCAAATCTGGTGTCTCCGGCTATGACTGCATTTTCTATACCCATACGTGACAGCAACCTGCGTGACTCCTCGTTCTGGACGAAGAGCATGGTATAGCACTTCAGCGCCTTGCGCATGAAAGAGCCGTACCAGCGGAAAAATATCTGATCCCGACGGAAGATAGCCGAGACAATGTACGTAGGCACTGCCCGTTTCCTCAGTCCGTTCAGATAATTGTACCAGAATTCGTATTTCACGAATATGGCCGTGGAGGGACGGACCACATCAAGAAAACGCCTGACATTGCGTACCGTATCCATCGGTAGATATGAAACCACATCGGCTGACCCGAAGTTTTTCCTCAATTCATAGCCAGAGGGCGAGAAGAAGGTTATCAGAATGAACTTGTCCGGCTCCTCTTTCCTGAACCGTTCTATCAAAGGCCGCGCCTGCTCGAACTCCCCTACGGAAGAGCAATGGAACCAAAGCACATCACGACCTTTTGCCGCCGCCATCTTCTGCCTGAGCGACTTTATAAGACCTTTCCGGCCGGACACCAGCAGGAAAGCCTTCCGGTTGAAAAGACCGGCCACTGACGCAGCGAAGAAATAAAGATATATCCCTATATTGTAAAGCAGGCGCACTGATATCAAAATTTGTCGGCAAATGTATAAACAAAATACTTAAAATTCGTACCTTTGAAGTCACTTTCTAATCATCATCAGTAGTTTGATAAGGAATTTCTTACAAGAGACTGGCAGATATCTGCTGTTCCTGAGATTAGTCTTCAAGAAGCCTGAAAAATGGAGACTGTCGCTCAGGCAGTTCATCGTGGAAGCTGACAAGCTGGTAATCAATTCAATACCACTCATAGCCCTCATTTCGGTATTTATAGGGGCCGTTCTGGTGATACAGACATCCAACAACATGACCTCACCATTCCTGCCCAAGATGTATATCGGATACATGGCAAGGGAATCTCTCGTACTTGAGTTCTGCTCGACCATGGTCTGTCTCATACTTGCAGGGAAAATAGGCTCCAACATCGCATCAGAGACAGGAACCATGAGAATAACCGAGCAGATAGACGCCATGGAGATGATGGGTGTCAACTCTGCGAACTTTCTGGTATTGCCCAAAATCGTGTCCACAACGCTCCTGAACCCGCTTCTCACGCTCATGAGCATAATCATGGGACTGCTGGGCGGCTACCTTATCATAGATCTCACTGGAATGATAAGGATATCTGACTACATTTCAGGAATACGCTTCGCGTTCAACGGTTTCTACATCACGTACAGCCTCGTGAAGACCGCCGTATTCAGTTTCATCATAAGCTCGATATCCTCGTTCTACGGTTATTACGCCAAAGGCGGCTCGCTCGGAGTAGGCAGATCCTCTACGAAAGCCATCGTCACGGCAAGTGCGCTGATCCTCATTCTCAACCTCATACTGACAAGGATAATGCTGTAATGATAACTTTAAGACATCTTACAAAATATTTCGACGGCCGTCCGGCGATAGAAGACATATCCGCACAGTACCTACCGGGGCAATGTTCCCTTGTAATAGGCGCAAGCGGCTCAGGGAAAACCGTGCTGCTCAAATCGGTAGTGGGACTTATTGAGCCTGACGGCGGGGAAGTCCTGTTCGGCGACACAGTATACAACAAGCTTCCGTTCAAGGAAAAGAAGAAAACCAGAAGCATGATAGGCATGCTGTTCCAGGGAAGCGCCCTGTTCGATTTTGCAACGGCTGAGGAGAATGTGATGTTCCCTCTTGATTTCTTCTCCGACATCAGCAGAAGCGAAAAAAGGGAAAGGGCAGCTTTCTGCCTCAAACGCGTGGGACTGGAAAACGTAAATCATAAGTACCCGTCCGAACTGTCAGGAGGCATGCAGAAAAGGGTAGGCATCGCAAGAGCGATCGTACTCAATCCCAAATACCTGTTCTGCGACGAACCGAACTCCGGACTGGATCCCCAGACATCTGTTCTGATTGACAGACTCATCCAGGAGATCACACAGGAATACGGCATAACGACCGTGATAAACACTCACGACATGAACTCCGTAATGGAGATAGGCGACAAAGTGATGTTCATACATCAAGGACGGAAGACATGGGAAGGTTCCAACAAGGACATCCTCATATCAGACAATAAAGAACTGGAAGACTTCATATTCGCCTCCAGAATGGCAAAAGAACTCAAACTCAGATATGGAAACGGAAGCCCAATTCCAGATTGAACTGCAGCGGCTGCTCTGTACGTACGGAATAAGGTTGCCCGCAATCGAAGAAATAGGTCAGACGCGGATCCACATACAGACCCATGAAATCCAAGAAGCGGTACTCGAAACCTAAACCGACATTGACGGACCACTGTACTCCTGACGGATCAACATCCTTTCGATACCTGACAGAATACAGGTCGGTGATATCATAAGACATCCTCACTGCCCTCTCCAACATACACCCTGCGTCAGCATAGAAGGTAATGCGATCCCCTGACAGTATGTTGAAATAGAATCTGAGAGGAACTCCTATATAATGTATGGACTGCTTGACGGAACCTTGATATGCCTCACCGTCCGCCATGCCGATCAAAGCCTCATACGTACTTATCAGGAATGTATAGTTCACGCCTATCCCGACTCCGAGACGGTCTTTTAGGAATGAATACTTCAGTTCAAGCCCCAAAGCCACCGGGAAATAGTGATGTATGTCATAGACCGGCATCACCCCATATCCTCCGGATATAATGTTCTGGCCCCAACTGTAGCTCGGATGCGACAAATCCACATTTCCAACGGCATTTGTGGGAGACATCCTGCCGCTTGCCGAAATGGAGAACGAAGGACGCCTGCCAGCATCTCTCTCAAGCATGTCCGAAGACCTGTCCGAAACCATGGCTATATAATCGTGCTGAACCTCCGGATCGTATATGGAAAGCCGGTCCGACAACACAATATCCTCAGCCTTCTCCACTTCTTCCTTTTCCTCTTTTGGCACGGATACGGTTACCGGTCTGTCCGTCACCGGAACAGGCACAGTCCGGCCCGAATACGTGACACCGGCCGTCACGGCCGGAACATTTCTTAAGGGAGATACCCGTCCGATTATATGCGTTTCTGACAGGCTGTTCTGAGCGACAGGCTGTTCCGCAACTGCCACAACAGTATTCCCGACCATATCTGCATCATTGGTGTGCAAAACCGTAAGAAGAAGTCCGAATACAGCGACAGCGGCAGCGGAACCATACAACACCTTCCTCCACAGAAAAGCTGTTCTCCTGCGCCGCAGACCGGACTCTATACCGCTCCATACATCTACGTCAGGTGTCTCGGTGCAGGAGTCCGCCAATTCCCTGATTTTCCTATCAAACAGTTCGTCTTTCATCTTCCTTTCATTCTTTCATGCAGTTTTTCCTGAAGCCATGCCCTTGCCCTGCTCAACTGCGAGCGTGACGTACTTTCGGATATTCCGAGTTCACGGGATATCTCACTGTGAGTATATCCCTCGATTACACTCATGTTGAACACTACACGGAATCCATCCGGCATTTCCGCTATAAGTCTGACAATATCCCTGCTTCCGATACCGGACAGGATATCGTCATCGCTTTCAACTGTCCTGGCTTCCTCGACATCGGAGGCATCCCTCAACACATCCCCTTTCCTGAGTTTCATGAGCGCGGTATTCACGAATATCCTGCGCATCCAGCCCTCCAGAGATCCTGACGCATTGAAGGATCCTATCTTCGAGAAGACCGTCATAAAGCCTTCCTGCAGCAGGTCCTTCGCCTCATCACTGTCTCTCGCATACCTCAGGCAAACGACATACATACGGGAAGAATACTTCTCGTACAAAGCCCTCTGGGCCTTCCGGTCCTGCTTCTGACAACCATGGACCAGTACCTTCTCACTCAAAGTGTCAAAAGTGCCTGATGACATTCTGCCTGCTTTTTAATAGATGCAAAAATAATTCAATTTGCTGCATCTTCGGCTTGAATATTGTATATTTGTCTTGATATTTCATTAATTATGAAACACGTACTTTTCAAGGCCACAATGATTGCTGCCGCACTTATGTCCGTGGCCGCCAACGCATACGGGACAGACAAGGACTCCATAAGTTCAAAAGACTACTTCATAGAAGGGGTTATGGAATACTGTGCGGGAGAATACGGGAAAGCCGAGACCCTTCTCGGCAGATGCGTCGGGGCGGATCCTGAGAATGACGCAGCCTACTATTACCTCGCTGTGACAAGACTGGCCGCAGGCGATACTGACAAGGCCCTGCTCTACCTCAACACCGCATCGGAACTCTCTCCTGAAAACCAGTGGTACAGGCTCGCAGAAGCCAGACTGTATACAAGCATAGGTGAACTGGACATGGCCATCAGCATATACAACATACTGATAGAGGACAATCCGGAAAAGAGCGACTACTATTTCGAACTGGCGGACCTGCTGGTAAGGAACGGAAAGATGGACGAAGCCCTTGAGACAATCGGCAGGATAGAGCAACTGCGGGGAAGCAGCGAAATCACATCCAACGCCAAATACGAGATACTCATGAGGCAGGGACGGTACGACGAGGCGGAAACCGTAGTCAGGAAAATGGACGAAGAATATCCGTCGGCCAGAACAGCTCTGATACTCGGAGATCTGTACAAAGCCAGATACAATGACAGCACCGCTCTGATTTACTACAAGAAGGCTCTGGAACTGGACCCTGAGTTCATTCCGGCATACTTCGGGCTCGCTGAAGTCTACCGCATGAACAGGGACTTCTTCAGTTTCTTCAAATGCATGAACAAATTCATGGCAAGTCCCCAGATGAGTCCGGAAATGAAGGCACAGTACATGCAGGAAATCATATTCCCGTCCGGCATGGTGCAGGTGTTCAGGCCGCAGGTGGATACCCTCGTGGAAAATACACTGAACGCCAGTCCGACAGATACGGCGGTACTCATCATGGCCGGCTCCTACTACTCCGCTCTTGACAGCGTCGAAAAAGGTCTTGGACTGCTCAGGCGCAATGTGGAGTTCAATCCGGGTGTCAGGTCCGCCAGAACGGCATACATGGGCCAGCTTTACTACAATCAGATGTGGGACACTCTCATACCTGTTGCGGAAGAGACCGTAAGTATGTTCCCGGACGATTTGACGCTGGCCGAACTGCTGGCCATAGCATACTGGCAGAAAGGAAACATCAGCAAAGCCATCAAGCGCTATGAGGACATACTCAGTACCATCCCGAAAGACCATCCCATGCTGCTGCAGTGCTACGGCTCTCTCGGCGACCTGTATCATGAGGCCGGCAACAACAGGAAAGCTTACTCCTGCTACGAGAAAGGACTAAGCATAGACGACAACTACAGTCCTATACTAAACAACTACGCATATTTCCTCAGCGAGGACGGACGCAAGTTGAACAAGGCACTGGAGATGAGCCGCAAGGCTGTCCTCAACGAGCCTGAGAACTCCACTTACCTGGACACTTACGGGTGGCTGTTGTACCTTACCGGCGACTACGAGGAGGCCAGAAAGTATCTCAAGAAAGCCGCCGACTACAGCGGAAAGGAAAGTGCCGTGATACTCGACCATTATGCCGAGACCCTGTTCGCGTTGAAAGAATACAATCTGGCGTTCCTTTACTGGAACAACGCCGACAGGATAGATCCAGAACTCGGACTCAGCAAGAAGATAGAGGAACGCAGGGCTGAAAGCAGGAAAAAACAATGAAGCGTATAGTTATCATATTCGCGGCTGTATTGCTCGTAATGCCGGTCCGGGCGCAGGATATCAGCAGACAGAAAGAGCGGAAAGAACAGCTGGAAGCAGAGATAAGCCGCATAGACGAACAGCTCGGGGCCAACAGGGACAAGAGAAAGCAGAGTATCAACACACTAATCCTGACCAGAAAAAAGAGAGACGCCCGCGAGAAGCTGATAGCCGGAATAGACGAGGACATCAGAAACTACGACAATTCCATATCTGATGCAGAACTGCAGATCACACGTTTGAACTCCAGGCTCGACACACTCCGCAAATACCATACGAGACTCGTCCAGGGTGCCTATAAAACCAGGGACAGCAGAATCTGGTTCATGTATATCCTTTCCAGCAAGGATGTAAACCAGGGGCTCAGAAGATGGTCGTACCTCAAGAATCTGTCCAATGCCGTGAAAAAGCAGGCAGACGAGATAAGGTCCACCGAGGCCGACTTGCAGCAGGAGAAATCCAGACTGGAGCAGCTGAAATCCGAGTCCATGCTGGCAAAGGCTGAAAGAGAAAAAGAGAAGGCGGAACTCACCGCTGAAGAAAAACGCATCAACTCCATGGTAGCCCAATTGTCCAGGGAAGAGAAATCCATGAAGAGGGATCTGCAGAAAAAGCAGAAGGAGGTAGAGAAACTTAACAAGGAGATCGAACGTATCCTCGCAGAAGCCGTCAGACAACAGAAAGAAAATGCCACGGAAATGGATTACGCCCTCTCAGCCAAGTTCGGGGAAAACAAGGGGAAGCTGCCGTGGCCAGTCAGGAACGGCGTCGTGATCCAGAAATTCGGCCAGACATACCATCCGGTATTCAAGAATCTCAAACTGCCTTACAACAACGGAATCAACATATCCGCGTCTGCAGGCAGCAATGCCACATCAGTGTTCGACGGTATAGTAAAGCAGGTGCTTGTCATGCCTGGGTACGACCAGTGCGTACTGGTGCAGCACGGCGAGTATTTCACATTCTACTGCAAACTGAAACGCGTCTACGTAAAGACCGGTGACAAACTCAGGACAGGCGACAGGATCGGCCAGATAAGCACCAACGACGACGGCAACGCCGAACTACATTTCCAGCTCTGGAAAGGGACAGCAAAGCAGAATCCCGAGAGCTGGCTGAGATAAGGCGTCAATATTCGAAAGTGCTTCCGCCTATGAACTCCCTCATGACCGATGTAGGAGGGATGCCGGCAATCTCGTCCGGTGTCAGCGGCGTTATGTAGGACAGGAACTTGAGCAGTCTCACACTCTCGGCATAAGCTTCGGAGAGAGGAGGAATTCTCTCCAGCAGAGGCTCCGCATAGTAACGCAGCATAGGCAGCTCGAACAGAAGGGCAGAGTTGAACATGACATCCGCGTTCTCCTGATACGGGAAAATGTTCTTCTCCTCCCCCGCTCTCACACTCTTCCATCTCAGAATTGTCTCCTCGGGAGTGATGCCACGCGAGAAATTGTCCCTTACTATCCTGCGCAGCAGACGGTTGTCGGCTGTGGATATATAGTTGTTCTCATCAACCGACAAAGATGTCAGAGCCGAGGCGAACACCCTGAACACCCTCGCCCCGTCCAAATGCTTGGTAAGTTCCGGATTGAGGGCATGGATTCCTTCCATTATCAGCACATCCCCTTCCTTCATACGTATCCTGTGTCCTCCAAAACGGCGCTCACCGGTCACAAAGTCGTATTTCGGCAGCTCCACCTCCTTGCCGTCAAAAAGATCGTTGAGTTGGGATCCGAGGAAAGGAAGGTCAAGTGCATGGATGCTCTCGAAGTCATATTCTCCGTTTTCGTCCCGAGGTGTCTGCTCTCTGTCAAGGAAATAGTCATCCATTCCTATAACCAGCGGACGCATGCCGAGTACCCGGCACTGAAGGGATATCCTCTTGGACGTAGTAGTCTTTCCGCTGCTGGACGGCCCTGCGATAAGCACAAGCTTGACCTTGTCCCTGCGCTCGTGGATCATATCGGCTATCTCCACATACTTGCGCTCGTGAAGAGACTCGGCCACAGCAATCAGCTCTCCTGCCTTACCCTTTTTAACAGCCTCGTTGACTGAGCCTATGCCGTGCGCACCGAGAATGGAGCACCATCTCGAATACTCCTTGAACACACTGCTCAGCTTGTCCTGATACTTGTACGGGGCAATGACCTCCGGATCCGTTCCAGACGGAGACTGCAGGCAAAAGCCGTCACCGTACGGAATCAGATCAAACAGACTTATCTCACCGGTTCTTCTGAGCAGCGGCCCGTAGAAAGTATCAGGATAACCGTCCAGCCAGTATACAGAGACAAAGAATTTCTCCATATCAGCCACAAGGGAGGCCTTCTCCTCCCGTCCGTTACGCCGGAACAGGGAGACTGCCTCCTCATTCGGCATCTTGGTCTTCGTAAACGGAATATCCGCCTTGACTATCTCCTCCATACGCCTGCGAAGAGATGTCACCCTGTCAGCTCCTGCCGGTACCGCCTCATACATACCGTCTCCCGACTTCTCACGAAGTTCGCCGTACAGTCCGTTGGGAAGAGTATAGTCCATGAACAGGCTATATTCAGGATAAAGATCCACAGCTGCTTTCTGCAGGATAAACGAAAGAGAGCGGGCATACGTCCTTCGTCCGTCTATATGCGTATAATCCAAGAATTTGACTGTATGAGGCTCGTAAATGGGATATGAGAGTTCCTTGAGCATATTGTCAACCAGGGCGGCCACCACAGGATACCTGCATCCCGTATCCACCATCCCGGCCAGTTCTCCCAGCGTCGTTCCGGGAGCGCAGTCATAAAATCCTTTCAGGCTGTCACAATAGAGCGTTATCATATCATTCCTTTCTTTTTGTCTGTTATATGTCCTTTCTCAACAATGGTCTCAGATACGGACCGGTGACTGAGTCCGGATTGGCTGCGACCTCCTCGGGAGTCCCCTGTGCTACTATCCTGCCTCCGCCACGGCCTCCGGACGGTCCCATGTCGAAAAGCCAGTCCACTGACTTCAGCACATCCAGATTGTGCTCGATAATAATCACAGTATTGCCTCCCTCGGCCAGTCTCTGAAGCACGCCCATAAGCACAGCTATGTCCTCGGAATGAAGGCCGGTGGTAGGCTCGTCAAGTATGTAGAGAGTCCTGCCCGTATCCTTGCGCGACAACTCAGCCGCCAGTTTCACCCTCTGGTTCTCACCTCCGCTCAATGTCAGGGACGACTGGCCGAGACGGATATATCCAAGTCCGACCTCCTCCAAAGTCCGCAGCTTCCGTGCAATGGCAGGTACAGGAGCGAAGAATTCAACTGCCTGGGAAATAGTCATTTCCAGAACATCACTGATACTCTTGCCCTTGTATTTCACTGCCAGCACATCAGGGTTGAAGCGCTTGCCGTGGCACTCCTTGCATGTAACTGTCACCGACGGGAGGAAATTCATCTCAATGACCTCCACTCCTGCCCCTTTACAAGCCTCACAGCGACCGCCCTTGACATTGAACGAGAACTTGTTGGACTTGAATCCCCGGATCTTGGCATCTGGCGTCTCCTCGAAAAGCCTGCGGATGAATGTCAGCACACCTGTATAGGTAGCCGGATTGGATCGCGGAGAACGGCCGACGGGAGACTGGTCTATCTCCACAAGCTTGTCGATATTCTCCAGACCCTCAACCGAATCATAGGGCAGTCCGGAATATTTCGATCTGTACAGCCTGTTGCTGATGACAGGCATTAGCGTATCATTGACAAGAGAGGACTTGCCGCTGCCGCTGACACCTCCTACACCCACTATACATCCGAGCGGAATACGGATATCCACATTCTTCAGATTATTGCCTGAGGCACCTCTGAGCATGATGAACTTTCCGTTTCCAGGACGACGGCACTCTGGCACGGCTATGGTGCGGACTCCTTTCAGATAATCAAAAGTACACCCTCCGTCGCCTTCCCTGTCTATCACCGGAAGTCCTTCAGGCATACGGTACGAAGGATCCAGCTTAAGCTGCGGCGGACCCGAGAAAAGGACCTCTCCCCCTTTCTCTCCTGCACCAGGACCGATATCCACAATCCAGTCCGCGTTACGCATCATCTCCTCGTCATGCTCTACCACCATCACCGTATTGCCCTCGTCACGCAGACGCTTGAGCGAGCTGATCAGTTTCATATTGTCCGACTGGTGCAGTCCTATGCTCGGCTCATCCAGAATGTAAAGCACATTGACAAGCCTGGAACCTATCTGGGTCGCCAGCCTGATCCGCTGGCTTTCACCACCGCTGAGAGACATTGCACTGCGGCTCAGTGACAGATACGGCAAGCCCACGTCCACAAGGAAACCGATACGTTCCCTGAGTTCCTTCACGATCTCCGAAGCGACAGCCCTGCCTCTTGGATCAAGGCATCCGTCAAGACCGCCAACCCATTCGTACAGCATACTGACATCCATGTCCGAAACTTCCGCAATATCCTTAGCGTCTATCTTGAAACACAGAGATTCCTTCCTGAGACGCTTTCCGTGACACTCAGGACAAGGCACACTCGTGGAATACATTGCTGATCTGCCACATTCCCCGTCATCATCACTGTCAAATCCGGCCAGCAGTCCCGGGAAAGTGACCATCTCCGACAGCCCTCCATGAGTGTCCACACGCACCAGGTCGTCGCAGCCGTTGAACACTATGTCCATCTTCTCCTTGGGAATGTCCCTTATCGGCTCGTAAACAGAAAAACCGTATTTGCGGGCCACTGCCTCGAGCACGACGAACACGGCATTGTCCCTCTTTTTCCCAAGAGGCACTATACCGCCCTCGGCTATGGACAGACTGTTGTCCGGCACTATCTTAGCCATATCCACCTCCCGCACCGTGCCGAGACCTCCGCACACAGGGCACGCTCCCGCCGGTGAGTTGAACGAAAATGTATGAGGCGCCGGCTCCGGAAAGGATATTCCACTGTCAGGACATATGAAATGCTTGCTGAAATGACGCACCTCACCTGTGGCCGCATCCAATACCATCAATGACCCCTTGCCCTGAGACAGGGCCGACATGACCGACGCCCTTATGCGCTTGCCGTCCTCCTTCTTAGGAACAACCTTGTCTATCACGGCCTCGATGAAGTGCACCTTATAACGGTCCACACCGGAGACCATATCTCCGAGCTGTCGGATTTCACCGTCCACACGTACCGAAGTGAGTCCCTTCCTGAGCAGACTGTCGAACAACTCCCGGTAATGTCCCTTACGTCCTTTGACCACAGGTGCGAGAATGACACACCTGCGTCCCTCGTACTCCCTCATGATCAGTTCCACTATATCGGAATCGGTATACTTGACCATCGGCTTCCCGGTCACAGGAGAGTATGCAGTAGATGCCCTGGCGTACAACAGTCTGAGGAAATCCGATATCTCCGTGACCGTACCGACAGTAGACCTGGGATTCCTGTTGGTGCTCTTCTGCTCTATCGCAATCGTCGGGCTTAATCCTTCTATACTCTCTACCTCCGGACGCTCCATCACACCTATATAATGTCTCGCATAAGCCGACAGGGTATCCATATACCGGCGGCGGGCCTCCGCGTACACGGTATCGAAAGCCAACGACGACTTGCCGCTGCCGCTGAGTCCGGTGACAACCACCAGGGCGTGACGCGGAATACGGAGGGATATGTCCTTCAGATTATGGACAGAAGCCCGGCAAATATCTATGTACCCGCTATCCTCCATGAACTCAAGACTGCAGTTCCTCCGCACAAGGACCTCCCGCAACGATGTCCTCTATGAACGGGTTGGTCATCCTCTCGCGCCCGACATCGGTGGACGGGCCATGTCCGGGATACACTACCGTATCGGACGGCAAAGGCAGGAACTTCGTCCTTATGCTTTCCTTAAGCTGGTCATAATCTCCACCAGGAAGATCCGTACGGCCTATGCTTCCGCAGAAAACTGTGTCTCCTGTAAAAACGTATCCTCCCTCCCGGTCATAGAGCATGACTCCTCCGGGAGTATGGCCCGGTGTTTCCAACACTTCAAGCCTTATGCCGCCTATCTCGAGTACATCCCCGTCCTTCATGTCGATGATCTCCCCTGACGGCTCTTCAATATCGTAGCCGAAATAGCCTGCATACGGTCTCGCCCTGCGCATCTGTCCCATATCAGCCGCCGCAAGATATGTAGGCACATGCCACACCGAAGTCACGAATGCATTGCCCATGACATGGTCGAAATGACCGTGTGTCTGTATTATCATCTTTGGCCTGAGAGAATTGTCCGTGATGAACTTCACAAGCCTGTCCCGTTCCGACTGCCTGATGCAGCCTGGATCTATTATCGCGCACTCGCCTGTCCCGTCATAGAGCACATAGCAGCAGGTGCGAAGGTCATTGAAATAAAACGTCTGTATCATAAAGCAAAAATACGCAATTCTTCTTATTTTTGCACAAAGATTAAGCCAAGATATCATGCATATAGCAGTAGCAGGAAACATAGGCAGCGGTAAGACGACACTAACGGGTCTGCTCGCCAGCCATTACGGATGGGAACCCCATTACGAGTCTGTGGAATTCAACCCCTATCTCGTAGACTTCTACGAGGATATGCGCAGGTGGTCCTTCAACCTGCAGGTATATTTCCTCAACAGAAGACTAAAGGATATCAGCGAGTTCCAGGAATCAGGACGGAATGTCATCCAGGACAGGACCATCTATGAGGACGCAATGATATTCGCCCCCAACCTGCATGACATGGGCCTGATGGACAGCCGCGACTTCGACAACTACACATCCCTCTTCGAACTTATGCAGAAGATGGTAAGGTATCCCGACCTGCTCATCTATCTGAGGTCTTCGATCCCCAACCTGGTGGAGCAGATTCAGAAACGCGGGCGCGAATACGAGAACAGCATCCGCATCGACTACCTTAAAGGCCTCAATGACAGGTATGAGAAATGGACAGGGAATTATAAGGGGGAACTGATGATCATAGATGTGGACAACTGCAAGTTCGAAGACCGCAAGGAGGATTTCAGATCCATCGTAGACCAGATAGACGCAAGACTGTTCGGCCTTTTCTGATGACAGACGGCCTGGCCCGCATCATATCTTGATGGAAAGCCCTATGTTGAGAAGACCCCGGTAGCCGAAACCCAACTCCGCGAATCCGCCTACCGTCTCTCCGTATCTGAACTTCACTGCCGTTATATGATATGAGAATCTCAGCCTGTCGTTTGGTTCAGGGACAAAATACCCGGTGTCGCCGTCCACTATGGTCTCGTCCTGATAGGTTATACCAAGATACAGGGCTCCGGAACATTCCATCGGACCTTGCTGCCAGTAGGTGTATGAAGCCGACAGATGGGCTGACCAACTCTTGATCTCCGAACGACATACAAATACAGGATCGGATATGGGGACAAGCTCTGAATCAGTTATGTACATATCCGCACTGGCATAACCGAACCCGCCGTCCACACCTACGGAAAAATTGGGCAGTATAAAGAAACTGTACCCGAATGCAGCGATTCCGGAGAATTTGAAATTGCGTGAGTCCCCGTCATATCCGACCGACTTGTATTCGGAGTTCAGCGTCGTGGACAACTCGATCACCGATGGAGTGCCGTACTGGACGTACACTTCACTGCGGGGAAAGTAATCGGCGTCCCGCACCATGTTCTTCTGCGCACTGGATACCGCCGGCATCCATATAACAGACGCCGCAAGGACAATGAAATGTTTCACTCTATTCATGTTTCAGTTTTTGTATTCTTTCAGCCTTCCGTTTCCTGAAATAGATGCCTGCAAGGGACAACGCTCCGCAAAGCACCATGGTCAGAGCCTGGCTTTCATGTGATATCGTTGCAAAAATCACGCCCGATGTCTTGGGGATCGAGTATATGGAGGCCATGGCAAGCGAAAGTATGAAATGATAGGCACCGATACCTCCCTGCACCGGTACAATCCATCCCAGACCGCCTACGACCATCAGAAAAAGAGCATCAGCCCAGTTCAGTCCGCTTACCTGCGGAAACGCCAATATGGTAGTGTAGCTCATAAGCCAGTAGCAGAACCACAGCATCACGGTATAAAGAAGAAACAGCCATTTGCCCTTCATCCGCAATCCGGCCCTGAGACCGTTCACAAGTCCCTCAACAACCCTGAACAGCTTGTCCATAAACCTGAACCTGCGCAAACGGTGTCTCATCCTGTAGACAATGACACAGCCTGCCGCAGCCAGAATGACAGCCGCCGCGACAAGCCAAAGCACATTGAACGACATGGTGCGGACAGCCGGTTCCCACACCTCTTCGGACACGAACTGCCTGAACGAACTTTCTCCCGCCATAAGCACAAGCAGAAGAATGACCGCATAGGAAATCATGTCCCAGCTCCGCTCCAGGACCACTGTGCCGAGCACGGACTCGAAAGACGCCTTGCCGCCGGCGGATATGACACCGCATCTGGCAAACTCCCCCGCCCTCGGCAGGGCGAAATTGGTCAGATATGCGACAGTGACTCCGTCATAAGCCTCCCGTACCGTTATTGTATTGTTGAGCGGAAGCATTATAAGCCTCCATCTGACACCCCTGACAAAGAAAGCAATCACGCTTGCCAACATGGACACTATGATCCAATGGAAGTTGCAGCTCCTGACCCCTGACACGAAATCCTCCCACTTGACTCCCCTGAAGGCGAAATACAGCAGAACGGCCGCCACAAGCAGCATCACCGTCCACTGTATGACCTTCTTCCACCTTGAGGACATGCTCATTTCACCAATTTGTTGGTTCTGGTATCAGGGAACACCACCGACGGCTTGAAAGACGCCGCCTCCTCTGGCGTCACAACGGCGTAGGACATGATTATCGCCACGTCTCCCACCGAAAACAGATGAGCGGCAGCTCCGTTTAGCTCGATGCACCCGCTCCCCTCCTCACCTGGGATGACGTAAGTCTCGACCCTGTTGCCGTTTGTGACATTGACTACAGATACCTTCTCTCCTTCGAAAAGTCCTGCGGCCCTCATGAGGGCCCTGTCCACCGTCACACTGCCGATATAGTCTATATTGGCTCTCGTGACCGTCACCCTGTGTATCTTGGACTTGATTACCTCTATGTACATTCTACCTCAATTCTATGTTGTCTATGAGACGGACCTGGCCGGCATACACCGCACATGTCAGCCTGAGATGAGCGGCCTCGTTCCAGTCAGTCACCGGGCACAAAGTTAATGAATTTATTATTTCCACATATTCGGTCCTGAGACAAGGTTCCTGATCGATAAGGGCCGTCAGGCTCTTCACTGCTTCCGTCACCGGCATACGGCCAACCATGCCGCGTGCCTTCATTATGGAATGATAGATGTGCGGGGCAGCCGCCCTTTGCTCTGGTGTCAGCAGTTTGTTTCTGGAACTGAGCGCGAGACCGTCCTCCGCCCTGGCGATCGGACACCGCACTATATCTATATTGTATCCCAAATTCCTTACGAAATACTCCACAATGGCCAGCTGCTGGAAATCCTTTTCCCCAAAATAGGCCCTGTCCGGACGGACTATGTCGAACAGACGGGTCACCACCTGGGCCATACCGTTGAAATGCCCTGGTCTGCGCGGCCCCTCCCCATATCTGTCCAGACCGCCAAGATCGAATACCTTTTTATCATAGTCAGTCCCCTCCGGATAGATATCCCCGACACCTGGAGCAAAGAGCACCGACACGCCCAACGGTTCCACGAACGCACAGTCCTCGTCGATACGGCGCGGATATGTGGCGAAATCATTCTGATTGTTGAACTGCGTCGGATTCACGAAATCCGACACCACTACCGATCCGCATTCCGAGACAGCCTTTCTGATAAGCGAAGCATGCCCCTCATGCAGGGCCCCCATCGTGGGCACCAAGCCGACCGATTTGTCAGCCAGCGATTTACGGGCAGATTCAAAATCCGCCAATGTTTTAACTACCTTCATAGCCGTAATCAAAATAGGCGACAAACATAGGTATTTTCAATGACTTTATGCAATTTGACGGAATTTTTTTTGCCTTTTAGAATAATTAATTATAATTTTGAATCAAAAGATGTACTTTCCTTTAAATTTGGTAGAATAAATCAATATTTTATGAGATTACTATTACTCGGCGATGAAGCCATAGCTTTGGCGGCCATACATTCGGGCATTTCCGGAGTCTACGCCTATCCCGGCACACCCTCCACTGAGATCACCGAATACATTCAGAACCGCCAGAAAGCGGATCCGGAATCGGAACGCATATTCTGCAAATGGTGTACAAACGAGAAGACCGCCATGGAGGCGGCACTCGGTATGTCCTACATGGGCAAGCGCGCCCTCGTATGCATGAAGCATGTGGGTATGAACGTGGCGGCGGACGCATTTGTCAACTCGGCCATGACCGGAACCAACGGCGGTCTGGTAGTTGTCGCTGCAGACGACCCGTCCATGCACTCGTCCCAGAATGAACAGGACTCCCGTTTCTACGGCAAGTTCGCGATGATACCTGTTTTCGAGCCCTCGTCACAGCAGGAAGCCTACGACATGGTCCGCGACGCCTTTGATTTTTCCGAAAGGCGCAGGATACCCGTACTCCTGAGAATAACCACACGTATGGCACATTCAAGAGCCGAGGTCAAGACGAAAACCAATCCGGACGGCAGCGAATGCATTCTTCCCCAGAAACAGATATCATATCCGGAAAACCCCAAGCAGTGGGTGCTTCTCCCCGCCAACTCCAAGATCCGCAACGAGCAGCTAGTACAGGAACAGGAAGACTTTGAGGAGGATTCTCTCAACGACAGGCGCAACAGATTCATTCCTGGCGAGGACAAGAACCTTGCGATCGTCACATGCGGCATTGCGTACAACTACCTCATGGAGAATTTCCCCAACGGAGTACCCTGCGGAGTCCTCAAGATATCCAGATACCCTGTTCCCCGCAAGCTTGTGAAGGAAATGGAGAGCGAAGGTGTCAGCAGGGTCATTGTAATGGAAGAAGGACAGCCGTTCATAGAAGAGAGCATCAAAGGCATGATAAGTTCTGACATACAGGTCGACGGAAGGCTTACAGGCGTCCTGCCCCGCACCGGCGAACTTACTCCGGACAGCGTGCGCGCTGCTGTAAGACTCGCTCCACACAAGACGTTCCCGAAAGACGACATTGTCGTTCCCAGACCGCCTGCACTATGTCAGGGATGCGGACACAGGGACATGTATGCCGCACTTAACGAAGTGGCTGCAGAATACGAGCACTCACGTGTATTCAGCGACATAGGCTGCTACACCCTCGGTGCGCTGCCTCCGTTCAGAGCCATCAACACATGCGTCGACATGGGTGCATCCATAACCATGGCCAAAGGTGCCGCCGATGCCGGACAGTTCCCTTCTTTCGCCGTCATTGGAGACTCCACATTCACTCATTCGGGCATAACCGGCCTGCTTGACTGCGTCAACAGCAACGCCAACGTAGTGATCATCATATCCGACAACCTTACTACCGGCATGACCGGTGGCCAGGACTCTGCCGGAACAGGCAAGCTCGAAAGCATATGCGCGGGCGTAGGAGTAGATCCCGCCCACATCAGAGTCGTAGTGCCGCTGCCGAAGAACATGGAGGAAATCAAGAACACTCTCCGCGAGGAAGTGGAATACAACGGTGTGTCAGTAGTCATTCCCCGCAGGGAGTGCATCCAGACCTTCAAGCGTCACGCCAGAGAGAAAAAGAAATAACGGACATTAAACTGAAACTCCAATATGAAACAAGATATCATCTTAGCAGGTGTGGGAGGACAGGGTATCCTCTCCATCGCAACAGTCCTCGGAGAAGCCGCTCTGACCAACGGTCTCCATATCAAACAGGCCGAAGTACACGGCATGAGCCAGCGCGGAGGAGACGTGCAGAGCAACCTGCGCATCTCATCCGAGCCTATAGCCAGCGACCTCATACCGTCCGGAAAGGTGGATATGATCATGTCCCTCGAGCCCATGGAGGCACTCAGATACGTACATGAGCTCTCAAAAGATGGCTGGATCGTAACCTCCTCCGTACCTTTCATCAACATTGACAACTATCCTGACAAGGAGGAGATATACAGACACCTCAATTCAATGCCCCATACAGTGATGCTGAACGTGGAGCAGTACGCCAAGGAAGCCGGAGCCCCAGCACAGGCTGCCAATATGGTACTGCTCGGAGCTGCAATACCCATGCTCGGCCTAAGTTTCGAGACCATACGAGACGCAGCTGCCAAGGTATTCGCCCGCAAAGGCGAGGAGATCGTGGCCAAGAACATAGCGGCACTGGCCGCCGGATACAGCCACAGCTCCGGGACAGGCAACAAATAGGCTGTCAAACTCACATAAAAGCAGGAAAGGCTGTGCATAACAAGTACGGCCTCTCCTGTTTTTGTCAATTCATATATCCTGGCTTCAGTTACTGCTCCGGGACATAGATTATCTCGCCGTTCTCCAGCTCGTAGGCTATGCCGACGCGCTTGCCTTTCTGGCCGGACCTGGACTGGTCCTCGGAGGGGGTATAGCGGTCGATGGTCTGTCCCTGCTTGACGATGATCTCCATATCCTCCTTGCCCGGGTTCTTTACCATCGTAAAATCCTCCGGGGAGAGCATCTCTGTCATGTTGTAGCGGGTGACAAGGGCGACCATCAGGGCCACGGCGAACACCATGGCCACATCGAACAAGTTGCCGACAACACTCATCGGGTCGTTCTCCTCGTCGCCTCCAAGCAGTCTTCTCCTTCTCATAGCACCTCCTCACCTGCTTTTACTGACTTCTCTCTGGCAAATCCGGCACAGCCGTCCAGCACCTCGGACACGAACTCCAGCCGGTTCAGATCCCGGGTGTACCATCTCTGCTTGACCTGCTGCGTGATGAAGCCTATTGCAGCGGAGAACAGTCCCACCACGGTCGTGGCAAAGGCCACCTGCATGTTGTAGGCCATCGAGCCTATGTCTCCAGTAGACAGGCCCACCAGAGCCGGTCCCATAGGGATGAGCGTACCCATCAGACCCAGCATAGGCCCCATCTTGGACAGGGTCTTGGAAGTACCCAAGTCCTTATCTGCCGCTATCTCATAGTCCGAGAGCAACAGCTGCCTGTGAGCCTTGTCCTTCGAAGCATCCAGCAGACCGGCCAGACAGCACAGCAGAGGCGACTTGGAGCCGGCAGGAATGGAGGCCCGCAGTTCCCCGGCAGTCTCAGGCGTCAGGGCCTCCACCTTGTCCATGAAGAGGCGGTCCACCTTGCGTATCTGCAGGTACTGCCCGAAAAAATTGCCGATCAGCAGCAGCGAGCGTAGGAAAAACAATATAAGCAGGACCACTACCGGTACGAGCAGTCCGTTGGAAATCCAGAAGAGGACATCGGAAATGTAGTTCATAAGTTTTAAAAGCTATTGATTTTTTAAAATTTTTCTAAAGGGACGGGCAGTCCTCACGAAAGACCCGGCAAGCACCCCGGCTACAACGAGGCCGAGCACTCCCGCCATGGCTGTCCAGTCCACCTCGCTCACTCCCGCCACGGCTGTCTGGCCGTTGACAGTGGCTATCACCGCCACTATCCCCGTAAGGGCATTGGTCAGGAAGAACATCTCTAAGCGGCTCTCCTTGTCCGGGAAAATCCGGCGCATGAGCCAGGCCCCTCCGGCTATGACCGCGAAGACCACAGCGGCGGCACTCCAGGCCACCAAGGGGAAGGACACACCCGGAAAAGCAAAAATGAGATAGACTAAAAAGCTGAAGAGCACCCCGAATATCAGCACCCCGGGGAACCAGCGCAGAATGCGGTAGCCCCAGATGACTGACCTCTTCAGCCTGCCCGAGCTCATCAGATGCACCGAGAGCAGGCAAAAGGCTATCTGCAGGATAACTTCCAGGGTGATTATCACCGAGGTATCCAGCATCAGACCAGGGTTGGAAAGCCACTCATCTATCTGGGAGCGGGACTGCCGGACGGCCACAGGCCACATCAGTCCGGTGAAAAGCGCGGCAGCTGCGGCATGAGCCAGCACCGACCACCATTTGTGCCAGGACTGCTTCAGCACGAAGTTGAAGCAGACCAGCACCATCAGGATTACGACTAAACTGTACATGTGCAGAGCCTCCTTAGATCAGATTCCACTAGACTTGCGGCGGCGCCTTATCAGCAGTCCGCCTCCGATGAACAGGGCGACAATCAGCACTGCCACGGCAATATTGCTCACCAAGGTCGTCTCTTTCTCTGTCTCGCCCTGCAGCCGGTCTTTCTTGAGCACCATCCCGTCGGAGGCGTCGCTGACCGAAGCCTCCCTTATCTGCCGGATAGCCCCACGGTACTCTGAAGCCGAGGCCTCAGGCAGTGCGGAGGCGATGTAGTCCTGCAGGGCCGGATTGTCGCACACGAAGCCGGAGCACGATGGAGCAAACTCCTCAATCAGGCCGGTATGCAGCTCCGCGATATCCGCCACCTGCTCGGGCGAGGCCTCCCAGAGCCCCTTGCGCACCGACTCCAGCATGACCGCCGTAACCTCTTCAAGGGCAGCCGGATTGACCTCCCTGAAATGTTCCTGCACACCCAGTCCGAATTTGTCCTTGACATACACCTCATAGATCTCGTCCCACACGCGGTCATCGATGGCCTCCGGCTTCATCACATTCCATCCGAAGGTATTGGTGACGGTCTCCGCGATGGCCGATGCATCCCCTGCCCCGCCCTTCATCTTCTCGGAGATGTAGGAAGGGTTGAATATGGTGGAACGGCTCTCGACCCCTATCGCCTCCTTCAGCTCCTGCATCCTCACCTTGTTGCGGTTGCGGTAGTCGCTGAGGTAAGCGTCCGGATCCTTGCCGGTCACTTCCCTGACTGCAAGGTTGAGCCCGCCCATGAACTCGTACACATGGTCCAGGCTCAGGGCACCCCAGGTATTGCTCTGACGGGGCTGCACCACCGCGTCGGTACGGGAAAGCGCGGCCTCGAAGGCGTACCGGGCAAATTCCTCCCAGCCCTCCTCGCTGCCGTAGTAGGCTCCCATATTGTTCATATAGACCTGCGCTATCTCCGAGGAGGAGGTCCAGCGGTCAGAGGCGGTCACCATCCCCTGAATGCCGGTACCGTAATTGCCGTTCACCCCTCCGAAGACCCTGTAGGAGGACATCCGCCGGGCATCCGCCGGAGTCACTCCCTTCTCGGTGAGTATCCGCTCGGTCTCCCGGATGCCCTCGGCCACATTGTTCACATATCCGTCGTCCTTGGCCTCCGCTGCCATACGGACAGCCCTGTCTATCAGGAAAAGACGAGAGGCGGCAATATCCCTGAGCTGGCCGCTGGTCTGCACCACCACGTCTATCCTCGGACGGCCCAGTTTCTCAGAGGGTATCAGCCGGATATCGGTCACACGGCCGAAACTGTCGTAGACCGGTTCCACTCCGAGCATATAGAATATCTGGGCAATGGTCGCTCCCTCCGTCTCGATGAACTCGCTGCTCCAGAGGGTATAGCTGACCTTGCGGGGCAATGAGTCGCAATGCCGCTCGCGGTAGAGCCGCAGGGTGTTCTCGGCTAAGGCCACACCCTTTTCCCAGGCACTGCGGGTCGGGGTCGCCTCGGCGTTGACCGCGAAAAGGTTGCGTCCGGTGGGCAGTGTGTTGGGATTGGCGACCGGATCTCCTCCGGGCGAAGGTGCGGTATAGCCGCCGTCGAGGGCATTGAGCATACTGCGCATCTCGACGGAAGGGCTCTCCATCAGAGCATTGCGGTAGTTGTGCACATTGAGCACGGCCTGCTCTATCTCCTTCACCGCCCGGGCAAAATCTATCTCCTCCTGCGAATAGCCTTTCCCGCACCCATCTGCCGGCCTATCATGGACATCATCTCACTCATGCCTCCTGCCCCATTCCGACCAGGATGTCCGGTTCCGTCACCGGAACTGCCATCCGGACGTTTACGGCTCATCTGCTCCGACATACGGGCCATCATGGTCATCATGTCCGGCGGAGCCTCCAGGGACTTTGCCACCGTCCTGGCATGCTCCAGTTCCTGCATGGAGATACCCGCAATCGAGCAGAGCTGTCGGTCATCCGCCGGACGGCCCTGGGCCAGCAGCCGGGCCACAATCCTCTTAGCCGGAGCCACATATTTCCGGTTGAACACCGACAGCTGCTTCTCCACTCCCTCAACGTCCTTGCCCTTGGCCCGGTCTATGCCGAGCAGCCCGTAGGCCACCGGTTCGGTGCTCATGGCGTAGACGGTAGACTCTATCTGGGCCGGCTGATAAGGCTCGCCCATCACGTAGAGACGGCCGGTGACTTTCTCGGAAGCCAGTTCCTCGGCAAAATTCCCGATGCGCAGGATTTCCTCCCCCGTGTAGGGCTCATCTTTCGAAAGGGTGTCCAGCCCGAGGTCCGAGGCAATGCCCATCTCTATTGTCAGTTTCTTGATATTCAAGGCTATCTTCTCCGCTCCGGCTGCATCAGGCGACTCCCCGTACACAGCCTCGTCGTAGCGCGAAAGCTCCCGGGAAAGGTCGCGGTAGATTCCCCTCACATTGCTTTCCATGAAAGGAGCGGTGAGGTAGGACTGCAGTCCCGCGTATGCCCTCCGCTTGGCCATGACTCCCTCCCCCACGTTGGAGATGGTGTACAGGTAGAAATGCGGGACAGTGCCCACCAGACGGTCAGGCCAGTCGTACTGGCTCAGGGCCACCTGCTTGCGGGGAGTGAACTCTAAGCTGCCGTGGGTACCGAAGTGAATCATCGCATCGGCCCCGAAACCGTAGCGGGCATAGAGGTAGGCCGCAATATAGTTGTATGGAGGCGCGGCATGGGTGCCATGCACCATCTGGAAATCGTTCTGACCGCCACCCGCAGCAGGCTGGGGCAGCAGCACCACATTGCCTAATTCTATCCGGGCCAGAGCCAGACGCCCGTCGCGGGACATATAGGGCCCGGGAAAATCCCCGTTCAGGGCCGCCACCTCGTCGCAAAGTCTCTGCGGCAGGGCCTTCGTACTCCATTCCGCGTATGTCGGAGCATCCACCCACTCAGGCTGACCCTCATCCATGAACCGCGATGCGGCTCCCTCGGCATACGAGCCGAACACCGCGCCCCTGCTCTGGATCAGCTCCGCTAAAGCCTCCGGAGAGGAGGGCAGGCCGGAAACATTGTACCCCGCCGAGCGCAGGGCCGTCAGGAAATTGTACAGCGAGGGCACCACCTCCATCCCGGAGGCTGTCAGGGCATTCTGTCCCGCCCCTTTGTAGTAGAATATGGCTATCTTCTTCTGGCTTTCGGGCTTGCGCTTGAGTTCCAGATAGCGGTTCACTGTCTCGGTAAATTCCTCTAACCGCTCGGGAATGGTCTCTAACCGCTGCAGCCCGTCCCCGTCCTCGTAATGTCCGAAAAGTACAAACGGCCGGATGGCCCCGTCTATCTCCGGCGTCACCACGCTCTGGGAGAGGAATCCCCCGACCATGCCCATCTCATCCGCCTCCCAGTCGGAAACGAGGGTATTGACATTCAGAGGCGAGAAGAGGGGTATGTTGTACTTCCTGAGAAACTCCACGGTCTCGTCCCCAAGGCGGCCGTGGGCCATGTTGATCACCGCCGAAGGGGCTATGGAGTCCAGTTGCCCGTTGTCCAGCATGGGACGGGTACTGCGGACAGGATATACCACGTTGCCGGTAGCTTCGAGGGAAGCGATAAGGTCCGTAGGATCGCCCATCTGTCCGGTGACAATAATGCGGGGAGAGTCTTCCTTCCACAGGCCGTTGCTCCGGAGATAGGAGTTGTAAGCGGCAATGGAGCGGAAGCCGTCCTCGCCTCCGTCTTTTTCCGTCAGCGCAGGATGGTAGATGTTCTCAACCGTATATTCCTCTGCAGGAGCCGGTTCCTGGGCACGGAAGCGCTTTCCGTCTATATTGCGGCGGATGAATGAGAGCATATTGCGGTAGTTGGCCGGACCGCCGTTGGAGAGATAGGCCCGGAGCTGAGGTGCAAGGACCGAATCCACCGTATTGATGTCATTGGCTGGATTGGTCACCATAGTGGAGAGCACGGGCAGGCCCCGCTCAGCGGCACGCTGAATCTCCGCACGCTGTTCCTCCGTGATTCTCAGCCCCATTCCGTTGATCAGCAAGATGTCGTAATGCCCTGCCTTGGAAGCGTCCTCGGGAGAGAGTTCGTACAGTCTGACGGACGGATTGTCATTGGCCCTGGATATCTGGCCGAGCTGAAGTACCTGATAGTTGAGAAATGCCACCCTGGTGGGAGATGCCATATACGCCCAGAGTCCCCATAGAATGAGGACTGCCAGAATGGAAACCACGATATATATTATGATTTTTGCTGTTTTTTGAATCATGCGCGTTTTTATATTTCTTATTTTTTCTGAAAAAATTTCTCAATATCCACCGAAAGGGCCACTGCCACGGTTGTACCGGTAGTGCTGGGAGTACTGCTGTAATAATATCTGGGCCGGTAGTTGAACAGATTGTCCACTATCACGTTGAGCCGGATGCCCCTCCAGATGTCCTGAGAGACGGTGAGTTTCCAGATCGTGTAGGCTGGATAAGTCTGCAGTTCCGTATCCTCATAGTCGGTAGCGGAAGTATAGACCTCGGTGGTCACGGCAGAAAGCACTCTTCCGCTGAGAGCCACGTTGAAGCCGTAGTTCTTCCATGACCTGCCATACTCCACACGGGCCGTGGCCGAATGCGGTCTGGTCTGGGAGAGCAGTGGCTCTCCGGCACGTATGGCCTCGTTGGTGAAGGTGTAGGCAAGACGGGCACCCAGACCGAACGGCAGGCGGGTAGACACGGATACATCCACCCCGCGTACCTGCATCGGACTCATGTTGGTGTACATCATGCCTCCAAGTTCCTCGTTCCAGACAGTGGTGATGCGGTTGTCCACGAAATTGTAGAAACCCGAGACAGACGCGCTCAAGTACTTCCAGTTGTATTCGGCAGACACCGAGAGATTTTCGCTGGACTCGGGAGACAGGTCCGGATTGCCGTAGATCATGAAGATACTGGCCATGTCGAAGGACATGTACATCTCCTTGAGGGTCGGGGCACGGAAACCGCCGGAATAGGAGCCTCTGAAGGACCAGCCGCCGGTACGGTACATGATACTGAGCTTCGGGGAGAAATGGCTGAGACGCTTCTGCGAGAAGAAGTCGTAGCGCAAACCGCCGATGAGATTCCAGTGCTCGTTGATATTGGTCTCTATCTGGGCGAATACATCCGCAGTATGCTGGACATAGTAGCCGTTGTCCTCGAATTGATAGGACATCAGGTAATCGCGCATATAGTCCCCGCCGATGATCATGGTGTTCCTGCCGTCCGCAGTCAGATCGTATGTATAGATACCGCGGACAGTATGCTGCACGTTGCTGTAGTCACGGACATCCGTCTGGTTGAAAAGCAACCAGTCGCTCTTGTCGTACTGATCGAAGCCATATGAAAGCTCCACCCTGTTCCGGTCATTGACATTCCACTCCCCTTTCAGACCTCCGCTGAAATCCCGGTAACGGTCCCGGGTGTCACTCTGCAGGTCTCTTTCCCGGAAAAAATAGCCGGCACGGGCCGTGAACCGCAGTCCCCGCAGCGGCTCGTACTGCAGACGTTCCTTCACGCTCCAGTTGTATCCGCCGTAGAACGTGCTGTAGTCACCCTCCGAAGGCATGGCGTAAGAGTCTATGCTGGTATACTGGGCATTGGTCAGACTGTTGAACTTGCCAGCGATAAAACCCACAGAGCCGCCGTAACGCTGCTCGTTATGCGCCCCGTAACGGGCATTGACATTGACCTGCCATGGTTCCGTGGCCCCTGCACTGATCAGATTGACCACCCCGCCTACGGCATTGGAGCCATACAGAGACGAAGCTGCACCCTTGATGACCTCCACTCTCTGCACATTGTCCAGATTGAGACGGCTGTAGTCGATATTGTCCAGGGTCTCCCCTGCCACACGCTCCCCGTCCACCAGAAACAGGACCGAATTGCCTCCGAAGCCCTGCATGTTGAGAGTCACCTGCTGGTCCATTGCATAGGAAAACTCTATACCGGGAAGCTCTGCCTCGAGCAGGTCTCCTATGTCGAGGGCATCAACTCTCCGGATATCCGCACTGGTTATCACACGCGTCAGTATGGGGCTGTCCTTCAACTGCCTTGGAGTCCTGGTTCCGGTAACTACAACTGTCTCCAGATTCATATAGTCCTCCTCCATGACCACATCGAGTGTACTGCCCTTATGTTCAGAAAGATCCATATCACAAGAGAGAAATCCCATCATGTAGAAACGAAGTACGGACCTGCCCGTATCGGGAACAACTATGGAATACCGGCCGTCATCATCAGTGGATGTGTAGATACGGTTGTCATCCACGAGCACTATCTCCACTCCGGCCATAGGCTCTCCCTTAGTGTTCCTGACAGTACCTGTAATTTTCCCGTACCCTTCCGCATACAGTACGATCCCTGTCAGGAAAATCGTCAGAAATACTGCAACACTCCTCATATTCAAAATTCTACAGGATAAATGTAGTCTATGGTCATGAAACCTTTCACCTTACTGTCATTCATATAATTGGAGAGCATGACAGCTGCATACTTCCCTTCCTTGGTGGCAAGCACGTACACTTTTCCAGACATGGTGTACACCGGAGGCATAGTGGAGGTATCGACATTGAGCCATTTGGACAACTCCGGATTATAATACGATGGCGCATATAGAATAATTCCGTCCATCATGCCGGACATATCTATGGTTATCCTGTCCTCCGTCCATATATCCTCCACATACTCCCCGTCAGGAATAACCCCTGATGCCATGAACTCATCCAACGAAGAGAATACGGTCTCTATAACCGAACCTCCGTTTGTCTTGGTATCGTAGCGGTGGACGGCCAGGTCCCAGCCATCCATGACCTCTCCAGTCTCGGATCCGTCTCCGGCAATGACAGTCGTATCTATGGTGAAGGTATCGAAATCGATATAGGTCCATTTTGTGTAGGAAGTGGCATCGATGAACACCGTTCCGGAAGACGTAGCCTGCTCCACCTTTATGAATCCGTACTCAGATGCCTCCACCGGCTCGTCATAGATGCCGTCGAACATACCGTTGCACGACGGGAGCGACATCACTGCCGGCAATACCGCCCCCACGTACAACAGCATGATTATTGGCTTTGGGATTTTTTTCATCTATTTCGTGCCCTCATATGTTATACTTATTGCCATAGGCATTGCTCCGGGAGTGATTTCGGCATTGACTGTAAGGAGCGATCCGTCAGCACTCACTGTCCCGGCAAGACTTCCGGTGACACTGAGTTCTCCTGCCATAGTGTCGATACTGGAGGCTGTCAGCGCGTAGCCTCCGTCCGCGGCCTCGGCAAGTTCCGCCTCCACGGATATCTCACCAATGGTCATGGAGCCCATCCCCATTGCCGGGAGCGTAAGGACAGCCTTGTCACCATCAGCCACTACAGTCACGGCCGCATCCTCCAAAGGATCCATGGCAGACCCCATCACCGACATGGTCAGAGTTCCGGTATAAGTACCACTTACGACCAGATCAGCCGGAGGGTTTCCGGGAAGCAAGGTTATCTTGAGACCTCCCATTACTGCCGGTACATCGAACTCAAAGGAAAAATCATCGGTTCCGGATACAACAGCCGTCAGACTGCAGTCATATTCACTCTGTGTATCTGCCGACATACCCATGACAGTCTTGCCGTTTCCGTCAAGAGTGTACACCCCGTCAGTCTCCGTCACTTTCACGTCAGATATGCTGAACGTGCCCCACATGTCGGAAGTATAGCTGACCGATACAGTCCCGGCCGCCTCTTCGGTAACCGTCAGAGTCTGGCCAGCGGACACCATCGGTGTCGGTGAATACATGAAAGAAGCCGTAGCATATCCGGTGTATGTGCCGGCCACTGCCTTTGCAGTGTCTACGTTATCATCAGGATTACATGATGCGGCAAGGGAAATTGCTGTCGCCGTCAATAATACTAATTTTGCGAGTCTCATTTTATAATTGCTTTTAAAATTTCAAATTTGACCGCAAAAGTACAGGCAGCGGAAAAGGAACACAATCGCTATAAATAGGGATTCCGCCGCTGTAGCCTACTAATGTTTGGCGACAGCGGCGGAATTTCCCGCTTCACAGTCTGTCCGACTCCGTATTACACTGAATTGTCACTCCTCTACTTTCCACTCCTCGATGCGCCGTGTCTTCGTGGAGAAACTGACTCCGATGCGGAAGAGCTTGCGGCTGTCGGCCTGGAAGGGCCATTCGTAGCCCTTAGTCTCTATCTGGTCGAGTGCGTTGCCGGGGTCCTTGTCCCTTTTCAGTTCGATGATGTAGACAAACCTGTCGGTCTGTATAAGGATGTCTATGCGTCCGTTGGCAGTGTGCCGCTCCACTTCCACCCTCTGTCCGAGTAGCTTCAGGAAGACGTACATGGTGTTCTGCATGTACAGCTCCGCCTTTCCCTGCACATGGTAGTCGTTGTCAGCCATGAAGGCCTTCAGGCGCTGCATGAACATCTCCGGATCTCCGTTCCTCAGGTCCTGGGAGAATCTGTTGACGGAGAATTCCGAGACCTCCTCCTCCTTCGGGATGTAGAGTTGGGCGAGGCTCTCGGTGAATCCGCTCTCCACCTCCCTGTTGGGCCAGCCGAGGAGGTATTCGTTGGTGTCGGGGAAATATTCCCTGATGGTGAGGTATCCTGTCTGGTAGAGCAGGGTTACGGGGGAGATGATCTCCGCATTGGTGCCGGTGAGTATCCTCGGACGGACGTGGTCGAGGGTGAGGTCGTTGAGGTTGACATTCTCCTGCATCAGGAACGACACTAAGAATGAGGGGGTGGCGGTGGAGTACCAGTACTCGCCGAACTCCTTCTTGCTCATGGCCAGAAGCAGGCTGAACGGGTTGTAGACTCCTATGGAGCCGTGGCAGAAGTGGTAGCCGTCGTACATCCGCTTCAGCCTTTCGTAGCACTCTTCTGTGGAAATGCCGTTGGCCGCAGCCATTGCTCTAACTCCGTCATCCAGAAAGTCCCTGAGTTCCTTCTCTGAAATGCCGCAGATGTCCGCGTACGGAGCATCCATGGAGATGTCATTGAGATTGTTGAGCCCGCTGAAGATGCTCATGTGTCCGATACGGGAGACTCCGGTCAGGAAGGCGAAACGGAGGTTGGAGTCCTGGGACTTGATTACACTGTAGAAACCCTGCAGAGTGCTGCGGAAATGCTCCTTGAGCTCTTTATTGCCTAAATTGTCCACAATGGGCTTCTCGTACTCGTCTACCAGCACCACTACCTTGCGGCCGGTCTTTCTGACAGCGGCCGAGATAACCTCCGTGAATCTTGAGGAAACGGAAGGTGGTATTTTCCCTATGCCGTACATCTGTTCCCATACTTCAAGAGTCTGGCCCAACTTGTTCTCCAGAACATCCATGGCATTGTAGACCTCCCCTCCGAGATCCAGCCTGAGCACCGGATATTCCGTCCATTCCTTCTCCAAAGCCTCGATTGCCAGCCCTTGGAACAGCTCCCTCCGTCCCTGGAAATAAGCCTCCAGAGTGGACAGCAGCAGACTCTTGCCGAACCTGCGCGGACGGCTCAGGAAATAGTATTTCCCTTCACTGGCCAGACGGAACACCTGCGCCGTCTTGTCGATGTACACGTATCCGCCGTTGCGGATGTCCTCGAATGTCTGGATTCCTATCGGATATTTCAGCATGGCTGCTCCTCCTCAGTTTGTGAATGATTTGCTCAGCAAAGTTAATCATTGAATCGGAAAAATGAAAATCCCGCCTCACTCCAAATGGGTAGACGGGATTTATTCTCAGGTGTGGATCGTGTGCTCCGGGCTATTCAGAGACTACGGCCTTGATTGTCATGAGGATGATTTTAATGTCCTTTTCACTTCTTTAGGCTTGACAGGATTTCAGTGAAATTGTCCATGACGTACTGTACATCTTCATCGCTCAGATGGGTGTGCAGGGGCAGGGTTATCTCGTTGCGGTACTGGTCGTAGGCATTGGGAAAATCCTTGATGTCGTAGCCGAGAGCCTTGTATGCAGTCATCATGGGCAGGGGCTTGTAGTGTACGTTGCAGGCTATGCCCCGCTCGGCCATCTTGACTATCACTTCGTTGCGTTCTTCAACGTCAAATCCTTCCATCCTGACCGGATAGAGATGGCCTGAGGAGGAATGTTCAGGGCCGTAATGGTCCAGGACCTGGACCTGCACGCCGCCAACTTTGCCGTATCTGCAGCCGGCAGCCGCCTCTGTCGCGGACTTCCCGGCAGCTCCGGATGTGCATCCTTCTCCGGCAGTTCCCTTCGCAGACCTTCCTCCCTCATTTTTCCCAGAGGTTTCCGCAACCCCAAGTGCCGCATTGTAAGCACCGATAATCTGCCTGCGGCGGTGCATCAGCTCCGGATACCGCTTCAGCTGCGCCAGTCCGATGCCGGCCATGATGTCGGTCATGTTGCATTTGTAGTACGGAGCGACGATATCGTACTCCCATGCGCCGAGCTTGGTCTTGGCGAGAGCATCCTTGCTCTGACCGTGCAGGGACAACAGCTGCAGCTGCTTGTAGATGGCCTCACCGTCGAGCCCGTCGTGAGGACGCCAGGTAAGAGCACCTCCCTCGGCAGTAGTCAGATTCTTCACGGCATGGAAGGAGAATGAGGTGAAATCGGCGATATCCCCGCACATTTTCCCGTGCCATCTGGCTCCGAATGCATGAGCCGCATCAGCTATGACAATGACCCGCCCGAAGGCCCTCTGGATGTCGTTGGATGGTCTGTACAGCCCTTTCGCAGCCTCGACGGCCTCGAATATCCGGTCGTAGTCGCAGACCACTCCGCCCAGGTCGACCGGCATCACTGCCTTGGTTCTTTCAGTAATGGCACCGGCCATCTTGCCGTAGTCCATCTGATAGGAGCCGGGAGCGCAGTCCACCATCACAGGACGCGCGCCCACATGGCATACCGCACTTGCCGTAGCCGTATATGTGTAGGCCGGGACAATGACCTCGTCACCCGGTCCCACACCGATGATGCGCAGCGCCATCTCCATGCAAGCCGTCGCCGAATTGAGGCACACAGCCCTGGAAGTACCGCAGCACATCGCTATCAGATGTTCAAACTCCTTAGTCTTCGGCCCGGTAGTAATCCATCCCGAGCCCAGCACCTCCGCAACCATGGAGGCTTCCGCCTCCGACATGTCGGGAGGCGAGAATGGTATGTTCCGCATAATGATTATAATTTACATTAGATATGTTGTAATAATCAAGGGGTTACCCTCTAATACTCATAAATATACAAATTGATGAAGGTGTGGTAGGCAGCATTATTACATAAATTGACGCTTCTTTATGAATTTAGCCGGATTGCCTGCCCACACTTCATTATCAGGAATATCCTTTGTTACAACAGAACTGGCACCGACAATTGCATTTTTACCAATTGTAACTGCATTGCAGATTACAGTGTTGCAGCCTATGAACGCATTTTCTTTTATACGTACATTTCCCAAACGGAACCTATGTTTGTATCTGTCTCCTTCCTCGCCCGCACTAGTTTCTAAAAAATGGGATAATATGACACATCCGTTCGTAATCCACACTCCTCTATCTATAGATATTAGTTCTGGGTGGTTTGTATCAAAGAGCACATGCTCTCCAATAAAAATATTATCTGAGGGGTCATTAATAGCTACCCCCCCTATTTTCAATAATTTAGCCCTCATCATTCCTCTCATCGGCAATCTTGCGAGATGAAGAAAAAGAAGATTTTTCAAACGTTTTAATTTCATATAGTTAAATTTATAAAGTGCAATTTGCGATCCTAGGCTCGAAACAGCAGCAGGGCCTCATGCACACAATCCTGACACCGCTGGCCCTCTGGGGACCGACTTTCATGAATGTCGCCAGGACAGTCGTGTCTCCGCCGAGTCCGAGGGCACCGACGTGGGACTCATTGACACGCTCGGTTATCTCACGCTCAAGGTCGGACTGCCTCTCATAGGTGCCGTCCACCAGTGCCTGGAGCATAAGGGATGCCGCTTCGTAATGCGAGCGTCCTACGCCTACTGCAAGTGTCGAGGGAGTACAGCCCAGCTGGGCTGTGGACTCCCGGGCCCATTCCACTATCTGGTCCACAACAGTTTCCACCTTGTGCTTGTGGAAAACACGGTGTGTGTGAGCCCTGATGGCAGGACCGCCGCCGAACATGAGGATGTGCACCCTCAAGACGCTGTCTTCCGTATTCCTTATCAGTATCGGGGCTGGCTCCAGCATTCCCGGATCCTCATACAGCCCCTCGGACTGGGCTATCCGCTGGGTGTCGTTCCCCCTGACGGCCATGGGCCGGCCGGGAAGCTGCCTCAGGCCCTGACGGATTCCCTCCTTTATCGATTCGAGGGTGCGGCCTGTCAGTACGGCATCAGGACCGACCTCCACCAGTACATGTGGAATGCCGGTATCGTCGCACAGAGGGCAGCGGTTCCTCTCAGCAATCACGGCATTCTCAAGAACCGTACTCAGCACCCACTTCGCCTGAACATTTGTTTCCCTGCCGATGGCCAGCCTGTAGGCGTTCTTCTTGTCAGGAAGAAATGTCGATCCGGCCCTTACGACGGTGTCGCAGATTCTGTCGACAATTGTCTTATCGTATTCCATTGCTGAATGTTTAATTAGTATATGCTCGCGCCTTGAGCAGCAGCGATGATTGCCGGATATTCCCTCACTGTCAGTTCGTAAAACGCCTCCATGCCGAGCTCGGGGAAGGCTACCAGCCTCCTTTCCATTGTATTATTCTCCAGAAGGGCAGTGACCGGAGGTATCACGGCATATACTGAGTTATTCTCCTCTAGGATACGGACCGTGCTGTCACTGATTTTCCCTTTCCCAAGATGCAGTTTGACACCGGCTCTGGAAAGAGGGCCGAAGCTCTGCTCTATCTCCAGTTTGTTGCTGGATGTGGGTCCGACTCCTGCCTGACTCACTGCGGTGTGGAATATAACCGCTCCGCGCAAGTCAATGCCGCAGCGGTCCAGTTCTCCTGTCCCGATAAGCCGGCATATCCTGGGCAGCACTGCATCACGACCGCAGTATATTCTGCCGGAAATCAGGATACGGTCACCGACCTGAAGCCCTTTTGCTGTCCCGTTGTCTATGGGTGTGATTATTGCCGTCATTCTACTGAAAACAGTTTTATGTAGTCATTCTCGTTCTCGATCACACCGTATGCACGGGAGCGCATGTAGATCTTCCTTGCCCAGTTGGTGTGCGGTTTGACCTCGTTCATCTTGTTCCCGCTCTCGCCCTTGAACACCCCGCCCCGGTCATTTTTAAGGATATTGACCGCGTCGGTGTACTCCTCCCGGGTAACGGCCTGGAGGGCGTTGACGTACTTGATATGCGAGGGATGGATGACCGTCCTGCCGACAAAGCCGTTGGCCTTGTCCAGGATGACCTCGCGGAGAAGGCCGTCGATCTCATGGTTGACGATGGGGATACGCTTGAGCAGGCAGTCCTCGATGTGGTCCGAAGGAAGGCTCTCGAACATCATGCGCTTGCTGGCACGGAAATATTCCCATACAGGTCCCGATATGACGTAGTCGTTGGAGCGTCCGAAGATGTTCACTATGTCGGCCAATATCTCGCGCACGGTCATGATGTCATATATGGAGTAGTCCACTCCGCGCCTGACACCGAAGCAGGAGGAGAAGTCCGTAGCACCCACCCTGACCTGAAGTATGATGTCCTTGTATTTGTCCAGGATCTTCTTTATGCCCACCAGCTCGCCCGTTCTCGTCTCGCGGTAAGCCACCTCCGGGTCCTCGATGATGGGCATTCCGTAGATGGTCTCACCGAAGCGGTCGTTGAGCTTGCTCAGGTAATAGAGATATACTTCGGCGTTGTGGGCGTTGAACTTCGGGAAGTTGAATCCAGTAAGCGGCCTGATGCTGCTTGGTGTCAGCTGTTCGGCGAAGTGCTCGAACTGCTCCTGACTGCGGACCCTGCAGAAGATGAGCGGAAGGTCGTCATAGGTGAGGGCTCCGCTGTCCAGTGCCGAGCTGAGCACGTCCAGCAGATGCAGAACATTGCGCTCCGCCTCGGGGACGAGTTCCTCCGGGCAGGCATCCTCGAAGCAGAAGACCATGGATGTCAGACCCGGCAGCTCCCTGTTCAGTATCTTGGAGGAGAAGTCCTTCGTACCGGGCATGTACATCGTCGCACCGAGACAGTACTGAAGCAGTTCCTTGTCGGAATACTTGTTGAACTCCTCGGGTTCCACGACGAACCGGAAGTCCGGGTTGTACCTGTGATGTCTCATTGTCAGCGGATGGAGCCTTTGGGTGACACTATGGCCTCGGGATAGTAGCAGTCGATCATCCTCTTGACCAGGGACACCTGCTTGGCCCTCTTCTTGGCATCCTGCTCGGTGCTGTCCCAGCTGTGAGTGGCTGCTACGGAGCCGCCGGTCTTCAGATAGATGGGGGCCGCCACCCTGATCATTTCAGGCACTTCGTAGTGGCGGATGAAGCCTCCGGTGGACTTGGGGTTCTCGGTATGAATGTCGATGGGGATGCTGACGGCCTGACGCATGGCGGCCAGCATCTGCAACTGGATGTCCCTTACTGGATTGATCGAACTGGCTCCTATGAGCTCCAGCAGCCTGGCCGAGCACGGGTTGCCGTGTCCGGCGTGGGCTGATACCTTGAAATGAGTCTCGGGAGGCAGTTCTCCGGCCTTTTTCATCTCGTTCAGCACCCACAGGCATCCTTCGTCATACACTAAAAAGGAATGACAGCCGAAAGCGGTAGCTCTCTTGACATCCTCGATGGCCCTGACTATCTGTTCCTGACCGCGCAGGCGATAACCCATCCTGACTCCCTCCTCGGTATGGACGGAGGCACTGGTGTCCGTAGTGGCCCTGGGACCGATGGCCAGGATGAGGTCGGTCTGAGCCTCCCCGGCAAGCCTGACCATCTCGATGATTTCGTTGTCTGTAAGCATCATGATACCCTTGGTCTGGGTCACGCGGTGAAGGTTGATGCCGTAGCGGTCCATTTCGGCCAGAAGGGCGGCCATTACCTTGGGGCCTTGGATACCGGGTACCTCGAAGCGGTACTGTGCTCCGTCCGGGAATCTCTTGTCCGATGTGGGAAGGTCATACGCATCCCCTCCCGGCAGACCTATCGATCTGAGGAATTCTCTTGTCTTTTCCATAATTTCTATCACTTTTTATGTTATTTGCTCAGTTCTTGTTTGAAGAGGTTTATCATTTCATGACTGGACATGTCTATGGACGGCAGATCCGACCTGATACCGCTGTGTATGCGGATATCGATGAATGATGCACGGCCGGAGTCAAGGCACTGCCTGACGGCGGCCGCCAATTCCTGCGCGGTCTCCACCGGGTGACCGGTGGTATAGTATCCACAGCCCTCCGCTATCTCCGTGAAGCTTATCCGATGCCCGGCAGAGGGCTGGCCGCCTACCGACTCGTGGGCTCCGTTGTTCAGGACAACGTGGAGAAAATTGGGAAGGTGCTGTTTGGATACTGATGTCATGGCTCCCATGTGCATTATCGCGGCGGCATCGCCGTCCAGGCACACCACGTGCCTGTCAGGTCTGGACAGGGCAATACCCATGGCCACTGACGAGGCATGACCCATTGAGCCAATATTCAGGAAATCGAAGGTATGTGACTCCCCACGGATATCACGTTGGGCGTACAGCTCGCGGGTGGCACGGCCTGTAGTCGCGCAGCAGACTGTGCCTTGGGGTATATTGTCAAGGATTATGGATATCGCGTCCTCGCGACTCATCGCGTAAGCACCCTCGCGTGGGTTCTTTTTCTTCTCGGTCAATACGCCACTGGGAACCAGGAATGCAGTGGGAGAGCTGTTTTTCCTGGCCAGGGATGTCAAGTACGCGATGTCCCCTGAAGCCGTCTCTTCAGATAGAACTCTCCAGGGGATGTCCATGAGATCCAGCATCCGACCGCTGACCAGGCCCTGCATGACGTGCTGCTCGCGCTCTCCGTCCTTGGTGCCGGGCTCGCCCCTCCAGCCGATTATCAGCAGCATGGGAACCGAGTACACATGTCTGTCGGCAAGAGAAAGCAGGGGGTTGACGCAGTTGCCAAGGCCAGAGTTCTGCATGTATACAACAGGAATGTTCCCTGTGGCGAAATAGTATCCTGATGCCAGGGCTATGGCGTTTCCCTCGTTGGCTGTGATGATGTTGCGCTCCGGAGGTATATTGGCTTTCAGAAAGTTGTTCAGACCGTTGAGATATGAGTCCGGAACACCGGTGAAGAACGTAAGGCCGTTCCCGGCAAGCTCCGATACGAAATGTTCTATGTTCATGCTGCGGATTATTTGCCTTTGTAGTATGTGAAGTATTCAGGAGCATCGCTGCGGCACAGCTCCCATGCCTTAGAGAAAGCCTCCACAACGCTTTCCGGAAGAGGACCCTGGTTTATTGCCGTGATGTTCTGCTGTAGCTGCGACAGTCTGGAGAAGCCCATGATCAGGCCGTCACCCCGGACAGAGCTGAGCATTGAGTGGTAGGCCAGCCAGCGGTAGGATGCGGCGGTTATTCCTATCCCTTCTCTGTTGCAGGCCTCCCTTACTGTGGCGATGCCGTCGAAATAGGACTTTTTCCAGTAGCGGCCCTGATAGTTGGGGCGGTTGGTGAAACGACCGTAAACGGGAGTGTCCTCGTAATTCTTGTACTTGTCTGTCAGGAGACCGCCGGCCAGGGGATTATAGGCGTTGAACCGCATGCTGTAGGCATTCAGGCACTCTTTGAGTTCTCTCTCTGCGTTGCGGCTCAGCGGATTGTACAGGCCCTCGTATACCGTGGGGAGGACCCAGCCGCGCTCTTTGCTCACATGGTAGACGTAGGACACCAGCCACGCAGGGAAGTTGCTTAGGCCCAATTCGTGGAATTTACCCTTGCGGTAAAATTCGTCGCACGCCTCCAGGGCAGATTCCACTGGTGTGTTCCTGTCAGGGAAATGAAGGTACAGTGTGTCGACCCTATCCACCCCCATCCTGCGAAGGGACTCCGGGAACTGCATACGGACGGCATCCCCGTCAAGGCGGCCCGTGATGCGGGGGTTGATCTTGGTCGCGATCCTAACACTTTTCGGTCTGAGCTGCCTGAGACATAGGCCTATGAGTTCCTCACTCCGGCCGTTGTTGTACACGTACGCCGTGTCTATCTCGTCATGACCCGACTCAAGGTAGAACCTCATGATGTCTGTCACATCGTTCTCGAAAAGCTGCTCCCCGAACGTCATCGTCCCGAGGATCAGGTTTATTCCTTTGTTCATATTTGTTTGATTTTAATATGTTCGTATGTTTTGTCCACGTCTATTTCACGACACTGCCTGATTATGTCTTTTGCTTCTTCAATTGACAGTATGCTCGACGAGCAGGATATCATTTTATCTTCCAAATCCTTCCAGTCCAAGGAGTTGTCTCCCTCGCCCTTAGGTACCGGAACAGTATCTTCTTTTATCGTTCCGTCCTTGAATACTACACGTACCCTTGCTCCTCGTATACCTGACATCCGATTTTCCAAAGACTCATCAACTGTAATGACCGTCCTGTTGATAATCTGCTCTACATCTTTATTGACTTCGATCTTAAGATCATCCAACGTGAAATTTCCGTTAAGGAGTGCCTTTGCCACGGCGTAGTGGATTGAGAATTTGGCTTCGCCGGACGTTTTGGGATGAGAAATCCTCCCTGCTGACCGGATAGCATTAGGATAAACCTCAATATGTACTTCCGCTATATCGCAGCACGTATATCCGAGACATACAAATTCCTCACGGATAGACCTGGCCGCATCTATGCAGGCATGAGTATGTCGGCATGAGGGATATAGTTTCAGGTAGCTCTCCTCTATGGTAAAAACTTTGCCGAGATTGTCCAGCAGCACATGCCTGTTCACTTCGCCCGCATAAGCGTTGAACCAGCCCTTCGGACTTTCTAATGGATAAACAGGGGCATCTAAACCTTTTTCGGCCATTAAGGCGGAAATTACTCCTATCTTAGCGGCATTTGCCGCATTAATAGGTTTGCAGTGCTGGGCACTTTCGTCAATTATAATGAGGCCGCTGGACTGGACTGCCGCTATGGACACACTATTGTAAATGCCGTCGGCATCTAGATTAAGCAGTTTGGCGCATGCTGCGGCACAGGCCAGAGACCCCGCGACTCCCGTAGAGTGGAACCCTTTGTTGTACAGACTGGGTTGGGAGGCTCCGGCTATTCTGTTGAAGAAATCATATCCGACAATTATTGCCGGAATTATATCACTCCATCTGCTTTTTTCGTATTCCGCCAGCGCAAATACTGATGAAATGACATGGGCCCCTATATGTCCGGCGGATTTTTTGTTGCCGTCATCCATATCAGCACCATGGGCATAGAGAGCATTTATGAATGCAGCCTGAGATGACGGATATTTTCTTTTGTCAAGCAATATCGATGCTTGTCTGGTACCTCCTTCTTCTTTTATGATGTCAAGGACGATTCTGTTGAACTCTGTATTAATTCTGTATCCGGCAATGCTTGCCGCATAGTAATCAGCTATGAACATCTTTGTATGTTCAATTACATTGTCCGGCAAGTCCTTATAAGACAGCTGTTTTGCGTATTCGCACAATATACGGCAACTATCATTCCCGTTACTCTGCATATTAATAGTAAGTTAGAGTACTCAAAATACTCCGTTTTTTAGTCTTTTGAATTTGTTCTATGAGGCAGTTAGAGAGATTAACTATTGACAATCAATTAGCGTAGCTATACAAAGTTAATTGTGGCAAATTATCTTTATTTATGCATTGGATTTAAACTGCATAAATTTAAAATGGTCTTATTTTAAAAAGAATGTAGAAGATTCTTACAGAGCCTGTAATCAATAAAATCTTTTTTAATTTTCTGGCATTGGACAATTCTTTATATTTGACTTGTTTAATGACACTTCTAAATGGTTCGCTTTTTATAAAGTGCCTTGCTTGATGAAACCGCTTTTTAGCATTGTCAGGATTATCCGGATGAAAAAATTTAAGAAATAAGATATCAGTAATAATGAAAAATAAGAAATTAATACAGTCTTGGTAAATAATATTGTATTCCCCCTTGGAATATCCTTTAATTTGTCCAATCTCGTCATCCATGCGGTGAGATATGGGTATAAGGATGTCTGCTAATTTCTTCCTGTTAATGTCTGCATTTTCTGAGTATCTGTAGCATACGCTGTCAGCGTTCTGTCGGTAACAGTAGATAGGTTTATCTATGAACTGAAACTTATTGACTTTCTCCAAACAACGAAGAATAAATACTTTATCTTGACTTTTAGGTATTCCTGCCGGAAATCTGATGCCATGCTTAATTAAAAAAGATCTACGGTAAACTTTGTCCCAACAATATTGAAAACCATAAAACCCAGGCTTTTTGGGTCTCATTCCAAGTCTATATAATTTTTCTTTTATGCAAACATCAGAAGTATCATAGATGAAATTAGGATTTAAGTCAAATTTTAATATCTCCTGTTTGTTTTCACTGATTTTAAAGTGACGGAACATCAAAATGTCAAGATCGCAATTTGACAGGTGCTTGTATAGTTCTTCATAAGAATTTTCCTTAATCCAATCATCAGGGTCAGCGAACATAATCCATTTACCAGCAGCATTGTCAATGCCAGTATTCCGTGCCACAGAAACTCCTTGATTGATTTGATGTGTAACTTTGATTCTTTTATCTTTTTTCGCATAATCATCACATAATACACCACAGTCATCTGGACTACCATCATCGACAATAATTACTTCTATATCGTGGAATGGCTGGCAAATAATACTTTCTATGCAAGTCTTCAAAAAATCCTCGCGGATTTTATAAACCGGGATAATGATACTGAAATAAGGGCTCTCCATCACTAGTATCTATTATGATTCAATCTCGCAGTGTCGAATAACATCGTATACATGTTATTGCCTTTGGTGTCAATAATTTTCAACTTGCTTTGTATCTGATTGACTAATTCAATTATGCCTTCCTTACTCTGCGAGCTTAATGTGAACCTACCGAAATGTTGGGCTAATGTTCCTAAATATTTTTTTTCTACTGTGTCGCCTATGTGATAGTACTGCAAGAAGTCATCCACACCTTTCATATTTTTAATCTCATCAAGTCCTTCTATCGACATAATTGTTCCACAGTTTAACGGAATCATCAATTGCGCAATTGATACATCTGATTTTGCATTTTCAATCCTACTAATTTCTTCTTTAGAAATAAGAGGCTCTCCCAACGCAAATCGAATCATCATTTCCATATCATTAATCTGCATTATCGACTGCGTAATCTTGTAAATCATTCCTCCGCTTAAACGGTATCCCATTTCATGGCAATATATTTTGCCTTTATATGGAATGGACTGAATAAATGCCACTCCGTTTTTAAGACCCATATCCGCAAACATCCGGCGTATATTAAGATCTAGATCACTTCTAAATGTGCTTATTATTCTAGAAGGATAATAAGTGAAAGCACTTATAAGATATTTTCTGTCTATTGGATCTACAATGTAGGTGTCAAAAGCAAGATATGGATAATAGTTTCCATTGTCAAGAATATACCTGAAACTGAAAATAGACCCTCCGTTGTCTATATATTGTTCAATAATAGCATGTTTGCATACTGAAGCAGCTAATGCGGTTTCGTATGCTTTACGGACTTCATATCTATTTTTACAGATAGATATACCCTTGGAACTGCATCCGTCAACAGGTTTTACAATGACTGGATATTCCACATGGCTATCTCCGTCCTCTGTCAGAAAAGATTCAATCCTATATTCAGCAGCTGTCGGAACATCATTTCTAAGACAGTACTCCTTGAAAGTTTTTTTATTGGAACAAAGTTCCCATTGCTCAGGTGTGCAATAGCATGGAAGTTCCGCTTCCTTGCATAACTTTACCAGATTACTGATATTGAACTCACTGGGCCCACAAAATGCTCCATCGATATTTTTTCGCCTTACCAATTTCACAAGTCCAGGTATGTCTGAAGTACTGATGTGTTCAACATCGTCTGCCAGTTGCTTTGTCGGACTTGTCTGGGTTGAATCATCTGTAATTACGACATGCACTCCCATAGATTTAGCAATTCTTACTAAATCATAAGAAGCGGATGTTCCTCCCAAAACCAATAATTTTTTACCTTGTAAAGCCATAGTAATGCAATTTTTTAAGTATCCGTAATGAGATTTTATGCATTATTGACATTTTTGCGGGTTATTACCGTGTAAACGGTCTTGAAGATTACTTTGATATCCATCAAAAATGTCAAATTATCAGCATAATATGCATCCCATTTAAATTTATCTTCTTGTGTGACGCTGTTGCGAAAGTAGGCTTGTGTGTAGCCTGTAATTCCAGGTTTTACGCTATAGCTCTTACGATGCACTTCCGTTAGATTTTCAAGAATGACATCCTTGTTGTATAACTTGGGCCTTGGTCCGACAAAACTCATGTTTCCTAAAAATACATTCAGAAATTGAGGGAATTCGTCCAGGCTGGTTTTCCGCAAGAAATGTCCTATAGGTGTTACACGCGGGTCATTATCACTACTGTATGTCGAACCGTCAGGACTTTTTAAATCAGGAGAATTTACATACATCGATCTAAATTTGAACATCTTGAACGGTTTGTAATTTTTCCCGGCCCTTGTCGCAATGTAAAAAACAGGTCCTTTGTCTGTTAACCAAATTATTGGTGCAATAAATAATATTTCTAAAGCGACAAAGGGTAGTGCCAATAATGAGCCAATGATATCCAATAGTCTTTTAAAAAAACGAGTGTACATATAGTTTGTCTTTTCTTAACCGATTTTTACTGTCATTTTTGATATTGCTTTTAAGCATGAAGAAATGGCGGAATTGACGGTATCAGATTGCGCGATGACGTATGCTATTCTATCATCACTACTGTGAATTCCAGATAAAATATCTCCTTTATTCAGGATTAAACTGATTTCTCGTATATCCTGAATAGATATTGCCTCATTAATTCCATCAATCCCTAGGAAAACACCTTTTTTCTCTGGCATTAGGAAGCGAATTGCAGAACATTTACTATATTTTCCGGTTAGATCAGGCTCTTCTCCACAAAGGGTTTTGATAGTTTCTTTCAGCATATCTATTCCTGTAGAAAGTCTTACGAGATGCGAGGTTATGCAATCTCCTCCAAGTCGTGCTCCTAATTCGATTAATTTAGGTCCGTTTTCAGTGACCATAATTTCGACATGAGCCGGTCCAATATTAATTCCAATCGCTTCGACAGCACGAACAGCCAAATCTTTTATATTTTCTACAATCTGCGAAGAAAGAGTTGATGGTTGATTGTGTCCTGTTTCTACAAAATGTGGAGCACCAGTTGTGGTTTTGTCTGTCACTTGGAGAACATGTGTCTTGCCATTATAAGTAAGTGTCTCAACACTCACTTCCTTTCCGCTCATAAACTCTTCTATAATTACGTTACCCGATTTTGATTGTTTAAGACTGTAATTATATGCGGAACGTATTTTATCTGCGGAATCAACGAAAACGACACCTCTGCTGGCAGCATTGTCTGTAGGCTTGATAATACAAGGATATGTTATAGTGTTTACAATCTGTTCAAATTCGTTTTGCGATTGGACGATTTTATACCATGGGGATTCAATATTGTGACTCTTGAATGTCTCTATCATTATAGCCTTATCTGTAGCCCTCACAGCCGTCTCATAGCTAATTCCGACTAGTCCCAGTTTTTCACATGCCTTGGCGACTGCACGCATAGGCATATCCGTTGCAAGAGTCAGGAACCCATCTGCACCAAAATGTTTTGCGGCATTAAAGACACCTTCTTCATCGGTTGTACTTACATTGAAATACTTATCAGCATAGTGGATACCTATAGCATGTGGGTTATAATCAATTACTCCTACATTATAACCCATTTCTTTTGCAGCGATAATTCCCGGAAGTTGCTCAATGGCTGCTCCCATTACCATTATATTTTTCATCTGTCAATTTTTCTGATTGTCACAAAAGATTCTGCGGCCTCCATGCAGCACTGATTGCCTGTAAATAGTGCTAAATTTCTTAATGACTGGGATGAACGTGGGTGAGGATACTCTCTTATTTCACTTATATAACATTCAAAAGCCTTGATTTTTCTTTCTAACTGATTTGTAATATCAACCCAGTATGTAGGAATAAAAGGCATTGTGTAGCCAAGTTCTGTACTTCCCACTGTATAAAAAGCGAAAATTTCTTCAACAAATTCAGCAGTCGGTCTTAAAGCCACGTTAGCTGATTCAAAAACAATCCGATGGTCTCTATTCAAATCACCTCCATGCTGTATGTATATTCTTTGTGGACAATAGTCACTGATGATTTTTTCCAGCGAAATATTCAAATCAACCAAAGAAATTGTATCCAGGCGTTGATCAGGGTATCCTAGTCTGTATATTTGGGAAACACCCATTAATTTAGCTGCACGTTCCGTATAGTCCTTTTGGTTGTATTGTTCTTTCTTGTAGCGGAGTGATTCTCCTTCGCAGACAATTATACTTCTTACCTCATCACCGTTGTCTGTATGACGAATGACGGTTCCACCGCATCCAAGTAATTCATCATCAGGATGTGCTGCAATAACAAGGATCCTTTTCATATTTTTTCGTTTCTGATTATTTCTTTAGCAGGTATTCCTGCAACTGTAACATTATCCCTGACATCTTTAACAACTACGGCACCCATCCCCACGACACTTCTGCTGCCGACTTTTCTTTGATCGCGAATCATGCTTGTTGCAACCCAGCTGTCATCTCCAATATGTACACTTCCCATTATTGTTGAGCCGGCTATAACTCGTACTCTTTTTCCGATGACAATATTGTGGGCAATATGACATAAATTGTCTATTTTAGAATAATCACCTATAATTGTGTCGTCAATGGTTCCTCTACAAACGCACGTACAGGACCCGATCAATACGTTATTCCCCAGTGTAACACCTCCATAATGTGGTACTGGTATCAATTTCCCTTTTTCTTCTATGTATTGATATCCGCATTCTCCTAATATTGCACCGCTTTGTATTACGCAGTTGTCACCTATCCTGACTTTACCTTTGATGACAACGTTAGAGCCAATGTGACAGTTCTTACCAATTACGGCTTTTGAAGATATATGCGAAAAAGGGCCGACGGATGTGCCGGGTCCGATTTTAGCGCCTTCTTCGATAAAGGCTTTTTCTGAGAGGGTCTCAATTGTATCTTCTTTCCAATAATGATCAAGAATGAAAAAGAAAACGGCTTTTGGGTCATCTGTTTTCAATTGGCATACAGCATTTGGTATGCTTTGAAGACAATTAGGTGTTACAATACATGAAAATTGTTGGTTTTCAGTTATGTTAGCGGCTATAAGGTAGTTTTCGTTCCGCACCCAGGTTATTGTGCCATTCTTGTAGTTGGATAAACTGGAAAAACCATTAATGGAAGAAGACAGATTTCCCTCTGCTTTTACTTTATATCCATTTCCCGAGAGTAAATTAACGATTTCAGAAATAACAATACCGTTGTCCATTGTGTCAGATGTTTTTTTGAATTTAACCTTGTGCAATACGAAAAAGAGGCTTGAAATCAGCATGTTGACTTAGATAGTCTTTTGATATATACATGAAAAGCAGGAACAGATATATAAACATGTTGTTGTAAACCTCAAATTGGGACATAAGAAGGAATACTGCGGATGTGAATATCAACATTTGTCTTTGATAAAGATTTGCAATGGACTTGATCTGATTGATCCCAGCTATAACAAAAATTACGAATATCACAAATCCGACTAAACCTCCATTTAATAGTATATGTAGAATAATATTGTGGGGGTTAACAAAGCCGTTTAATAATAGTTCATATGATTCTTTATCGCAGACTCCATATCCAATGATCGGGCTGTGTGATATCTGAAAGTCGGCATATAGCCAAACTCTCGTTCTTGATGAGAATGTCATGTCTTTCCCGAAACTTTCTACAATTTGACTGACTATAGGGATATCAAGAACGGAGAAAAAAGGAATGACGAATGTTATAAAGAATAATATAATGCCGATAAAGAGAGAAATACTTCCGAGCTTAATTAATTTAGGATTTTTAACAAAAATAGCAACAATTAAGATTAAGGCAAAGCCTACACTGGCCGTTACTGAGCCTTCAAGTGCCACCGACAAAAAGCAAACTGATAAAAGAGGGATGATACTGCTGATTTTGCCTTTTTTACTGAAAAGAGCTATTAAATTGATAAAAATAGCTGGAACAAATATTGCTCCAAATTGATTGTAATTCGTTGATAGGAGATAGACCTCTGTCCCTTCATAATAGCCGAAAAATCCTGGTAAAAATAATATAAAGAAGAAATTCAGGTATATTATAAAAGAGAATGTGAATGCCAAAACTGCAGCAACTTGTTTTTTCTGATATATTATACTCAATGACAACAGCCATCTTATGGCTAATGTTTTCATAATAATAGGAAAGTGAGAAAGCCAACTGTTTCCATTTAAAATCGAAGAAATAATCAGCCATGCAAAGAAAACAAGCAGAATGCAGTCATATTTTGTAATAACAGCTTTTTTTTTCTTAATGCAAATTATAACATGTATAATGAAACTTAATATAAATACTACTTTTGACAGCAGGCTTAGAACCGGTATCATAAAAGGCAATACGTGTTCCAATTGAAAACATCCGCTGGCAATGGTAATAAAGAAAGCTCCAAACAAAATAATTTTAGCAGCAATTGATAAATTATAATTCTTTATTAATGTCTGCATATATGTTTTTGGAAGAATCCAATGATAAAAAGGAATATACTTTTTACTTTATTCTTCTCTGTGCTGTTCATTGAAAAAAAATATGTACTTGTGAAAAGTACAATTACAGACGTAATGAATGTGAATAGAAATCTAAGGTGTAAGTTTACGAATATAACAACAATGGAACAGGCAAAAACTGTTAATAGTACAGGAAGAAAACATTTATATATAACTTCTTTAATATATTTTTGAATGTCCAGGCAATCTGTGTGTTTAAGCAAAGGCAGTCTAATAAAAGCGGATAATGCTTCGGCTCCGATATAGCAGAGTGCTAAGGAGTAAAAAGGAGCCCCATAATATAAGCAGAGTATTACTGTCGGGATGACTAGTAACTTAGGCGTTGAAGTAATAAGAACAAAAGTTTTAATATTGCCTATTGCGTGTTTTGCCGAACCTAATCCATCTGTCAACTGATTGATTAATGCCGCTATTAGAATCATTGAAGCGAAAAAGCCTGCTTTTTCAGGAACAACTTTGAGCCATACACTTAGTATGTTGTTCATTTCAAACAGGATGGGAATAGTGACAGCACTTAGTAATAAAAAAGAATATTTACATTGAAGCCTTGCCAAATTCCATACATGCTCCCTGTTATTCGCACCCTCTAACTTAACGAGTTGTGGATTTATTGCATTGCCTAGAGATGAACTTACAAAATTCACCGCTCCTGATACTTGCATTCCTATCCCATATGCTGCATTCAATACTGTACCATAGAATTTGTTTAAAACTACTGCTACTCCCTGCGTTCTTCCAACCACGCACATAGAATGATATATAATCCAGCCTGTAAAAGAAACCATTTCTTTGATGTACTTCAAATCAAATGAACGGAATCCAGTTATCCGACATTCTTTGTACTTTATAAAATCAAATATTGCAAAAGATAGTAAATTAAAACATTGGATAATCAACATCAATATGCCATATATAATTAATTTGTCATAATTGATATATGCAAGGACAAATGCTAATACGAGTTTAAGGGTGCCATCTACTACCTCTATGATAGAAATATACACAATATTTTCATGTGATATCAAAAGTGCCTTGAACGGTGCTGACAGTACAGAAATAAACAGCATTGATACTACTAGGTGGTATACTGTTTTTGCTGCGTAGAGTCTTTCGGCCGGTATATTCAAAAATCCATCAAATAAGAAAAAACTGATCGTTTCAAATACTGCAATTAAAAAAACGCCTATAACAAGATGTATAATCAGACTGTTGTTGAATACATGTATTAGATAATTGATATTGTTTTTACCTTGATAAAAAGACACATATCTTTGAGTTGAATTCGTTAGGGCATTTACCATGAATGAAAGCATCGACACTATGCCTGCCACTAAAGAATAAATACCATAGTCACTCTCTCCTAATGCTGCAAGAATCAGACGCGAAGACCATAGTGATAATAAGATATTAAATATGGTCCTTATATATTGTGCAACAGTGTTTATTATTATTCTATTGGATGCATTCATCGTTTCAGCCCAGAGCACTTAAGTTTTTTTATTTCAGCTCCTAATATATGGTCAAACTCATACGAAAAATCGACATCTCTGCCAGCAGCATTAGTCATTGTGATTTCTCCTATATACACCTTATTGTTTACTTCGTATAAATCAACCCTCATTTGGGGAAATCCTTTGGATAACAGGTTGCAAATTTCCAGTTGACGATTCAACATAACAGGTCTATTCACATTATTTTTTAGCTCAGGCCTATTTAAAAATTCTGTATGTGGATTCCAATCAGTGTCATATACTTGAATTTTAAATTTATGCGCCTTGGAGAAATCTCTTTCCGATACGACTTGGGCGTATAATGGTTTTCCATCAAAACAAAACCACTTATAGTCAATAAGAGATGTATTATTTGGATCCTCCAGAAGTTCCTCGATTATTATCTTTCTTGGAATTTTAATATAATGAGGTTCGGCACTTTGATACCCAAAAGTTGTTTCCAGCCATTTTTTACATTTCTTTTTTACCTCATCTACATTGATTGTGTTTTTGTCCTTAACAATGATCAATTGTGCACAACCGTTATTTGCCTTGATGACAAATTTTTCAGGTAGCGTATTGAAGTCTATATCATTCTCACTATCATATACTCCATATAGTATGGGCAGATGTTCCTCAAGTCCCTTGTTTCTAATCCACTCCCTTACTTTATATTTATCAGCTAATACGGTCCACAAAGATGTATCTGAATAAAATTCGAGCCAACATACCCACTCGTTGAACGTTTGAGGATCTTTCCAATTTATTTTTTGATGGAATGTTCTGTAGTATAAATATGAACACAACATCTTAGGACTAAGATGGCCTAAGACATTACGGAATGAATTACCTAATTTACTTCTTAAATTTACCATATTTTCAAGTCCTATAATTTATTCTAGTCTGCATAACTGTGGATGTATACTTAATTCTACGCACATAAATTTTTACGTAAGCATGGGCACTGCGTTTTTCTTAAAGGAAAGCTATATTTATTAGTATCAAACATTGCATTTTTGCACCTCAATTGAGTGCCGCACATGGACTGTTTTCAGTATAGCTTTAGATAAAGGATGTACAAATGTTATAGATAATGTGCATTCACTACCTGAAAGTTCTTGTAGAAATTGTTAACATCAGATGTCCAAGTACAGCATTTTCATGCCTTGACCTGCAATTCGTACATTGCAGACGATTGCGGTGCTATCTTATGTAAGATTCTTTCTATCGAGACGAGCATATCCGGAAGATTCTGCTTCACGACATTATATAAAATTTCCGCGTCCAGATCGAAATAGTGGTGGTCGATGATATCCCTGATTCCCATTGTCCTTTCCAGTCTATTTCAGGGTATTAAGGCAGCCGTTTTCTATCAGAGAGTTTTTCTACGCCTTTTATACTTTTGCCTATTGCAATCCGCTTTGGATTCTTTCCTGAGAGTTATGATTGTGCATCCACTGCTCCATCCTTGGAATCAATGCTGAGCATGATGCCGTATCCCCGCTTCGGTATACCTGCTCTGATCCGGGTAGAATTTCCTGACATTCAAAAACTGCATGCCCTTTTTATGGTACGCCTTACTTGGACTTCAACTCCTTAATATACGATCTGAATGCAGCACATGCTCTTGATTGGATTCGAAAAAAGATTTGAGAATGGATGCTACGGTCTGTCCTATCTTGGGATCTATTCCTGAAAATACGTTATGGGAATTATTCGCAATTACCAGTTGGAACGTATTTAATATGCTCAAATTCTCATCTATGATAAAGCTGACCTGATAGCATGCCCCGTTGTCTGTTTGAAAGCACACAGACCTTTCATCATATTCGGAAACAAAATATGGTGACGAGGTATTGATGTTATTCAATGAATACAACATAACAGGAACCCATCAATGATTAATTGAAAAGTTCCCGAATTTTTGCTACGATAATTCCTTGTGATTCAAGTTCCGATAAAGGACGTCCGTCACGAATACAATTTACCACCGCTGCCTTTCTGTCCACAAACTGCTGCAGGAATCTTTTTACATCCTGCTTGCATTTTACCTCACTGATTGTAATATTCTTATCCATCTCACTTGTCCTTTTGTTTCAGCAAATATAATAATTTTTCTATTACTGGTTCCAGTACTTGAGAGAATGTATCTTACCCCTGTGCATTGTCTTGTTATTTGTATCTATCATGACTATCTCTTCAACTTGTTGCTGTACGCAAAAATTTGATGCGGTTGCCTGACTATTCCGGCAAAAGTTTCAAAATAAATATCTTTCAGTCCCTCCCGAACAAATCCCTGGTATACACCTTCCCCTTCACATCATCCAGACATTCGTCATATCTGTTGGCGATGATGGCCCCCGCCCTGCGCTTGAACTCCGCCAGGTCGTTCACGACCACGCTGCCGAAGAACGTGCTGCCGTTCTCCAGGGTGGGCTCGTAGATAATGATAGTGGCGCCCTTGGCCCGGATGCGCTTCATCACGCCCTGTATGCTGCTCTGGCGGAAGTTGTCGCTGCCGGTCTTCATCGTCAGGCGGTACACGCCGATGACGGTCTCGCCCTCCTTCGAGACATCCCAGCCCCCGTCGTACTCGTGCGCCCCGGCCATCCTCAGCACCTGCGAGGCGATGAAGTCCTTCCGCGTCCGGTTGCTCTCCACAATCGCGCTCATCATGTTCTGCGGCACGTCGGCATAATTGGCCAGGAGCTGCTTGGTGTCCTTGGGGAGGCAGTAGCCGCCGTAGCCGAACGAGGGGTTGTTGTAGTGGGTGCCGATGCGCGGGTCCAGGCACACCCCGTCGATGATGGCACGGGTGTCCAGCCCCTTGACCTCGGCGTAGGTGTCCAGCTCGTTGAAATAGCTGACGCGCAGGGCCAGGTACGTGTTCGCGAAGAGTTTGACCGCCTCGGCCTCCTTCAGGCCCATGAACAGGGTCGGGATGTCCTGCTTGACGGCGCCCTCCTGCAGCAGTGTGGCGAAGGTGCGTGCCGCCTGCTCGAGGTGCGGTATGTCCGCAATGGCTTCCAGGGCGCGGTTCTCCTCCTCAAACTCAGGGTTGTCAATCATCTTCGGCACTCCGACAATGATCCGGCTAGGATAGAGGTTGTCGTACAGGGCCTTGCTCTCGCGCAGGAACTCCGGGGCGAACAGCAGGTTAAGCCGCTTCACGCCCTGCCTCCAGTACTTCACGTAGAGGCTGCGGCAGTAGCCTACGGGGATGGTGGACTTGATGACCATCACCGCGTTCGGATTGACAGCCAGCACGAGGTCGATGACCTCCTCCACGTGCGAGGTGTCGAAGTAGTTGCGCACGGGGTCGTAGTTGGTCGGTGCGGCGATGATGACGAACTCCGCGTCGGAGTAGGCCTTCCTTCCGTCCAGCGTCGCCGTCAGGTCGAGAGGCTTCTCCGCCAGGTATTTCTCGATGTACTCGTCCTGTATGGGCGACTTCCGGCTGTTTATCAGGTCAACCTTCCCGGGGATGACGTCCACAGCCGTGACGTAATTGTGCTGCGCCAGGAGCGTTGCGAGGCTGAGCCCCACGTAGCCGGTGCCGGCTACTGCTATGCGGTACGGTCTCATAACTATTTTAATTATCACATCATGTCAGGGTAATGAGATCTGCCGGCTCGTCCGGCCAGGCAAAATCTTCAGCAAGTTTACGGACAGCGGCAACGACCCTGCTGTCACTTGATGATGGCTGCGTAGTCATCGCCTGCTGTAAATATTCTCCACATTCAGGCGAAAATAGAGTCTGCTCGGCAAGTTCTCGACAGAGATCCTCCTTCTCAGGGTCAGGCACGGACGAAGCATCGACAGCCACTGCAAACATTCCCGAAAGCAGCTCGCAACGCCCCTGCAAATCATCAGTCATAGACAACTCTTCCTGCAGCGAATCAAAGATCCTGTCCCTGCGTTCCTGAAGTTCCCGGACAAGGGACGCATTCCCGTCAAAACACCTCACCGCTCCGTCACGCCAGTCAGTCACCAAAGACGCCACATCATCCAAAAGACCATGATACGGAATATTGCCATGCATACTCATATATCCGGATTTATTGTTGTATTTTTTCTACGAAACGCGGCGATATCTCAGTTGTAGCGACAGCCGCCACAGATTCAATCTTGACTATCACCCGCTTTCCACGTCCGCCCTGAAGCCGCATGAATGTACCCTCAACGCCTGCAAACGGGCCTTCTATTATCCTGACCTTGTCACCTTCATTCAGATCGATGGACGCCGGATCCAGAAAAACCGCCTTGGAATCTCCTCTCTCCACAACAGCAATAAAACTTCTCATCTGAGATTCAGGTACAATCATTATCTCACGCCGTCCGTCTCTCACACACGTAGCATAGCGCAAATACGGCAGACTGAATGCCTTGATCCCATCGAGGACTTCCCGGTTGGACCTTACAAACAGATAATTATGGATCAATGGGATAAGTGACTTACAGAACCGTCCGTTCGGTCGCCGCCTTCTTTCGGTTCTCATAGGTAGGAAGTTCTCGACACTGAGCTCATCCAGCTTCATTTTCGCGCTGACCTCTCTCTGATAGGTGACACGCATGACGTACCATTGCCTGTCATCTTTCGAGCTTTTTTCAATGTCTTCCATCCGCTTTCTATTATAAAGTCAATACAAGGGGACACCGAAAGACCAATAAGTTTAAGTCTACCAGCTAATTACAAGGAAACCACCCACAGTTTTCCATTCTTAGGATGTGCCGTCTCCGGGCAAGAGACGGCACATTTTTGTTTCTACAGGCAAATATAGGATTTTTTTCATACCTAACGTACATCTTTATTGACAATCTTCTTGACAAAATTGTTCACCGCGCCCGGTTGTGGCTCGATAATGCACTATAAGGCAGGATACTTCGAACTTGTGCCGTCTCTTGCCCGGAGACGGCACAAATTATTTTCAAATATCTGTAATCGACCTGTCCTCGGACAGGCTGCATTGATGAAAGAGGTGTCAGTCGATTTTCAGTAGGATATGCATACTGTTACTGTAAAATTACGGACACAACAGGGAAAGTCCTGTTGATTTCAAGCAAGCCATACTTCAGGCGTTGATGTGTACCTCACGTCCAACAAAGTGCGCTTGTGGAAATACTTGATAATCAAATGCTCTGGGAAAAGACATCTGCTGGACTTGTGAGAATATGGGGCAGAATGGCCGTTTGGTGGCGGAATATGCCGAGTCCAGCAAGTTGTCAGAACGTATATCCTTGATAATAAGCAGGATGAATTTTGGAGATATGCTGGACATTGCAAAATGGCTGCGCATGAGGCGCAAGTACCCGGGACGCGATCTCCTCCTCACGGTCCGTCTGCCACACCGGCACCGGATCGCGGGAAACGCTGCCGTTATGGTGGTGGCCGGATGGTGGTGTGGGGCCGGATGGAGAATCTGCCACAGAGCGGCCTGTCGAAGGGGAGTAATGAGATACTGGCTCCGATAGTCAGACATTTTTATGTCGCGGGGCCTTATACGACGATATATAACCTTTATGACGGTTACTATAAGTCAGTTACAATACGTATGCGTGTTCCATGAGTGATGTCCCGGTTTCAGAAGCTGCAAT
>UQUN01000013.1 GCA_900544175.1 uncultured Alistipes sp.
TTAAACCACATGTTCCTCCGCTTGTGCGGGCCCCCGTCAATTCCTTTGAGTTTCACCGTTGCCGGCGTACTCCCCAGGTGGATTACTTAACGCTTTCGCTGTAGAGCTTACATTGTATCGCAAACTCCTAGTAATCATCGTTTACTGCGTGGACTACCAGGGTATCTAATCCTGTTTGATCCCCACGCTTTCGTGCTTCAGTGTCAGTTATGGTTTAGTAAGCTGCCTTCGCAATCGGAGTTCTGCGTGATATCTATGCATTTCACCGCTACACCACGCATTCCGCCTACCTCAAACACACTCAAGTAACCCAGTTTCAACGGCAATTTTATGGTTGAGCCACAAACTTTCACCGCTGACTTAAATCACCACCTACGCACCCTTTAAACCCAATAAATCCGGATAACGCTCGCATCCTCCGTATTACCGCGGCTGCTGGCACGGAGTTAGCCGATGCTTATTCGTACGCTACTCTCATCGGCCCACGCGTGGACCTTATTGCTCGCGTACAAAAGAAGTTTAAAATCCATAGGACCGTATTCCTTCACGCGGCATGGCTGGATCAGGCTTCCGCCCATTGTCCAATATTCCTCACTGCTGCCTCCCGTAGGAGTCTGGACCGTGTCTCAGTTCCAGTGTGGGGGACCAACCTCTCAGTTCCCCTAGACATCGTTGCCACGGTGGGCCGTTACCCCGCCGTCCAGCTAATGTCACGCGAGCCAATCCGTATCCGACGTGTCTTTATCCTTGAGGGGATGCCCCCTCCAGGATCCATGGAGTATTAGTCCGGATTTCTCCGGGTTATCCTCCCGATACGGGCATGTTGCTCACGCGTTACGCACCCTTGCGCCGGTCGCCGCCATAAGTATTGCTACCTACGCGATGCCCCTCGACTTGCATGTGTTAAGCCTGCCGCTAGCGTTCATCCTGAGCCAGGATCAAACTCTTCATTGTATATGTCTTTTACTCTTAGCTTGTCCTGACCGGTTTTGACGAGATTATTAATTAATAAACCTCTACCTTTTTCACTCGTACAATGCTATCAATGAACTTTCTTTTGATATCCGTTTTTCTCAAACGGGCTGCAAATATACGGACTATTTTTTAACCACCAAATTTTTTTGCAATTTTTTTGAAAAAATTTTTCAATCTTTGCGCCATGTACTGGAAACTATTTGTCATCTTCGCTAAGATAGGAGCCTTCACAATAGGTGGAGGTGTAGCCATGATTCCTCTGATAGAGAGAGAGATCGTAGACAAACACAAGTGGATTTCGGACGAGGAGTTCATGGATATCATCTCCATTGCCCAGTCTGCCCCTGGACTTATAGCCGTAAACGTCGCCATTTTCATCGGACATAAAATCGCCGGAATAAAAGGCAGCATCGTCGCCACCATAGGCAGTGTAGTCCCCCCTTTTATAATAATACTGCTCGTGGCGGCGGTGTTCACAACCTTCAAGGACAACACTGTCGTCCAGGCAGTATTCAAGGGTATCCGGCCGGCCGTAGTCGCCCTCATCGCGGCACCGGTCTTCAGGATGGCCGTAAAGAACCGCCTCAACTGGATTACCGGAAGCATAGCCGTGGCTGCAACCATACTGATAGCATTCCTGAGAATATCCCCGATATGGATCATCTTGACCGCAATTGCAGGAGGCATTGTCCTGGCCGCATATAGGAACGACAGGAACAAAAAGGAGGTGAGAAAATGATTTTTCTGGAACTGTTCATCACATTCTTCACCATAGGAATGTTCACATTCGGAGGCGGATATGCCATGCTCTCCCTGATCCAGAACCAGGTTGTGACCGTACACCAATGGATATCCCCGGAAGAATTCACGGACATCGTGGCCATATCCCAGATGTCTCCCGGCCCCATAGGCATAAACAGCGCCACCTATATAGGATACACCGTTCCCCACGCGATGGGGTACAGCCCGGTCATAAGCGTGCTCGGCTCGATAACTGCCACCTTTGCCGTAGTGCTCCCCTCCTATCTTTTAGTGCTGTGGATCTGTATTCTTTTCGAAAAATTCAAGACAAACAGATACTTCGCATCCATTCTGAAACTCATGCGCCCGGTAACCATCGGCATGATAGCGGCCGCCGCCATCATTCTCATCACTCCGTACAACTTCATCGACTGGTGGAGCTGGGGCCTGTTCGCCGCTGCCTTCATGGCAATCTTATTGCTAAAAGCCAACCCCATATGGATAATCATAGCGTCCGGCGCAGCAGGATACCTTATATATGGTCTATAATTCATTGCTGCATTTTCAAAAGTGAAAAGTGTTTTGTAACTTTGACTGATTTTATCAATCTGACAATTATGAGACACAACATTAGCTATCTGCTGCTGTCCGCCACAGTGCTCGCAGCTGCATGCAATGGAGGAGGCTACAGCGGTCAGGAGCCATCCGAAGATGCCGGAACACAATTCGCGAAAGGTGCCGACATAAGCTGGGTCACGGAAATGGAACAGGACGGAATCGTCTTCAGGAACTCTGATGGAGAGGCTATGGAATGCACCGCTCTCATGCAGAGTCTCGGATGCGATGCCATAAGGCTCAGGGTATGGGTCGACCCGCAGGAAGGATGGTGCGGTATGGAAGACTTGCTGGTCAAGGCCCGGAGAGCCCATGAACTGGGAATGAGACTGATGATCGATTTCCACTACAGCGACTGGTGGGCCGATCCGCAACAGCAGAACAAGCCGGCGGCATGGGAAGACATGGCTCCCGGGCAACTGCGCGATGCTGTCACCGGCCATACCACGGAAGTGCTTTCCGCTCTGAAAGAAGAGGGAATCACTCCCGAGTGGGTCCAGGTCGGCAACGAGACATCAAACGGCATGCTGTGGGATGAAGGCAAGGCTGACATCAACATGGCAGGATACGCTGCTCTGACAAACGCCGGATACGATGCCGTAAAATCCGTATTCCCGGAAGCGTCAGTAATTGTACACCTGGACCACGGAGACAATCCGAGCCTGTACAACTGGATATTCGACGGTCTCAGCCAGTATGGAGGGAAGTGGGACATGATAGGCATGTCGGTCTACCCTGAATACTATGTTGAAGGAGACTACACCGACGGAGCCTACGCAGGAGTCGTGACAAATACCGTGAACAACATGTCTGCATTGTACAGCAAGTACGGCACACCTATAATGATATGCGAGGCCGGTATGAGCTGGAACAAGCCGGACGAATCCTACCTGTTCCTGTCTGATCTTATCTCAAGGAGCAGGGCTCTGGGAGACGGAATATGTGCGGGAATATTCTACTGGGAGCCCCAGTGCAATCCTGCATGGACTTCATCCATTTATCAGGAACTCGGCTGGTCATCCTACGACAAAGGAGCTTTCGATGCGGAATTCAAGCCGACAAGAGCAATGGAAGCATTTAAGGACGAAATTAAATGACATCTGAAATGAATATAAATTCTATCCGCAAATTTTTCGTATATTTTGCCGCTGCAGCGTCTCTGACAACGATACCTGCCGGCATGGAAGCCAGATCAGCCGGCAACGACAACAGCATAAGGAAAGTCACACTGCTGGACAGCGGCTGGCAGTTCGGGAAAGGAGAAAACCCGGAAAAATGGGAAAGCGTCACCATTCCCCACGACTGGGCCATATACGGCCCGTTCGACCGCAGTAACGACATCCAGGATGTAGCTGTGTACCAGAATGGAGAAGTGACCGCCAGCATAAAGACCGGGCGCACCGGAGGCCTGCCCTACGTAGGAACCGGCTGGTACACCAGAACGCTGGAGACCGATTCCTCGTTCAACGCAGCCGGGCGGAGAGCCTACCTTATGTTTGACGGAGCCATGAGCGAAGCCCGTGTCTATCTGAACGGAGAGGAAGTGATCTTCTGGCCATACGGCTACAACTCCTTCTACTGCGACATCACGCCATATCTGAAACCAGGAAAGGACAATGATCTGCGGATACGTCTCGAGAACCTTCCACAGTCTTCCAGATGGTATCCGGGAGCAGGCCTGTACAGAAACGTCTATCTCATCGAGACCGGAGCCACTCATATTCCGATATGGGGAACGGTCATAACAACCGAGCCCTATGACGGTTTCTCGAAGGCCACTGTCAGGCTGGTGACAGACATAGAGGGAATTCCTGAAGGATTCGACGTATTAGTAAAGACATCTGTCTACGATATGGACGGCGGTACTGCGGCCTCAGACACGAGGTACCGGATCATCGAAAGGGACGCGGCCGCCGGGACATTGAAAGTGGAGCAGACATTCCTCATAGACAGTCCCGGACTCTGGTCTCCTGAGACTCCTTACCTGTACAAGGCAGTAACTGATCTGTATATCAGACCGTCCGTGGACATAAAGGCGGAGCCAGGCCAAAACCTGCCGATGCGCGCTCCGGCAAAGGAGATTCTGACAGATTCGTACACTACGGACTTCGGAATCCGCACGGTAGAAGTTCACCCTGAGACCGGATTTTTCCTCAACGGCGTCAACCGCAAGTTCAAAGGCGTATGCCTGCATCACGACCCGGGGCCGCTCGGAGCCGCCGTGAACAGATCTGCAATCCGTCATCAGCTGACAATGCTCAAGGATATGGGATGCGATGCGATAAGGACGACACACAACATGCCTGCCCCGGAACTCATAGAGTTGTGCGATGAGATGGGGTTCATGGTCATTGTGGAGAATTTCGATGAATGGAACGAGGCAAAATGCCTTAACGGATATCACCGGTTCTTTGACGAATGGGCTGAAAAGGACATGGTCAACATGATACGCCACTACCGCAACAACCCTTCCGTAGTCATGTGGAGCGTAGGCAACGAAGTTCCCTCCCAGTCATCTCCTGACGGCTACAAGGTAGCCAGGTTCCTGCAGGACATCTGCCACCGCGAGGATCCCACCCGACCGGTCACCTGCGGAATGGACCAGATCGACGCGATCCTGCACAACGGCTTCGGAGCCGTATTCGACGTACCGGGATTCAACTACCGGGCCCACCGCTACTTAGAAGGCTACGAGACCCTGCCGCAGAAGATGATCCTCGGCAGCGAGACTTCCTCCACAGTAAGTTCAAGAGGCGTATATAAATTCCCTGTCGAAAAAAGGCACACAGCCATCCATGATGACCACCAGAGCTCGTCCTACGACCTGGAATACTGCTCATGGTCCAACATACCCGATGAGGATCTGGCCCTGGCGGAAGATTACCCCTGGACTATGGGACAGTTTGTATGGACCGGATTCGACTACCTCGGAGAACCCACGCCCTACGACACCGACGCATGGCCGAGCCACAGCTCCGTATTCGGCATCATAGACCTCGCCTCCATACCCAAAGACCGTTACTGGCTTTACCGCAGCGTATGGAATGAGGACAGCCCTACACTGCACATTCTCCCGCACTGGAACTGGGAAGGAAACGAAGGCATGAATATTCCCGTGTACGTATATACATCCTGGCCAAAAGCCGAACTGTTCCTCAACGGCCGCAGTTTGGGTGTCCGGGAAAAATGCGACAGCACACTCCTGCACCGTTTCCGCCTGATGTGGAACAATGTACGCTACGAACCAGGCGAGCTCACAGTTGTAGCCTATGACATGGACGGCAAGGAAATGGACAGGACAACAGTGCGTACGGCAGGGAAACCATACGCCATTGAGCTTGTTCCTGCCAAAGAAAGCCTGACTGCCGACGGAAAGGACCTGATATATGTGACAGTCCGAATAGTGGACAAGGAAGGGAACCTCTGCCCGCTTGATTCACGAAAAGTGCGCTTCGATGTCTCCGGTTCCGGAAAATTCAGAGCCGTGGCCAACGGAGATCCGACCTGCCTGGAGCTCTTCCATCTACCGGAGATGAGCGCTTTCAACGGTATGCTCACAGTCATAGTGCAGAGCGACGGGACTGCCGGACCGGTGTCATTAACCGCAAAGGCCGACGGTCTGAAAACAGCAAAAATCAAGTTCAACGCAGAATAATCTGGAATAATCAAGAGAACACTGACTATGATAGAGAAGATTAAAGAACAGTTCAAGAAAAAATTTGACGGACAGGCCTCGGTCTACGCCTCCGCAGGCCGCATCAACCTGATCGGAGAGCACACTGACTACAACGGCGGATACGTGTTCCCCGGAGCGATAGACAAAGGCATGACGGCAGCGCTAAGACTCAACGGCACCACCAGAGCCAGAGTCTATTCCATAGATCTTGACGGCTATGCCGAATTCGGTTTCAACGAAGAGGACGCACCGTCCGCATCATGGGCCAGATACGTATTCGGGGTGTGCCGGGAAATCACAAAACGCTGCGGTCCGGTTGTTCAGGGATTCGATGCCGTATTTTCCGGAGACGTGCCACTCGGAGCCGGCATGTCGTCATCCGCAGCACTTGAGAGCACATTCGCATTTGCCCTCAATGACATGCTGGGTCTTGGAATAGACAAGTTCGAGCTTGCCCGCATAGGACAGTCCACGGAACACAATTACTGCGGCGTCAACTGCGGCATCATGGACCAGTTCGCATCCATATTCGGCAAGGCCGGCAGTCTCATCCGACTGGACTGCCGGTCAATGGAGTACAAGTACTACCCCTTCCGCCCGGACGGATACCGGTTAGTGCTGCTGGACTCCATGGTAAAGCATGAACTGGCATCCTCGGCCTACAACAAGAGGAGAGAATCCTGCGAAAATGCAGTTGCCGCCCTAAAGGCTGCCGGGCATCCTGAGGTAGAGTTCCTGCGCGATGCGGACATGAAGATGCTGTCCGAGGTTCGCGGCAAGGTATCCGATGAGGACTACATGAGGGCAGAATACGTCATCGAAGAGATACAGAGAGTTCTCGATGTATGCGATGCATTGGAGCACAACGACTACGAGACAGTAGGCAAGAAGATGTACGAAACCCACTACGGCATGAGCAGACTCTACGAGGTAAGTTGCGTGGAACTGGATTTTCTCAACCGCATGGCCAGTGAATGCGGAGTCACCGGATCCAGAGTCATGGGAGGAGGATTCGGAGGATGCACCATCAATTTGGTCAAGGACGGACTCTACGACAGCTTCATTGAAAGGACCTGCAAGGAATACGCGGCTATGTTCGGACATGAGCCGAAAGTATATCCTGTGGTAATAAGCAACGGAGCACGCCGGCTGGAATAGTCACAATACACTCACATCATGATACATCTTACCAATAAGTCCGGTGCGACAGTCCTGCTTACTGAACGCGGCGCCGGCATAGTATCCATAGTCGTCCCTGACAGGAACGGAATCATGGGCGATGTTGTTCTCGGTTACAGAGATGAAGAAAGCTACCACGGTGACGGTCCATGCATGGGCAAGATTCCAGGCCGTTTCGCCAACCGCATAGCAGGCGGTCGTTTCACACTCAACGGCAAGGAGCACATGCTTGTAAAGAACCATCCGGACTACCAGCTGCACGGCGGACCGGACGGATTCTCAGACAGGATATGGAAAGCATCCGGAATCTCGGACACACAGGTCACGTTCACACTGGACAGCCCGGACGGAGACCAAGGTTATCCGGGCGCGTTACACGTGGAGGCCACATACACCTGGAACGATGACAACTCCTTAAAGTTAGAACTGAAAGCCGGTACAGACGCTCCCACCATCCTCAACCTGACCAACCACACCTACTGGAATCTGAGCGGAGAGGACAGCGGCCCGGCCCTGGACCACATTATGCAGGTAAACGCATCCCGCTGGCTCGTAACCGGTGCATCACTGATCCCTACCGGAGAGAAGGCCACCGTGGAAGGCACTCCTATGGACTTCCGCTCACCGAAACCAATAGGCCAGGACATCAAAGCTGCCTTTTCCGCACTTGTCTATGGCAAAGGCTATGACAACTGCTGGATACTGGATGGACCGGACGGTCTCAGGAAAGCAGTTGTACTGACATCCCCGGTTTCCGGCCGCCGTTTAGAGGTATGGACAGACCAGCCTGCCGTACAAGTATACACCGGGAACTGGCTCGAAGGCTCACCAATAAGCAAATCCGGTCGAACATACCATGACTACGACGGAATAGCCATAGAATGCCAGGACTTCCCCGATGCACCGAATCATCCAGATTTCCCGTCCTGTGTCCTCAACCCAGGCGAGACCTACAGCCGGACCATCATATTCAAGTTGTTCGCCTGACATCGGCACATAAGATAAGACATTCCGTACATATAATACGATAAGGGCTCCCGAGAACCGGAAGCCCTTATTGCTTAACCTAATACTTAACCTATGAAAAAACTATCCGAAATAATCTTTTACAAACTGCGTGCCACAAATAGCACAACTGTTGTTAAAATAAAGTTTAGCAGCAGTAACAATACTATTACAGTGTTGTGGCCGGATCTATCAGATTATCCTCATAATATACCTCATAATGCAGATGATTGCCGGTACTTGACCCAGTCGTACCCACGTAGCCGATAAGATCGCCCTTGTGTACATAGTCCCCGTTATCGACAGCAATTCTGTGCATATGCGCATAGGCCGTCTTGTATCCGTTTAGGTGATTCAGCTTGACGAAGTTGCCATATCCCCCGTTCCTGCCGGAAAATGTGACTTTCCCGTCGGCCGTGGCATAGATGGGAGTCATCTTCGGGGCAGCCAGATCAATACCTTTGTGAGTATGCTTCTTTCGTGTAATAGGATGGATACGTGTACCGAACGGAGAGGATATGCGGACATAATCGGTGGGCTTACCTTGAGGTATTGCGGAACTTACCATGGACTTCTCCTCCGGTGTATCTGCAGCAGGCATATCAGACGTCACCGGAACATCCGCTTCAGAAACCTGTTCCGCCTCCTCAACCGAAGGCAATTTGGAGAAATATTCCGGATCAAAAGGCTCCAGAACGACCTCCGCCACTTCCGCACTAACAGGTGTTCCGTTCTCCCATGCATCAGGCTCCATGGCGGACACGATGGACTTCATAGTCTCCGCCGCCTCCTGCATTCTGGCGACGGAATCCTGTTCATCCGAAAGCACCGGAACAAGGTCCTCCGGACCCATCTTTTCTATTTGTCTCAGATTGTCCTCTATTATCTTTTTCTGATCCGCAGCAGAAGTAACTACCTTCGGCTGTACAGCCAGCTTCACCGGCTCCAGCTTTATGCCGTCATCCGACACCATAAGGTCGATTACGGCCTTGTCATCTTCCAGATACCTGCGGTACAACTGCCTGAATCGCTCAAAAGCATCATAATATGCTGCCTTGAATTCCTCGAACTCCTTTGCCCGCTGCTGCTCAAATTCTGACTGCGATTCCTGACGCATCTGCCTGAATCGCTCAAAACCATCATCTTTGTTCTGTGCTCCGGCTGTATAGACTGCAGAGCATAGAACGGCAAAACACAAAACTGCATAATTTTTCATAGTCTCAGAATTATAATTTCCACAAATATAGTAATTTTTCACAGTTTCCTGCTACGAAGACGAAGACTGTTGGCAACGACACTCACACTGCTGAAAGCCATGGCCGCACCCCCGATCATAGGATTGAGCAGAAACCCGTTTACAGGATAAAGTATACCGGCAGCTACCGGAACAGCTATGACATTATATATAAAGGCCCAGAAGAGATTCTGACGGATAGTGCGCACTGTCATATGAGAAAGGCGTACAGCCTCAGGAACACGCGACAGATCGGAGGAGAGAATAGTGACCATGGCCGTATCCATGGCTATATCGCTTCCCCGTCCCATGGCAATGCTCAGATCAGCCTGCGCCAGGGCTGCACTGTCGTTGATACCGTCGCCGACCATAGCCACCTTATATCCGGCATCCTGACACTCCTTGACAAACCTGGCCTTGTCCTGCGGCAGGACACCGGCACGGAACTCATCGATACCCGCCATACGAGCCACAGCTGCCGCGGCAGCCTCATTGTCGCCGGTCAGCATATATGTTCTGATCCCCATGCCGCGCAGTTTCTCCACCGCCTCGGCCGAAGTGGGCTTGATACGGTCTGTCACGGCCAGTACGGCAAGAGACCTGTCCTGATCCGCGAACCACACCACAGTCCGTGCCTCGTTCTGCCACCGTCCGGCCTCTTTCAACATTGCAGTATCCACTTCGATTCCCTCCGACCTCAGCAACTCCAGACTACCGGCCAGATACCGCCTGCCTTCCGACATACCCAGTACCCCTCTGCCCGGTATGTTCTCGAAACCGGAAATCTCCACTTGGCATTCCATACCCAAAAATCTGACTACAGCCTCGGCCAAAGGATGTTCCGACAGGCGTTCAAGGCCGGACAGGACCATACGGTCCCCATCTCCAGTCCCCGATGCCCAAAGACAGTCCGTAACTTCAGGACGGCCCTCAGTGACAGTACCTGTCTTGTCCAGTATCACCATGTCTATATTGCGGGCAACTTCCAGACTGGTGGCATCCTTGATGAGGATACCGTTAGAAGCACCCTTTCCTATACCCACTATCAGTGCCGTAGGCGTAGCGAGACCAAGGGCACAGGGACACGCGATGATCAGAACGGTTATCATCGCCAGCAGACCGTGCGTAAAGCCATCCTCAGGGGCAAATACCCACCAGGCCAGAAAGACTGTCACGGCTATGCCCATTATCACGGGGACAAACACCGAGGCCACCTTGTCCACCAGATTCTGCACCGGTGCCTTGCTGCCCTGGGCATCCTGTACCATACGTATTATCTGTGCCAGAACGGTGTCCTGTCCGGTCTTGTCCGCCTTGATACGGAAGGCCCCCTTCTGATTGATAGTTCCGGCAAACACCTTGTCCCCGGACTGCTTCATTACCGGGACAGGCTCCCCGCTGAGCATACTCTCATCCACGTAGGAAGCGCCGCTGAAGACCGTACCGTCCACGGCCACACGCTCGCCTGGCCTTACAACGACCGTATCCCCCGCATGAGCCCACTGCACTGGGACCTCCTTTTCCGTACCGTCCTGGGAAACTATGGTCACCATCTTGGGACGCAAGCCCATGAGAGTGCGTATGGCTTTATTTGTCTTGTGCTTTGCCTTAGCCTCCATCAGACGGCCCAGAAGTATGAATGCTATAATGACACTGGCCGCCTCGAAGTACAGATGAGGCTCTATCCCTCTGGAAAGCCAGAATCCCGGGAAAAGGAGATTGAACGTGCTGAACATCCATGCCACACCTGTGCTGCAGGCCACAAGAGTGTCCATATTGACAGCCCTGTTGCCAAGCTGTCTCCAGGCATTGATATGGAAACGGCTCCCGAAAACAAAGACCACTGTTGCAGAAAGGACAAACGCCACCCACTGCCCCCAACGCAAATCCATGAAGAACATACTCAGGACAAATACCGGGACAGTCCCGACAACGGCACCGACAGTCTGCCATTTAAGAGCACGGTACTGCTTAAGACGTTCCTTCTCGGCCGCATCCTCCTCGTTTTCCACATCGGTTATCAAGCCATAACCGCTGTCCGCAACAGCCTTTCCCAGCGACTCAGGCGTACATTTGTCTGTATCGTAGCACACCATGGCAGTAGCGGAGGCGTAATTGACATTGGCCTCTATGACTCCAGGCTGGGCGTTCAGAACCTTACTGACGCGGGCCGCACAGGCCGCGCATCCCAACCCTGTAACAGGGAATACTTCTTTCTTCTGCATATCCTGACAAGAATTATATCATCCGCGAAGTTATGCAGAGCCCAGCGGAAAAAGTTATATATTTATGGATAAAGTTTATATCTGGTCTATAGAAGTCAGGCGGCCGTCCCTCATCTTGCGGAACTGGGAAGGCGACATACCGGTCACATCCTTGAACTGAGAACTGAGATGCGCAGTACTGGAATAATGCAGGCGGTCCGCAATCTCACTCACTGTAAGTTCGCCGTAGAACAGCAGTTCCTTGGCCAGCTCCACCTTCTGAAGAATGCAGAAACGCTCCACTGTCATACCGCGTACTTCGGTGAACAGCTTGCTCAATGCGCTGTACTCACGGTGACATTTGTCCTGAAGATAGTCCGAGAGACGGACCTTTTCCTGTGTCTCCAGACTGCGGACATACTCGATGACTCCCACCCGGATCTGCTCCACACACTTCATGCGGCTGTCATCCAGCATCTCGAAACCTGCGTCCTCCAGCCTGCGCCTTATAAGTCCCTGTCTCTCTTCCGTAAGCGGAGACGACAACGATACTACCCCCAATCTGACATCTACGGGCACTACACCGCATTTCATAAAGATGTCCCGCACTGTAGCGATACAGCGCGGGCACACCATGTTCTTTATAATGATTCTGCTACTGTCCATTTACAGGACAAAGATAGCAAAGGTTCTCATATCTCGTATTCCACACAGAACGTAGGATAGGATGAATCATCCGCGATCACGTCATAGTCATAGAACACGAACTTGACAGTGACACCTGTGCCGGGGTTGAACCACGAATTATCTCCCCTGTCCGAATAACCGCCATTCTTGAGTGACTCCACAAGATCGCTTCTCAGAGTCATACCGTCCTCATTGAAGAACTGGTAAGGATCCTTGCCGAAAAGCTGTATCCAGTACAGACCCGTATAGTCATCGAACACATAGTTGACGAAATAAGTATTGAACTTATCAACAGGGATATCGTACGCAAGATTGCTGGAAGAATAGCACCATGCCTCATTCAGGACACCGCCGTTACTGCTCTCCCAGGCCCGTATATCATCCATAGTGGCTCCGAAATCCATATTTCTCTGCGGCAGGTCGACACCTTCAGATGGACCTGAGCCGTCGTTCATCGGGTCATCCTCAAGAACCCTGAACTCTATAACGCCATATACGCGGTCAGGATCGTCATTGTACGGAAGAACATAGATGAGGGCCGACCTGTTCATGGTCTCATTGGCGTACCAGGCAGCATGGCTGCCATCAGTCATATCTATATTTTTCTTCCACGTAAAACCTTGCTCAGCCATCAGTTCCACCATCACACCGTCAACCATATCCTCACTGGAAATACCGAGACAATACCCCCAGGCAAAGCGGTCTCCTGCCTTTGCGTCAAGGTCGTAGAAAGTATTGTTGAACATAGGAGCAACAGGACCGTGGTCAAGATAGTCCCTGATCTCAAACGACATGACACCGTCCTTCTCCTCCTGGAACTTACGAAGCACAAGCAGACCCTCCGTCGAGGCATTCTCCGCTGCCATAACCTTGTCGTAAGTTGTAGGATACTCCAAATAAGGGTAAGGCACCCGGAGCCAGGTCTGATCATACTCCGAAGGCTGCGAAGAGTCTTCCACAACCACATAGCAATACGCCTCGGCCGACCCGATCATGGCCCTGACACAGACAGAACCGAATGCCACGGCCGTAGCCACACCGTCCTGGTCAACAGTCACAACCTCCTCATCCGAGGATTCCCAGACAAGATCAGGATGGGTATAGTCATACGAGTCTTCAGTCATGACATCTATGTCCACAGTCTCCCCTATCTTCAGCACTGTCAGTTCCAGACTCAATGTTATCGCATCAGGAAACACTTCGGCCTGCACGAGAACAGTACACTCCGCCGACAATGTATCACCTATACTGTATTTTATTACAGTGCTGCCTTCCGCCAATGCGGTCACGAGCCCGGTCTCGTCAACAGAAGCCACCGAGGGTCTCTGCGACGACCAAGTTCCATCAACCGAATCGATATCGATGCCGGACGGGGTGAATACGACATCCAGGACAAACGTCTCTCCCACTGTAAGCAAAGTGTCGCTTACAGAAAAACTTACGCTCTCAATGCCTCCAGCAGGCGGCATAGGCGGCTCCTCATTGTCTGGTTTGCTGCATGAAAAAAACAAAAGGGGCAGAAGTCCCAATACGGACATGCCCAGGACAAATTTACTCTTGGTCATAGACAAATATTTTGGTTAACAATTATTCAAAGATAAGTCAATCCAAATAAACTGCCTACATAAAAAGGACGAATCGGGATATCAGCGGTATAAAATGGTACACGGCAGGACTAAAGCGGATAGCCGTCCAGCCATTTCAGAAAGTCTTCCCTGCGGGCGGCACTGACCACCACATCCTGCGGGCCACCACCATCAACCGAAACGGACACCTTAAGACGGCCCTTGAAATATTTTCTCACCGACACTATGGCCCGGATATTGACGATGAGCCCTCTGGATATCCTGAAGAACTGCTCAGGGCACAACACGTCTCCGATCTCGTTGAGATTGGCATATTCCGTAATATGCTTCTTCCCATGGAATGTATACAGGAACACATACTTATCCTCACATCTGATCATGGAGATATCCTGGCACGGGATATAGAAGTAATTGTCGCCCTGGCTTATCAGCACACGGCTCCTCGGCTTGTCCGTATTTACACAGGACTTGTCAGCCGTCATCCTGTATTTCTCGAACTTGTCCAGAGCTCTGACAACAGCTTCCCTTGTAAGAGGCTTCAGCAGATAGTCCACGCTGTTCAGCTGAAAAGCCTTGAGCGCGAAGTCACTGTAGGCGGTTGTAAATATTACCGGGACATCTATGTCCACCTGCCCGATAATGTCAAAGCATGTACCGTCCACCAGTTCCACATCCATGAATATCAGATCTATCTCCGGCCTGGTTTTCAAAAGCGCCACGGCATCCTCAACAGACTCGACACAGAATGCCGGACGATAATCCGGCCTGGCCTCGGCAATAAGCTTCACCAGCCTCATTCCTGCGAAATACTCATTTTCTATTACCAAATACTTTATCATAAGCTTGACTGTTCAAATACGGCACCCTCACCGAGAATATGCCATTTTCATTCGTAACCAGCACCTCCTTGCCGCCCAGACGGTATTGCTCTGATATATATGAAAGTCCGACACCGCTGCCAGAACTGAGAGTTCTGCGGGGACGTACTGGGTTGATCACTTCTACAGCATCCGCCCCTATGGACACACGTACCGTCATGGGATACTTTGACGATATCACATTGTGCTTGGTGACATTCTCTATAAGGAGCTGCATCGTCATCGGCACGATCTTCTTGCCCGCCAGTTTCTCCCGGCCGGTGAACACGACATCGAACTGATTGCAGTAACGGATCTTCAGGATGGCCACATAACTGTCCAGACTCGCCAGTTCCTCCTCCATATCCACCAATGGTTTATCCTGACAATCCGTAACATACCTGTACATCTCCGACAATGCGTCTATGAATTCCTCCGATTTGCGGACATCGACGGAAACCAGCGACGACAGGATGTTGAGAGAGTTGAAAAGGAAATGAGGATTTACTTGGGCCTTGAGAACATTGTACCGATACTGCAGGGCCTCTCTCTTGGCTTCCTCTATCTCTTCGACCGCCTGTTTGTTCTTGTGCAGAAAATATATTATCTCCACTATCAGCAGTATGAAGGTGACATTGACGAAAGCCTCATTCCAGTTCAGGCTGAGGTCTGGATGGAACTGAAGCAGGATAAGATGAAAAAGCTTGTAGACCACCAATGCCCACAACGTGGAAACAACCACGTCGGCCAGCACCTTATAGAAATTACCCGACGGCAGCCGCAGCCTTGGAGACACATAAAAGACAATGATGAATGTACTGAATACAATGACCGTGTCAGGTATCATCGTATTGACGAACATGGAAACGGCTTTGCCGAAACCGACTCCACGGATGGGCGAATCAGAGCGCAGACATGTGTCCAGCAAGATAACCGACACATTATACAGTTCCACCAATAATGCGTACAGAACTATCTTCCTGCAACTTATGATTCTCGACAATGATTTTTGCCGCAATACGCCCTGCATTGTTTTTTTTATTTGTAAATATACTAAAAAATCTCTTATTATTGTATCTTTGCGGCCTGAGAACAATGTTCCACATTCACTATGAACATGATATACAACGCAGCTATGTCCATGGCCAAGGCGGTCGTCCCGCTTTTTGCCGGAAAAGGGGAGAGTACAGGAGATAGCAAGTTCCGGAAATTCGTAAAAGGCCAGAAAGACATCCTGCGTCATATCGCCGATACTTTCAGCAATGAGGACAGGAAGCCTGTGATATGGATTCACGCAGCGTCATTGGGCGAATACGGTGTGGCAAGACCCATTATCAAGAAACTCAAGGCTGAAGGAAAGTACCTGACAGTGCTGACATTTTTCTCCCCAAGCGGGTACGAGGCTCTGAAAAAAAGAAAGGACGGTCCGGACTACGTCTTCTACCTGCCCCTGGACGAAAAACGCAATGTCCGCAGATTCCTGAACATCATACACCCCGACAAAGCAGTGTTCATAATATCCGAATACTGGCCCAACTACCTCGAGGAACTGAGGAACAGGGAAATACCGACATTCCTGATATCTGCCCTCATAACCCGCAGATCCGTGTTCTTCAAATGGTACGGCGGCATTTTCAGGAAGTGCCTGAACACATTCAATGCCATTACCGTCCTCAACGAAGAGTCTTTGAAGAACCTGGAAAGCATGGGATACAGACACGCCGTACTGACCGGAGACCCTTTGTTTGACAATGTAGCAGCAGCCGCAGCCACACCGTTCAGTGACAGCATAGTCGAGGAGTTCACACGTCCGGCGGAAGGGCGTGTCCTCATTGCCGGAAGCACCAGCGACCAGAACGACACCCGCATGGTAACGGAACTGGCCAACAGACACAAGGACACCAGATTCATCATCGTACCGCACGAGATTACCGAGCAGAACACCAAAGCCATATCATCAATGCTGACCGGCAGGACTGCCGTTTACTCCAAGTGCGGAGCAGACACATCCCTATACGATGCACAGGTCCTTATAATAGACAGACTCGGAATACTGCCCTTTCTGTACAGATATGCCAGACTGGCATACATAGGCGGAGGATTCACTCCATTCCTGCACAACATTCTGGAAGCTACGGTATACGGACTTCCGGCCTCATTCGGTCCGGAGACCGGACGCAAGACAGTACCGCAGGATCTCATCAGACTGGGCATAGGGCAGACCGTCAAGGACGAGGACGAACTGGATGCCTGGTTCAACCGTCTGAATGACAATGAAGATGATCTCAGGAGAATCAGAGATGCCGCCAAAGAGTATCTTGAATCAAAATGCGGAGCCACATCCGCCATTATGGACATCATTGAAAGTTATTGATAGAGATAAGCATATTTTTCTTATCTTGCATTGTTTTTCATTACCTGTATTTATATTCTTATGAAAATAATATGCGTTATCCCGGCCCGCGCAGGGTCCTCCCGCTTCTTTGAGAAACCTCTTGCCCCGATATGCGGGAAACCGATGCTCCGATGGGTATATGAGCACTGTAAGGAAGTGCGTCAGTTCGAAGAAGTATACGTGGCAACAGACAGCGACAGGATAAAGGCCGCAGCCGAGTCGTTCGGAGCAAAAGTCGTCATGACCTCCCCTGACCATGACACCGCGACAGAACGTCTCTATGAGGTATCCACACATATTGACGCAGATCTTTACGTAATGGTCAACGGAGACGAACCGCTGCTGACCCGGGAGAGCATCGAGCAGTGCATACCGGAGCACCTGGATCCGCAGAGCATGTACGTGTCCAACCTCATGACTGACTTCAGCGACCCGGTGGAAGTCGTGGACAGCACAAACCTCAAGATAGTGACTGCAGCAGACAACCGCTGCCTGTTCATTTCCAGAAGCCCCATCCCCTATCCTAAAGGCAACATGGACTATGTCTACCACAAATTCGTGGGAGTGGGCGCATTCACAAGGAAAGCCCTCGAATATTATCACAACACGCCACGCGGTCCCATCGAAAAAATCGAGGAGAACGACTCGTTCCGGTTCATAGAGAACCATGTTCCTATCTACTACTACAACTGCCACTGCAAGTCTCTGTCCGTCGACACCAGAAAGGATATCGAGGCAGTGGAGAAATATTTCCTCGGACAGCGATGATGGCTGGCACATCCAGACGAACAAACACACTCCTTGTAATAAGAATGTCAGCGCTCGGCGACGTAGCCATGACCGTACCTGTCATATACTCGTTCGCCAGGCAGTATCCGGACTGGCATATCAAAGTCCTTACCCAGCCTTTCTTCTCCAGGCTGTTCCTGGACAAGCCGGACAATGTGTCTTTCATAATGGCAGACCCGAAAGGCAGGCACAAAGGACCGGCCGGACTGTTCAGACTCATACGGGACACGCACAAAGAGCATGTCACAGCCGTGGCAGACATGCACAACGTACTGAGATCCTGGGCAGTAGACATTTCTTTCATACTGACAGGGAAAAAAGTCAGAATAGTAAGGAAAAAACGCCGGGAAAGAAAAAGGCTTACCAGTCTCAGACACAAGCGGCTCGTCCGACAGCGCAATTTCATAGACCGGTACTTCGATGTCCTGTCCTCCCTGGGACTTCCCGCCAGCCGGCAGTTCTCCAGTCTATTTCCAGACAGCACGCCATCAGAAAACGATGTGCCGCATATCGGCATCGCCCCGTTCGCAAGATATACAACAAAAACCTATCCGCCGGAAATGATGGAAAAAGCTGCGGCAATGCTGGCCGGAAAAGGATACAGAGTACTCCTGTTCGGAGGCAAAGGCAATGAAGCCGAGGAACTGGAAAAATGGGAATCAGCCCATCCGGGCATAAAGTCTGTGGCTGGAAAGCTCACCATAGACAAGGAACTGGAACTCATGAGCCGGCTGGACCTGATGGTGTCGATGGACTCGGCGAACATGCATCTGTCATCCCTTGCAGGTACAAGGGTGATTTCGGTCTGGGGCGGCACTACCGTTCACTGCGGCTTCCTGGGATGGAGGCAAAAAGAAGAAGACGCAATATGCGCCGGTCTGCAGTGCCAGCCGTGTTCCATTGCCGGGAAACCGGAATGTCCTCTTGGACACATGAACTGCCTTAGAAGCATCTCTCCGGAAGAAATCTGCAATAAAATCACAGAAACCATACACCAGCGTAACAGCAGACCCCTTGCACAGCAGCCCTTCGGCATCCGATAAACGCACACCGCCTTCCAGACCTGAGGGAGCATCCGCAAATGGGGAGAAACGCGGTCAGTCAAAGATTGCCGACAGTACTGACCTACAAACGAATAAGGGTGGAAGATGGGACTCGAACCCACGACCCTTGGTGCCACAAACCAATGCTCTAACCAACTGAGCTACATCCACCATGTATCCCTTTATCTCCAAAAGGGACTGCAAATATAAAAATACTTTTCTTATTCACACAATATTTTTTATCTTTGAGAAAATTTTCATCAAAACACTGATTCATGGCACGTGAAATAAAATTCTCCCTCGTTTACAGGGATATGTGGCAATCCTCAGGAAAATACGTTCCAAGGGTAGACCAACTGGTACAAATCGCTCCTGTCATCATTGACATGGGCTGCTTCGACAGAGTAGAGACAAACGGAGGCGCTTTCGAACAGGTAAACCTCCTTTTCGGAGAAAACCCCAATAAGGCTGTAAGGGCCTGGACTGCACCTTTCAACAAGGTAGGCATACAGACACACATGCTTGAAAGAGGCCTTAATGCTCTGCGGATGAATCCTGTACCCCGAGACGTGAGAGCACTGATGTATAAAGTGAAAGCCAGACAGGGCACCAATATCTCCCGCTCGTTCTGCGGTCTGAACGACCACCGTAACCTCAAGGACTCCGTCATTCTTGCCAAAGAAGGAGGCATGATCTCCCAGGTAGCGCTCAGCATCACCTACTCCCCCATCCACACTGTGGAATACTACATGGACATCGTGGACAAGGTCGTGGAATACGGATGCGACGAGATATGCCTCAAGGACATGGCCGGCATCGGACGCCCTGCCTTCCTGGGCCGTCTGACCAAAAGCATCAAGGACAAATACCCTCACATCATTGTACAGTACCACGGCCACTCCGGTCCAGGGTTCTCGGTAGCGTCCATGCTGGAAGTCGCACGTGCCGGAGCCGACTATCTGGATGTTGCCATCGAGCCTCTCTCCTGGGGCAAGATACATCCGGATGTCATCACCATCCAGGCCATGCTGAAGGATGCCGGTTTCAAGGTAAAGGACATCAACATGAATGCATACATGGAAGCCAGAAGACTTACCCAGAGCTTCATTGACGATTTCCTCGGAATGTTCATAGAGCCTACCAACTACATCTGCTCCTCACTGCTCGTAGGCTGCGGCCTTCCCGGCGGCATGATGGGCTCCATGATGGCCGACCTCAAAGGATTCCATGGCGCGATAAACATGTCCCTGCGCAATCAGGGCAAGAAGGAAGTTTCCCTCAACGAGCTTATGGTAATGCTCTTCCAGGAAGTGGAGTACGTATGGCCCAGACTTGGATATCCTCCATTGGTGACACCTTTCAGCCAGTATGTGAAGAACACTGCGTTGATGAATCTCATGCACACCCTCAAGGGCGAGCCAAGATGGAAGACAATAGACAAGGACACAATGAACATGATCTTGGGCAAGACCGGCAAACTGCCCGGTCCCCTTGCTCCGGAGATTCTGGACATAGTGAAGGAAAAAGGCCTGGAATTCTACACCGGCAATCCTCAGGACGCATTCCCCGACGAGCTGCCCAAGTTCATAGAGGAAATGAAGAAAGAAGGATGGGACCGCGGACAGGACGACGAGGAGCTCTTCGAGTTTGCAATGCACGAGCGTCAGTACCGCGACTACAAGAGCGGAGTGGCCAAAGAGCGTTTCAACAAAGAGCTTGAGGCAGCCCGCGAAAAAGCTGGTGCCCCGAAGATCGTCACCCGTCAGGTCGTGGAAGTTCCTGCATTTGACGCCGAAAAAATCATGGCCGAGCATCCCCAGGCCATGGCAGTACAAGCTGTCGCCAAAGGCAAACTGCTCTGGCAGTATAATGTGGCTGATGAAAGTGCGGCTCCTGTTATCGGCACGAAGTTCGAGGAAGGCAAGCCCATATGCTACATACAGACATATTACGGCATAGAGACAGTCAAGGCTCCAAAAACCGGAAAACTCATCCAGGTGGATGCAAAGCACGGAGACAACGTAGCTGTCAATCAGGTTCTCGGCTTCATCGAGTAAACATACACTAAAAACACAGAAAAGGGCTGTATCAGACATTCATTTGATACAGCCCTTTTATCGTGTAAGTAGATTTTCAGTGGGGCATGCATACTGTTACAGTGTTACTGTAAAATTACGGACACAATAGGAAACGGCATGTTGATTTCAAGCGAGTCAGACTTCAGGCGTTGATGTGTACCTCATGTCCAACAAAGTGCGCTTGTAGAAATGCTTGATAATCAGATGCTCTGGAAAAAGACATCTGCTGGACTTGTGAGGATATGGGGCTGGAAGGCCGTTTGGTGGCGAATTATGCCGGGTCCAGCAAGTTGTCAAAACGTATGTCCTTGATAATAAACGAGATGAATTTCGGTGATATGCTGGACGTTGCAAAATGGCTGCGCATGAGACGCAAGTGCCCGGGACGCGATCTCCTCCCCATGACCAGTCTGCCGCACCGGCACTGAATCGCGGGAAACGCTGCCGTTGTGGTGGTGGCCGGATGGTGGTGTGGGGGCGGATGGAGAATCTGCCACGGAGCGGCCTGTCGAAGGGGATTAATAGCCTGACAAGTTGCTTTATGGTCTGCCTTTTAGAAATTTTGATGTCGCGGGACCATATACGACGATATATGACCGTTACGTCGGTTACTGTAAGTCAGTTAGAATACGTATGCGTGTTCTATGAGTGATGTCCTGGTTTCGGAAGCTGCAATCGGGCATCCGGATATGTGTTCAGCTTACAAACGGCATGCCGCTTGTTGCTGGGATTTGCAGCCCTATGGGGGCGTCAGTTGTGTTTTTGTCAGTGTTTTCCGGATAGTTTTGGAAACATTTTCCTGAATCTGGTCATGTGAACTGTGATCTTGCCTCCGGCAATGACGAGTGTGACGGCTATCAGAATCAATATGATACCCATACTTTCCTTCATTGTCATTCTTTCTCCAAATACGGTGATTCCGAAAATGATGGCTGTAACTGGCTCGAGGGCTCCAAGAATTGCAGTAGGAGTGGAGCCTATGTACTGTATTGCACTGGTGGTGCAGAGAAACGAAATAGCAGTAGGGAATACGGCCAGGGCAATTACGTTCAGCCACATATACCATTTACAAGGTGTCGTAAGCTCTATTCCGGTCAGCAGCCTGATGATGAAAATCGACAATCCGAAGACGAGGACGTAGAAAGTCACGGTCAGGGTAGCCGTATTTTTAAGTATGCTTTGGTTTATACCGACAATATATATGGCGTAGGACAGTGCGGAAACCAGTACGAGCACTGTTCCGGTCAGGCTGAGTGTGGTGCCGTCCTCTCCATTATACAGCATAGCTATGCCGCCTAAGGCCATTATCATGCACACACCTGTCTGGAGTGTGAGTTTCTCCTTGAAAATCAGAGTCATTATGAGTGCTACCATAATTGGATAAACAAACAGTATCGTGGATGCTATACCGGCATCCATGAAATTGTAGCTCTGAAACAGGGATAGGGAGGATATGGCAACCAGCAGACCCATGATTATCAGGGTAAATGTCTCCTTTCGGTTTACTTTGAATGACCTGCCCCTGGCCTTGATCATTACGGACAGGATCGGAATGGCAAGAAGATACCGGAAGAAAAGCACGGATTCAGGGTTCATCCCGTTCTTGTATAGTGGCAGGGCAAATAATGGATTCATGCCGTATGTTGCCGCAGCGATAGTGCCGAGTATGTAACCTTTTGTCTTTGTATTCATGATATGGTATTGTAAAGCGGCTGCAAATGTAGTTAATTCTATATTTGGATAATAATAATCGTTTTCATATTTTTGCAGTTTAGGAATGTTATAATAAATAAACTATGGCAGAACATCAAAACAGCGGTCAGGCCGTTGAGCAGGAGCAGGAAATAGATCTGATAGCATTAGTGAAACGTTTGTGGGACAAACGTAAGTTCATAATTTATGTAACGTGTGCGTTCATAGTGCTCGGCCTTATGGTGGCGCTGTTCTCCAAGAAAGAGTATACGGCAGGAACGATCTTTGTCCCTCAGATTTCGCAGCAGGGTGTGAGTTCCAGTATGTCTTCTTTGGCTTCCTTGGCCGGTATCAATCTCAGTAGTATGGGAGGGGATGGGGCCCTCTCTCCTGCAGTTTATCCGCAGTTGTTGCAGAATGTGGATCTAATAAAAGAACTTATGTACACCAAGGTGAAATTTGAGGAGTGGCCGGAACCGATAACGCTGTATGACTATTATACAAATCCGGAATACAACCATATGACGTTTTTCGATGTCATGAAGAAGTATACGATCGGACTTCCTGGAGTGATAATTAGTGCAATCAAAGGCAAGACGGAGATAGATACGGCCATGTTGGATGCTTCCGGTCTGCCTGTATATACGGAAGACGAGTATGCGTGCAAGGAGATATTGACGGAAGTAGTATCTGTCACTATAAACGACAAGGACGGGTATATTCAGCTTTCTGTGAATATGCCTGAGCCTTTGGCCGCGGCTGAGGTGGCCTCGGCGGTATTCGGATTGCTTGAAAAGTATGTGACAGAGTACAAGATAGAGAAAGCCAAATCCACATTGGAGTATGTTGATGCCAGATACAATGAGGCAAAGATGGATTTTGAGAGCAAGCAGCTCGAGTATGCCAATTACCGTGATGCCAACAGGAATGTTATGACAGCTACGGCAATGGTTACAGGAGAAAGGCTAAAGAAGGAATATGATCTTGCGAATACTGTATTCATGGAACTGGCAAGGCAGAAGACGCAGGTAGAGCTTCAGGTAAAGGAGAATACTCCTGTCCTTTCTGTGGTGCAGCCTGTGGTCGTGCCGTTTGAGAGGTCCAAGCCTAAAAGGGCCATAATACTGATAGCATTTACGTTCCTTGGAGGCTGCATCGCTTGTGCTTCTGTATTCGGATTGGATTTTCTGAAGAATCAAGGCTCCTCATGGCCACGCAGATGGGATACGGGCAGTAACTCGAAATCTGAAGAGAATGAGATAAATAAGGAGGAATAGAAAGATGTTCTGGTTCAATAGAAAGGATAAAGGAAAAGAGGATGTCCGAAAGGAGAAGGAGACTCTTGACAAAGGGCTTGAGAAAACCAGAAAAGGATTGTTTGACAGGTTGTCCCGTGCAATAGCCGGGAAGTCCAAGGTGGATGACGATGTTCTTGACGGCATAGAGGATGCTCTTATCGCCTCTGATGTGGGTGTCGATACGACATTGAAGATTATCGATATGCTGGAGGTACGTGTGGCCAGGGACAAGTATATGAATACTGCTGAACTGTACGGTATACTCAAGGAGGAGATGATGTCCCTGCTGGATGTGGAAGGCAAGAAGGATGCTCCGGTCTTTGATTTTTCCAAGAAGCCTTATGTCATTATGGTTGTCGGGGTCAATGGAGTGGGTAAAACAACGACTATAGGCAAACTGGCTGCCAACCTGAAGGCTTCCGGCAAGAAGGTCATGCTCGGCGCGGCGGATACATTCAGGGCGGCTGCCGTGGACCAGCTGGTTATCTGGAGCGAGAGGGCCGGAGTGCCTATCGTAAAGCAGCAGATGGGCTCGGACCCTGCATCGGTGGCGTATGATACACTTAACTCGGCCGTGGCTCAGGATATTGACGTGGTGCTTATCGATACGGCAGGCCGCCTGCACAACAAAATCAATCTGATGAACGAACTTACCAAGATACGCAATGTGATGCGCAAGGTGGTGCCGGACGCTCCACACGAAGTTCTTCTTGTTCTGGACGGATCTACCGGGCAGAATGCGTTTGTACAGGCGCGTGAGTTTACAAAGGCTACGGATGTTACGGCTCTTGCCGTTACGAAACTGGACGGTACGGCCAAGGGCGGAGTCGTACTTGGTATTGCTGACCAGTTCAATATACCTGTCAAGTTCATTGGGGTAGGAGAGGGTATCGAGGACCTTCAGATTTTTGATAAAAAAACATTTGTCGACTCATTATTTGATTAGAAAATACAGGATATGAATATTTCATATAATTGGCTGAAAGAGTATGTATCTTTCGATCTGTCTCCGGAAAAAGTAGCGGAGATACTGACTTTCATAGGTCTTGAGGTAGAGGAAATGGAAACAGTGGAGGACATTCCCGGAGGTCTGGAGGGAGTTGTTGTGGCGCAGGTACTGGAATGTGTTCCTCATCCGGATTCGGACCATCTTCATATAACCAAAGTTCTGGCTGCCGAGGGAGACGAACCTCTGCAGGTTGTCTGCGGTGCCCCCAATGTGGCGGCAGGCCAGAAAGTGCTGCTGGCAACGGTCGGTACTTCGTTGCCTCTTCCCGACGGCTCCAGGTTGAAAATCAAGAAATCCAAGATACGTGGAGTTGAGTCATTCGGTATGATATGTGCCGAGGACGAACTCGGACTCGGCCAGTCTCACGACGGAATAATGGTGTTGGAGCCGGAAGCCAGAGTAGGAATGTCTGCCAGGGAATATCTGCATCTGGGGTCAGACACGGTGTTTTCTATCGGACTTACCCCTAACAGAGTGGACGGTGCCTCCCATATCGGAGTTGCCAGGGATTTATCGGCATATCTGAGGCTTAACGGTCTGGGTGGAGAGTTGACTCTTCCGGACGTGTCGGCATTCAGGGAAGGAGATGGAGATTCCATACCTGTGGAAGTGCTCAGTCATGACGGAGCACCGAGATATATGGGAGTGACATTGAAGGACGTGAAGATAGCTCCTTCTCCGGAGTGGCTGCAGAAAAAGCTTCTGGCAGTGGGCCTGCGGCCGATAAACAACGTGGTTGACATTACCAATTTTGTCCTGATGGAGACAGGTCAGCCTCTTCATGCCTTCGACGCCTCTAAGATAGAAGGCGGCAAGGTGGTGGTGCGCCGTGCCGTGGATGGAGAAAAATTCGTCACTCTGGATGGGGTGGAGCACACGCTGTCTTCAGAGGACCTGATGATCTGCAATGCTGCCAGGCCTATGTGCATAGCCGGTGTCTTCGGCGGCCTGGACTCAGGAATCACCGACAGTACAGTTTCAGTATTTCTCGAGAGTGCGTACTTCAATCCTACATCCATCCGCAGGACATCGAAGCGGCATGGAATAAAGACTGATGCGTCATTCCGGTATGAGCGCGGTGCAGACCCGGAGATTGTGCCTTATGCAGCCAGGAGGGCGGCTTTGCTTATGCAGGAACTGGCAGGTGCCACTGTGGTCGGGAGAATCCAGGAAGTGTATCCGGAGAAGATTGATAGGAAACGGGTGTCCTTGAACTTTGCCCGCATGGAGGCACTTATCGGCAAGAAGATAGGTGCGGAGACCATACTGCGAATACTTGAATATATGGATTTCGGGATACTTTCATCGGATGCGGAAGGTGCGGAGGTCACAGTCCCTTCTTACAAGGTGGATGTGTACAGGGAGTGCGACGTGGTGGAGGAAGTACTCCGTATCTACGGCTACAACAATGTGGCGCTTCCTGAACGTATCGTATCCTCGTACGACAATACGCCTAATCCTGATCCGGAGTCAGTAAGGGTAAAAATGTGCGACTTGCTCGCGGCCAACGGTTTTATGGAGTGCATGAACAACTCTCTGACCAAGGCGGATTACTACAACGGCCTGAAGACATATCCAAAGGAGAATCTGCCGATGGTGATCAATCCTCTCAGCTCGGATCTCAATGCGATGAGGCAGACTCTGCTGTTCAGCGGTCTGGAGGTGATCGCACACAACCTGAACCGTCAGGCCGGAGACCTGAGACTTTTCGAGATGGGCAATGTCTACCGCTATGAGCCTAAGGGAGAGGGGGATCCTGTCAACAATCTGGAATCGTACAGCGAGCGGATGCATCTGGCTATGTTTATGGTCGGCAAGGGTACTCAGTATTGGAGAAATACTGCCGGTGCGGGACATTTTTTCGCCTTGAAAGGATATGTCGAGTTGTTGCTCCGGCGTATGGGAATGGATATCAATGTCCTTGATTACGAGCCTGCGCCTGCGGACATCTTCTCTGAGGGTATGGTATGCAGGGTCCCTTCTTCAGGGAAGGTTCTGCTGATGTTCGGTACGGTAGCTCCGGCCCGTCTGCGTCAGTTCGATATCAAACAGCCTGTGTTCGCGGCGGAGATTGACTGGCAGCTGCTGCTGAAGCACTATCTCAAGTCCAAGGTGCTGTACAAGGAGTTGCCGCTGTATCCTGAGGTGAAGCGGGATCTGGCTCTGCTGCTGGATGAGAATGTCACATTCGCCGATATCCGCAAGGCTGCGTTTGCCGCTGAGAGGAAACTGCTGCGCAAGGTGGTGCTCTTCGATGTCTACAGAGGCGACAAGATACCTGCGGGAAAGAAGCAGTATGCAGTCAGCCTGACATTACAGGACTATGACAAGACTCTGACGGACAAGAATGTAGAGTTGGCAGTCACTCGTATCCTCAATGCTTTGTCGCATCAGTTCGATGCAGTGTTGAGATAGCCGTCGATATGTAAGATAAGAAAAGAGGATGGCCCGCCGGAGCCATCCTCTTTTCTCTTTTGTGTGAGTGTCTTTTGGTGTTTAGAAGAGGTAGCGGACACTTAATGCTATACCGCCCTGGAATATACCAAGGGAATTGAATCCGACTCCGGCACTGTTGAAGTGAGGTCCGATGACAGGGCGCCAGTCAAGGGAGATGTTCATGGGGAACCAGAAGTTGTATTCTACACCTATACGTCCGGCAACTCCTACGAATCCTGTGACGTTATTGAATCCATACATTCCAAGGCCGGCTCCCACACCTGCGTACCAGTTCCATGAGCCTTTCTCCTGCCACGAGTTGATAGGGAAAATCCAGTCATAGGTGGCAGCTGCCTCAAGACCGTAGAATCCGGGCAGACCGAAATCAAGTTGCACCATATTGTTTCCAAGTGAGTGCTGGTAGGAAAGTTCAAGACCGTAGCCTATACGGCCTCCGATTGCGCGCGGCTGGGCATAGAGTGCTGCAGCTGTGAATAGAGCAATTGCAATAACAATGATCTTTTTCATCTTGTTTAGCTTTTAGTAGTTAATAATGATATGAGTTAAAAATAGATTACTGATGATTTCTCCACTTCGGAGAGGATGGAGTTGGCTACGCGGCTGGCACCGAATCTAAGTAGACTGGGATTGAGCCAGTCAGGGCCGAGTATGGTGTCAACGATGGCGTAATACACAGCCGCGTCTTTGGCGGTGGAGATGCCTCCGGCAGGCTTGAAGCCCACTTTGCGGCCGGTCTTCCCGTAGTATTCCCTGATGCAGTCGCACATTACGATGGCGGCGAACGGGGTTGCGGCCGGTTCCATCTTTCCGGTGGATGTCTTTATAAAGTCGGCACCGCATTCCATGGCTAAGAAAGAAGCCTCCCTTATCCTGCCGGCATCGGCCAATGCTCCTGTCTCAAGGATCACTTTCAGCACGGCATCACCGACTATGTTCCTGATGGAACGTATCTCTTTCTCGCAGTAACTCAGATTTCCGTCCAGAAAGCTGTTGAGAGCGAGTACTATGTCTACTTCGTCAGCCCCTTCTTCCACAGCCATGCGGCACTCCAGTTCCTTGACTTTCAGAAAACTCTGGGAAGCAGGGAAGCATCCGGCCACTACGGTCACGTGTACTCCGGGTTCGGTCAGCGTATCCTTTACTGTTCTTGCGAAATTGGGGTATACGCAGATGGACGCAGGCGGCCGGTATCCGGGAAAATGTGTCTGGAAGTCATTTACTTTACCTGCCAGTTTGCGGATACTTGAATATGTGTCCGTTGACTTTAGTGAGGTCAGGTCGGTCATGCTGAGACAGGCTTTCAGAACTTCCGGAGTCATCCAATGGCTGAGATTGTCATGGACGGCCTTTATTCTTTTCTCAATATCTTCCATTTATTCTCTGTTTTTCGTATCAATAAGAATAGTGACCGGTCCTTCATTGACGATAGTCACCCTCATATTTGCACCAAATATACCTTTTTTAACGGGCTTCCCCAAAATATTTTCCAATCTTTGTAAAAATTTCTCGTATATTGGGATGGAAATTTCCGGTCCTGCGGCTCTGATATATGAGGGACGGTTGCCCTTCCTGGTGGATGCGTACAAGGTGAATTGGCTGATAACCAAAATGTCTCCGTCAACGTCCCTTACAGACAGGTTCATGACCCCGCTGTCGTCATCGAATATGCGCAGATTGACAATCTTATGGCACAGCCATTCTATATCCTCGTCTGCATCCCCGTTCTCAATTCCTATGAGAATATTCAGACCGAGTCCGATCTCTCCGCAGCAAGAGCCTTCAATGACTACCGACGACTGGCTGACTCTCTGGATGACCGCCCTCATCTCAGCCTCTGACCTGAACGGTTATGCCTGCGGCTCTGAGAGGAGCGGCTATTGCTTCCATTTCGGCGACAGTGACTTTCTCAAGATCACTGGCGGGTGTCTCGCGGTCGAGCGTGTACATCATGACCTCACGGGGCCGCAGGTCAAGTACGATATCTCTCCATGGGTCGACACTTTCCTTGCAGGTCAGGTCTATGCGGCGGCCGTCTATGGTTCCCCGCAGGAACATGGTCTGTAGGATAAAGTTGCCGTTGAACAGCCTCAGATGCTCTATTGTCTCCTTGAGCGAGTAATGACCCACCGGGTTGTCCACCAGGCGGATATATTCTTCCAGACCGCTGTCTATCTTTAGGATGGGGTTGGTCACTTTCATCAGAGCCTCCCGGATTTCTTTCCTGCCGGTCATGGTCGCATTTGAAAGTACGGATACGGCAGCGTTCGGAAAATACTTGTCCCGCATCATCAGTGTGAAGTCGATGATTTCTGGGAAATCGGGATGCAGGGTGGGCTCTCCGTTGCCGGAGAATGTGATGGTGTCCACGGGTGTACCCTCGGTATGCAGTTCGGCGAAACGTTCCTGCATCCTCTGGAATACGGCCTCCTTGGACGGAATGGTCTGGTCAGTCCGGCCATCCTTGTTCCATCCGCACTCGCAGTAAATGCAATCGAATGAGCAGAGCTTGCCGTTGTCAGGCAGAAGGTTGATGCCCAAGGAGTTCCCAAGGCGGCGGCTCTTGATGGGGCCGAAAACTATCTTGTGAAAAAGTATTGTTGACATGATATGCCGTGTTTCAGATTAATCGTCTGGATGTGCTTGCAGAGGTAAGTTGCATGTTCTCGAAATCGATGTTGTCGATAAGCACCACGCCGGGTCTCTTGCCTTTGTCGAAGGAGCCGAGTATGTTGTCCTTGCCCAGGGCTGCCGCACCGTTAAGGCAGGCCCATGTCAGTACTGTCTGCAATGGGATTCCAGGGTAGTGACGGTGTATGCATTTCAGCTCCTCCACTATGGACAGAACGTGGTTGGATGACAGGCTGTCAGTGCCGACAGCTATTCTCACACCCATGCTCATCAACATGGGTAAATCAGCCATTGTCCTGTGAATAAACATGTTGGATAGCGGACATGTGACCCATGTGCAGTTTTTCAGAATCTGTTCGGCGGCGTAGACGCTGTCCTCATGTGCGACGGTGTTGTGTATGAGCAGTATATGCTCTTCAAACGGGGCGGGATGGACTTCCTGCAGCCGCTCCAGAAAATGGAATATGGCCGGTCTGCCAGTAGCGGGGACTACGCTAAGTCCGCGGTTGACATAGTTGTCGTAAAGCGGTCCTTTATGAAACCCAATCATGTCGTCCTCCTCCTGGGACTCCTGATTGTGGTAGGATATGAATCCGGCTTTAAGTCCCTCGGCGGAGGCCATGCGGAGCAGGTCGGGACTCATGGTGTAAGGCGAGTGGGGGGTGATGGCTGCATCAAGTCCGGCTGTTTCCGCCTTTTCAACCAGTTTGCTTGCATCGGCGATGACTCTCCTGGCATCTTCGGATTCTGTGCCGAAAACCTCAATAAATGTTCTGGTGTACATCGGCCCCTCGCTCTTCATGGCGAAGCTCTCGTCGCAGTTGGAGATATCGGCCATGGCACTGACGCCTTCCTTATACAGTTTCTCAAACTGTGCCCTCATTGCTTTCTGACGCTCTTCTTTGGGCGCGGACTCGCGAAGGGCGTTGATCTGGTCGATGAAACCGGACATGCCGGTAGCCTCTTGAAACTTGCCTTCCAGATGTGACAGTTCTATGTGGCAGTGAGCGTTGGTGAATCCCGGTACCAGTATTCCGTTGTAGAATTCCGTGCTTCCGCTTTCTCCGGTAAGCTGTCCTATACCGGTAACAGTCCCGTCCTCAGCCACATCCACGTATCCGTTCCTTATCGGGGTAGAAGCGATGGGAAATATGTAATTGGCCGCTATTCTTCTCATTTTTTGCTATCTGTATCGTGTTTGTTGTGTACTATGCGGTTGTTCGTTAATATACTTCTTTTTCTGTCATCTCTGATTCTCCGAATGACGCTTTCTCTATCTTTGTCATGGCTGTCAACGGGCATCATGGAATATTCATTTTTCTTTTCCGTACTGTCCATTCTGGCTTTCAGCATTTCCACTTCTGTCATGAAAGGCATGGCGTCGTAGAAAATGAAGTATTTGTCGGCATTGAGCGCGGAGTCACTGAATATCAGGAACTGGTTTACAGGTCGTTTTATAAGCGAGGAGTCAATGACAGGTGAGCCCGGCAGAATGGAATCCGGCTTGAAGAACATTATTCTCATGTTCTTGTAGATTATTCCGGCATGAATGCTGTCGGCTGTGTAAAGCTCCAGTGAATCTATAAGCTCCCATCGTTTAGGTCTTTTTCCCTCTAATTGTAATATCTTCTGAAGCTGGGACTTGCGTATTTCAAGCATGTTCTTTGTCTTGACGAACACATCCTCGAATCTGTCTGGCCGCTCAAGATAGTAGACCACGCTCCTGTTATAGTCGTCAGTGGTGTATCCGTACTTGTTGAAGACAGGCTCGTATATCCTCATCGTATCAGCCATTCTCTTGAACCTGTAATTGCTTTGGACAGCTTCGTCGGTCATGTATATGTCGTAATAAATCATGGACATTACATCTTCCGGAATTATTCCTTTCTTCTCATTGCTGCATGATACTGAGAAGAAGGCCAGGAGAATAATGGCCGCGAATGCTGTGTGTCTGCTGTGGCGCATGTCGTGTTGCAAATGAATCAGTGCGCAAATATAACTTTTATTCTCTATATTTGCACCCATATTGAACAAGCCATGCTGATCCGTCCGTTAAAACTGCTGAAGAAGATATATCCGTCGTTTATCTGGTCTTTCCCAAAGGAAAAGGAAGGTATCTTTCTTACATTTGATGACGGGCCGTGTCCTCAGGTAACACCGTGGGTGCTTGATCAGCTCGACGAGTATGGTGCCAAGGCTACTTTTTTCTGTATCGGCAAGAATGTGGAACTGTATCCGGACCTGTTCGGAGAGATTCTGCGGAGAGGTCATTCGGTAGGCAGCCATTCCTACAGCCATGTGCCAGGATGGAGAATTCCGCTGGATGATTATGTGCAGGATGTAGACATGGCGGCGGAGCTTATCCATACCAATCTCTACCGTCCTCCTTATGCTAAGATAACACCATTGCAGGCCAGGAAGTTGAGTGTCCGGTACAATATCGTCATGTGGAATATCCTGAGCAGGGACTATAATCGCAGTCTTGGACATAAGGCATGTGCCAGGAATGTACTGCCTTATCTCTCACCAGGTTCGGTGACAGTGTTCCATGACTCGATGAAGGCGGCCAAGAATCTTTGGTATGTGCTGCCGAAGACCCTTGATGCGGCCGGCAAGGCGGGGTGGAAGTGTAAACCTATATTATTATAATCGGATATGAAGTACAATGTATTGTTGCTCGGTTCGGGCGGAAGGGAACATGCTCTCGCCTGGAAGATATCTCAAAGCAGCCTTTTGGGGAAATTTTACGCCATTCCGGGCAATCCTGGAATCAACACTCTGGCGGAGGGAATAGAAGGCAGCGTCGGAGACTTCGACCTGATTCGCAGGACCGTTGTGGATAAGAATATAGATATGGTGGTATGCGGACCGGAGGATCCATTGGCCGCCGGTCTTCTGGACTATCTCCGTTCATGTCCGGAGATAGGCGGGAAACTGCTTTTTGTAGGCCCGGGGAAAGACGGTGCGCGTCTGGAGGGCAGCAAGGAGTATGCCAAGGAGTTCATGTGCAGGCATGGTATACCTACTGCCTCGTATAGAAGCTTTACTGCTGCAGAGAAGGAGGAAGCTGTATTGTTCTTGCAGACAATCAATCCCCCTTATGTAATCAAGGCGGACGGGCTGGCGGCCGGGAAAGGCGTAATAATATCGCAGAGCCTTGAGGATGCCGTGTCCGCATTGGAGAGCATATTCGGCGGACGTTTCGGACAGGCAGGGGCTAAAGTGGTCATAGAGGAATTCCTTGAAGGGGTCGAGGTGTCATATTTTGTTCTTACTGACGGTCACGGATATATCATGCTGCCTGAGGCGAAGGATTACAAGCGTATAATGGACGGTGACAATGGCCCTAATACAGGAGGAATGGGTTCGGTGTCCCCCGTGCCTTTCTGTGATGCTGCTTTTGCAGCGAAAGTGCGTGAAAGGATCATCGATCCTACCGTTCGCGGTCTCTCTGAAGAGGGTGTGGATTACCGCGGCTTCATATTTTTCGGTCTGATGAATTGCGGAGGAGATCCCTATGTCATCGAATACAATGTCAGAATGGGTGATCCCGAGACAGAATCTGTCATGCTTAGGATCGACAGCGATCTGCTGGCCCATATGGCGGCTGCAGCCCGTGGAGATATTTCCGGTGAACGGATATCGATATCGGCGAAACATGCCTTGACCTGCATAGTGGTTTCCGGAGGGTATCCTGACAAATATGGAAAGGGGTATGTCGTGGAAGGACTTGACAATTGCGGTGACGTGACGGTGTTCCATGCCGGAACCAGTGTCAGGGATGGCCGTATTGTAACATCGGGTGGACGTGTCCTGGCTGTTTCTTCTCTCGGTGACAGTCTTGTTGATGCCGCAGGTAAAGTATATGCTGCTGTAGACAGGATCGGATTTGAAGGGGCGTTCCACAGGAAAGACATCGGTGCGGACATGATCAACTGGAAGTAATCCCGGATGAACGAAAACAGAAGATCTCCTTTGATGGCTGTCCTGATGGCAATTGCTGTTGTTGGAATGGTCATATCATGTTTCCTTATGCCTGTTGAGGATAGTGGGGTGTTGGTAAGTGGCTTGCCCTGGCTGTCACATGTCCTCGCCCTGCTGTGTCTGGTGCTTGTTGCTTTCTCGCTGGGATATGTCAATACGAACAGTTATCTGTTCACATCTGACAGCAGTATGCTGTATCTGCCGTATCTGCTTTCTGTACTGGTGCTTCCTGGAGCGGTATCGCTGACGGTATACCATATGTCGGCTCTTCTCGTGTTATGGGGCATGTTCTATGCGGTGCGTTATCTCAATGCGGAGACACTTCGTTTCGACTTGCTGTTCATCTCTGTCCTCACGTCCGGTGTGGCAGCCATGATGGTACCCCAGCTCCTGTATGTGGAGATATTCCTGTTCCTGTACTGTCTGGTGTCGAGAGGACAGGATCTGTCTCGTTTCCTGCTTTCAGGTCTTGCCGCCGCTGCTCTTCCATGGATATATATTCTGTCGTGGATGTATTTTTTCCCGGACTCTTTGGGTCTTGACTATCTGGCGGATTTCCGGCGCTCACTTGGATTTTCTCTGCCGTCTTTGAGCAGCATGGCATTGTCTGATGCGGTATTGTCATGTTTTGCTCTGCTCCTGGTGATACGTGCCCTGTTGTTCGTGTCGGTGAAGAACCGTGAAAGAAACAAGGCCCAGAAAAACGCATTCGGTCTTTCTGTGGCCTTGTCGGTCATATCGGTCCTGACAGTGATTTTCTGCAGGACAGGAGCCTCTCCGTTGATTGTCATGGTAGCAGGTGTTCCTGTGTCCCTGTCGGTATTCGACTTTTTCACCAACGGAAGAGGAAAGGAGCCGGCCATATGGGCAGCTTTACTCCTTGTCCTCACGGTCTCCTTAAGGGTGCTGGATCTTTTGCCGGTGTTTTAGATAGTCCTGCCTGGATATACCTTCAGAGCCTCCTTGAGGCATATCAGGGCTTCCTTAAGGTCTTCAGTCTTGAGCACGTATGCTATACGGACTTCATCCTTGCCTTTGCCTGGGGTCGCATAGAATCCGGCCATAGGCGCAACCATGACAGTCTTGCCATTGTATGAAAAGTCTTCAAGCAGCCACTGTGCGAATCTGTCGCAGTCATCGATGGGAAGACGCACTGCAGCGTAGAAAGCTCCCATCGGGGTAGGGCATACTACACCTGGAATAGTTCTGAGTGTTTCTACAAGGAAGTCTCTTCTCTTGATGTATTCGTTCTTTACAGCCTTGAAATACGATTCGGGAGCCTTGAGGGCGGCTTCGGCTGCAATCTGTCCGTATGCGGGAGAGCACAGGCGTGCCTGGGAGTAGCGCAGCACCGCGTTCATGACATCCTTGTTCTTGGACACTATTGCCCCGATACGTACTCCGCAGAGAGAATACCGTTTGGAAACGGAGTCACAGAGAATCACATTGTTCTCTATGCCCTTGATGTGCATGCATGAGTAATGTGGCTCCTCTGTATAGCAGAACTCGCGGTAAACTTCGTCGGAGTAGATGAACAGGTTGTGCTTGCGGGCGATGTCTCCGAGTTTTTCGATCTCATCCTTTGTATAGAGCACTCCGGTGGGATTGCATGGATTGCAGATTATGATGCCTTTTGTCCTGGGAGTGATGTGCTTTTCGAACTCCTCTATGGAAGGTATTGCGAATCCGTTGTCCATGGATGTGGTGATGGGAACGAACTTGACATCGTTTACGATGGCGAATGAGTTGTAGTTGGTGTAGAACGGCTCCAGTACGATGACTTCGTCGTCCGGGTCGCAGGTGACAGTGAGTGCGATCTGAAGTGCCTCGCTTCCTCCGGTGGTCACATTGATGTCGGTGTAGTCCACATCGATGCCGATGTTACGGTAATATTCAGCCAGTCCTTTGCGGTAAGATTCGTTTCCGGCCGAATTGGGATATGCAACCAGTTTCAAGTTGTTGTCCTTTACTGCCTTGAGAGCCACTTCGGGGGATTCGATGTCGGGCTGTCCGATGTTGAGATGATATACCTTTATGCCTTTTTTCTTGGCGGCATCAGCATAAGGAACCAATTTCCTTATTGGAGAAGCAGGCAGTGCCTGAGCTTTTTTTGAAAGAGTCAACATATGGTTTTGACAAAAATATTGTTAAAAATTGTTTTACAAAGCAACAAAGTTATCAACTTTTCGGTAAAAACATCTAAATTTGTAGCTTGTAAACGAAATATTGTAAATCCTGCTGAATGATATTATGAGCAACACTGAGAGCAGATACATGCAAAGAGGAGTCTCCTCGTCCAAAGAAGATGTGCACAATGCTATCAAGAACATAGACAAAGGTCTTTATCCCAAGGCTTTCTGCAAGATTATCCCTGATATTTTCACCGGTGATCCGGATTACTGTCTTGTGATGCATGCCGACGGTGCCGGAACGAAGTCTTCACTCGCTTATATTTATTGGAAGGAGACTGGAGACATGAGTGTGTGGAAGGGTATCGCACGTGACGCCATAGTCATGAATACGGATGATCTTCTGTGCGTGGGAGTGACTGACGGAATGCTGGTATCCTCAACTATAGGACGCAACAAGACGCTGATTCCCGGGAGTGTTGTGTCGGAGATTATTTCCGGAACGGAGGAGTTTATCCGCTCAATGGACCGCTACGGGATGAACATGACCCTTACAGGAGGCGAGACAGCGGATGTCGGGGATCTTGTCAGGACTGTTATTGTGGACAGCACCGTGTGCGCGAGAGTACGCAGGTCTGAGATTATAGAAAATTCGGCCATAGCTCCCGGAGACGTGATTGTGGGTCTGGCATCTTTCGGGCAGGCGGAATACGAGGATGAGTACAACGGAGGTACGGGCAGCAACGGACTCACTTCGGCCCGTCACGATCTTTTCGCCCATTATCTGGCTGACAAGTATCCCGAGAGTTATGATCATGCCATGCCGGAGTTTCTGGTCTATTCAGGAAGCAGGATGCTCACCGAGACCGAGCCTGAGACCGGTCTTACGTATGGCAGGCTGCTCCTTTCACCTACCAGGACATACGCGCCTGTGGTCAAGAAAATATTCGAGGGATACAAGAGCCGGATTCATGGTATGGTGCACTGCTCGGGTGGTGCACAGACAAAGGTCCTGCACTTTATAGACTCACTCCGGGTTGTAAAGGACAATATGTTTCCGGTGCCGCCTCTTTTCAAGGCCATACAGATAGAGTCAGGTACTGAATGGCAGGAAATGTACAAGGTCTTCAATATGGGGCACCGTCTGGAGATATATACGGACAAGGAGGCTGCTGCGGCAATGATAGACATATCCCGTTCATTTGGTGTGGATGCCAGGATTGTCGGTCATGTCGAGGCGGCAGAGACGGCAGAGGTTGTCATATCCACGGAAAACGGTAAGTTTGTCTATAGGCGGGATTAGCATATGGGGTTCTTGTCGCGGCTTTCAATATTGTTGCTGTTGTTGTCCGCCATATCGTCATGCAGGAACGCCGTGAGTGACGAAGGTCTTATTCCGATAGTGGAGAAGGCCCTGTCAGACAGTTCCTCGATATATTACGGGGACTTCTCGATGTACCCGGACAATCTGGCTGACTTGCCTATAGGTATTTTCGACTGCAGTGTGAGCGGTTTTGAAGTTGTGGAGAGAATTCTGACACTGGATGAATTCGACAATATCACGGGCAGCCCGGAACCTGACGGTATCGTGGATTTCGGAGGAGAGAATGTCCAGTACCTCTCGGATAAGGCGAACGGGCCTTATGGCGGATATATACTTTCTGGCAATACCGCGTATCTACGGGAACAGGTGGTACGTGATGTGCTGTTCCTGACAGGACAGAAATACTACAATCTTGCAGTGGACGAATATATGTCAGGATTCAAGGAGCCGGTAAAGCTGGTTCTGGTGTCATCACCAGTAGCGGACCTGCACTGTATCGGAGATATCAATGCTCTTTTAGACAGGAGCGGTACGGGAGTCAAGGCAGTAGGGGTAATAGAGTCGGGTATCAGGAAGGCTCTTTCGAGGGCTGAGGCTGATGGAGATATCTGTATCGGTGTTATGTCCTCGCCTGACGGGGTGACTTCCCGGGAGTATGAGACGGCTATACGCCGCATGGCCAAGGAACAGGGGCTTTCCGGCAATATCCAGATACTTAATCAGGAGGCGGTCGGTCTCGAGGCGGCCCTTAAAGGGGATACGGCATATATAGATCCGGAGGCCCGTGCTGCCCGAAAGTCCTACGCCGGACCTGTGACCGGTATAAGCTACAACAATATTGACATGTCCCTTATGGACAGTTATAATTTTGATACGGACAGCAATTCCGTGCTTTATGACAGCAGCGGGAAAGTGTCCGGCATGCAGCTCAATTCCGTAGAGAACTATGTAAGATTCCATATTGTGTCAATGATCGAGCGTCACCGCAGGAGCGGCAGCAGTATGCCTATATCATCAATAATACTGGCGGACGGAAGTTTCGCTCAGATCGAGGACGTCTTTAGGGAGGTATTGCAGGAACTTTATGATTGCAGAAGGGGAGGTATATATCTTTACAGATCCAGCATATCGCCTGATTTCGAGTTTATCGACCCTGCGAAGTGCGCTGCGGTGGAGGCTTACAGGATACTCAGGGCGGACGGAAATCTGGCTCTCAGAGGCGAGAAATCCAGACTCATGCCATTCCTGACTCTTCCGTCCGGGAATCTTCCTCAGGATGCGTTCAATCCGGACGGCAGTCTCCGTGATGAATATAAATATTCCCGGGAGTCAGGGACAGAGGACGTGACTACTAAACCTGTGCCGTTTGCCCCCAGGTATGTGTCCCCGTCCGTAATGAGCCATATCGAACGGAACGATCCGGCTACATACTCATTGATAAGGAATTCCCTTTATTGATACGGAAACATGATTGACAACTTTAGACTATGCAGTATCCGGCAAGTATTTCTACAGAAGAACTCTCTCAGTTAGAGACAATGGATTTCTCGGGTCCGATAATTGTAGTCTCTGACCTCAATGAGGATTTTGCGGAGGCCATGGACTATCTCAGGAACCAGTCGGTGCTGGGTTTTGACACTGAAACCAAACCATGTTTTTCCTCCAATACGCCAAGACATCATGTGGCACTGCTGCAGCTGTCAGGTGCGGACAAGGCTTATATATTCCGCCTGAATATGATGGGGCTTCCTGCTCCGTTGGCGTCTGTTCTTTCAGATAACTCCATAATCAAAGTCGGCGCAGCGGTGAAGGATGATCTCAGAGGCTTGTTGTATTACCGTAAGTTTACGCCCAGAAAGTTTGTGGACTTGCAGATTCTGGTTTCTGATTATGGTATAGAGAATAAAAGCGTGCGCAAGATGGCGGCTATCATACTTGGACGGAAAGTGTCCAAGGCGCAGCAGCTTTCCAACTGGGAGGCACAGCAGCTGTCCGGTGCGCAGCTGAAGTATGCGGCAATTGATGCGTGGGTATGCCGTGAGATGTATCTGACATTGAAAACCGGCAGGCAGCAATGAACAGGGTAGTGCTTAAGAGAGGCAGAGAAGAGTCTTTGCGCAGATATCATCCGTGGATATTCTCCGGGGCAGTCGCTGCCATAGAGGGGGATCTGTATGAGGGAGAGGCGGTAGAGGTTGTTTCTTCAGAACGGAAGTTCCTGGCCATAGGACATTGGCAAAAGGGCTCCATAGCCGTAAGGGTCCTTTCTTTCAATGAGGATTTTCGTCCGGATTCGTCGGGGTTGATGCCGATGGAGTTCTGGAGGAGAAGACTGGCTGCAGCTCTCTCGATGCGGACGGCATGCGGTCTTCCGTCGCGGAATACAGACTGTTTCCGTCTGGTTCACGGAGAAGGGGACCAGTTACCGGGTCTGATAGTGGACGTGTACGGAGATGTGGCTGTGATGCAGGCGCATTCGGCAGGAATGTATCTTTCGGCCCAGCGGATTGCACAGGCACTTACGGATGTATCGGACAACCGGATTTCGGCTGTGTACAACAAGAGCTGCGCCACCGCTCCGCATAAGGCAGGTCTGTCTCTTGCTGACGGATATATGACAGATGCTCCTTCAGAAGGACACGAGCGGACGGTGCTTGAAAACGGTCATCGTTTTTTCGTTGACTGGGAGTCAGGGCAGAAGACAGGTTTCTTTTTGGACCAGAGGGACAACAGGGAACTTGTAGGTATGTATTCTGGCGGGAGGAGAGTTCTCAACCTTTTCTGCTATACGGGAGGATTTTCCGTGTATGCGCTTGATAACGGAGCCTTATCCGTGGTTTCAGTCGATTCGTCATCTACGGCAGTCGGGATGTTGCGCCGTAATATCGAATTGAGTGCAGGAGGGGATGACGGCAGGCATACTGCAGTGTGCGCGGATGCCATTGATTACCTCGGAAAGTGTCCGGCCGGCCAGTTTGATCTTATAGTTGTTGACCCTCCGGCTTTTGCCAAGCATAAGGATGCTCTGGACAACGCGTTAAGGGCTTATCGGCGTCTCAACGCCTCTGCTGTGTTAAAAATAGCACCAGGTGGTCTGCTGTTCACATACAGTTGTTCGCAGGCTGTAGACCGCAGGGCATTTGAACTGGCGGTATTTTCAGCAGCAGCCCAGACGGGGCGTAGTGTGCGGATATTGCGCAGGCTCACTCAGCCGGCAGATCATCCGGTCAGTATATATCATCCGGAGGGGGACTACCTCAAAGGACTGCTTCTGTATGTGGATTAATAGGGCTTTGCAGATATGCATGAGATAAGACTCAGTGAAAAGGACAAGGAAAGACGTTACAGGGAACTGTTGCCTCAGATATACGGTATTGTGGGCGGAGAGCCGGATGTGACGGCCAATCTGGCCAATATTGCAGCAGTATTGAAAGAGGCTTTCGCTTTCTTCTGGGTCGGTTTCTATCTTGTGAAGCCGGCAGCCGGTGACGTCATGGATGAGGAACTTGTTCTCGGTCCGTTTCAAGGACCGGTGGCCTGTACACGCATATCGTATGGCAAAGGAGTCTGCGGTACGGTCTGGAAGGAGGGCAGGAGTATTGTGGTAGAGGACGTGGAACGTTTCCCCGGACATATTGCGTGCAGTGCTTTGTCCCGGTCCGAGATAGTAATTCCGTTGCTAAGTCACGATTCATGCTGCGAGGCTGACATGCCGTCCGGGTCTGTCATTGGTGTGTTGGATATTGACAGCGACGTACCGGGGGCGTTCGATGAAGTGGATCTCAAGTATCTGGAGGAACTTTGCGGGAATATATGCAGGATAATTTGGGATTGTAAGAAATAGTTGCTATATTTGCAGCCCTAAATCAGTTACGGTACCATGGCCGAGTGGTTAGGCAACGGTCTGCAAAACCGTGTACAGCAGTTCGATTCTGCTTGGTACCTCACAAGGACGGCAATGTGTCGTCCTTTTTTATGTATGTCCCTGAGATGCGGCAAACCATAGTGCGCTTACAGAAATACCTGATAATCAGATGCTCTGGGAAAATATATCTGCTGGACTTGTGAGGATATGGGGCTGGATGGCCGTTTGGTGGCGGAATATGCCGGGTCCGACAAGTTATTAAAACGTATATCCTTGATAATAAGCGGGATGATTTTTGGTGATATGCTGGACGTTGCAAAATGGCTGCACATGAGGCGCAAGTGCCCGGGACGCGTTCTCCTCCTCACGACCGTCTGCCGCACCGGCACCGGATCGCGGGGAACGCTGCCGTTGTGGTGGTGGCCGGATGGAGAATCTGCCATGGAGCGGCTTGTCGAGGGGGGAGAGTGCCGTCCAAACAACAACGAAACGCAAAAAGGCCGGCTGACTACTCAACCGGCCTTTAAAAATACCCGATGTTTCAGATTAGATGATACCCTGCTCGAGCATGGCCTGAGCCACTTTCATGAAGCCGGCGATGTTGGCGCCCTTTACATAGTCAACATGACCGTCAGGCTGTGTACCGAACTTAACGCAAGCCTCGTGGATGCTCTGCATGATGTAGTGCAGCTTCTCGTCAACTTCCTTGGCTGACCAGCTGATGTGAGTAGCGTTCTGGGTCATCTCAAGACCTGAAGTAGCTACACCGCCGGCGTTGACAGCCTTACCGGGAGCGAAGAGGATGCCCCTGCTCTGGAACTCGTGGATAGCCTCAGGGGTGCAACCCATGTTGGATACCTCGCAGCAGCACCATGTACCGTTGGCGATCAGCTCCTTGGCATCGTCTCCGTTCAGCTCGTTCTGGAATGCGCAAGGCAGAGCGATGTCGCACTTAACGCTCCATGCTTTCTTGCCGGCTGTGAACTTGGTAGCCTGAGGGAACTTGTCGTTCATATCCTGAACCTTGTTCCTGTTGGAAGCACGCATAACGAGCATGTAGTCGATCATCTCGTCGGTAATACCGCCGGGAATCTCGCAGACTCCGTCAGGACCGGAAATGGCGATAACCTTTGCACCGAGCTCCTTAGCCTTTGTAGCGGCACCCCATGCTACGTTACCGAAGCCTGAGAGAGCGACTGTCTTGTCCTTGATGTCCTTGCCGGCATGGTGGAGAAGGTGCTGTGTGAAGTACAGAGCGCCGAATCCGGTAGCCTCGGGACGGAGGATAGAACCACCCCATGTGCCGCCTTTTCCGGTAAGCACGCCAGTGTTGTACTCGCGGGCCAGCTTCTTGTACATTCCGTACAGATAGCCGATCTCACGTCCGCCTACACCTACGTCACCTGCAGGGATATCGGTGTCGGGGCCGATGCATCTCCAGAGCTCATACATGAAGGCCTGGCAGAATCTCATGATCTCAGCGTCAGACTTGCCGACGGGATCGAAGTCAGAACCGCCCTTTGCACCGCCCATAGGCAGAGTTGTCAGAGCGTTCTTGAAAGTCTGCTCGAAACCGAGGAACTTCAGCATGGAAGGAGTAACTGCCTTGTGGAAGCGGAGACCTCCCTTGTAGGGGCCTATTGCGGAGTTGAACTGAACCCTGTAGCCGAGGTTGGTCTGAACCTCACCCTTGTCGTCAACCCAGGTTACCCTGAATGTGAAGATACGGTCAGGCTCTACGATTCTCTCGACGATCTTAGCCTTCTCGAACTCGGGATGCTGGTTGTAAACCTCTTCGATGGACTCGAGCACTTCGCGGACTGCCTGCAGGTACTCTTTTTCATTTCCATACTTGGCCTCAAGTTTGGCCATGATTTCTGAAACTTTCATATTAAAATGTTATTTAATTGTTAATTAAAGGTTCTATTGTTCTAATTATTTCACTTCCCATGTGGAACCGCTATGCAGCAACTCCTCCATATTGTGGATAGTGGAGTGCGCCCTTACATCCTCAAGCTGGTCCCGCACATTGTCGTCGTAAGTCTTGTCAGGAACATCGCGGATGACTCCGAGAGCCACTGGATACTCCGGCCACTTCATGTCGATGAGCATGCTGTGCATCCCCATGTCGGCAGTGTGGGCATCGTGTATCAGGATGTCGTCCTCAGTAACTCCTCCTTCACCTATGGTCACTACCTTCAGCTCCTTGTTCACGAGGATAAGTCCCTTGTTGCGGTCCTTGCCGAAAATCATCCTCTCACCATGACGAAGAACTATCGTGCGGTCGGCCTTCACTTCCTTGTCGGAGATCTCGCGGTGCGAGCCGTCATTGTAAATGACACAGTTGACAAGCATCTCGGTCACTGCACATCCGTCATGCTTGGCGGATGCCACGAATATCTCCTGATTCAGCTTCAGCTCCGAATCTATGCTTCGGGCAAAAAATGTGCCGCGCGCGCCCATTACAAGAGCTCCCGGATTAAAAGGATGCTCCACCGTGCCGTAAGGCGAGGTCTTGGTGATCTTGCCAAGAGGCGATGTAGGAGAATACTGCCCTTTTGTCAGTCCGTATATTCTGTTGTTGAACAGCACAATATTGATGTCGATATTGCGCCTGATGGCATGGATGAAGTGGTTGCCTCCGATAGCGAGGGCATCACCGTCACCGGTGGCCTGCCATATAGACAGTGTCGGATTGGCAACCTTCATGCCTGTAGAAATGGCTGTGGCACGACCGTGGATACCGTGGAAGCCGTAAGTGTTCATATAATAAGGCAGACGGGAGGAACAGCCGATACCCGAGACGAAGACGAAACGCTCCATCGAATATCCGAGATCCTCCGCCACCTGGGGAAGAGCCCTCTGAAGGGATGCCAACACTGAGTGGTCACCGCATCCGGGGCACCATCTTACTTCCTGATTGCTTTTGAAATCCTGTGCTGTATATTTCATGATTATGTCCTCCTATAATAATTCGTTGACTGCGTCCACTACGTCCTTTACGATGAAAGGCTGGCCCTGCACCTTGTTGAGCTGATAGTAATGGAACTTCTGATGCTTTGCCCTGAGATAGTCGGCGAACTGCCCGGAGTTGAGCTCGCACACTATGATCTTCTTGAATTTAGAGAACACCTCCTCAGTATTGAGAGGAAGGGGATTGATATAGTCGAAATGCGCGAGGGAAACACTCTTGCCTTGTTTGTGGAACTCCTTGACAGCTGTGTAGAGGTGGCCGAAGGTTCCTCCCCATCCTACGATAAGGACTTCTCCGCTCTCTTCTCCGATGACTTTGAGGGGAGGGATGTCCACTGCGGTGCGGGCAACCTTTTTGGCCCTCATCTCCACCATGTACTGGTGGTTCTGGGGATCAGAGGAAATGACTCCTGCAGGATTCTTCTCCAGACCGCCTACGCGATGCTCCAGACCGGGTGTGCCGGGCAGGGCCCACCTGCGCACGAATGTCTCAGGATCCCTTTCGAAAGGAGAGAACTTGCCGTTGCACTCGGAAGCGTCCTTGATGAAAGGAGGATGAATCTCCGGAAGATCCTTCATGGAAGGGATACGCCAGGGTTCGGAGCCGTTGCCGAGGAAGCCCTCAGTAAGGAGGATCACGGGCATCATGTGCTCCATGGCGAACTTACCTGCGTAAAATGCTTTCTCGAAGCAGTCCGAAGGGGAATGGGCAGCCATCACCATGATGGGGCACTCGCCGTTGCGGCCGTAGAGAGCCTGGTTGAGGTCGGTCTGCTCGGTCTTGGTCGGAATACCCGTTGACGGGCCGCTTCGCTGTACATCGACCAGCACAAGAGGCAGCTCGGTTATCATCGCCAGGCCGAGGGCCTCGGACTTCAGGGAAAGACCCGGACCGGAAGTAGTGGTCACAGCAAAATTGCCGGCATATGCGGCTCCGATTGCAGTGCAGATGCCTGCTATCTCATCCTCGCACTGAAGTGTCTTGGCCTTGAGTTCCTTGTGAATGGCAAGCTCTTCCAAGATAGCGGTGGCAGGGGTGATGGGATAAGAACCGCAGAAGAGGGGCACTCCGGACTTCTCGGAGGCAGCGAGCAGACCCCATGCTGTGGCCTGGTTGCCGTTGATGTTGCGGTATATGCCCTTTTCCTGTTTTGCAGGCTGCACGTAATAGGTGTTGGCTATTGCATGTATGTTGGAAGCGTAGTTGAAACCGTCCTTCAGGACTTTCTTGTTGGTCTCGATAAGGGCAGGTTTCTTCTTGAACTTGCGTTCGAGATATTCGAAGGTATGGTCGAGTTCCTTGTTGAACATGAAGAAACACATGCCGAGAGTAAACATGTTCTTGCATCTTACGATAGCCTTCATATCCAGACCGCTGTCCTTGAGACTCTCCTTGGTAAGCGTCGTGATGGGAGACACTATTATGTTCCTGTCCCCTATTCCGAGTTCCTCAATCGGATTCATGGTCTTGAATCCTGCCTTCTGAATGCCTTTCTCGTCAAAGGCGTCCTCGTCAAGGATGATGGTCGCAGTAGGCTTGGCCCACTTGGCATTGGCCATGAGCGCTGCCGGGTTCATAGCGACAAGGACATCGCAGAAGTCTCCCGGAGTATTGATCTCAATGGAGCCTATATGCACCTGAAAGCCGGATACACCTGACACGGTGCCCTGAGGAGCCCGGATCTCCGCCGGGTAATCAGGGAAAGTGGAAATTTCGTTACCGAACAATGCGGATGAGTCAGCGAACAAAGTTCCGGTAAGCTGCATACCGTCCCCTGAGTCACCTGCAAACCTGATAACGACATCCTCTATATCAATAATCTTGTGTTGCATTGTGTTTATTATAATTTTATACAAATGTAAGCATATTTCTTAACAAAAAGAATTATTTTGAAATATTTGTCCTACAAAACAAAAGGACTGCCCGACTTAATGGGCAATCCTCTGTCAGCGTCCTCAATTACGGCCTGCTACATCATGGGCTGGCTCTGCGGCAGAGCCTTGTCAAGGGGTATGCCAAGCTCGTTCTTGACCTGCACGGTTATGTCCATGCTCTGGGCCGCGTCAAAATAAGGTATGACTCCTGTTGAAATGTCAAATATATATATCAGGCCGTTGGCCTTGCCGACCTTGGCGACAGCGTCATTGGCCTTCTGCATGATGGGGGCCATAAGCTGCTGGTTGAGATTGTTCATATCCATCTGGGCGTTCTGCTCGTACTGCTGGAGACGGGCCTGGAGATCCTGGAGTTCCTGCTGCTTCGTGGCGACTACAGACGGTGTCCAGTTGGCGGACATCTCCTGATACGTACGGTACTTCGTATTGAGTTCCTCATACATTGCCTCGTAAGTGCTCTGCATATCACTCCTGAACTTGTCCATCTCCACACGGGCCGAATCCATCTCGTCCATGAGGAACATGACTTCCTGCATATTGATATGGCCGAACTTCATATCCTGAGCCGAGGCCATGACAACGGACGCCATAACGCCCAAAGCGATTAAAATAACTCTTTTCATGTTCTTGTTCTGTTTTTCTATCTATTCTGCAAAAATAATAAATTTCTCTGACTTTAGAACTGCTGTCCTATGACGAAATGGAAATTGGAACCGCCTCTTGTCCTGTCGAGGACCGGATCGAATCCCCATCCCCAGTCAACACCAAGAAGACCGAGCATAGGAAGCATCACCCTGACACCGACACCGGCCGACCTTTTTATCTGGAACGGATTGAACTCGCTTATGTTCTCCCAGCAGTTGCCGCCTTCAAGAAACGCCAGCACGTATATTGTGGACTGAGGCTGCAGGATGACAGGATAGCGCAGCTCTATGGTAAACTTGTCGTACACATGCCCGACATAGACACCGTCCTCGTTCATGGGAGTAAGAGAGTAGTTGGGATAGCCTCGGAGCGCTATGATCTCCGAGCCGTAGGTATTGTATCCGGACATTCCGTCTCCTCCGACCTGATATCCTTCGAAAGGCGAGTATCCCAGATTCCTGTTGTAATATCCCAGATATCCGAACTGCGCCCGTGTCATAAGGACAAGGTCTCCGATCAGCTTCACATACAAGGCTCCCTTGAACGTCCATTTATGATATTCCACCCAACGGTACCTGTCCTGATCGGTCATACTTGCATAGTCCACGTTCCTGCCCCTGAAAAGCGAGTACGGGGGTGTCACTTGCAACGACACCTGGAAATCCGACCCTTCACGTGGATAAACAGGCTGGTCAGTGGAGTTTCTGGCAAGGGTTATCTTGTAGCTGATGTTGTTGGAACGCCCTGTGTCGAACAGGAAGTTGTATCTCCAGTTATGGAGGTTGTAGGTCTGCCAGCTCAGCTCATGATACAGGACGAAATAGTTGTCCGGCCACTTCAGACGGCTTCCAAGCGAGGCGGCGACACCGTAAACCTCGTAATACTCGTCAGTGTTCTGATAGAAATAGTATGAGTTGGTCTGACGTGTATAATACCCCGCCAGGTTGAATGATGTCGGCTTTTTCCCGAACAGCCACGGCTCAATGAAATTGACGGATGCAGCCGTATAGTATGTTCCGTTGGTCTGGAAACGGAGGGAAAGTGTCTGGGCGTCGCCGAGAGGCACCGGACGCCATGCGCCCTTCTTGAAAATACGCCTCAGCGAGAAGTTGTTGAAGCTGACACCGACAGTGCCGACAAATGAATACCCTCCCCAGCCTCCTGACAGCTCGAACTGGGAATTGGGTTTCTCGGCCAGATTGTACATGATGTCGACAGTATTGGTCAGCTGATTGGGAAGTATGGAGTATCCCCTGGTACCGTCCAGAGCCTGCTCCGGATCGAAATTGCCCATGGAAGCAATCTCCCTCAGAGACCTCTCCAGCATGGACTGGCTGTAAAGATATCCGGGCTTGGTGAATATCTGACGCCTGACCACCCTCTCATTGGTTATATTGTTCCCGCTTATTATGATTTTGTTGAAAGTAGCCGGCTTTCCCTCCACTATCCTCAGCTCTATATCCACAGAATCTCCCGCTATATTGGTCTCGACAGGGATTATGTTGAAGAATATGTATCCCTGGTCGGCATACAGTGTATGGATGTCCATGAACTCCTTCTTGGGGTCACCGAAGAGCCTCTTCTGCAAGTTGACGACATCGTACACGTCCCCTTTGTTTATCATCAGGATACTGCTCAGCTGCTCCGATGTATAGAGAGAGTTTCCCGTCCATACGATATTCCTGAAATAGTATCTTTTGCCCTCGTCTATTACGAACTTTATACCGAGACGGTCCTCCTCCACATAATATATCGAGTCCTTCACGATACGCGCGTCCCGGAATCCCGCCTCATTGAAGACACTGATCAGGGACTTCTTGTCGTTCTCGTACTCCTTCTCGTTGAACTTCTTTGTCTTGAAGATATTGCGGATACGCATGTCGCGCGTCTTGGCCATAGATCCGACCAGCTTGCTCTCCGGCACATGATCATTACCCTCGAACGTGATGGTCTTTATCTTCACCTTGGCCTTGCGGTCCACCCTGAAAGTCACCCGGACAGCATTCTTGACCATGGTGTCGCGCACCTGGACGACATCCACTTCAGCATTGTTGAAACCCTTCTCCTTGAAATAGTTCTTTATGATCCCGACAGAAGACCTGAGCAGATAGTCGGACAACGGGACATTACGCCTGAGATTGAGCCTTTCCTGAAGATCTGTCTGCTCCGAGTTCTTTATACCCTGAAAGTTCCACCTTGACACCCTGGGCCTCTCCTGAAGATAGAGGGCCAGAAAGACTGTGTCGCCACCCGGAGACAGGGAATCTATGTTCAGGGAGACATCAGAAAAATGCTTCTGCGCCCACATCCTTTCCACTATCGAGGCCGTCTGCTCGCTTGGGATCCTTACGGTGGAACCTGGCTTCGGACCGGTCATGGTTATGATCTGCTCCTCTCCGAGCAGCTTGACACCCTCGACTTTGATGCCGCCTACAACATATTCCTTTGGATGAAGGTAATCCACCACCACTTTGGAAGTCCCCTGCTGAGCATACAGGTTGAAGGCAACCGGCAGAAACCACAGCGTAAGGAAGAGAAGCCTTCTGAATATCTTCATTTGGATTCGTTCTTTTCAACTGTTAACTGATCACCCGTCTTTCCGAAACGTCTTTCACGGGAGGCAAAGTCCTCAAGAGCTTTACGGAATTCGGGCATGCGAAAATCAGGCCACAGGGTATCGGTAAAATAAAATTCGGTATAGGCGCATTGCCACAGGAGGAAGTTGCTTATTCTCTGCTCACCGCTGGTACGTATAAGCAGATCCGGATCAGGTATGCCCGCCGTGGCAAGGTAATCCCCGAACCGTCCCTCCGGGGCTCCGGCCCTGGCAAAAAGCTCAGCCGCCCTGGCGATGTCCCATCTGCCGCTGTAACTGAGGAAGACGATAAGAGTCAAACCAGTATTGCCGGCAGTCTCAGCCTCCGCCTCGTCTATGTCCTTGTTCAATGCGTCTGAAAGCCGGCTTCTGTTGCCGATCACACGGAACCGTATGTTGTTCTTCATGAACGTCGGTCTTTCATTCAGTATCGATACCGCCATCAGATGCATCAGTTCCGCCACCTCTGCCTCAGGCCGGTTCCAGTTCTCCTCCGAGAACGCGAAAAAGCTCAGATACTTGATGCCGGCCTCGACAGCATACTCCGAACAGGCACGGACACTTTCCGCCCCCTCGTGATGGCCGAAAACCCTTTCCTTACCCCTTATCTTGGCCCAACGCCCGTTACCGTCCATTATTATTGCCACATGTTCAGGTATCATATTCCCTATTTATTACTGTTCTTCTCTATTTCCATATTGCGTTCTGTCATTCCTGCGGTCCTCTCCCCACAGCAGTTTCTCATTCAAAGCCTCGAAGAACCCTCCCCTGCCTATAGCCACACATGGAAGCGAGTAATCCGCCTTACGGACCCTGACCCTCGTATTGCCAGGAATATCAGTATATCTGTTGTCCACTGACAGCATGGTTCTCCTGCCTCCGGACCGGATGACAATATCCACGACAGACGTATCAGGAACAATAAGAGGCCTTACATTCAGGTTGTGAGGAGCCATAGGCGTGATTATGAAAACCGATGACTCAGGCACCACGACCGGCCCTCCTATGCTCAGCGAATATGCGGTCGACCCCGTAGGTGTCGCCACCAGCAGGCCGTCGGCCCAGTAAGTGGGCAGCTTCATTCCGTCCACACTCACCTCTATGCCCACCATGTTAGGTTCGTACCGCTGCATCACCGTCTCGTTGAGGGCATAGGGGTAGAACCCGTCCGGCATGCCGTCATACGATATCTCCAGAAGACTTCTCCGGATGATACCATAATCCCCTGCAAGTATCCGGTCCACAATGCCGCAGCCGGCATCTCCGCTTCCCGGAGAGGTCAGGAAACCGAGACGGCCGAAGTTTATGCCCGCCACCGGTATCTCCTTGCCGCATACTATCGTCAACGCACTCAGGAACGTACCGTCCCCTCCAAGCGCAAGCAGCACATCCACGTCTTCCGGCAGGTCATCTCCGGATGTGAACACATCGCCGCACAGACTGCCGGCACCTGCCCTGCACAAGGCCTCGGCAAGCAATGAGAAACAGCACACACGGACACCCTTGTCCATGAGATGTCCGAGCAGGCTGACCATACGCGCCTCCACACCTGGCCTCACATTACGGCCGTACAGAGCAAGATACATGACTGTTCCTGTTATTTCAAGTATTTATTTTCAATATAAATTGCAAATATTGTGAATTTATTTTGATAATGCCTTATTTTTGCGAAAAAACTAAAGACCATGACGAGATTAAGTGTTAACATAAACAAATTCGCGACACTGCGCAACGCCAGAGGCGGAAACATGCCTGACGTAATGAAAGAGGCTCTTGACTGCGAAAGATTCGGAGCAGAAGGCATAACGGTCCATCCCCGACCGGACGAGAGACACATCAGGTACAATGACGTACTGGCCCTGAAGCCGGTACTGACAACGGAACTCAACATAGAAGGCAACCCGATTCCGAGATTCACCGAACTGGTTCTCAAAGTCATTCCGGCACAGGTCACCTTAGTCCCGGACGCAGAGAACGTCCTTACATCAAATGCCGGATGGGACACGAGAAACAACTTGAGATTCCTCACAGACATCTGCAGGACATTCAAAGAGGCCGGCATAAGGACCTCGATCTTCGTAGACCCCGACCCTGAAATGATCCGCTATGCCGCCGACACCGGATGCGACAGAGTCGAGCTCTACACAGAGTCCTACGCCTCCGCATATCACAACGGCAAGGAACAGGCCATAGAAAAATACGTAAAGGCAGCCGAGACAGCTGCCGGCTGCGGCCTCGGCCTGAATGCCGGACATGACCTGAATCTGGACAACCTCAGATACTTCATCCAGACCATTCCGTACATAGACGAGGTATCCATAGGACACGCCCTGATATGCGACGCCCTGCACTACGGCCTCGAGAATACAGTTTCCCTGTACCTGCGTGAAATCCGCATGGCCGGCTGTTGACCGATACAGTTTTTTCGTTACTTTTGTAAGCTCATTCACATTTCAATAAACAAGTATTCTATGAAGAAGGTAAACCTTATCATCAACATCGTACTTATACTCGCAACGGCCGGACTGTACATTCTGTACTTCACCGGCAACGGTAATCAGCAGAACAGACAGGAAACCGATTCGAGCGGCATCACTGCCGTCAGCGGCAGCATCGTGTACGTCAATCTCGACACTCTGGTCAACCAGTTCGACATGTACAACGACCTGCGCTCCGAACTGCAGGGAAAGCTGTCCGCCATAGAGAATGACCTCAACAAGCAGAGCCGGGCCCTTGAGAATGACATAAAGAGCTTCCAGGAGAAACTTCAGAAAGGTCTTCTGACAAGATCACAGGCAGAGAGCATGAACAACGACCTGGCAAAACGCGACCAGGAGCTCCAGCAGCTCTACCAGCAGAAGCAGATGGAGATGGCCGAAGAGGAGAACGTCATGTACAACAGGGTCATCAACGCGATTTCGACTTATATTGAAAACTACAACAAAGACAAGCAGTATTCTCTCATACTTACGACAACAGCAGCCACCAACTCTGTCATCACCGGAGACTCAGGCCTCAATATAACACAGGAGATAGTAAGCGGCATCAACAAGGAATACATCAAGAACCGCAACAAATAAAAGCCAGGACATTGAGAACAGCCATACTATCGTGCTTTCCTCCTTACCGCGGAGGTATCTCGCAGTTCAACAGCTCCCTGTACAGCCAGCTGGCGGAACTGTGTACGGTACAGGCGTTCAATTTCAAGAGACAGTATCCTGATTTCCTGTTTCCGGGCAAGACACAGTACATCGAGGATAACGGTCCAAGGTCCAAGTCCGGAGCCGTGCCCGTTCTCGACACTGCCAATCCGCTGTCATACATAAAGACCGCCAGGACCATTTCCAGATGGAAGCCGGACCTTCTGCTCATGCGGTACTGGATGCCGTATTTCGCTCCCTCCCAAGGATACGTGGCACGGCACATGCCTGCGTCATGCAAGGTCATATCCATCATGGACAATGTCATACCGCACGAAAGGCACATAGCCGACAGACAGCTCACCTCGTATTACCTAAGGAGCAACGACGGTTTCATCGTACTCTGCAATGCTGTCCGCGACGAACTTCTGGACCTCATGCCGGACGCGAGATACATCGTCTCACCCCATCCTGTATATTCCAATTTCGGAGACCGGATAACGAGACAAGAAGCCGCCAGAGCCCTCGGACTGGACCCCGGACTGAAAACACTTCTGTTTTTCGGACTCATAAGGGAATACAAGGGACTTGACATCCTTATCGAGGCTTTCTCAGAGCTTGACTCCTCCTATCAGCTTCTGATCGGAGGCGAGGCATACGGCTCATTCGACAGATACGCGGAACTGATGGCAGCTTCCCCGAACAAGGACAGGATACACCTGTTCAACAGTTTCATAAGCGACCAGGACGTCAACAAGTTCTTTTGCGCGTCGGATCTCTGTGTCCTTCCATACAGATCCGCCACTCAGAGCGGAATAAGTTCCATAGCCTACCATTTCAATCTGCCGATGGTGACCACATCTGTCGGCGGTCTGAAGGAAATGATAGGAGACAGGGGTACAGGCCTGGTAACCGATACCGTCAGCCCGGAAGCGGTAAAGGGAGCCATACTGCGGTACTTCTCCGACCCAGACCTGCAAGAGGCCTGCAGAAGACACATAGAGGAAGAGAAAGACCGGCTGTCATGGAGCCGTTTCTGCTCCAACCTGATAGATTTCTACAAAACACTTTAATACCGTACATCATGCAAGCAATCACACACACAGCATTCAGTTTCAAGCATCAGACGGGCAAGTACGAAGGCAAGGTCCGCGATGTGTACACCATAGATGACAGCTATATCGTAATGGCCGTCACCGACAGGATATCGGCCTTCGATGTCATCCTGCCCAAAGGCATCCCTTATAAGGGACAGGTACTCAATCAGATAGCATCCATGTTCCTGGACGCGACATCAGATATTGTACAGAACTGGAAAATATCTTCCCCCGACCCTATGGTGACAGTCGGATACAAATGCCAGGGCCTGCCGGTGGAGATGATTGTCAGAGGCTACCTTACAGGCAGTTCCTGGAGGGCATACAAGAACGGAGCGCGCGAGATCTGCGGTGTCCCCATCCCCGACGGAATGAGAGAACACCAGAAATTCGCCCATCCGATCATCACTCCCACCACAAAAGCCGAAATCGGCACGCATGACGAGGATATCTCAAAGGAAGAGATCATCAGCCGCGGACTCGTGTCCGCCGAGGATTATGCCAAGATAGAGGACTATGCCCTCAGACTTTTTCAGAGAGGTACGGAAATGGCGGCAGAAAGAGGACTCATCCTTGTGGACACCAAGTACGAATTCGGCAAGCGCAACGGCGAGATATATCTTATCGACGAGATACATACACCGGACTCTTCCAGATACTTCTATGCGGACGGCTACGAAGACAGATTTGCAAAGGGCCTGCCCCAGCGGCAGCTCTCCAAGGAATTTGTCAGGGAATGGCTCATGGAGAACGGTTTCAGCGGTCAGAAAGGACAGAAGATGCCTGAAATGACCGATGAGATAGTAAAAAACATATCGGACAGATACATAGAGTTGTACGAGCGCATCACAGGAAAGGTATTCGAGCCGGCCGAATACGGTGACAACCCTTACGGGCGCATTGAGAACAATATCAACAACACACTCGCAAGACTTGTATGAGACTTCTGACCGTTCTTCTTCTGTGTCTGGTGACTGCCACAGCCATGCCGGCCGGTGCCCAGGAATTCGTACCTACTCCGGTGGAGATATCCAAGGACAAGGTAAACATAGAGGGCAGGATATATTACATCCACAAAGTACTCAAGGGACAGACGATATATTCCATAACAAAAGCCTATGGAGTGAGCGAGGCTGCCCTCATGTCCGCCAATCCCGGCCTCAAGGAAGGACTTAAGGCCGGCATGCTGGTCTATGTACCTGCAGCAGTGTCCACACAGACAGCGGAACCTTCCGCAGGACAGACAGCCGTACAGGCCGGAGACATCGGGAAAACGGCAGTGACAGACAAGACCGAGAAGAAGAAAACGGACAGGAAAAAATACAGAAAATACAACCTGAAATGGTATGAGACCCTTGAGGACGCGGCTGTCAAGTTCAGTGTTCCGGTAGAGGCCATAATTTCCCTGAACGGGATAGATCCAGAATCCGACCGTAGAATCCGCACAATACTTATTCCTGACACGGAATACATATCCGCCATGGAACAGGAACGGACCGTATTGCAGGACACAGTCTCCAGCACCGACGTAGATATGACGGCCGGAACTGTGTCCGCAGCCGTCCAGTCATCCGATACGGAAACAGCCGGCAACAGCGACACGGGCATCTATGATGAAGACGGATACATGATATCGCTTGTGCTGCCGTTCAACGCATCCATACTCACCGATGACATGAACGCATATGCCGCAGACTTCTATGCCGGAGCCCTCACAGCCGTATACAAGTTGAAGGAACAGGGACTATTAGACCATTTCAAACTCAACACTGTAGACCTCAGCGCATACGGCAGCGCATGGGAAATGGTGGCAGACGGAGTCCTGGACGACAGCGAGCTGATAATAGGTCCTATATCCGAACGGGACCTGCAGCCTGTAGCCTCATTTGCGAAAAGCAGAAGAATACCTGTCGTATCACCGCTTGATCTGAAAACCGCCGGACTGGCCGACGGGAACCCATACTTTTACCTGTTCCCTACTCATCCGGACTCATCCCTGTCACACCAGGTAGACAAGATCGCCCTCAAAAAGGACGATGTCTCTGTCACTGTCGTTTACGAACAAGGCTATGAGAGATCGGACATGGTTGTGAACACTGTAAAATGTCTTGAACAGAAAGGTCTGCCGTTCAAGACGTTCCACTACGACTTCCTCAGCGGACGCGGTATCGACCAGGTACTTTGCACACAACTGGACTCATTGAGGACCAACTGCGTCATAATACCGTCCATGAGCGAAGCTTTCATCACCGATGCCCTGCGCAATCTCAACCTGATAAAAAGTTCCGGAAAGTTCCGGGTGGAAGTGTACGGTTTCAGCCGCTGGAAGAGTTTCGAGACCATAGAGATGAACTACTTCCACACTCTGGACCTCAGACTGGCAACATCCTACCACATAGACTACGGCAGTCCGGAGACAATCGGATTCATCAGGCTGTACAAGGATGTGTTCAACACGGAACCCACATCATTCGCGTTCCAGGGATACGACATCATGACATTCTTCATAACGGCCATGAACGAGCACGGCAGGAACTTCCCCAACGCCATAATAAACGAAAGGAAGAGCCTCCTCCAATCGGATGTGCTCTTCCTACCTGTCGGACCTGGCTCCGGCTACAGCAACCGGGCTTTCAAGGACGTATGTTTCACTGACGGCTGGAAGGTCGTGACAGAATAGCGGAACACTTGCCGTTGAACTCCTCCAGCCAGCGGCGCTCGGCATCGTCCAGAAGGTCGTAATTGACCGGAGAGAGGTCTATGGGAACAGCTGTCAGTGTCTCGAAACACATGAATTCCCCGTGGCCATTCTGCCGGTACGGTACAGCCATGATGACATTTTCATGCCTGATACCGTACTCTCCCTCGACATACGCGGCCGGCTCGTTGGACATTACCATGCCTTCCTCTATAGGAACACTGTTCTCCTCCATCCTTATGCTCTGAGGACCTTCGTGCACGCACAGGTTATGACCGATACCGTGTCCTGTACCGTGCAGGTACATCCTGCCGGCCTTCATTACCGGCCCTCGTGCGAGGATATCCAGCAGCGATCCGCGCATACCTTTGTAGAATACGGCCATACTTAAGTCAACCATTCCCTTGAGAACAGCCGTGTAGTCATTTCTCTGGACATCGGTAAGATGGCCGAGAGGTACAGTTCTGGTTGTATCCGTTGTTCCGTAGGTGTACTGCCCTCCGGTATCGATAAGCAGAAACCCATCCTTGCCGATCACCGTACTGGAGTCTTTCCCAGGAATGTAATGAGGCATGGCGGCATTGGGTCCGTAGGCCACTATCGCTGGAAAGCTCTCGCCGAGATAGTCGGGACATTTGCTCCGGCACTCTATCAACTTCATGGCCACATCATACTCCGTGATGCCAGTACCTGCATTGTCCTTCACCCAGCCGATCACCTCGGACATGGCTTTCGCGTCCTCTATGAACGCTTTCCTGAATCCCTCTATCTCCACCTTGTTCTTCACAGCCTTCATCATGCCCAGAGTCCCTCCAGTGACAGGATCCGGCTGATATGGACGGAACGGACTGTGCTGATGGATGTTCTCCATCGATGCGAGGAAATACTTGGCCGTCACCTTTCCCGATGAGAAGATTCTGACACAAGTCTTGGGCAGCCCTTTCAGGAAACGGCCGAACTCGTAATAGTCCTTCAGTATCACACCTTCCCGGACCAGTGCGGACATGGCGTCATGCTCCAGCATCTCCTGACATACGAACAACGTAACACATTCCTCAGTCACCACTGCATACGAAAGCGGCAGAGGATTGTACTCTATGTCCGTGCCGCGTATGTTGCACAGCCATGCCACTTCATCAAGGGCCGTGACGATGTAGGCAAAAGGGACAGGCCCCCTGAGCTTCTCTACAAGACGACGGTGCTTGGATGATACAGACTCCCCGCTTATACTGTCGTCCACATGACGGACAGGATTGAACTGCAAGACAGGCCTGTCTTTCCATATCCTGTCGAACGGGTCCTCTATCAAAGTCGGAGTGACCGGAGACAGAGAGTCTATCATGTCCGTATAGTCCTGATATGTGAACAGATCCTCGTCCATAGCCACTATGTCATCCTGCTCCAGACGGGATTTCAGCCACTCACTCACGGACGGAGTGCCTTCCATCCTGATACGCATCAGTTCGATTCCGGAACCTGCAAGCTGCTCTGCGGCCTGTATGAAGAAGCGGGAATCGACCCACAGAGCGGCTTCCTTCATGGTCACCACCAAAGTCGCAGCCTCGCCGGTAAAACCGGAGAGCCATTCGAGAACTTTGTAGCGGGCGGGGATGTATTCCCCGAAATGAGGATCAGTAGACGGAATTATCATTGCCGAGATATCGTCCCCGGCGAGGACCTTTCGCAACAGGTCCAGACGTTGAGTTCGTTCCATTGAATATCGGTTTTGATTATTTCGGATCTGCAAGCAGGACTCTGGCATTCTCCAATGCAGCCGGAGTAAGTTCAGAACCGCTAAGCATCCTTGCCACTTCCCTGACCCTGTCCTCTCCTTCCAGCCTGCGGATACCGGTACGCGCCCCGCCATCGGAGGAAAACTCCTTGTACACCAGATAATGCGAGCCCTTCTTAGAAGCTATCTGCGGAAGGTGCGTGATGGCAAATATCTGCATGTGCTCTGCCATTCTGCCTATCATGTCTCCCATCTTGTCCGCTATCCTGCCGGAGACTCCGGTGTCTATTTCATCGAAAATCATTGTCGGCATCGAGGTATACTGCGCCAGCAGCCCTTTAAGGGCAAGCATCACCCTGGACAGCTCTCCACCTGAAGCGACTTTCGATATATCCCTGAGCGAAGACGAACCGTTCGCCGAGAAAAGAAAATCCAGGTTGTCACCACCTGACACCGTCAACCGGTCCTTCGGAGTAACTACAGCCTGGAAAACCGCATGAGGCATCTCAAGACGGCGTACAGCCTCCTGCAACTGCCTTGACAGTCCGGCAGACGCACCTGCTCTCCCGGCAGAAAGCTCCGCAGCCAACTCCCCCCTGCGTTTCTCCACCTCCAGCCGCCTGCTCTCCAGTAAATCCAGTTTCTGCTGCATTCCTTCCGTACCGGAAACAGCTGCGGCAAGCGCATCCCGTTCAGCTATAAGTTCTTCCACATCCTGACACCCGTATTTTCTCATGAGCGAGTGTATGAGTGACATCCTGTCCTCCACCTGAGCAAGTCTTTCCGGTGACACGGTAATGTCAGAGGATATTGCCATTATCTCCTGTTCGATGTCATCCACCTCAATACGGCACGACTCCAGCCTCCCGGACAGCTGCTCCAGACGGGCGTCATATGCCACGTACTTGGAGAGACGGGATGCAGCATCCTTGAGCTGGCCTGAAACAGACAGCTCGCCCGGATTGACGGCCGAATATGCCGCCTCCAGACCGGACTTGATATCCTCTGCGTGGGCCAGCACCCTCTGCTCCTCTTCCAGAGCTTCCATCTCCCCATGCTTCAACCTGGCATCCTGGAGACGTTCCAGCTGGAACTGACGGTATTCCTTGTCCCTTTCGGCTTCAGCTATCGAGCGTCTCAGCTCATCCATTTCACTGTCCAGTCTCTCGTACTCGGCATAGACCTTTCCGTATTCCTCCAGCAGAGCCGTGTTTCCGGCAAAATGATCGATGACTGAAAGACGGTAGTCGGGATCGGTAAGAAGAAGATGCTGGTGCTGAGCATGCACATCTATTATCCGGCCCGATATGGCGGAAAGTTCCGAAAGAGTGACCGGCTCGTCGTTCATGAATGATCTCGAACGTCCTGAAGGAGTGATCACCCGGCGCAGAATAATGTCTTCCCCATCCTTGTCGGTGAACTCAGCCTCCACTACACAGTTCTTCGTATTGTCGCTGAACACTGAAGAGTCCGCCCTTTTTCCAAGCAGCAGCGAAAGCGCCCCCAGCAGGATGGACTTACCGGCACCTGTCTCTCCAGTTATTATTATCAGACCGTCAGGAAACTCGATGTCCAGTGAACTGATCAGAGCGTAATTTGATATGGACAGTCTTGTCAGCATCCTTTCAGCAAATTTTCAATGCCGTCCACTATATCGGACGCTACCTCGGTCTTGGATTTCAACGGAAGTACCTGCCTGTGACCGTCGCGGTAGAACACTGTGACCTTATTGGTATCAGTCCCGAATCCTGCGCCCTTGTCCTGCATTGAATTGAGAACTATCATGTCGAGATTCTTGCGTCTGAGCTTGCCAAGCGCATTGTCCTCCTCATGATCCGTCTCCAGGGCGAAACCTACCAGGACTCCTTCAGGACGTCTGCGCTGCCCTATGGCCGCAGCGATATCTCCGGTCGGTACCAGTTCCAGCGACATCGGGCCAGTACCTTTCTTGATCTTCGTACTGCTGCCCGATGCAGGTGTAAAGTCCGCCACAGCCGCACACAGCACCGTTATATCGCAGCCCTTGTCATATTCGCCTAAAGCCGCCTCGTACATCTGTCCGGCATCAGTGACATCCACGACTCTGACGGAAGGATCGGAAGGACGCACAGGAGCAGGGCCCGAAACGACTGTAACCTCCGCCCCCCTCATAGAAAGCTCGTCCGCTATTGCCGAAGCCATACGGCCCGTAGAATGGTTCGTTATGAAACGTACCGGATCTATGGCCTCTCTCGTAGGTCCCGAGGTAACGAGAGCCTTACGGCCTTTCAAGGACGTACCCTGCCCGAGAAGCCTTGAGGCCGCGGCAGCTATCTTCTCAGGCTCCTCCATTCTGCCCTTGCCGTCCAGACCGCTGGCAAGTTCCCCTGATGCCGCTTCTATCACCGATACCCCTCTGGATCTCAGAATCTCCACAGCTTCCTGGGTTGCCGGATGGGCATACATGTCAAGGTCCATGGCAGGAGCGACCATCACCGGGCACCTTGCCGAAAGATATGTCGTAAGCAGCAGATTGTCGGCCACTCCATGCGCCATCTTGGCCAGCGTGTTGGCTGAGGCAGGGGCTATAATGTACAGATCGGCCCAGATACCGAGCGACACATGACTGTTCCACTGTCCGTTCTCAGGGTCAAAAAATTCCGTAAGGACAGGATTTCTGGACAGTGTCGCCATGGTCAAAGGAGTGATGAAGTGCTTGGCCGCAGCCGTCATGACGACCTTGACCTCGGCACCTTCCTTCACAAGCAGACGTATCAGACAGGCCGCCTTATACGCGGCAATGCTCCCGGTGACCCCGAGAAGCACGTGTTTACCTTTCAGCATGTACGGAATACAATGGTGTTACTGCTGTTCCTCGACCTTCCGGTAATATATCTCATTGTTGCGGAATTCCTCGATAGCCACAAGAGTCGGCTTTGGAAGCCTCTCGTAATGCTTGGATATCTCTATCTGCTCCCTGTTCTCGAATGTTTCCTCAAGAGTGTCCGCATAGTTCGAGAACTCCTCCAGCTTCTTGCTGAGCTCCTGCTTTACATTGGCCGAAATCTGGTTGGCCCTCTTTGCGATGATCATCACTGTCTCGTAAATGTTGCCGGTGGGCTTGGCCAGCTCGGAAAGGTTTCTGGTAATCGTGTTCGTAGGCACCTGTTTTATTTCCATCTTATTTCTTATTTAAAATATTCTGCACTTTGGCCGCCAGAGCATCCAGTTCCTTACGGTATCCGGACTCGGGGAACTCCGTCACAAACGTGAAGTAATCATCCGTAAAGACCATGTATCTCTCACGCTGCTTCGCCTGGACGCTGTTTTCCGCATATTTATAGGCCGACATCACGGTATAGTACATGATGTCCTCGCGGTATATGTTGTCCGCGTCCTCCTTCAGCACCAGCTTCAGGGCATAGTGCGCGGCCTTGTAGTCCTCTATAGTATAATACAGTCTGGCCGACTCGTACTCCTTGCGGTCGAGTCTCTCCTCCAGGTCCGCTATCATCGCCCTGCACTGGGCGGTATAGTCGTTCTCAGGATAATCGATAAGGTACTCATTGATGGCGGCAAGAGCCTTATAGGTGGGATTCTGGTCAAGTTCATACCTGTAAGTACTCTCGTAGAGACAGTCCAGATACATGAACCTCGCCTTGTCGACAAAGGGACTTCTTGGGAAATTGCTGATGTACGAGTCGAAAGCCTGCTCTGCGGACACCATGTCCCCATAGCAGTAATGCGAATAGGCGGCATAATACTGCACGGTATCATCCTGCGCTGTCCCGCTTACCGCTATCTTGAGGCTCTCGAACATATTGGCCGCCTTCATGTACTTGCCGGCATCGAACAGGTCGAACGCCATCCTGTACTTCGCCGGTATGTCATGGCTCTCCAGCATCATTTCGTACTGGCTCTTGCATGAAACAAGTCCTATCGCGGAGACAGCAGCCGCAACTGCCGATACTATCCTTATGACAACATTCTTCATCCTGTATATTTTCCGAACTTGCAAAGATATGCATTAATCCGACATACTTGCAATAATTGTTCCAATAACCAACACAAAAAAACACCGGACCGGTCATGCCTACTTGAGATTCCAGCGACGGGTGACCTTGCGCTCTATCGGCCCGAAAATACAGGGACGGAGCAACGGAGCGAAAAGCCATCCTATCTTGTTGACAAGACCGGGAATCTTCCCGGAACGGCCCCGGAACATCATGTCGAGAGCCATACGGGCAGCCTTCTCCGGCCTGATCATGACACCTATGCCCCTGGCAATGCGGCTCAGCTTCGGAGACAATCCAAGCAATGGCGTATCCACGGCCCCGAAATATATTGAACATACATTCACACCTGTCTTCTGGCACTCCGTTCTGAGGGCCCTCGTGAATATTCTCGTGAAGGACTTCGTTGAAGAATAGGTCGTGAGGAAAGGGAAAGGAAACCATGCAGCCAGCGAGGATATGTTGAGGATATAGCCCTTGTGCCGCTCCAGCATGGCAGGAAGAAAATACCGGCACAACATCGCGGTCGCGTGATTGTGGACCATGATCACACTGCTGATCTTCTCCGGGGACATGTTGCGGAAATGCATGGGATGCAGCATGCCCGCATTGTTGATCAGGACCTCTACCTGAGCATCCGGACGCATACTCATCACTGTATCGTACACCTTTTTCGGAGCATCCACCGATGACAGGTCTATGCCTATCGAAACGAAGTCTAGTTCCGGAAAACGCTTCCTCATGTCCTCCGCGACCGCATCCGTCTCATGCTGGAACAAAGCCACGATAACAATATTGTACCCCTTGACGGCAAGCATCCTGACATATTCGAGTCCCATGCCGGACGAGCCGCCGGTAACCACCGCATATTTATTATGATACTGCATACACACACACTTGTGATAAACGGACGCAAATTTAGAATTTTTATACTATATTTGCAGTATAAACCAATTTTAAATCAACACTTTTATTATGGCATCTATCAAAGGCACCAGAACAGAAAAGAACCTGCTGGCCTCTTTTGCCGGAGAATCACAGGCAAGAGGCCGTTACACCTATTTCGCAAGTGTGGCAAAGAAAGAAGGATACGAGCAGATAGCAGCCATCTTCCTTGAAACGGCTGAACAGGAGAAGGAACACGCAAAGAGATTCTTCAAATTCCTTGAAGGGGGAATGGTGGAAATCACGTCATCCTATCCGGCAGGAGTGATATCCACTACACTCGAGAACCTCCGTGCGGCAGCCGAAGGAGAGAACGAGGAATGGACGGTGCTGTACCCCGAGGCGGCAAAAGTCGCCCGTGAGGAAGGATTCACCGAAATCGCCGCAGCCTTCGAGATGATAGCAAGAGTGGAGGCCGAGCACGAAGCCCGCTACCGCAAGCTCCTCGAAAGAGTGGAGACCGGAACCGTATTCGAGAGAGACGGCGAGATATACTGGCAGTGCCGTAACTGCGGATACGTGCATAAAGGCAGCAAGGCACCGGTAAAATGTCCTGCATGCCAGCATCCTCAAGCCTACTTCGAGCCCAAGAAGGAGAATTATTGATCTGAGCTCCTGCCAGATGACAGCATAAGCCCCGGCAGAATACCAACATCCTGCCGGGGCTTGTTGTTTCCAACGGACCTCCCGCCACAGCCTATCCTACTTAATCCGCAAGATATGGACAATGATTTAAAGCAACTGATAAAACTGGAGGGGAACTTCAATCCTTCTGACGCCATCATTGACGAATTCCTCGACAGAATGGAGGAAATCCACTTAAAGCCGAAAGAACGCCTTATCGGCTACGGTCATGTCAATACAGACATCTACTGCCTTAAAGAAGGTATTATCAGGATCTTCCACATTGAGGAATACCGCGAGGTCACTTTCGGATTCGCGACACCCGGGACTATCTTCCTGTCCCCGCACTCCTATTATATGAGGACTCCTGCTTTCCTCATTGCCGAAAACTGCAAGACACCTGCCACAGTTCTGAGAATGGACAAGGAAACGTTCGACACCTTGGTAAGGGACTGTCCCGGATTCTCGCAATGGATGTTCAACCTCGCCATGGGACAACTGTATACCTGCGAACACAAGCTGTTCCTGATCAACGGTGCTGCCAAAGACCGCTACCTGTCCATTCTGAAAAACCGTCCGGAAATCATAGACACCGTTCCGGGAAAGGTCCTGGCATCGTATCTGGGGGTCACGCCGCAGTATCTGTGCAATCTTAAGAAAAAGCTGATGAACAAGTAATAATAATTATTCATACTTTTGCACCGTAAACATTAACTGTGTACTATTATGACGGAAAAGAAAAACTACGCACTCCCGATTGCGATGATGTTCGCGCTGTTCTTCATGATTGCTTTCGTAACGGGACTGCAGAACCCTCTTGGTGTAATCGTAAAATCCCAGTTCTCACTGTCCAACTTCCAGTCCCAGCTCGGCAATCTGATGAATTTCCTGGCCTACCTGTGCATGGGCATTCCCGCCGGCATCCTGCTGCAGCGTATCGGCTATAAGAAAACGGCACTTACCGCCGTCGCTGTAGGCTTCGTTGGAGTCGGTGTCACATTCCTGTCCGGTACCGCCGACAGTTTCCCCGTGTACCTCATCGGCGCATTCATATCAGGATTCTCGATGTGCATGCTCAATACCGTGGTCAATCCCATGCTCAACACACTCGGAGGCGGTGGGAACAAAGGCAACCAGCTGATTCAGTTCGGAGGTGTATTCAACTCCACGGCAGCCACTCTGGCTCCTGTACTGGGCGGATATCTGATCGGTGACATTGCCGGAGCCAAGATATCCAATGCCAATCCAGTACTGTTCCTTGCCATGGGAATTTTCGCCCTGGCCTTCATAGTGCTTTTCCTGTCTAAAATTCCAGAGCCATTCGTTGTCCGCAAGGAAAAGGACGCGGTGAAGGACAAGTACAGCGCATGGTCGTTCAGGCACTTTATCCTCGGCATCATCTGCATATTCATATACGTAGGAGTGGAGGTAGGCATACCAAACATCATGAATCTCTTCATGACCGACCCGACCATGGGCAAGGGAATTGACACTACCGTGGCAGGCAGTGTAGTCGGCACATACTGGCTGCTGATGCTGGTAGGCCGTCTCATAGGCGGACTCTTCGGCGGCAAGGTTTCCAGCAAGGCGATGCTGACCACCGTGGCAAGCGGAGGCATCATCCTCATGCTATTAGCCATATTCATGCCGGACAGCAATATAGTCAAGATGCCTGTAATGAACTCCAACCTCTCGTTCGGGTTTGCGGAAGTACCCGTCAACTGCCTGTTCCTCGTACTTTGCGGACTCTGCACCTCGGTAATGTGGGGCGTAATATTCAACCTTGCCGTAGAGGGGCTTGGCAAATACACCTCGGCAGCCTCCGGCATATTCATGATGATGGTCTGCGGCGGAGGAATCATCCCTGCTGTCCAGGGTGCCATCGCAGACAGCGTGGGATTCCTCAACAGCTACTGGCTGCTCATAGCCGGCTTCGCATACATGCTCTACTATGCGCTGCTCGGCTCAAAGAATGTAAACAAGGATATTAAAACAGAATAACCATGGCAAGACAGGCATTAGTAATGGGTATCGATGTCGGCGGCCAGACGACAAAGCTCGGCATCGTCGACGCAAGGGGGAATATTCTGCACCAAAGTGTGATATCATCCCTTCAGAGAGAGCTTTCCTCTTATGTGGAAGACCTTACCACGGCCATCAAGGACCTGATAATGAAAGCAGATAACGACGGGGAGGTCAAAGGCATCGGAATAGGCGCCCCGAACGGCAACTACTATAAAGGGACCATAGAGTTCGCACCAAACCTCAAATGGGCATACGACGAGAACGACAAGCCTATGGTGATATTCTTCGCCAAGATGATAAAGGACATTGTCGGAATACCGGTAGTCATCACCAACGATGCCAATGCCGCAGCTGTAGGAGAGATGACATACGGCATCGCAAAAGGGATGAAGGACTTCATCATGATCACTTTAGGCACTGGAGTCGGCAGCGGCATCGTCATAAACGGCAACATAGTCTACGGCCATGACGGATTCGCAGGAGAACTCGGCCACACCACCATAATCCGTGGAGGACGGCAGTGCAACTGCGGACGCAAAGGATGCCTTGAGACATACACATCCGCCACAGGAGTTGCCCGTACAGCAAGGGAATTCCTTGCAGACAGAGAGGACAAGAGCCTGCTGCGCAATCTGGATCCCGAGAAAATCACATCAAAGGATATCTACGATGCCGCTACAAAGGGGGACAAGCTGGCAATCGAAATATTCCACTACACAGGTAAAATCATGGGAGAGGCTTTCGCCGATTTCGTGGCATTCAGTGCTCCGGAGGCCATAATCCTGTTCGGCGGTCTGGCCAGGTCCAAGGAGTTCCTGACCGAGTCCATCATAGAGAGCATGAACGAGAATCTGCTGGATATATGGAAAGGCAAGATCCGCCTGCTGTACTCCACCCTCAAGGACTCGGACGCCGCCATCCTCGGAGCCTCGGCCCTCGCCTGGGAACTCTAACCAGTCTTTGTACCGGACACAATAGGAAAAGTCCTGCTGATTTCAAGCGAGTCAGACTTCATTCAGTG
>UQUN01000014.1 GCA_900544175.1 uncultured Alistipes sp.
AATGTCCAGCATATCACCGAAATTCATCCCGCTTATTATCAAGGATATACGTTTTAGCAACTTGCTGGACCCGGCATATTTCGCCACCAAACGGCCATTCTGCCCCATATCCTCACAAGTCCAGCAGATGTCCTTTTTCAAAGCATCTGATTATCAGGTATTTCTGTAAGCGCGCTTTGTTGGACGTGAGGTACATATCAACACCTGAAGTCTGACCCGCTTGAAATCAACAGGCCGTTCCCTATTGTGTCCGTAATTTTACAGTACCAGTATGTATACCCCGCTGAAAATCGACTGACACGGCACAATCATTGCTGAGACAATGTTTAACACATCAATTAAATACCCAGACAATGACAGTACAGCAACAGAGCAACAATGGGAACAAACCGCAGGACCGCAGTCCACGCACAAGCTCATTCGTGGGCTTGATGGTGGTCATAGGAGTTGTCCTGCTTCTCAACTGGCTGGTATTCCCAAAAATGAACGGCACACGCATAATCCCCACCGACTACGGCACCTTCATCAATAAGGTCGATAGCGGCATGGTGGAGAAAGTGATGATCAAGAACGACTACATCTACTTCCTGACCAACGAGGGAGAGAGCGGCAGGACCACCTATTCCACCGGTTCGGTAGGCGATCCCGGCTTAGTGGACCGACTGCTGGCAGCGAAGAGTCCAAACGAGGACGGACGCATAGCATTCACCCGTGAGATTCCCCGCGAGAATTCCCCTATAATGAATTTCATACTGCTGTGGGTACTGCCCTTCCTGCTGTTCTACATTATCTGGAGACAGGCCGGCAAATCAATCCAGTCCCGTCTTGGAGCCGGCGGGGGCAACTTCATGACCTTCGGAGGCAGCGGGGCCAAGATCTACGCAGACTCGGATGTCAGGACAACCTTTGCCGATGTGGCCGGACAGGACGAGGCCAAGGAGGCTCTGAGGGAAATAGTCGACTTTCTGCACAATCCGGGCAAATACACCGCCATAGGAGCGTCTCTGCCCAAAGGCGCTCTGCTCGTAGGTCCTCCGGGAACCGGCAAGACACTCATAGCAAGAGCAGTGGCCGGAGAGGCAAAAGTACCTTTCTTCAGCATGTCCGGTTCGGAGTTCGTACAGATGTTCGTAGGTATGGGAGCCGCAAAAGTCCGCGACCTCTTCAAACAGGCCAATGAGAAAGCACCCTGCATCATCTTCATTGACGAGATAGACGCCATAGGCAAGAAACGCGACAATACCATAGGAGGCGGCAATGACGAGAGGGAGCAGACCCTCAACCAGTTGCTGACCGAGATGGACGGCTTCGATGCCCGCAAAGGAGTAGTCATTCTGGCAGCCACCAACCGCCCCGAAAGTCTGGACAAAGCCCTGCTGCGTCCGGGACGCTTCGACCGCCGCATCCAGATGGAACTGCCTGACCTCGAGGGACGCAAGGCCATCCTGAACGTCCATCTGACTAATGTCAGGCACGACAATGTAGACCTGGACGTAGTAGCCAGAGCCACCGCCGGATCATCCGGAGCCGAACTGGCCAACATTGTCAATGAAGGTGCACTTCGGGCCGTACGCATGGGCCGCGACAAAGTCACTACTTCCGATCTGGAGGAAAGCGTGGAAACTGTAATCGCCGGAGCCCAGAAGAAAGGCAAGGTTCTGTCCGAGACAGAGCGCCGGACCGTATCCTACCACGAGATAGGACACGCCATGGTTGCTGCCATGCAGACACACTCAGCTCCTGTTCACAAGATAACCATCGTGCCCCGCACGTCCGGAGCCCTCGGCTATACCATGCAGGTGGACAGCGGAGAGCAAGTGCTCCTGACCCGCGAGGACCTCTTTAACCGCATTGCAACCCTGACCGGAGGCCGCGCCGCCGAAGAGATTTTCTTCGGCCAGATCTCTACCGGCGCATCCAACGACATAGAACAGGCCACACGCCTGGCCCGGGCCATGGTCACCCGCTACGGCATGAGCGACAAGTACGACATGATGGCCCTTGAAACCGTCAGCAACGCCTACCTTGGCGGAGACACCACCCTCGCCTGCTCTGCAGACACAGCCGCCGACATTGACCGCGAAGTACTGGCCCTCATCAGGCAGGCCCATGAGAAAGCCCGCGCCATCATCACCGCCAACCGGACGGCCATGGACGATGCTGCAGCATACCTACTTGAGAAAGAAACCATTACAGGTGACGAATTCATGGCCATACTTGCCAGGCACAGCAAAGACCGGCAGTCATGACAAGTTGCTTCGCAATATACATCGCAGCAACTTGGCCATGCAAATCAAACAAGTTCATTTATATTTGCAATTAATATTAAAAACAGGTTTAAATGAACAAGATTATAGTTTTTTTATTTGTCGCATGCATTATAATATCCTCCTGCCGTGAAAATATAGATAAAAAAGTTGACAAAAAGTCCTGCGCAGAAGCTTTCGCGGAGGCATACGGACTGGTACGGTGGTTCTATCCGGGAGACATGCCGGAGGGCTTCGACTGGAATAAGTTTGCATTGTACGGAATACGCGAGGTTCTGGAATGCGAAAATGAGAAAGAACTGAAAATGACTTTAGACGGACTTTTCGGGCCTGTAGCTCCAGGAGTGGAGTTCTCGGATTCAGATGAGTATGGAAGATGGGAGCTCGTCACACCTGAAGACACTTCAGGAATGTATCAGATAGCCTGGCAGCACTGCGGGGTGGACTTGGGGCCTGAAAGCAACTGGTACGTCAGCAAAAGAACGGGAAGGGCGATGCAGACAGACAATTCCAGCAAGACGGCAGTGGAACTTGCACTGGTTCCCGGACTCCCGTATGACAGGATAAAGGTCTCCGCGGATATCAGGAATCATAATCCGGAGTCGTTGAGAATCTATTTCAAGACTGCTTTCAATACTGGAATGAACTATTATACTTCGGCGTGCAGGGACGGTAAGCCGGAGAATGCTGTCGCGCAGGATTCTGCCTGGCACAGTTGCGTGAGACGGTTCGGGGCGGCTTCCGCAGGTGCCGTAGAAAGTGCGGGCAGCGGTTCAGGTACAGTTGACGCAGGAGGACACATAGTTGTCTTCGTGGACGGTAAAGGCAGTTTTTCCATAAAAAATGTCACTCTGCATCTGCCGGACGGAAATAAGTTTAAATACAGACCTGAGGACCTGAAAGCCTGGAGCAAGTACAACGGCGTCTATGACTATTCTGTTGATGGCGGGACGGTGACTGTCTCTACCAGGGACAGGCTGTTCGAAGACTGTTCCTCGTTCGGGGATATGGCTGTACGTAAGCTGGCGGACGGGCTGTACATACATGTGCCTTTGGCTCTGTATGGCACAGATGACGATACGTTTCCCACGTATGATTCCGCTGCGGCCCGTGAACTGATACGGAAAGCGGAGAGAGCCGGGGAGCTGCACGACGACGTCACGATGTGCGCTGATATTGCGGTGGCGTGGAATGCCATGAAGTATTTCCATCCCTACCTTTCCGACTTGGATCTGGATTGGGATGCTGCCCTTTCCGAGTACATGGGGAAGACGGTGGAGCGGACCGTTTATGATCCAGGGCTGCTGCGCAGGATGCTGGCACTGCTTGATGACGCCCATATCGCCGTGACTTGTCCCTCCGAATTGGCGGATACGGAATATCTTCCGCTGCGGGTCAGGCGTATAGGAGATGAGATAGTCGTTGTTCATTCGGAAGACAATAGGCTTAAGGCAGGAGATGTAATCGTGTCGGTGAACGGCAGACCGGCCATAAGCTCGTGGAGAGAGTGCGAGAATGAGATTTCCGGCAGTCCGCAGTACAAGTCCGTGCGGGCCGAGACTCTGTGGCTGCGTTCATTCGGACATGGAAAAGATGCGTTACTGTCCATCGAGGACGGTAACGGTACGCGTGAGGTGGAAGTGACTTTGATTGACAGAACGGAATTCATAACGGGCGCAGGCAGTGCCCTCTTCGGACGCGAAAGCGGATGGATAAATGACAGCACACTGTATATCAATACTTCCAGATCCGACATGGACCGCATCCGCACTCTTTTACGGGACCGGACTGCCGGGCAGAAGGTGATAGTTGACAACCGCTACGGCAGCCGCACCGTAGCGATGCACCTCCTTGCAGAGCTTATCAGCGGAAATGTACGGCCTCCGAGAGAAGATATCGTGAAGATTCCTCAAGTATATATTCCGGAGACCCCTGTCATTCAGAACGCTGCTGAGAATGTCTCAGTCCCCGTCCCTGACCGGAATCTCATTTTCCTGGCAAATGCATCAAATATCAGTCACTTTGAGGACGCCTACGACTACATGCGCTACATTGGAGCCGGAATTATAATCGGCTCGCCTACAGGTGGATGCACAGGAAGAATCAACACTGTGAGACTGCCGTCCGGAACATTCTTCACTTTTACCGGGACTAAAGTTTTCAGTCATCTCGGCAGGCAGGGTACGTTCTACGCCAAAGGCATAAAGCCCGATGTCCATGTAGAAGAAACCGTAGAGGATATAAGAAACGGAAATGATAAAATTCTAAAACGATCACACTCTTCACACAACCTGAGCGCACGATGATGCGACAGGCATCATTAAAGCATTGACATACAGAATGATACTATAAAAATATCACACTATGGGATAAGAAAGACGACTGTGGTCCGCAAATGTCCTGGGCTTCAGAATGAAGCGAATATTTTCTGAATCTTTCTTTGGCGTACGTCATATTTTTTATAACTTGCCATTAATTATCAGCAAGGTCGGTAGGGTATTTGAGCATGACGTCCTTTGTATCGACAACCTTGAAGTCATGAAGACCACTTACACCAACCGACTGATTTTAGGTTAATTGCAAATAGACAGACAACATGTTCGAGCACGCGACTGTGATGATTCAAGGTATAGCTGCCGGTCTTTTCGGACTGACCGCCGCTCTTTATCTCGGTGTGTTCAAGAAGAACAGACTGAGAGTCATTACGGGTATAATCCTGGCCGTATATGCGGCATATATCATCAAGGACATTATGTATATGCATCCCAACGTTGCTTCTGACAGCTATATCTACAGATTACTGCTTTCAGTGGACAACTGGACCGTTCCCCTCTATGTAATCTATGCCTTCGAGGTCATCACTCCTGGCCGCATGACTGTCCCAAGGCTTCTGTTTATGTTATTGCCTTTTATCGGCATGACCATCCTGTACGCAATATGGCCGTACGAATGGATGATCAGTCTGCAGGCGCTCTTCTCTCTGGTATTCTCCGCGACATGTATGTGCATAGTGCTGAAAATGACCGTGCAGTACAGACGCAGACTTCTGGACAACTGTTCCAGTCTCACCCACATGGATATACGCTGGATGTGGGTGAGCATAGCATTGTTTCTGCCGAATCTGGTGTTGTGGACATTCCTGTCGGTCAGGCTGGACTATGTTCTGGATGCCGTTTATTACATCACCCTTTCTGTAAGCTGGGGGATAGTCGCTTACAAAACTTATTACTTCGTGCCTCAGACAGGACAGGACCTATGGGCAGACCAGGTGCCGTCCACGGCTGAACTGTCGTCCACAGTTGTCTCATATAACTTCGCCAGGAGATTGAGCGAACTGGCATCGAACGGCTATTTTATCCGCACTCCCCGTCTGACCCTCTCGGAACTGGCGACAGAACTTGGCACCAACAGAACCACCCTGTCAAATTACCTCAACCAGGAGGTCGGCACTACATTCTACGACTACATCAACTCGCAACGGATATCCGAGGCGGAGAGACTTCTCTCCAGTTCTTCCGGACACTGGTCGGTCGAGCAACTGGCCGAGATGTCCGGATTCAACTCGATCTCCACTTTCCGCCGCGCTTTTTCCAAGAAACACGGGATGTCTCCGCAGCAGTACCGCGAGAGGGTGCTCAGAGAGCGGTGATGTACGCATTGACGCATATTTTACGTATTGGCATTTCTTTGTTTTCCGGGTATTTAACCATTGAACCGCGATATTGTCAGGATGGAACATCTGTCCTTTTCCTACCTGCTATATTTGTGGATATATAACCTAATACCCTACAAATATGGCTCAGAAACAAGACGGGAAAAAGAAAAAAGCTCCCAAGAACAGGAAGAAAGCGATGCGCGAAGGCTATCTGTCGTTCGACATCGTGGAAGTAAAACAGCTGTCGGAAAGCGACAGTCCCAATGCCGAGGCTTACGGCTATCTCTATCAGGCAGTGACCACCCAGGCAGGTACGGACAAAGGCATAGACGATGTCTATCCCGAGACCGCTCTGGAGACAGAACAGATGCGTGCTCTGGTCGACAAGGCGAGGAAAGCGCGGGTGGACATGAGCGACCAGTATCTCAAGATATGTCTGGATGAACTGGACGAGATTCTGGACTGGTCCTCCACAAGGCACTGGAACTTCCAGTGGCAGGTGATACTCGGTGTGATACTTACGGTGGCCTTCCTATCCTGGAGAGTGGACCAGAAGCAGGAAAGCGTGGAGAACAGGCAGGAGAATGTCGCAGCTGTGGAGGGCTGGGAGGAAACAGATACTGTTCTCAACTGGGATACTACTCCCGAAGATCTCTACAGTCCGGCCGGTTTTGTCAAATATGCTAATCTGAGTGCTAAAAATTATAAGCTGTTGTCTCTTTATGAGCAGAAGTCCTCTTATGCCAGTGCGATGGAGGCTGCTGACGAATATGCCGCCAAGGCCGATACCGCCCAGTCGAGGGATGTCAGGAAAAGCTTAGAGGAGCGGCGTGACGAGTCCCTTGCCCATGCAAAGGAGTGCAGGAAAGAGTTCGACAGGATCAATAAGATGGATTTCAAGGATATAAAGAAGATGGCGCTGGATGAGTATGGTTCGTGGGTCAAGAGCGCCAAGGCCGAGAAACGGGCGGTCAGGGCCTGGAACATATTCTTCATCATCCTGATACCTGTCTATATCTTCGCCGAGCGTCCGTACGGCTACACCATGACCCGAACCAGGGCTGAATCCAGCACTCTGAGGGGCATCAGCAAGTTTACATACGCGATGTCGGCAATGATGATGGGCAGTGCCGCCTCGATAGGATGGATCCGGACTGTGACAAAGTACAGCGACGGGCGTACCGAGAGTTCATACGATGCCGGCACCAATGCTCCGGTAATGATCATGAAGGCCGGGCTGTATATCGCTGCGTTCGCTTTAATCTGCGTGGTATCCTGCATACTGATGCTCTATATGACCATTCAGGGTCTCAGACGCAACTATAACTGGGCACCTCTTATGGCCAAGGCCAAAGTCACGGCATCCTCAGCCGCATCGAAAGTCAAGAAGGATTGATCTCTTTAACGACTATGAAAAACTTTGAAGGGCCGCACCGGACATATGGCGCGGCCTTTTCTATTTGCCGAATACCGTCTTTCAGAAAATTCAAGGGATCTTTCCACCAGTGGCACCTCGGCATAACAAATAAATTTGTTCTGCTCTCGGCTTCTGCGATATTCGGCTGCGCCGCATATACTGTTCACGCCTCGGCATAACAAATAAATTTGTTCTGCTCTCGGCTTCTGCGTATATTTGTATTTCACAAATAATTAAAAATAGGAAGTATGACACCGAACAGAACGTATATTGCCATGAATCTGTTTCTGGCGATGACGGCTGCGGCATTTATGCTCAGCGCCGTATCATGTAGCGACTACATACCGGGGACCATGACCCTGGAAACATCCGGGACATACAGGCTCTCGGATGACAGCGAGGCCGAACTGGACCTGAAGATAAATATAGAATATCTTGTTTCCGGACCGGCAAAGGATGTCATGGACAGCATAAACGGCAGTATTGCATCTGCCATGTTCGGGGACGTGCCGTCAGACGTAAGCGTAGAAGAAGCCCTTATTGAATACAAGGACAGGAAGGTTGCCGAGTACAGGGAGGTCAATCTGCCGCTTCTGGTGAGGGAGAGTACCATAGACCGTCATCCGGCCTCTGCCAGCTGGTCAGACTACACCACCGGAGCTGTGAGCGGTTTCCACGACAATATCCTGTCATATACCGTCACAAAGTACACTTTCACTGGAGGAGCGCACGGGAGCACCTCTGTCAAAGCACTTAATCTTGACATGAAGACCGGAGCGGCTGTGACCGAGGAAGATATGTTCAAAGCCGGATACGCAGACAGACTGTCCGGGCTCCTTACCGGCCGCCTGCCCGAATCGCTGGAAAATCCGGCCGACACATCCATGCTGTTCGAGAAAAACATCCGTCCCAACGGAAACTTCACCGTATCCGACAGCGGTGTCACCTACATCTACAACCAATACGAGATAGGGCCGTATGTCTTGGGAGCGGTAAATGTAACAGTCCCCTGGAGCGAGCTTAAAGACCTGCTGCGTCATTGACCCCGTTCTATCTTCCCATCATAAAAATCTCCAGAGCTCTGACTATGAATAGAAAAACGACTTTCAGCATTTTGGTTGCGGCCGCAATGGCCGTATCCTGCACTTCCGGAACCGACCGGAACAGCATCCGCGTCATAGACGCAGACCTGACAGGCCGCGATGTCAAGGAGATTTCCCTGTCAGAAGTGGACATGCTCCCCCTGGAATACTCTGAAAAAAGCATTGTAGGAGGCGGCATCAATGGAGTCGCGCAGACAAAGGACGGAGGATACATAATAGCCTCCACGACAACCGGAAATCATCGGCTGATGCAGTTCGACAAGTTCGGACGCTATCTGCGCGACATCGGCCATCAGGGCCGGGGTCCTGGGGAGTTCCTGGACATTTCCTCCATCTTCATAATCTCGGACACCCTGTATGCAAGTAGTTTCTACGGGAAAAACATCGTGCGTTACCTGATAGAAGATGACGGATACGAGTTCCTTCCGCCCATCAGTTACGAGAACTTGAACTGGGGCATCTCCTACATATTCGCCACCGATGACATTCCTGACAGATATTTTGTAAAAAACACCTACAACGGCACTCCCGGATATACCACACCTCTGTTCACAGTCTACGACCGGAACTGGAATATAGTTGACACGTGCAGGACCAAGCACCCGGAAGGAGGCTTCAAGTCTTCGTATCCTATATCGCACACCGGAGACAAGGTATATCTCAGCCAGATCTTCGTCGATACGATATTCGTAGCCGACAATAGCGGCATACATCCGGCATTCAGGCTCGACTTCGGCAAAAGCGATTACCCTAAAAGTATCAAATACGATGGGATGAAACGGTTCGAATATCTACAGGAGCATCCTGACGCACAATACCTGCTGCACATCGCATCACTGATAAACGGTGAAAAGGCATACCTCTGTCTGTCTTCAGCCAGCTCATTCTATATCATGATGTACAACTTGAAGAAAGACGAGTCAACATTCTACCGGATACTGGATGAGAACGGAGAGGGCTCCACCATGTACTACCTGTTCAATAGCAATGACGGCAAAGTCCGGGGCATCTTCCAATCTGCCCGGAACGAGAATCCTGTCATCACCGACCTGTCTGCCCTTTAACACACTCCATATCCGTCAGACGCGTCACCCATTACACTCCGTCAGTGCGCTGCCGTCAAAGATGAACGGCAGAATATCGTCCACCGAGGAAAATACGACAATACGGCTGAGGCCTCCCACGATGACACGGACGGGGGCCTCTGCCCTTTTCTGGGTCTCGGCCAGCACCTGGCGGCACGCACCGCAGGGCCAGGCGGGCTCCGGGGCCATGCGTCCGTTGCGGCAGGCTGTCACCGCGATGGCACGCACTGCAAGACCGGGATGCTGAGCATGTGCCGCAAAAAGAGCCGTCCTCTCAGCGCAGAGCCCGGACGGAAACGCCGCATTCTCCTGATTGGCCCCCTGCACTACCGTCCCGTCCGAGAGGAGCACCGCCGCACCGACGTTGTAATGCGAAAAAGGAGCATAAGAGCCTTTCGTCGCACCGATTGCAGACTCCAGCAGGGAGCGGTCCTCGGGCATCATATCTTCCATAGATGTAAATTCCTGATATTCTATTGTCAAACTCTTATGTGCCATACTTGTCATTTATTACTAATGCAAATTTAGAAGCAATTTTCATTCCGCCCGAAAATTTCTGACATCGCAGCTGCCGTGGCACACCTATTTCCACCGGCAAAAGTTCCGTTATCGGCACCTTCCGGAAGAGGACGCGGAGGTATGGCCGGCAGAAGCACCTGAGGACGGAGACGCACTACTGTATTCACCTTTTGCAAACCGTTCCGTGGCCGTTTCCCAACCAATCCCCTTTCCACACTGGCAGCGTTTCCCGCGATTTGCTGCCGTTGCGGTAAGCGGTCGTACCTAATCGTGCCTAACTGTCGTGATAGTCGGCCAGATCTACCAAATTCAGTGCGTATCTACACACTTTGTAGGTATATACTGTCATTTTGCATTGTCCAGCATGCCGTCCGAGCGTATTGTATTTATTGTCAGCTATTTAAAATTCAGCGGCTTGCTGGACTACGTGCATTTTGCCACAAAACAGCCTTTAAAGCCCACATCGATCCATGTCCAGCAGATGCCTTTTTACAAAACATCTGATTTACAAGTACTTTCTCAAACCGCTTTTGTTGGACTTTCTCAGAGGTCCGATGACTCAGAAGCCTGATGGCCAATTGAACTATAGTGGCTTTCCCTGAGTGTCATTACGCTGAACAGCATGGCCGGCGGGCACAAAAACTTCCGGCAAACCGCATAAATCCCTAAGTTTCAATTATCTCCGCTGCAAAAAAAACTTCCACGGCCGCCTTTCCCTTGGCAGGCTTGAAGCAAACGTCTAATTTTGTGTGCGGATTTAACTAACAACAATGCGCCCCATGAGACCGATACGATTCAACCGCCACACGTTATTCTCCACCATCCTCAATATCGCGGGACTGACACTCGCCTTCTCGGTATTCATGACCGTGATGGTGCAGGTGCTGTATGACCTGCGCTACGACCGGTGCTATCCCGGGCATGAGAAAATATACAGATTGGAAAGCACGCCTCCAGGAGGAACTGGAGAGTTCTTTCCGGTAGTATCCAGACCGATGATCGAATATCTGAAGACGGCTGTTCCGCAGGCGGAAGCGGTTGGCACGTATCAATATATGAAAGGACGCTCGGAACTGTTCAACGAAACGGGCTCAGACAACACCGGAGTAAACCTCCGTTTCGGCAATTCCGACCACGATCTGCTGCGCGTATTCCCTTTCAGATTCATAAGCGGAGACACTACCGACTATGGTGCCCCGAGAACTGCCGTTATCTCCGCGAAAGGAGCCGCCAGACTCTTCGGTGACAAATCCCCGATAGGCAGGGAAATCAGCTTCACCACCTACAGTGATCCCCGTCCTTACCGCATCGTGGCGGTGTACGAGGACTTTCCGGACAACTCCACAATTGACAACGAACTCCTTCTCTCTTTAGGCATAGATGGCATGGACAACTGGTCCAACTGGAGTCTTGGATGCTTTCTGAGGCTGTCCACGTATGAAGGAGCACAGGCGGCAGCCGATTCGGCAGCCTCGTTCATCGGAAACGAAGTATTTCAGGTCGGAGGGGTAAACTTCAGGCTCACATCACTTCACGACGCCCACTGGTCCAGGGACATATCATCAGACAGCATCGCCAAGGGCAATCTCGCGACAACCCTTGTGCTGCTCACCGTAGCCCTCATAGTCATAATCATAGCGGCCATCAACTTCATCAATTTTTCCATGGCGTCCGTTCCTTTCCGCATAAAGGGCATCAACACCCGCAGAGTACTCGGGGCAACCCGCAGGAAGATGATATGGAGGCAGATGACAGCAGCATTGGGACTTACCGTCCCGGCATTTGCCCTCAGTACAGGAGTCATGTCCATGATCTCTACCTCAGGCATCGCATCCTACATTTCCGGATCCCTGAGAATCCAGGACAATCCGCAACTTGTCGCCATGACTTTATGCATCGCCGTTGCAGTCGCATTGACCGCAGGCATTTTCCCCGCCCGATACAGTACTTCGTTCAACCCGGCGATTGTACTCAAAGGCTCGTTTTCCCTGTCCGCACGCGGACGCAGGCTCCGCACAATACTCATCGGCATCCAGTACGTCATATCATTTATTCTGATACTGTGCTCCATGTTCATTGCAGTACAGAACGCCTACATGAAGAACTATGACATGGGATTTGACAGGGAGCAGATTGTGGAAGTGACCATTACAGAGGATGCTGCGGCAAAACGGGAAGTCCTGCGCGGCATGCTTATGGAACATCCCGGAATCACCGGAGTCACATTCTCCTCCAATTCCATAGTATCCACTGACATAGGAGGCCAAGGCCAAAATTACGGCGAAGAGTTCTTCATGTATGACGTGATGTACGTGGACTACAGTTTCATCCGGTTTTTCGGACTGGAGCTGACAGAAGGACGGGACTTCCTTCCGTCCGATGACATGCGTGACAACGGCACGGTCATCTTCAACGAGACGGCAATGAAAGCATATCCCTTCCTGCATGTTGAGCTGGTCACAAATAATGTGGATGAGAATCCTGACCATATTATCGGCGTAGTGAAGGATTTCAATTTCAAGCCCATGCAGTACAGTATCTCCCCTATGGCACTGTGCAATAACGGATCTGGGAATCAGGTTCCGCTGACCGTGATGTACGCACGGATCCGTCCGGAAGGTATCCGTGAAAGTATTGATTGGATAAGAGAGAAAATCTGCGAGGCCGACCCCTCGCTCATCGGAGAATATCTGGACATACATTTTCTGGACGAAAGCATCGACCGTCTGTACCGCAGCGAGGAGCGGCTCGGACGCCTGATTACCGCAGCGGCCGTAATCTCAATGCTGATTTCCATCATCGGCGTCATAGGCCTCGTCTATTTCGAGACCCAGTTCCGTCGGAAGGAAATAGCCATACGGCGCGTACACGGAGCCTCATTCGGACAGATTCTGCTGATGGTCAACCGCTACTACCTGACCATCACATTGGTCTGCTTCATCGTCACGGCTCCGATAGCCACAGTCGTCATACATCACTGGGCATCCTCATTCCCCTACCGGAGTCCCATACCAGTATGGATATTCCTGGCCGCCCTCGTCATTGTGACCGTCATCACCGCTGTTACCGTCACGCTCCTCAGCCGCAGGGCCGCTCTCCGCAACCCTGTGGAGTCCATTGCCAATGAATAGGCTGGCATCGCCCTTGCCCGGCACGCCGATTTTCCATATTTTTGCAGTATGGACTGGGACTTTATCATTCAATGCATACTGGCTGCGGGGCTATCGGCCGCCCTGCTGGCACTTCTGGACGCCCGTCTGAAACTGAGGGAGGAAAAACGGAAGACCTCCATGTTCTACAGCATTTCCAAGGACCTGGAGGGAGACACATGGAAGCAGAAGGACGTCATAGAGAAGCAGAGCGGCACCATCGTGGAACAGAAGAGCACCATCGTGGAACAGAAGAGCACCATCAGGGAGCAGGAGGGCACTATAAAGGTACAGAACAATACGATTCTGGAACAGAAACACGAAATAAAGAGCCTTGAGACCGACCTGGAAGAAAGCCGGACCATGGCCCGGATGCTGCTGCAACGCGGCAGGGAGAACACAGAGCTGACCGCATTTACCGAGAAGCTGCTGATGCTCGCCGACGAGACGGCCAACATCTACTACGAGAGCGCATCCAGTCCCGGAAACATGAGCCGCAGGATAAGGGATATCCTCCACAAGGAACTGGCGGACACGGATATATTGCCCAGCATCAATTCCCTCATCGAGGCCTCCTACCCCGGCTTCACAGAGAGTTTGTACTCCGAATTCCCATGGATGACACAGGACGACCGCCTGCTCGTCTCCCTGATGTGCTGCGGAGTCTCCCCAAACGCCGCCAGCGTCATCCTCTGCACTGACCTCAATCGGCTCAACAAGTGGAAGACCCGTCTGGGCAGACAGATGGGCCTGTCCACCCGACTCTCCAAGTACCTCAAGGACCGGCTGTCCTCATACCGCTCCCGCCCCCTCCAGTAGGATTCCAGTACTTCCGCAATAACATAAATATCCGCCGTAAACTGGACACGAACCAGGAACTCCTTTGGAAAGAGTCGGAAAGAATCGATGTTAAATAATCTTCTGAAAATTATCTGTATTCCGCAAGTGTACCATTTTCCCGTCTCTGCCGAGCACCTGTGACAGTGAATACCGCCAAAACACCCCGTACATGCTTTCTGGGACGCATTGGCAGGATGAACGCCTTAGCAGGTGAACCCAAATGGGCAAATACGGTACACCTGCGTTAGTTCGTTCCTGTATTCACCTTTTGTAAGCCGTTCCGTGGCCGTTTCCCAGTCTCCCGGTCAATCTCCCTTCCACACTGGCAGCATATCCCGCGATTCGCTGCCATTGCGGTAAGCGGTCTTGCCTAACGGCCGTCACAATAGCCGTGATGGTCGCGCCAGATCCCACTGAGTTCAGCTCGTGTCTACACACCTTGTAGGCATATACTGTCATTTTGCATAGTCCAGCATGCCGTCCGAGCGTATTGTATTTATTGTCAGCTATTTAAAATTCAGCGGCTTGCTGGACTACGTGCATTTTGCCACAAAACAGCCTTTAAAGCCCACATCGATCCATGTCCAGCAGATGCCTTTTTACAAAACATCTGATTTACAAGTACTTTCTCAAACCGCTTTTGTTGGACTTTCTCAGAGGTCCGATGACTCAGAAGCCTGATGGCCAATTGAACTATAGTGGCTTTCCCTGAGTGTCATTACGCTGAACAGCATGGCCGGCGGGCACAAAAACTTCCGGCAAACCGCATAAATCCCTAAATTTCAAACACCTCAGCTGCAAAAAAACTTCCACCACCGCTTTTTCCTTGTCAGGCTTGGAGCAAACACCTAATTTTGTGTGCGGATTTAACGATGCAAACCATGAGACCGATACGATTCAACCGCCACACATTGTTCTCCACCGTTCTCAACATCGCGGGACTGACCCTCGCCTTCTCGATATTCATGACCGTGATGGTGCAGGTGCTGTACGACCTGCGGTATGACCGGAATTATCCCGGGCACGGGAAGGTATACCGTCTGGAGAGCATGCTGCCGACCAATCCGGGGATGTGGTACTCAACGGTATCGCGGCCGGTGATAGAGCATTTGAAGACCTCGCTTCCTCAGGCCGAGGCGGTGAGCGTGTATCAGTATGCCAAGGGGATGACGCAGCTTTTCAATGAGACCGGTACGGACAACCCGGGCGTGAGCCTGAGGACAGCTTATTCGGAGCATGACCTGCTGAAGGTATTCCCGTTCGAGATAATCAGCGGGGACACTGCCGGTTATGGTGCCCCAAGAACTGCCGTCATCTCCGCGAAAGGAGCCAGGAAGCTGTTCGGAAACGAGTCCCCGTTAGGGAAAGAAGTCAGCTTTACGGTAGGCGCTGATCCGCGTCCGTTCCGCATTGTGGCGGTCTACAAGGACTTTCCGGACAATTCCAGTGCGGACAATGAGCTGCTGCTGTCATCCGGTCTCGACGGTCTGGAGGATTGGAGCGGATGGTCTTACTGCTGCTATGTAAAGCTGTCCACAGAGGAGGGAGCGGCTGCGGCCGTAGATTCGGCAGCGGCGTATATCGGGCGGCAGATATTCCAGGCGGACATAATAAAGCTGCGGCTTACCCGCCTGCATGACGCCTACTGGTCGGAGGATGTCATTTCGGACGTTGCCGGCAAGGGTAACCGTTCCACTGCCATTGTCCTGCTGACTGTAGCCATTGCTGTGATACTCATCGCTGTCATCAATTTTATCAACTTCGCCATGGCCTCGGTGCCGTTCCGCATCAAGGGGCTGAACACCCGGAGGGTAGTCGGTGCGACAAGAGGCAGTCTGATAAGGTCGCAGCTGATTTCCACTATCGGGCTGGCACTGCTTGCATTTGCCCTCAGTATCGGGGTGATGTCGCTTGCAGCCGGTACCAGCCTGGCCTCATATATCTCCGGATCAATGCGGCTCCAGGACAATCCCGCGCTTATCCTCATATCCCTCGGGGTTGCGGTGGCGACAGCTGTTGCCGCCGGTATCTTCCCTTCGTTCTACAGTACCTCATTCAGTCCGGCTGTGGTGCTCAAGGGCTCTTTTTCCCTGTCAGCCAAAGGCATCAGACTGCGTTCGGTACTGATAGGGGTACAATACGTGATATCGTTCGTACTGCTGCTCTGCTCTATGTTCATAGCCGTGCAGAACAGGTATATGAAGAACTACGACATGGGATTCGACCGGGAGCAGGTGGTTGAGATGGAGGTGACGGACAAGATCGCGGCCAAACGCGAAACCTTCAGGAATATGCTGCTGGAATATCCGGGTATCACCGGAGTCGCGGCGGCATCCAGGTCAATAGTCTCAGCGGAGGCTGGCGGCTGGGGAGGTGACTACGGCGAGGGATACATCATGTACGACGTCATAGGCACGGACCGCTGGTTTGTACCGTTTTTCGGTCTTGAGATAGAGGAGGGACGGAACTTCGTTCCTTCCGATGACGGGAGCTCCGAGGGCTGCTATATTTTCAACAGGACGGCGATGGAGACATGGCCATACCTGCATTCGTACATGGAAAACGGCAAGATGAATATCGTCGGGATTGTCAAGGATTTCCATTACAAGCCCATGCAGCATGCCATGGCACCGATGGCCCTGTACAATTTCGGCTCGAATACCGGGAGCATGCTCAGACTGTTCTACATCAGGATAATGCCGGAAGGAGTCCGCAAGAGCCTGGACTGGATCCGGACAAAGGTATGCGAACTGGACCCGTCCCTGGATCCCGATGACCTGGACATCCATTTCCTGGACGAGAGCATCGACCGCCTGTACCGCAGCGAGGAGCGCCTCGGCCGCCTCATTACAGCCACCGCCCTCATTTCCATGCTAATTTCCCTCATCGGTATCCTCGGGCTGGTGTATTTCGAGACCCAGTTCCGCCGCAAGGAAATAGCCGTCCGCCGGGTGCTCGGGGCCTCCGTCAGGGAGATTCTGCTGATGGTCAACCGCTATTACCTGACCATCACACTGGTCTGCTTCATCATCACCGCACCGGTCGCCACTGTCATCATCCGGCATTGGGTCTCCTCATTCCCCTACCGCAGCCCGATACCCGTATGGATATTCCTGTCCGCCCTTGCCTTGATCACCATCATCACCATCGTCACCGTGACCCTGCTGAGCCGAAGCGCCGCCATGCGCAATCCGGTCGACTCCATCTCCAACGAGTAGAATTTTTTCGTATTTTTGTCCGTTCAGACTGAACTGACATGAGAAGAATACTGAATTTCAATGGAATCCGGACTATAATCACGGGAGCGGCAGCCGCAATGCTCCTGATAATGCTGGCAGTCCTACCAGTACAGGGACAGACCCAGATGACCCGTCAGGAATATATCGACAAATACAAGGACGCTGCCATACAGGCCATGAAGACTCACGGCATACCGGCCAGCATAACTCTTGCCCAGGGCTGTCTGGAATCGGCCAACGGGAATTCAGACCTGGCTGTCAGAGCCAACAACCACTTCGGTATAAAATGCCACAATGACTGGAAAGGGCCTACATACTACAAAAAGGGAGATGACAGAGGCAAGTCGTGCTACCGCAAGTATCGCAGCGCCTCTGAATCATTCAAGGATCATTCGGACTTCCTGCGCTACGGTCAGCGCTACTCTTTTCTATTCGATCTGGAAATCACAGACTACAAGGGATGGAGCCATGGCCTGAAGAAAGCCGGATACGCCACCGATCCCAAATACGCCCAGAAGCTGATCAAGATTATCGAGGACTACAGGCTATACCGCTTCGACCAGGAGATCTATGCCAAGGCGGAACAGAACCGCAGCATTATACCGCCAAGTCCCGGTGACATAATGAAGGTAACGGAACTGAAGCCGTCCAGGAACTCATACCTGTACAAGCATTCCCGAAACAGGATCATTTACGTCCGCAACGGAGTCCCCTATATCCTCGCCGGTGATCTGGACACCTACGAAAGTCTCGCAGAAGAGTACAATCTGTTCACAAAGGAACTGCTGAGATTCAATGACCTCAAGAAATCCAGGGACTTAATGCCAGGAACAGTCGTATACCTGCAGAGAAAAAAAGGAAAAGCACAACGGCACATGGAGATACACATTGCAGAGGAAGGCGACACATATTACGATATTTCCCAGAAATACGGTGTCCGCATGAAGAAGCTTTTCAAATATAACGACTACAGGAACGGAGACACCCTACATGTCGGAGACGAGGTATTCCTACGCAGACACAGATAGAAAATATGAACCGCAAGACACTCATCATAACAGCCGCAGCTGTCGCCGCAGCCGTCATTGCTGCTTTCGGCCTCAGTCTGTACCTCACATACAAAAAGCCCAACACGGTAAAGGAAGGAGTCATCCTCATCTACCGGAATGCGACTTATCAGGATGTGGAGGACTCCCTCAAGGCATCTGGTACAATTAAGAATCTAAAGAGTTTCGGGCGCGCCGCCCGAAAACGGAATCTGGCAGCTCACTTTGAGCCTGGCCGCTATGTCATCAGCCCGGGTATGTCGAACCAGTACATCATCCGCATGCTCGCCAACGGATGGCAGACTCCTGCAAAAGTCACCCTCAGAGGATACATCAAGACACTGGACCGGCTGGCGGCTTTCCTCGGACGCAACTTTGAAGCTGACTCTGCCGCTTTCGCTACAGTACTGAAAGACTCCGCTATGATTGACTCGCTCGGCTTTCGTCCCGAAACTTTCATCGGGATGTTCATTCCGAATACTTATGAATTCTACTGGACTGCAAGTCCCCGCAGCGTGGTCAGGCGATTCAGGAAAGAATACGAGAAATTCTGGAGCGGTGAGCGTGACCGTCTGGCACAGGAGATCGGCCTGAACCGTAACGAGGTGATGACTCTTGCCTCGATAGTCATAGGCGAGACCAACAATGTAGGAGAAATGCCCAAGATAGCCGGAGTGTACATGAACCGGCTGCACAGAGGCATGAGACTCCAGGCCTGCCCTACTGTTATCTACGCCCACCTGGACACCGAACCTGGACTGCGCCGCCTTCTGAACCGCCACCTGCAGATTGACTCCCCGTACAACACATACAGGATAAAAGGGCTGCCGCCGGGACCCATTGCGATACCTACAGTGGCAGCCATAGACGCCGTACTGAACTACGAAAAGTCCAGTTACCTGTATTTCTGCGCAAAGCCGGAATTCGACGGAACACACAACTTCGCGACTACATACAGCCAGCACAAGGCCAACTCCAGAGCCTACAACAAGGCCTACAGGGAGAGGGAAGCCTCCCGCAAAGCCTCCAACGCGGCCTGAAAATCCGGACTTCCGGCATTCATTACACGATAGAAGCAGTCTCTTGAAATCACAGAGCTGGCAGCAAGAGCTTTCATATAGCGGCAAAGATCCGCCCTGGAACGTTCAAGTTCTTTCTCATTCGGTTCCACTCCCCTGTCCGATGCAAGAGAGACCAGCGAATCCAGCATTGCATCCGTAATTACAAAATCCCGGTCGAAACTCTCAAAATCAGGATAGAGAGCATGCCACTCATGCCTGTGAGTATCACAGAGACCGTTCATGAACTCTATTACAAGTCCTTGCCGAAGAAGTGAGGCATAGTAATCTGTATACGATGCTGTATCTTGAGGCACAAAAACATCAGGCATTATACCTCCGCCTCCATAAACTGTACGTCCGGCCTTAAGCGTACGGTATTTGAGGGAATCCGGGAAATGTATGCTGTCACGGCTGAATGACTCCCCCCGCAGGTATCTCCCATAAAAATCCTTGTAGTACTCATCCTTCTGTCCGTTCTCATAATGAGACTGTATCACCCTGCCTGAAGGCGTATGATAACGTGCTATGGTAAGCCTGAGCTCAGAACCGTCAGGAAGGGGAAGTGCCTGCTGGACAAGTCCTTTTCCAAATGACCGTCTTCCTACCAGCAATCCACGGTCCTGATCCTGAATGGCCCCCGACACAATCTCGCTGGCCGATGCCGAGTTCTCGTCTATCATGACAACCAGCGGTCCATGCATATACAGCCCCTTTCCGGATGCCAGTTCCTCCATCCTCGGAACACGCCTTCCCTCCGTATAGACGATAAGTTCTCCGGCATTCAGAAACTGATCCGCTATATCTATGGCCGTAGGAAGATAGCCCCCGGAATTGCCTCTCAGATCCAGAATGATCCCACGTATATCCCCGTCAAAACCTGAAATAGCATCCTTGATCTCCTGAGCGGACCTGGCTGCGAAGCGACTGAGCTTGAGATACAGTATACCATCCATGACTTCATACGCGGCATCGAGACTGTTGATGGGAATCCTGTCTCTTACGATAGTAAAACCGAGAGTATCCTCTACCCCCCTGCGCAGCACGGCAAGCCGGACCTTCGTCCCCTTAGGACCGCGCAACAGTTTGTACACCCTGTCATTTGTCAGTCCTGTACCGGCCACCGACGAAGTGTCCACTCCTATTATCCTGTCTCCGGCAAGAAGCCCCACCCTTTCAGAAGGGCCGCCTGCAACGGCAGCCTGCACTGTCAACGTATCTCTGATAATGGAGAATTCTATACCGATTCCCTCGAATTCACCCTGAAGAGGCTCGTTCATGGCAGCAATGTCTTCTGCCGAAATATATGACGTATGCGGGTCGAGCTCACCGACAGTAGCCTGCACAGCCTTCTCAATCAGTGACTCGAAATCCACATCCTCAAGATATAGCCTGTCAATATAGTACAATATCTGGTTGTATTTGGATGCCGCCTCGCTCATCGCACTGCTCTGGGAGCGCGCATCAATCACGGTAAGAACCGCAGCGACTGAAAGGACAGCCGCAAATACGAATAATCTTCTCATATATCAGTCTTTTTTACCGGTACGTCAAATACAGCACCCTCATACGCCAAATATGTCGGGGGAAATACTTCCCGCGCCTGGGAAAGCAGGACCTCCGGATCCTTGTACCTGGAGGAAAAATGACCTATAACCAGTTTCCCGGCTCCGGCCCTCAACGCAGTGCCTGCTGCCTCTCTGGCCGTAGAATGAAACATCTCCGCCGCTTTTCCGGCACAGTCATCACCGAAAGTAGCCTCATGATACAGCAGGTCCACCCCACGGACAAGACCGGGAAGTTCACTGAACACGGCAGTGTCACTGCAATATGCAAATGATCTGGGCTCAAATGGCCTGTATGTCAGGTCTACGGCCCGCAGTAAAGTTCCGTCATCACGGGAAACGTCCCAACCGGACTTCAGCAGCAGAATCTCGTTTACTGTCATGGAATGGTCCACTACAGCCTCCTTCCTCACATTTAGGCCGGCCGGCTGCTCCCGGAACAGGTAACCATATGCAGGAACCCTGTGCATTAAAGGGAAAGCAGTCACAGAAAGTCCGGTATCCTCCAGGACAACCTCCGGAGCCTTACCGGAAAGAGGGTGAAACAGAATCGGATAGCACTCGCGCTCAAGAAAATGCATCCGGAAGAATTCCAGTACGTCCCTGAATCCTTCCGGGGCGTATATATGCACGGGATCCGTCCTTCCGGACATTGACAGAGTTGACAGCAGACCGAAGATGCCGAACACGTGATCACCGTGAATATGAGACAGAAATATCCCGTCCAGCCTCATAAGCGATATGCCATGACGCTTCATCAGCATCTGACATCCTTCACCGCAGTCTATAAGGAACAAGCGCCCACATATATTCAATATGTGAGCGCTGGGATATCTGTCCGTTGTCGGGGAAGCCGAAGAGACTCCCAATGTCGTCAACGAAAAGGTCATGGATTATTACTTGGACTCCTGCTCCATCTTGTTCTTCAGGTCCGCAAGCTGGGCGATATCTCCGAGCGTTGTCTTCTCAAGATTTGTCTTGAGCTTCTTCATCGCGCTCTGAGTGCTCTCGGTCTCACGCCTGCTTTCCTCTTTCCTGGGCTCTTCCCACGTCTTAACATGAGAGAGGATTATCTTCTTGGCGGACTTGTTGAACTCGACAACCTTGAAAGGCAGCTTCTCGCCTACATTCGCCGTAGTACCGTCCTGTTTCTGGAGATTCTTGATAGAACAGGTACCCTCTATGCCTTCTCCAAGAGATATGACAGCACCCTTGTCGGCAAAACTGGTGACAGTACCCTCATGGATGGAACCGAGAGGGAACTGAGTCTCGAACACTTCCCAAGGATTTTCCTCAAGCTGCTTGTGACCAAGACTGAGACGACGGTTCTCCTTGTCGACTTCAAGTACAACGACCTCAAGTTTGTCTCCGATAGAGGTGAACTCCGAAGGATGCTTGATCTTCTTGGTCCAGGACAGGTCACTTATATGAACCAGACCGTCCACCCCTTCCTCAAGCTCTACAAAGACACCGAAGTTGGTGAAATTGCGGACAGTGGCGATATGACGTGAATTTACAGGATATTTTTCTGTGATGGTAGCCCAAGGATCTTCCTTAAGCTGCTTGATGCCGAGAGACATCTTCCTCTCCTCACGGTCAAGGGTCAGGATGACTGCCTCCACCTCGTCTCCGACCTTCAGGAAGTCCTGAGCGCTGCGCAGATGGAGTGACCAAGACATCTCGGACACATGGATCAGGCCCTCGACTCCAGGCTGGATCTCCACGAAAGCACCGTAGTCGGCGATAACGACCACCTTGCCCTTGACAACGTCTCCCACCTTGAGGTTGGGATCGAGAGCATCCCAGGGATGAGGCTGGAGCTGCTTCAGGCCGAGAGCGATACGTTTCTTGGTATCATCGAAGTCGAGGATGACCACGTTGATCTTCTGGTCAAGCTGCACGACCTCCTCGGGATGGTTGATACGGCCCCAGGAAAGATCTGTAATATGGATGAGTCCGTCCACACCGCCGAGGTCCACGAACACACCGTAGGAGGTGATGTTCTTGACGGTACCCTCGAGGATCTGACCCTTCTCGAGCTTGCTGATGATCTCGGCCTTCTGAGCCTCGATCTCGGCCTCGATGAGAGCCTTGTGGGAAACCACCACGTTGCGGTACTCGTTGTTGATCTTGACGATCTTGAAGTCCATTGTCTTGTTGACGAACACATCGTAGTCACGGATAGGCTTCACGTCGATCTGCGAACCAGGCAGGAACGCCTCGATACCGAATACATCGACGATCATACCGCCCTTGGTGCGGCACTTCACATAACCCTTGACGATCTCGTCCTTCTCGTAAGCCTCGTTCACAAGATCCCATGAACGGAGTGAGTGTGCCTTTCTGTGAGAGAGTATAAGCTGGCCTTTCTTGTCCTCAACTGTCTCCACATAGACCTCTACCTTGTCGCCTACTTTTATATCCGGATTGTAGCGGAACTCTGAGATGTTGATTACACCCTCGCTCTTATAGCCGATGTTGACGAGAACCTCACGTTTGTTGACAGCCATTACCGTCCCTTCAACGACTTCGTTCTCAATCACTTTAGACATAGTCTGATTGTACTTTTCCTCATCAGCCTTCTTGTCCTCCAGTGAGGACCCGCCTTCAAAACTGTCCCAGTCGAACTGCTCGACAGGTATGGATGCATTGCTTCTGCGTTTCGCAGGAGCATCTGCTGCAGGTGCTGCCTCATTCTCAGGCACTGCAGTCTCTGACTGCACTGCGGGGGCCTTTACATCTTCGGTCTCCGCCATTACTTCTTGTTCTTTTGTCATAATTAATTAAAAAATACTTTCCACTAAGGAGTTTGACATTATTTATAAACCTTCTGACGAAGGGAGCGCAAAAATAAACACTATTTTACTGATATCCAAAACAATTTAGCGATTTTGAAAAATGGCACAATCTTTGTCAGAAAAATCCGTCAAAATAACAATGCACAAAGAAGATATGAAAAAGAACACACTGATGATTACTGCCGCTGCGGCATTACTGCTGCTTTCCACCGTATCATGCAAACCTGTCAGAAGCGACAAATACTACACCACATATATGACAGCGGTCAGCGACAACAACTCTTCCGATACCGAATCCGACAACAACAGCATCTCGTATTTCGTATCGGACGATTCCATAAAGATTTTTCCAGGCAATGTACTGCAGATCATGAATACACTCAAAAACAATGACAGAGTCATCGCCTCGTTCACAATACCATCCGGGGAGATTACAAATCCGGTCCAGGCAGAGTTTGCAAGCATGTCGCAGTTGTACGAGGACAACATAACCGTGTCAGACAGGATCGACACCCTTGGCAAAAGTCCTATGAGCATTCTGTCCGCATGGCATAGCGGAGGCATATACAACGCAGGAAGATTCATTACCATCGTGTACTCCTTCCAGGGAACAGGATTCCAGTTCCACACAATGGCTCTGGTCGATGACACAAGTCTTGAACAGAATCCAGACAATGACGGATACTACCACCTCAGGCTTACCCATGACAACGGAAATGACATAGAGGCATCGACAATGGAAGGAATCACTACCTACCCGCTTACCGAAAAATATACGGGAGAAGGCATAAAGGGCATCAAGATCACATATGTCCCCATCCCCTCAATCCAGACTGACAGTGTCGCTGTCATCAACTTCTGACAATACAGGACCAAACACGTACCAGTCAGCTGATACATTCGGGGACACCTTTTCCTAAAGGCTGTCCCCGAAATCTTTACGGAACTTGGCCATCAGTTTCTCCGGCCAGTCCCCTATCGGTTCCTGTGGAGTACGGAAGCATCTCTGCATACCGGGTATATCATGACAGCGCATACCTCCGACAAGTCTGCGGTTGTCATACAGCCACTGCAGTCTGTCTATAACATACATTGTCTGTGACAAAGTAAGCACCTTGCGCGGGAATGCCAGACGGACCAGTTCCATATCAGCCGTGAAGTCCGGATCATCCTCTGACACATCCTGATATGTACCTCCATCCATGGTCCGGACACCGGAGCACAAATATATGGCTGCTGCCAGGGAGCTGGCCGGAAGGTCCCGGACCGGTATATGGTCACAGAACTTCTTCGCGTCTATCTGCGCTCCGAGCACACCTGGAGGAGTCACCATGGGGATGTCTTTCCTGACCGCCTCGGTGACAAAATAGCGGATGAATTCCGGATTCTGGCTTATATAATCCTCGTCAGTAGCCTCATACAGACCCTGAGCCATCGCCTCAATCTCCTTCATGGACATACCGCCATAGGTCACATAGCCCTCGAACACTGCGACCACCTGGTCCATCTTCAGTTTGTCCTGATAGTTGTCGGTGGCGATGACGGCACCTCGGGTACAGGACAGCTTGCGGGCCGAGAAGTATACTATATCGGCCAGCGAACACATCTTGAGAAGCACTTCGGCCAGAGTCGCACGGGCATACTCCGGTTCCCGCTGAATGATAAGCCAGGCATTCTCACCAAGCAGGCACGCGTCGAGAAGCACCTTTATACCATGACGGTCCGCCACTTTGCGCACCTCCATAAGATTAGCCATGGAGAACGGCTGTCCTCCTATAAGATTCGTGGATGCTTCCATCCGGATAAAAGGGATATGCTCAACACCATATTCAGCTATACAATCCTCCAGACGCCCTATGTCGATGTTGCCCTTGAACAGATTGTCCGAAGCGGAAACGAAAGCTACATCCGGATCTACCAGATCCACCGGCCTGCCTCCGTTGAGCCTTATATGGTTGACCGTACTTCCGAAATGGTAGTTCATGGGGACTACGTCTCCCGGTTTGAGAAAGGCACGCATGATAACATTTTCCGCCGCACGTCCCTGATGTGCCGGTATCACATAGCGTTTTCCGAGCACATCGAACACAGCCTTCTCCAAACGCTTGAAGGAAGCGCTTCCCGCATAAGCGTCATCCGCCCGCATCATCGCAGCCAGCTGAAGATCACTCATGGCATTGGTACCGCTGTCGGTAAGCATGTCCAGATAGACATCCTCCGAATCCATCCGGTATGTATTGAATCCGCCCTTGACCAGGGCCTTGTATCTCTCTTCTATAGGCAGGAGTCTCACTTTCTGCACTACCCGTGCCCTATGGAACTCCAGAGGTATGTCTATGCCTGTATAGAATCTTACTTTCGGCATCTTATATACTTTACTTTTGATTAAAAACTTCCGGAAACTCTGTCAATGACCGCCATAGAGATACTCCTCCTGTTCTTTGGTAAGAGTGTCTATGCCGGTACCCCAACTCTCGAGCTTCATACGCGCCACCTCCGCGTCTATCTCCTCCGGGACACTGATGACACGGGGCGTCCTATCTTCTTTATGTTCCACCAGATAACGCGCTCCAAGAGCCTGGATCGCAAAACTCATATCCATGATCTCGGCCGGATGTCCGTCTCCGGAGGCGAGATTGACCAGACGGCCTTCAGCCAGTATATACACAGCCCGGCCGTTCTCAAGACGATACCCTACGATATTGTTGCGGGCCACCCATGAATCCACCGCCATGGCCTTGATACCGTGTACGTCCACCTCACAGTCGAAGTGTCCTGCATTGCAGCAGATGGCTCCGTCCTTCATTTTCAGGAAATGAGCAGGGGTAATGACATCCTTGCAACCGGTGACGGTCACGAAGATATCACCTGTTTCAGCGGCGCGGTCCATAGGCATGACCTTGAATCCGTCCATCACGGCTTCTATAGCCTTGACCGGATCCACCTCCGTGACAATGACGGAGGCACCGAGACCTTTTGCCCTCATTGCCACCCCCTTGCCGCACCAGCCGTAACCGGCCACTACCACATTCTTTCCTGCAACGATAAGGTTAGTGGTACGGTTGATGCCGTTCCATACGGACTGGCCCGTACCGTAACGATTGTCAAACAAATACTTGCACTTGGCATTATTGACAAGCACCATCGGGAAACGCAAGGTTCCGGACTTGGCCATTGCCTCCAGCCTCATCACGCCTGTAGTCGTCTCCTCGCACCCGCCAATAATGTCTGGAATGAGTCCGGGATACTCGGTGTGGACCATGTGGACAAGATCTCCACCGTCATCGATAATTATATTGGGACCGGCCGACACCACTCTGCGGATATTGTTCATATATTCCTCATCCGTACATCCGTACCATGCGAATACTTCCAGCCCCTCATGCACGAGAGCAGCAGCCACATCGTCCTGAGTGGACAAAGGATTGGAGCCTGTGACAAACATTCCGGCACCTCCTGCCGCAAGTGTCTCGCACAGATAGGCGGTCTTGGCCTCAAGATGTATGGAGAGAGCTATCTTCAGTCCCTCGAAAGGCCGCTCCTCCTTGAATTTTCTCTCTATCCGGTTGAGCAGGGGCATATTGGCCCTGACCCAGTCTATCTTACGACGGCCTTCGGCCCATGTCTCCGGTTTCCTGACATCACTCATATTAAAGCATTCTTCTTTTTCTGAAAATCAAAATTACAATAAAAATCGCAACTATCATCAACCCTATCAGAATAAAAAAATCCAGACTGCCGCCGAGAGCCGGCAGCTTTATATTCATTCCATAGATGGATGCTATCAGTGTCGGAGGCATCAGCAGCAGCGACACGAAGGTGAATACCTTCATAATGCGGTTCTGCTCCAGATTAATAAGACCTACAACCGTATTCTGCAGATAATCCAGCCTTTCAAAACTGAAATTGGTGTGGTTCAGCAACGACACTATATCCTTGTTTATGACTGACAGCTTGGCAAAGACATCCCTCGGGAACTTGTCGCTTTTCATGATAGACGATATCATCCTCTGCTTGTCCACCACATTTTCCCTCACCAGCATGGTGTTCTCCTGCAACTGGTTAATGTCCAGAAGAAACTCCTCATTGACGTCCTTGCCGGCACTGACCTTCTTGCTGTATGTGTCTATCTCCTTGGACATAAGCTCAATCATGTCGGCATCAAGGTCAATCCTGTTCTCCACGATACCTATCAGGACATGATAGCCTGTCGGATAAAGCCGGCTGTTTACCTGTATCTTACGCTGGATATCCGAGAAGCTCCTCAACTGTACGTTCCTTATGGACACGATGATTCCTTCGCACAAAATAAAGGAAACCGCCTCCATGGAATACTCGTCGGGACCGGGGATAAGGAAGTTGGTGTTGACCGATATCGTCGTTTCAGTCTCCGAATAACGTGAAGATGACTCGATCTCTTCCGCCTGGGCTCTTGATGACAGCGAAGTATCCAGAAACGCCTCCACGGCACGCTTCTCATCTCCGTCAGGTGAGAAAAGATCTATCCAGATAACATCGTCCATACCCAGCTCATCCAGAAAAACCACGGACTGGGAAACCTCTATCTTTCCTTTTTCTTTATAGAAAATTTGAATCATAACTTTCGAAGTTTATGGTTAATTGATGATATGACTTTCCTCGGAGAGAGGAACCGCTCACCAACTACATCGGACTCTGAACTCGAAAGGTCTGAATTTCAAAACAATAGCTATTAACAGGTTGATACTGGCTGCAAATATACAAATTACCCGCAAATATCCACATTTTTCTTATCGGCATTTCTTCATATTTTCACACAATTATTGACACAAACACATAATCTTATGAATTACGGCCTACTTCAAGCCTCAGGCGGTTAGGTGCTCGACGAGTATCTTGATGCCGATTGCAATAAGGATAAGGCCGCCGAGAATTTCGGATTTCCTGCCGATGCCCGTACCGAGACGACGGCCGCCGAGCAGACCGGCAAGGGAGGCCAGGGCCGTACAGGCAAAGACCATGACCGTACTTACCCCGATCTTCATAAAGGACAGTTTGACCAAGGCGAGCGATATTCCGACGGCCACCGCGTCTATGCTCGTGGCTATGGAAAGAAGAACGAGCTGCCTGGTGTTCAGCAGGGAGGTCCTGCTGACTTCCTCCACTTCCTTGGAGCAGCCCTCAATTATCATTTTCACCCCTATATAGCCCAGCAGCACAAATGCAACCCAATGGTCCACCTTGGAAATATAGTCGCTGACACTGTAGCCAAGCAGCCAGCCGGCAAATGACAGACCGGCCTGAAAAACCGCAAAACACAGGATTATACGCAATATCTGCCTGGAGGACAGACTGCTTCGGGTGCATATCCCGCCTGTGAGTGAGACAGCGAAAGTATCGAAACACAGCCCGGCTGCAAGAAGAAACAACTCGATATAGCTCATAACATCCCTGTCCTGTTCCTGATTGACATACCCAAAGTAAGCGGATCGGTGTTTTCAAGCTCATCTCCGAACCCGACCCCGCGTGCAATGACGGATACCCGCACACCGCATGAAGCCAGGAGTCTGTTGATATAGTAGACCGTTGTCTCCCCTTCCATTCCACGGCTGATGGCGATTATGACCTCCTTGACATCCGGAGACGAGGCTCTGGTCACAAGGTCCGACAGATGCAGGTCATCAGGACCTGTACCGTCCATAGGAGAAATGACTCCGCCCAGCACATGATATACACCGTTATACTCTCCGGTATCCTCTATACTCATCACATCCCTTATGCTCTCGACCACACATATCACCGATCTGTCCCTGTGGGGATCGGAGCATATCTGGCACACATCTCCTTCCGAAATCATGTTGCACACCTTACAGTACCTTGACTCCGTACGCAGCCGTATCAGGGCACTTCCAAGACGCACCGCCTCATCCTCAGGACGGCGCAGCAGAAAGAGAGCCAGTCTGAGAGCCGTTCTCTCACCTATTCCGGGCAGTGTTCCCAAAGCATCCACCGCCTCTTTCAACAAAGGTATCATCATAAGTCTGAAAAAATGCAGCCAGACCGTCTCCGGCACTGGCCTCTATCTTTATTATTTCCACCTTAAACTCAGATGCCGTCTCCATCAGTACATCCTTATACGCACAGGCCACCGACCCCAGCACGGCAAGAGGCAATCCGGAACCGTACCTAACCACATTCCTGCTGAAAAACTGCCGGAATCCGTCCCTGAGCAGCCCATCCACATAACTGTCCTCCTCATGGTGTTTCAAAAAAGGGGAGAACGATGCGAGATATCTTGAGGGCATAGGGCCACGGTAGATCCTCTCCACAAGCGAAGCATAGTCTGTATCAGGATATGCCTTTACGAACTCTGCCTCCAGTCCACGGGGCAGAAGACCTTTGACATAGTCCGAAAGCAGCCTGCGCCCTATCCATGCCCCGCTTCCCTCATCTCCAAGTATGTATCCTCCTGCCGGTATGCTCCTCACAATAGCACCGCCTCTCCACAGACCGGTATTGGAACCAGTACCGAGTATGGCCGCTACACCGTCCATGCATCCAAGCATGGCCGTGGCAGCCGCTTCAAGATCGGTCCCCACATACACCGGGCAGCCTGGAAACACGCGGGCGAAAGCCTCACGCACCTTCCCTGCGGCAGAGCCGGACACCACGCCTGCACCATAGAACCACACCTTATCCACCTGTCCGCAAAATGGCCCAACGGCAGTGTCAATGACTTTCGCCATCTCATCAACATCCTGATACACAGGATTGACACCTGGAGAAAGCACTTTCTCCTGATATCCTTTTCTCCCGACAAGCCTCCAGTCTGTCGAAGTCGAGCCGCTGTCCGCTGCTATCACCATATCCGAATAGGCATTATATTTGCGCAAAAGTAATAAAAAAATTATCACGGAATATGGATGAGAAAGAGACTGCGGAACTGCTGCGCAGATATGCCGACAAATACAATGACCGGAAATATTTCACAGGAGACCCGATAATATTTCCGCAGCATTTCGCGGGACTGCTTGAGGAAGGCAAGGTCACGCTGCAGGATGTAGAGACAGCCGCGGCAATATCGGCCCACCTTGCCTGGGGACGCAGGGATATGATAGTAAGGGACTGCACAAGAGCGATGGACGAAATGGGCTGGCAGCCTTACGAATATGTTAAAGCCGGACACTACCGCAACGACGACGCATCACTCCACAGGACTGTAAAATGGAGCGAGTTCGCGGCAATATGCGGCAGAATCAGAGACTTCTACATGAAGCACGACAGCATGGAGGTCCTCACTCCCGGACAGATGAGAGTGATGATATACGGGCAGAAGGATGACCCTTCAGCCGCCAACAAGAAAATACACATGATGCGCAGATGGATGGTCCGCGATGACGGCAAAGTGGATCTGGGCCTCTGGAGAAACACAGACAAAAGAGAACTCGTCATACCACTTGACGTTCATGTACACAGAAGTGCCGTAAGCCTCGGCATTACTTCAAGAAAAAGCACAGACATACGTACCGCAGAAGAGATCACGGACTTCCTGCGCAAAGTCTTCCCAGACGACCCTGCCAAAGGGGATTTCGCACTTTTCGCAGTAGCCGCGAGCGGAGATTGTTGAAAACTTTTTACGTTTTTGCTGCCAACCTGAGCCTTTTTTATTAATTTTGTGATTAGTTGTGATTTGAAATATGCCTAAGTTATTCATCATTTCCGGTTGCAACGGAGCGGGAAAAACAACTGCTTCCTACACCATTCTGCCGAATATGCTGAATTGCGGCAACTTCGTGAACGCAGACGAGATAGCAAGAGGCCTGTCCCCGTTCAACCCTGAAAAAGCAGCCATCCAGGCCGGACGTATAATGCTTGCCAGGGTCGAGGAGCTGCTTAAGGAAAGGCAGGACTTCGCCATCGAGACGACACTCGCTACAAGAAGCTATGTCAACTTGATCAGGAAGGCCCAGAGTACAGGTTACGTGGTAACCCTTCTGTATTTCTGGCTCAACATGCCGTCACTGGCCGTTGAGAGGGTCAGGCTGAGGGTCAAGTCGGGCGGTCACAACGTAAGCGAGGACAGCATCCGCCGCCGGTACGACATGGGTATCAGGAACCTGTTCCACCTGTACATCCCGGTCTGCGAATACTGGATGATTATAGACAACTCCAATTCGCCTGTAATCATCTGTGAGGGAGGAAAAAACATAACTACGAAAATACATAATAAAACCTTGTTCAACCAATTGATCAATTATGAGCGAACTAGAATCACGGGAGCTTAGAGACAACATCCTTGACGGGCTGAACGCCACGTTCCAGAAGCTTGTCAAAGAAAAGAAACAGACCAACTCCGAGCTGGCATTCGTGCAGAACGGCAAACTGGTCAAGGTCAAAGCTACCAATATCTAATTATCTCAAAAACCAACTCTGCTACACTGATGAATTACTAAAAGGGGCCCGCAACAACAGCCCCTTTTATTTCAATCTTCAATTCGGACATGAATACGACAGATACATCTTACCACACTCTTTTCGGCATCGGACCCGGCACTGCTGGACGGATACTCAGGGCCGCCCTGTCCAAAGGCGGGGACTACGCCGACATCTTCTGCGAGCATACCGTGACCAACGAACTCTCCCTAAGAGACGGGGAAGTGAACGCGGTCCGCTCCAACATCGACTTCGGGGCCGGCATCCGTGTACTCTCCGGAGACCGGACCGGATACGCATTTTCCGAGTCCATAGCTGAGGATGCACTTCTTGGAGCAGCGGCCACAGCGGCCGAGATAGCCCGTGACAGTGGTCCGCGCACAGAAATACCTGCAGACTGTACCCCGGTGGATTTCGTAAACCGGTATCCTGTCATCTCTGACTGGGAACAGCACTCGGTGGAAGAGAAAAAGCACTATCTCACCATGCTGCGTGACCTCATACACCAGAAATCCGACAAGGTAATCAACATCACGGCCCGTATCAACGACTCCAAGACCAGAATCCTGTTCTATAACTCTATCGGCCAGACCTACACAGACCTGCGCCCCATGGCATCCATATCAGCCGTCATCGTCATGAAGGACGGAGACCGGCTGGAGAACTTCTATTCCTCGAAGAGTTATCGGAAAGGATTCGAGTTCCTGTCCGACAGCCTGGTAGATGAACTGGCATCCGATGTGGTAAAAGGATGCTCCAGACTGTTCGAGGCCGGCAGGCCATCCTGCGGAGAGATGCCCGTGGTCATGGGAGCCGGCAGCTCAGGTATCCTGCTGCACGAAGCCATAGGCCATTCGTTCGAGGCCGATTTCAACCGCAAAGGAGTCTCCATCTTCTCGGACCGGATAGGACAGGTCATCTGCAACCGGGAGATCAGCATCGTGGACGACGGCACCCTGCCATTCTTCCGTGGCTCCATCAACGTGGACGACGAAGGAGTACCGGGGCAGAAGACCTACATGGTCAAGGACGGAGTACTCAACTCCTACCTTCACGACCGCATCAGCGCCAGATATTACGGCGTAGAGCCTACAGGCAACGGCCGCCGCGAGTCATTCAGATACATGCCAATACCGAGGATGCGCTCAACCTATATGGAGAACGGCAAGTCCTCCGAAGAAGACCTGATACGCTCAGTGAAGAAAGGCATATATGTGGACAATTTCGCCAACGGGCAGGTACAGATCGGAGCCGGTGACTTCACATTCTATGTCAAGTCGGGCTTCATGATTGAGGACGGCCACCTGACCAGACCCATCAAGGACACCAACATCATAGGCAACGGTCCCGAGGCCCTGGCAGGCATCGTAGGCGTGGCAGACAATCTCATAGTGGACGACAGCACCTGGACATGCGGAAAAGGCCAGTACTGCCCCGTATCGTGCGGCATGCCGTCCGTCCTGGTAAACAAACTTAACGTAGGAGGCATCAATGAATAAGGAAATAGCAAGAAAGGCCCTTGATGCGGCCCTCGAATTAGGAGCGTCTGACTGCCGCATCAGTTTGGCGGAGAGCATACAGACTTCCATTTCCTATCTCAACGGAGAGATAGAGAAACTCCAGCAGTCATCCGCTGCAGCCATGGACATAGCCATTTTCACCGAAGGACGGTTCGGAAGCTTTTCTACAAACCGTATGGATATGGACGAACTGCGTCCGTTCCTGCGCAGATGCATAGACTCGTGCCGTCTGCTCACTCCGGACCTCTGCCGGACCATGCCCGACAGAAGTACTTACTACAAAGGCGACAAACCGGACCTGCAGCTGCTTGACGGCCAGTACCAGTCCATACCTTTTGCGGACAAGGCCGCATTTCTGAAAGCCACGGATGCTGAGGTGGACAAAAGCGATTCACGCCTGATATCCACTGCCTGCGACTGGGATGACTGCCTCAAGTCAGAATACATCATCGACTCTCAGGGACTTGAAGTCCAGGACTGCCGCACAGCCTACTACGTATCATGCGAATGCACGGTACGCGGCCACGGAGATGCCAGACCCCAGAACAGCTGGTCCGAAGGCTCGGTCTTCTTCGACAAACTGCCTTCCGGCTGCGGACGCAAGGCATACGAACGGACAGTTCCCATGATCGGTTCCCGCAAACTTTCCTCCGGCAAATACAACATAATTCTGGAAAATACCGTTTCAGCCAGAGCTTTATACGCCGTCATCGCAGCACTTAACGGCTCCTCCCTGCAACAGCAGAACTCTTTCCTGCTCGACTCCCTCGGCAAACGGATATTTCCGGAACAACTGCATATCGCCGACAACCCGCTGCTGCCAGGTCGTACCGGCTCCACCTACTACGACAGTGAAGGTGTTGCAACCAAAGAACTTGACATCATCAGGGACGGAGAGATCCGCACCTATTTCCTCAACACCTACTTCGCCAACAAGTTAGGGATGCCCCGCACGGCTGAAGGTGCATTCGCGGTATATTTTCCGGAAAACTCCGGCATCGGACTTGAGGATATAATGCAGCGGACAGGCACGGGCGTGCTGATCACCGGCTTCAACGGAGGCAACAGCAACCCGGTCACCGGCGACTTCTCATACGGCATCGAGGGATGGTATTTCGAGAACGGCCTGAGACTTTATCCTGTCAAGGAAATGAATCTGACCGGCAACTTCCTTAACCTATGGAGCAACAGCATATTCATCGGCAACGACCCGATAGGATTCATGGACTGGCAGATACCCACTCTGGCCTTCGAAGGAGCCGACATAAGCGGACTATAAACAATTATCAAATATATCTGAAATAATGAAAATAAGCGAAAAGAAAGTAGTAGCACTCACCTACACCCTTACAGTGGACGGCCAGGTGGCCGACCAGACCACGGAAGACCGTCCCCTCGACTTCATCTTCGGCATGGGCTATCTCCTGCCCAAGTTCGAGGAGAACATAGCCGGCAAGGAGCCCGGTGACACATTCGAGTTCACCCTCACTCCTTCCGAAGGCTACGGCGAGCACAACCCCGACATGATAGTCGAGCTGCCCAAGCACATCTTCGAAGTGGACGGAAAGATTCAGGAAGGTCTCCTCACAGTCGGCAACATGATACCGATGATGAACCAGCAGGGCGGCGTAATGCACGGCAAAGTCCATGAAGTCAAGGACAACAGCGTCATGATGAACTTCAACCATCCCATGGCCGGCAAGACCCTCAACTTCACAGGCAAGATCCTCACAGTCCGCGATGCCACCGAGCAGGAACTGACCGAAGGCCTGCACGGAGAGTTCAAGCAGAGCTCCTGCGGAGGAGGATGCTCCTCCTGCGGCGGAAGCTGCTGCGGCGGCTGCGAGTAAGCACAGTAACCGAGAAATGCATTGTGCTTTGCATCCCCCTAACATTCAACACATTACAGAACGGGCTGCATTTTTCACCTCCTTGTGAGACCTCGAAAAATGCAGCCCGTTTTTCATATACCTGATATACAATCACTTACAGAACATCCCGCATTTCTCAGGTCAAGAAGTTGCCGAATACAAAGCCGGCCAAGGTTGCCATGACAATCACCAAGGCTACATAGACAACTGTTTTCTTCGTTCCCAAAACCCCGCGGATGACCAGCATGTTCGGAAGGGACAATGACGGACCCGCCAACAGCAGGGCCAATGCGGGGCCTTCTCCCATACCTGACGCTAAAAGCCCCTGGACAATAGGGACTTCGGTCAATGTAGCGAAATACATGAACGCTCCTGCGAAGCTCGCGAAAAAGTTGGACAGCAGCGAGTTGCCCCCTACAGCCCACTCGATCCAACTGTTCGGGATGATACCGGCCAAAGCCGTATCGTCATGCGTCGAGCCCAACAGGAAACCGGCGATAAGCACACCGACTGCCAGCAGCGGCAATATCTGTTTCGCAAAGCCCCATGAGGCCAGGGCCCAGTCCCGGTTTTCCTCATCCCTTTTATCGAAGAGCAGGATTAAGGACAATGAGGCAACAGCGACGAGCATAGGTACCAGAGGTACCAGTTTCGCATTCTCTATGAACAGATTGGCCAATATAGCGGCAACAGCTGTAGCCACAGCGCCGAGCGACACCCACAACAGGCACAGTTTCAGGATTCGGACAAGAGACCAGCACAGCAGAAGCGCAAGCGCGCCGGTTATATACCACTTATAAGTGAAAATGCTGTTCCACAGTCCGGTATCAGAAGCGGACGGCGCACCCCAGTTGGCAAATACGAGTATAAGCACCAGGGTGAAAAAATGGAATGCCGTCTGCCATACCGGCCTTTTCTCCGGAGGCGGAACGATATTCATCTGCGCCTCTTTCTTGGCCTTCTCCTCCTTGCGGAAGAAAAATGACATCAGAAGGCCGATAACGACTGCAAACAGCACGGCGCCAACAGTCCGGGCAGCTCCCATCTCAAAGCCTAAGATGCGGGCAGTCAGGATAATGGAGAGGATACTGATTGCAGGACCGGAATAGAGGAATGCTACCGCAGGGCCTAATCCCGCACCCCGTTTGTAAATACTGGTGAACAGAGGCAGGATAGTACACGAGCAGACAGCCAGAATACAGCCCGATACCGAAGCGACAGTATAGGACAGCCACTTTTTTGCATTTGCCCCGAAGTATTTGAGTACCGACCCCTGACTGACGAACACCGCTATCACACCCGCGATGAAAAATGCCGGCAGCAGGCACAGCACGACATGCTCCCGCGCATACCACTTCGCAAGGTCGAGAGTGGCATATACGGCTGTCATAAAACTCTCACTTCCGAGCGGCAGGAGAAATACCGCCGTGAAGATTACGATGATCCACAGGAGAATCCTAATTTCCTTTTTCGTGTCCATAAGTACATACTTTAAATACCGAGTATTTGTCTTATTTCGCTTTCCGACGGGACATGCCCCTTGATTCTCACTACTCCGTCAACCACTACCGCCGGAGTTCCCATGACGTTGTAGCTCATGATTTCCGTTATGTCCTCTATCTTGGAAAGCTCTACATCAAGATTATTGTCCTGAATCACTTTCTCGATAGCCTGATAAGCCGCCCCGCATTTGGAGCAGCCCGGTCCCAGCACTTTTATGTCTTTCACAGCCGTATATGTCTCTGCCGTCCGGGCATGAACTGCATTATCTCCGCTGCAAGAGCCAGTCTGTTCTCCGGCCTCTTCTGCAATCCGGCCGCTGTCATACGGGCACGAGCCCGGTTTCGGGGAGAACAAAGATGCCCAGAACCCTTTTCTGTTTTCTTTTTTGTTTTCCACTGTACTGAAATGTTTGATTATGAACATACCATTATGCAATAATAAATACCAATCCCCACGAAGATGCCTCCGACAATCCGGTTCAGCCATTTCTGAACGGTCTGCATTCTGCCGTAGAAACTGCCTATGCGCTGGACACTGAACGCCAATATCCAGGCTACAATCAGGACGGGAAGCGCAGTTGCGACAGCGAACAGTACAGGCAGCAGATAACCTGCGGCTGCGGTGGCGGACATCGGGATCAGCATCCCGAAGTATAACACGCCGCTGGTGGGACAGAATGCCATAGCGAACAGCATTCCGAGAAGAAGTGCCCCAAAACCTCCTTTGCGGGCCAATCCCTCACCATTGCCGCTGAAACCGAATGACGGCAGTCTGAGTCTACTTCCGAACAGCATAAATAACCCGATAAGCAGCAGCGCCGGTCCGAGAATAAGTTCCCCGTATCTGCCGATGAATTTCTGGATACCGAACAGACTTGCACCCTCCCTCAATATCAGAATCAGAACGATACCCAATACCGTATAGGCGATAATACGGCCGAGCGTATATAAAAGGCCGTTCAGGAATATCCGGCGACGGCTTTCAACATTCCTGCCGATAAATCCGATGGCGGCTATGTTGGTTGCCAAGGGACAGGGCGAGACAGCCGTGAGCAGTCCCAATAGAAAAGCCGTCAAAGCAGGAGTCGTACTGCTGTCCAATAATGTCTGCAGCCATTCCATGTGGACTCTATTTCAGCAGTTCATTTATTTTTCCAGTCAATCCGCTTTTGAATGTCTCAGGAGAAGTCCGGGCATTTGCAAAAGCATACTCAGTCAGGTTCTCATAGGTTTCCTTTCCGTCTTTCCACTTGCAGACAAACAATGAAGACCATGTAACCTCGTACTTTTGTGCAATTTCTTCATTCTCAGGATCGGAAATATCTATTATTCTGAAGACCACCGTCCCGTTCCCGAGTTCATTCGCGAACTGCTCTTCTACGACTTCTTTAGTGTTCTTCTCTATCGCCATGCAGGTGGCGCACCGTTTTTTCCCGTGAAAATAGAGCACTTCCACACGATCTCCAGTATCCTGCAGCTGAGACTGGGATTGTGATTGCTGTTATCCAACTGTTGTTCCGGAGGTACCATTTTTTACTCCGCTTCCACCGCAGGCGGTCATCCCAAGGCAAATAGCCAGGACAAAAATAAATCTGTACATACTTCTTTTTTATTGGTTAGTGTTTGTATTTCGTAAAACAACGAACAATGATGGTAAAAATTTTAGCCGCAACAGCCTTCCTTTTTGCGGCACTCCTGTCCGAGGAACCCTGCAAACAGCGCGGATGCCAGCCGCCAGTTCTCCCGATTGATGCAGTATTTCACTTTCGGCGCCTCTATCTCGCCCTGAATCAGTCCTGCATCCTTCAGTTCCTTCAAATGCTGCGATACGGTGGCTTTGGCAATGGGCAGGACTTCGTGGATATCCCCGAAAAAACAGGTGTCCTGTTTCATCAGAAACTCCAGAATAGCGACTCTCGCCGGATGCCCCATCGCCTTGGCAAAACGGGCAAGCTGTTCCTGTCTGACGGTATACTCCTTATTCTCCATTCTGTCGCGGTTCGCGGTTAATTGTTCGCAAAATTACAAACAATATCCTGAACTGCAAAAAAATATTCATCAGAATCCGTTACGCAGGAATTCCCGCAGGTCGAGATGTATAATGCCGTTATAATCACTTCTTTTGACGAGAGGTGTCATTGATATTACATACTTGGGGTAATTGTCATTGATATTCTCAAGACTGCCGAACTCCCGCTGTCTCGTACTGTCATCCGCTATGATATATGCAACCTGAACATACCGTCTGTCGCCGGTTCTGGTACAGACGAAATCCACCTCACCTGCCCTCAACTGACCGACATGCACTTTGTACCCCATATGAATCAGATGCAGGTACACGACATTCTCAATCACTTTCTCCATATCAGATTCCCGCTCTCCTCCGGCAATCATATTCCTCAAACCGACATCTCCGAAGTAGAGCTTGTCATTGGATTCCAGTATCTTTTTGCCATGCAAATCGTATCTGCGCACAGATGCCACAAGATAAGCCTCACGAAAATAATCCAGATACACCGACACAGTTTTGGCCGAAACATCCTGACCACAGCTTTTAAGATAGTTGCTGATATTGTTTATAGAATTGAGTTTGCCGGTCGCATCTGCGAAAAACCTAATCAGATTGTTGAGAAATGTAATGTTCCTTATGCTATGCCGTTCAATAATATCCTTAAGCATAATGGTATTGAACACCCCGGCAAGGTACTCCGACACCATATCCTCATCTTCAAGTCCAGTCTGCCTCAGCCCCGGCAACCCCCCGTAACAGAGATATTGCCTGAGAGAATCCTCTGTATCCGCCAATTTGTGAAATTGAAGAAACTCATTGTATATCAAAGGCTGCACGAACACCTCCTGATAACGTCCTCCTATCAGCGTTCCAAGTTCACCGGAAAGCATCGTGGAATTGCTGCCAGTAATAATTATGTCCGCGTTATCCTCAAGACGGTAACTTCTGACACTCTTCTCCCAGCCGTCGATTTCCTGTATCTCGTCAACGAGAATGTAATTGTGCTTGTCTGCTGCAAAACGGCTGTCAATATATTCGTTGAGTTCTGAGGACGTCTTTATATTGTCAAACTCCTTTTTCTCCTTATTGACATATATGATATTAGCCTTGTCGTCAGCTATATGTCTATTGATAAAATCCCTAAGGACGAAACTTTTACCAACCCGTCTCTGACCAGTCAGGACGATTATCTGGTGCTTGCCAAGCCACGCATCCAGCTTATGCGCATAGTATTCTCGCGTAATTACAGATTCACCCATAATTCATAATTTACACAAAAATACAATTTTATTTCTTATAGGAAATAAAATATGCAGAAGGGTCAATATTTTTCAATGGAAAATGCTGAACTCCGCAATCCTCGGCGTGGCGCGGCGGCTGTCCACCACCAGGCGGAAAGCGGTGGCTTCCACGGGATTGTCGAAGACGGCTATATGCTTGTGTCCCACAGATGTGCCAGAGTAGACAGTCTTCCACAGGCCGTCCTGCTTCCTGGCCTCTATCCTGAACTTGCGGATGCGCTCGCCTGCCCTGATATCCTCACTGATGACACAGCGGCCTATAGGTTCGGGAGCGGATCCCTCCACGAGCAGAGTGTCACCCTGGCCGGAAGTGCCGGCGACAGGAGAGCCGTAGCGGCGCTCGATCTCCGCACCCCATTCCTCCAGACGGCGGACATCCCCTTCCGGAAGCAGACCGTCCGGGTCCGGTGTCAGTCCTACTATAAGGGTGGCATTGCGCCCTACCGACTTTTCATACATCGACATCAGGGCATCGAGAGAGTAGACCGCATCCTCGTCCCCAGGCTCCCAGAACCACTCGTGCCGGCCCCCTGCACCTCTCAAAGGTGTATCCGCCATGGCCGGGACCCAGTAACGCCCGTCCGGATCGCCGTGCGCAAGCAGCCGGTTGTGCTCCTGCGCCGATTCGTTATTCCGGTTGTGGCTGTAGGGATAAGGGAAGGTGGACCAGCACGGATAGCCCACGGTTCCGGTCTCGGAGCCGCCCCAGCGCAGGTCAGCCCTGTCCACATTGTGGTAGAAAAGGCAGTCCGGCTGGAGGCTGTCCACGATCGGCTCAACATCAGGTCCCATTCCCCGGGGATCATCGGCCCCTCCGTCGAACCATATCATGAACAGGTCGCCGTACCGCGAACACAACTCCCCGACCATCCGCTCACAGTACCGGCGGTACCACTGCTGGCGGTTCCGGGCAAAATCCCCCTCTCCCTCGGCTGCAAAATTGTGTATGCCCAGCAGGGAATTCCACCTGATACCTACATACAGCCCAGGCTGCAGCCCGTACTTGCGGCATGAGGCCACGAAGTCCGCGACTATGTCCCCCTTTCCGTCCCTCCAGCGTACGGCCTTGAGACAATAGGGATTGACCTCGCTCTGCCAGAGCCCGAAACCGGTCTCATGGGTCGCTGTCAGTATCGCGAAACGGGCCCCAGCCGCCTTGGCCGCCCGTATCCACTGGTCCGTGTCCAGATGCTCCGGAGCGAATATATTGTAATCCTCGACAGGAGTGATGCGGTTGCTGCCCTGGCCGTATGCCTGCCCGTCAAACACATGCAGGTCATAGTGAAAGATTACGCCCAGTTCGGCCTCGTGCCACTTGAGTTGACGGGCCGCCGGCAGCGGTATGTCCAGGGTATCCGGCTGTGCCGGCAACCGGAAGGCTGCGGCTGCCAGAAGGGTCAATAGTGTGATTATGTATCTCGGCATAGGCTGTTGTATGGTATGTCAACGGGACAATATCTGTTCGGCAGCACGGACACCGTCGATGGCGGAGGAAACTATGCCTCCGGAGTAGCCTGCCCCCTCCCCGCACGGGTACAGGTGTGGAAGACCTATGTGCTGCAGGGTCTGAGGATCACGCGGCAGACGGACCGGAGAGGAAGTGCGGGACTCCACGGCAAGGAGGAGGGCTTCTGCGGTGTAATAGCCGCGCAGCTTGCGGTCGAATGCCGGGAAGGCCTTCCGCAGACGGCCGGCGACGAAGTCGGGCAGCACCTCATTGAGGTCTGAAGCAAATGCTCCCGGGGCATAGGACGTCCGCGGCAGTGCCGTGACAACGGACTTGCCCTTGCGGCTTTTGACAAAATCGGTCATGCGCTGGGCCGGAGCGCGGAAGGAGCCGGAGACGGCATAGCAGCGGCGCTCCACCTCGTGACGGAAGTCCAGCATGGCCTCGGCAGCCCCGGATTCACTGCCAATGCCTGCCGGGCGTGAGCCATGACGCCGAAGGAAATCCGCTACATCCTGCGGCTCTACGGAAGTGACGATACCTGCGTTGGCCCAGCGGGAATTGCGCTGCGAGTTTGACATGCCGTTGGTGACCACAGTGCCCGGCTCGGTCGAGGAAGGCACGAGGATGCCTCCCGGACACATGCAGAAGGAGAATACCCCGCGACCGTCCACCTGTTCCACCAAAGAGTACTCGGCGGCAGGCAGCCAGGGCATGCGCGGGCCATGGTACTGCGCCCGGTCGATCAGTTCCTGCGGATGCTCGGCCCTGACTCCGAGAGCAAAGCCCTTGGCCTCCACAGCCCAGCCCTTGCCGATGAAGAGCCGGTAGATGTCCGAGGCGGAGTGCCCGGTGGCCAGGATGACCTCCGGAGCCTCGAAGACGGAGCCATTGTCACAGAGCACCTTCCATCCTCCGCCGTGAATCTGCTGAAGGTCGGTGACACGGCAGGAAAAATGGTATTGTCCCCCGCATTCCTCTATATGAAGGCGCATGGCCTCGACTATGGCGGGGAGACGGTCACTGCCAATATGGGGATGGGCGTCAATCCGGATCATGGGGTCGGCACCGAAATCTGCAAAGGTTTTCAGGACAGCACCGACATCACCCCGCTTGTTGGAACGGGTATAGAGCTTGCCGTCCGAGAATGTTCCGGCCCCACCCTCCCCGAAACAGTAGTTGGAGTCCGGGTTGAGACCGCCTGTACGGGAGATGGCGGCTATGTCGTATTTGCGTTCGTGGACGTTCCTGCCCCGCTCGAGAATTATCGGACGGCGGCCGCCGCAGATGAGCCTGAGCGCGGCGAAAAGTCCTGCAGGGCCCGCTCCGATGACTATTACCGGCGGTTTCTGCGAGACATCCTGCTTCAGGTTATATGAGCCGGTTTCCGGCGGCACTTCCCCCTGCAGGTACGCGGCTAGCCGGTAGCGGCGCAGGATATTGCGGGAGCGGGCGTCGATGGAGCGGCGCAGGAGCCTGACCTCGGATATTTTCCCTGCCGGGACACCCGCAGCCTTGGCCGCTGCCGCCCTGAAATCCTCCTCCGTGGGAGCGTACGATGCCTCGAAGGCTGTCTCGAATTCTTTCATCTACTTGAAATCAAGGGCCCTGGAGACGGGAGCCGCATCAAGGCCTCCGGTAAGTCCGGCGCGGAACTTGAAAAGACCGGCCACGGCAATCATGGCCGCATTGTCGGTCGTGAACTTGAATTCAGGGATGAAAGTTGTCCAGCCGCGCTTCTCGCCTTCGGAAGCGATACGGCTGCGCAGACCGGAGTTGGCCGACACTCCGCCGCCGATGGCCACCTGCTTTATGCCGGTCTGTTTCACGGCCTTAAGCAACTTGTCCATCAACACGTCTATCAGGGTCTTCTGAAAGGAAGCGCAGATATCGTTCATATTGTGCTGCATGAAGTCGGGATCCTCTTTCAGACGGTCGCGCACGAAATACAGCAGGGAGGTCTTCACTCCGCTGAAGCTGTAGTCCAGCCCGGGCACATGCGGTTTGGCGAACTTGAACCGCTCCGGGTCACCCTGCGCCGCCAGTTTGTCCACTATCGGACCGCCGGGATATCCGAGGCCGAGCAGCTTGGCACATTTGTCGAATGCCTCTCCCACCGCATCATCTATAGTCCGTCCCAACACCTCGAAATGCAGCGGGTCGTCCACCCTCACTATCTGGGAGTGACCGCCCGAGACCAGCAGGGCCAGGAACGGGAACTGCGGACAGCGGTACTCCTTGCCCTCCTGCCGGATGAAATGCGAGAGGATATGCCCCTGCAGATGGTTGACATCCACCAGAGGCTTGTTTATGGACAACGAAAGTCCCTTGGCGAAAGACACCCCCACGAGCAGCGAGCCCAAGAGGCCGGGGCCGCGGGTATAGGCTATCGCATCTATCTGCTCCGGTCTCACTCCGGCCTGATCCAGGGCCTGGCTGACCACCGGCACTATATTCTGCTGATGGGCACGGGATGCCAGCTCGGGCACCACCCCGCCGTATCTGCGGTGAATCTCCTGCGAAGCCATCATATTGGACAACAGGGTCTCACCCCGCAGTACCGCTGCCGACGTATCGTCGCACGATGATTCAATTCCAAGTATTATCTCTTCTGCCATATTTCTGTCTTTACGAAGCACAAAAGTACTAAACAAATCCGAATCTTTGTTATCTTTGTCATTGGAGCAAAAGTATATCGGCATGAAATATCCTATAGGCGTACAGAATTTCGAGAAGATCCGCAGTGACAGCTATCTTTACATCGACAAGACCGAGTTCATCTACAAGTTAGTGAGCGAGGGAAGCTATTACTTTCTCAGCCGGCCCAGAAGATTCGGCAAGAGCCTGCTCATCTCCACACTGGAAGCGTATTTCCAGGGAAAAAAGGAACTGTTCGAGGGGTTGGCGATAGATACCTTAGAGAAAGAGTGGACTGCCAGGCCGGTACTGCACATAGACCTGAACATCGAGAGATACAATAAATCGGATAATCTCTACGACATCCTGAACAAATCCCTGTCTGACTGGGAAAGCATGTACGGGAACAACCCTGCCGAGACATCGCTGTCCCTACGCCTTGCAGGAATAATACAGCGGGCTCACGAACAGACCGGCCACCGCGTAGCCATCCTCGTGGACGAATACGACAAGCCGCTGCTCCAGGCTATCGGGAACAAACCTTTGCAAGAGGAATTCCGAAGCATACTCAAGCCGTTCTACGGAGTACTCAAGACCATGGACGGACATATCAAGTTCGCGATGCTCACAGGTGTTACGAAATTCGGGAAGGTCAGCGTGTTCAGCGATCTCAACAACATGGAGGACATCTCCATGCTTCCACAGTACGTAAGTCTGTGCGGAATAACTGAAAGCGAGATCCATCAGTATATGGAGGAAGGGGTGAAACAACTGGCTGCTGTACAAGGACTCTCCTATGACGAGACATGCCGCAGACTTAAAGAGATGTACGACGGATACCATTTCACACCAGGCACCGAAGGCATATACAACCCGTTCAGTCTGCTCAACACATTTAAGAACAGCAAGTTCGGAAGCTACTGGTTCGAGACCGGCACTCCCACATATCTCGTAGAGCTGCTCAAGGAAAACAAATGCAATCTGGAGAACATGGCCGAAGCCGTCACCGATATCGAGACCCTCAACAGCGTGTATGGCGATGACGAGCCCCTCCCGGTCATCTACCAGAGCGGGTATCTCACCATTAAGGGATACGACTCTGAATTCGAATCATATACATTAGGATTCCCTAACAAGGAGGTCGAGGAAGGATTCATGAAATTTCTCGTCCCCTACTACACTCCTATCCGTAAATCCGCAGCCAATTTTGAAATCATGCAGTTCGTTCTGGATATACGTTCCGGAAACGTGGATGCATTCATGACCCGCCTCCAGAGCTTCATGGCCGACACCCCATACGAGCTCATACGCGACCAGGAGCTCCACTACCAGAACGTCCTCTTCATTGTGTGCAAGCTTATGGGATTCTACGTGCAGGCCGAGTACCGCACCTCTCAGGGGCGCATCAACCTCCTGCTCCAGACCGATAAGTTCGTCTATATCATGGAGTTCAAGCTGGAAGGCTCGACAGAGGAGGCACTGCAGCAGATTGAAGAGCGCAACTACGCCGCGCCCTTCGCCTCCGACCCGCGCCGGATTATGAAAATCGGCATCAGCTTCTCTTCCAGCACCCGCAATATAGACAAATGGCTGACAGATGCCGGTAACTGACTTATCACTGATTCCGCCATACCGGCTGGCTGATAGCCAGATTTCCCGCTCGTCCTGCTGTACCATGGGAATTCCCTTGCCGGGTAGTAATGCCTGCAGCCTATCTACCTCCTATGAAGTTTTCCCATATCATTCAAAGCAACGGCGTCATATATAAAGGCAGGTACGCGATTCCATCTTCGATTTTCACATCCTTATCGTGAAGCACGTAGGGTGTGGATAACCGGGAGCCGTATTTGGCGATACATTTTCTCAATGAGTTCAGTGTGTAACGCTGTCCGGATTTTACCTCAATGGGTGAAATATTATGTCTGCTGGTCGTTACAGGTTTGGCTATCAGGAAGTCAATTTCCATACGGTCTTCGGCTGATGTCCGGGAACTGTTGCTGAAAAAATAAAGTTTGTGTCCTGCCGCCCGAAGCATTTGCGCCACGATATTCTCCACCAACATTCCCCCGTTCACTTCCAGCTTGTCAAACATCAGTTTCCGGCAAAGGTCCGCACTTACGATTCCACGTTCGTCAAAGGCGTGGCTGATGAGCAGTCCTGTATCACCCATATAGCATTTCAGCGTAGTACGTTCTTCATTCAGTTTCAGCCCGATGCTCGGTGCTGTCGAATTATAACAGCAGTTGATGATTTTAGCGTCACCTTGCTGAAGTCCACCAGAATGTAAGACTCGTATTCTTTGCGTGCGAATTCTTCTACGATATAACTTTTCCCTATACGCCTGGCCCCTTCTATCAAAAGCGCTGTATCACCCTTATGAATCTTCTTCCATTCCAGCAGTTTATCGTATATCTTTATATTTCACATATTCAAGATTATCACATCAGCAAATATGCACATTTTCAAGAAAATGTACATCCACAGCACAGCAGAGTTGGGAACAGTCTTATTTGAACCGGTATTTGATTATCGCATATTCCTCACCGGATTCCGATACGGGCCGTACCGACAGCAGCTCATCGTCCTTCATGCCCTCGAAGAGCCTTTCCGTAGGGGTGATGGCGGCGAAGTCCTCCGGGATACCGGTGATTTCCACATTCTGGGAATATTCGCCGGTGCGGGTGTTGTAGAGGCCGAGGTAAGGGAAACTCTTCTCCCCGATACTGACTGAATAGGATATGAGGACGTTCTCTCCGGCAGCTGAAATCCAGTTGAAAATCAGGCGGCTGGAGGTCAAGGACATCAGTCCGTCGAAGGTCAGGTCGCCGTACTCGAAGCGGTATTTGCCCAGGCGCATGAGGAATGAAGGCACGGGACGGCCTCCATCCAGGATATATACCGTATCGTTGAAATTATTGTAGATAAATGGATTGTCCCTGTCTCCGAAAATGTAGTTCTCCCCCATTACGACCTCCTCCGGCAGCATCTCGCGGCTCCGCTCCGAGACTGCGGTCAGCTCGTCAGTGACGGCATCCCAGCGCAGCATGTCCTGCACGGGAGAGTTCGAGGACGCATACAGAATCATGTCGCCCCCCTGAAGAAAAACGAGGAGAGATAGATGCCGGAGTTCATCAGGGCCGACTGGTCGGAACTGCTGATGAAGCTGCCGTCCTCCCCGTAAATCAGTATCTTCTGGGTATTGTAGTCGAACACGTAGAGCCTTCCGCCGCTCATCCCGATGCCCTGCGGGCTCAGATATTCCCCGGGACCGCGGCCCTTCGCGCCGATACGCCTGACGAAACTCCCGTCCTTGGCGTACTCGTAGACCGTCTCCGACGACACGATGTAGTATGCGTTCTCGGACTCGTGGACATCCTCGATTATTCCTATGACCGGAGCTCCGGCGGAATTATCCAGTTTCACTATAGACACATCATCGATCAGGACTTCGGAAGGTACCTGCACTGCCTCATTCCTAACAGACATATTGAACACGGAGAATTCGGGCATTCCGGTCCTGGCCGCACATGAGGCCAGCAGCACGGCTGCAACAAGCGATAGGAAACAACGTGTTTTATTCATGATTTTATATAAATTTTTGAACAAATTTAAAAACAAATATCTATTTTCCATCTATTTTATTTATAAATTTGCAGGAGATTCATTAACACATGGAACTATGACAGACTTATTTTTGATAACTATGGCCATCGTCAACTCCTTGTTGTTGCTCGTTTTTTATCGGACACTCCATGTAAAAGCAGAAGCCAGGAATAAAATATTCCACTTCCAGTTCTCAGACGGCCTGGACTTCATCAACTATCTGGCAAAAGATTTTCTGCTTTCCATGATATTGACCCACCTGATGCTGTTCTGCGGTCTTGGGGAACGCTTCGCACTGTGGATTGCCGTCGGCCTCCACATTATAGCCGACATCCTCATTGTTTCTCTGAGGTATCTAAAGCACCGTCAGAATGCGTAAAAAATTCGTATTTTTGCAAAAACTGATAACACTGACTGTCATGAAACGATTCCTCTGCATCCTATCAACCTTCATCACACTCTTGTCCACCGCCAATGCCCAGCAGAGCAGGCTCTTGGGTTCGTGGAACGGCAAGCTGAAAGCCGGAGGAAACAGCCTCACACTGGTATTGCATTTTACCGTGGACTCGCTTGGAAAGACATATTTCTTCCTCGACAGTCCGGATCAGGGAGCCGAGGGTATACCTGGAGAAGTCGCGCTGCTTGACAACGACTCCGTTTCGGTGACAATACCGATGATCGGAGCGGCCTATCAAGGCAGGCTGGTAATGACGGAGACGGCTGAGGGAAGCAGACCGTCCGGGGAGATCCACGGAACCTTCTCCCAGATGGGAATGCAGTTCCCGCTGAATCTTCAGATGGGTGTGCCGCTGCTGAACCGGCCGCAGGAGCCGCAGCCGCCGTACCCATACCGGACGGAGGAAGTGACATTCTCCAGCGGAGCGGACGGAGCCGTCATGGCCGGAACACTCACCTGGCCGACGGGCCATGAGGACAATGGCTCGGAATCCGGCAACATTCCCGCAGTACTGATGATCACCGGCAGCGGCTCGCAGAACCGGGATGAGGAAATATTCAACCACAAGCCGTTTCTTGTGCTGGCCGACTGGCTGGCCCGTCACGGCATAGCCTCCCTGCGCTACGACGACCGTGGAATGGGAGAATCCGAAAGAGGCACCGTAGAAATCACCACTGAGACCAATATGCAGGACGCTCTCGCCGGCATCAGATATCTTAGGAGCCTCGGAGAGTTCGGCCCTGTGGGAGCCATAGGGCACAGCGAAGGCGGGCAGATAGTATTCATGTTAGGTGCCGCAGACGAGGCTGACTTCATCATCAGCATGGCCGGCCCGGGAATGCGCGGCGACAGCATCCTCGTGGAGCAGAACCGCCTGATACTCACCAAATCCGGATTCACCTCCGAATCAGCCGACAACTACAGCCGCGTCCTCTCCGGCATGCTGGAATTGAAAATGGAAGGATACGCAACTGACAGTCCGGAGACACTGGTAGACAGCCTCATAACCGCACTCGAAGCGCAGAATATGCCGTTCGGCTCCGAAGCCAATCTTGCAGCCGTCTGGGAAACGATAGACAATCCCTGGATGCTGTATTTCCTGCAAGCCACCCCCGTCCAGGACATATCCCGAACCACATGCCCCGTATTTGCCCTCAACGGCAGTCTCGACCTGCAGGTTCCGCCGGCCAACTTAGAGCACATCCGCAGACATCTGCCAGATGGCCCTCTCAACAAGTTCAAGGAATACCCCGGCCTCAACCACCTGTTCCAGCCCTGCACAACAGGCATGCCCACAGAATACGGCAGCATCGAGATCACTATCTCCCCGGAAGTGCTGGACGACATCACCGAATGGATACTCTCTTTCTGATGCGGGACGTTATAATCCCTTCAATAACACCTCCGGGTGCCTCAATTCTTCTATCAGACAGTCAACAGTTGTACATGGATTGCACTCTGATGGTTTTTGCCCTTTCCTATACCCTGCCCTCAAGCGTATGGCATGGGATACAGCGGACTGCTCATTACCCAAAGAGGTGATTATACCATAAATTTCTCTCGAACTCTTTTGATACCTGAACGATTCATAACCTCTGTGACTGCGCACTTTACTCTCAATCTTGTCAATATACGCAGTACGGCTTACAGCTGTGTCCAGATACTGAAAGTGCAGCAAAAACCACAGTTCAAATGCCTCATTGCTCCATGCGGATTGGAAGCCGTATTGCCCGGCAAGTCCTATTGCCTTATCAAAATCATCATTATCGTCTTTATCAAACACCACCCAAACCCTGTCAAATTCAAGCTGGCTTGCCCGTTCAATCTCCTCCTTTTTCTCCCTTGTCCACTTCACAAGCGAACACGTGGAACGTCCCGTTCCTTTAATGGCAGGTTTTTCCAAAACCGCAGAATAATGATTGTCTATAAATGCCTTAAAATAATTCGGTTCTGTCTCTGTTCCCTCACACACAATGAGAAAACGGACAATCTTCGACCGCACATTCTTCCTGCGCTTTCCTAAGGCTTTCGCCTCACGCCTTCGCAGCTTGAACTGCTCTCTCTTTCCCATATTCAATAATGTAAAAACGGTATCGCACCATATCTTCCCTCGATATAATCCTTCTCAATGCTGCGGTCATTACGGACTTTGACACCCCTGCCATCCTTAAATTCCACAAGTGAATAGAGGTCACTCGACTCCGTCCTGTCCTTTTCAGTAAACCATATCTGGTCCCTGCGCAGATACGCAAGGTCGAGCAGATTGGTATCATGTGTAGTACAGATCAGCTGCGCTCCATTAGGATTCGTATTCCTGCTCATGAACAGTTTAACGATACTTCTGGTCAACATCGGATGTAATCTTACATCAAGCTCGTCTACCAGCAACAGTGTCCCATTTTTCAAAGCGAAAAACAGTGGACCGGAGAAGGAAATCACCTGCTGGGTTCCTTCCGATTCCATCAATGCCTTACTGAACATCCGCTCACTTACGACATTTCCGTCATTGTCATAAATGTCATGGACCGTACGCATCTCATATTCATGCAATCCCTTAAACTCCACCCTCTTTCCTTTATCCATATAATAGTAGCGCGCTTCCTGGACTTTCAAATCCTTAAAACCCAATTGCAGGTAGCGGTAAAATTCCAGAATATCACTGCATTCCTCCCGGTCTTCCTGAAACATCCTCATAGTAAAGTTGTCATTCTCCTTTGAACTCCTGCGTGAGAAATCATACATTCCACGGAAAAAGCCGATAATCGATTCTGCCTTTTTACCATTCAACTGTGCCACCAATGACAGAAAAAGCCTGTTCTCCGGTGTTGATTCCTCCTTCCCGACTCCTTCTGCAAACCTTGCAGACGAGATATGAAAATCCTGGCCATTTCTCTCAAACAGGCAGAACTCACGTTCTTTCAGATTTTTCTCATACAGCCATTCAGCGATTACTCTTTTCTGATCATGCTCAATGCCATAACGGTATTTTGCATCTCCGATAAGAAATTGTATTTCGTAAGAAGTAGGTTGCGAGGCCGATGTCTCATCCAGAAGGAACGGGTCGAACGCCAGCTGATCGTCAGGATTCAAGCGGACTGAGGACAAGACCATATCTTTCATTGCCAGGATGGCCATCAGCACATTGCTCTTACCGCTCGAATTTGCTCCATACATCACTGCCGCCGGCAACAACCGGCATCCGCCTGCCTCAACAATCGAGTCTTTAAGTTCCTTTATCGAGGTTGCCTCCATCCTAAGTGACCGTTCTTCTCTGAATGAACGGAAGTTTTGGAATGTAAAATTTACAAGCATCAGATTCTTTCAATTATTAATGCAAAATTAGAAAAAACAGTACACTGGTGCAAATATTTGAGAACATTTCTCAAATATTTAGATCAAAAGACCCAAATAAAGGCGACTGCTATTTGGGAAATTTGGAAACGAGGGCACGCCACTGAGGGTCGTTCCTGCGGTCGGGAAGGCCGGGCACGATGCGGGTGATGTACTGAGCTACTACATTGGCCGTGACCGCCATGCCGTAGTTGGTCAGATGCTGGTTGGCCGCATATGTGTCCTGGAATGCCGCCGGGGTGTAAAGAGACCTCAGTGTGGAGTCCGTCATCTGAGCCGCCTGAAGGTCCAGCCAGTAAGGGCTGAGCCCGCTGATGTGCTCCCCGAGTCTGTCCCTCCAGACCTGATAGTTCTCCACATGCTCCGGATACATCGGAACAGTCAGGAAGACAAGCTGGACACCGTTGTCCCGGCACAGCTCCGCTATCTTCTCAGTATATCTCGCAGCGCTTCGGCTTATCATATAGTCCTCCCCGTCCACGGGAGCGCCCTCCTCCTCATACCTGTCCAAAGTCGTCTGCGACAGACCCTTCGAAAATCTGGCGAACTGTCCAAGGTAAAAGTCATTGCGGACTCTGCGCTTAGGTCCCTCACCCCTGAGATTCCGGCCCAGCTGGTCCGGCTTCGTAAAGATGTAATTGTGGTTGCGGAATGTCTCGCACCAAGCTATCGGCCAGTTGTGATAGTCGAAAAGCGCCGGAGTGGACTTTATTTTCAACCATGTATCCCGACGGGCCCTGAAACTGTTGATCTGGTCATTCAGCGCACCCTTCTCCAACTCATGCGGCTCCAGCTCGTTTATTGCATACGTCTCCAGCACAAGCAGCTTCGGCTTCTGAATCTTCAATGCCTCCTCCACGGTATAGTAGAGATCCGCCACACCTACACCTGATGAGCCTAAGATAAAGCCGTTCATACCGCTCTGGGCCATGAACACATATGGGTTGAGTCCGGTGAGCAGGTGGGAGTTACCCACGAACAGCACATCCACCGGCATTTTGTACTCCTTCAGACGGTAATACCAGTCCCAGCGCCACTCCGTATGGTTGTTCATGCTGTCCTCGACGAATATACGCTTCTTCTCCAGGACTATGACCACACACAGCACAACGACCGCCAGCATCGCCCCACGCAGCAACAACGCCCCGAGCGTCAACTCTCTGGAATTCTCTTTCTCCTTTTGTCCCGTTTTATTGTTTTTCCTATTCGCTCCCATATCCATTAAAATTGAAAATAGATGAAACTGTTGTCATTGTTCGTGGCATATACCCCGAAGAATATTATGGCGAATACAAGCAGCAGATACACTGTCCACCTGAACCAGCCGGGACGGTTGAAAACCAGGAGGTCAAGGATGCTCTTTCCCCTTTTCTCCATTCGCTCGGCCGCATACTCGAAGGACATCAGCACCGCAAGCATAATCAAGGTGAAGGTCATCTCGTTCCATGCCAGACCGAAACCGGCTATCTGCGACAGATGCCCCAGGCCAAGACTGCCGAACATCGTCCACGCGGCGCCGATACCCTCGGCCCTGAAGAAGACCAGGGACAACGTCCACATGCAGAAGACGATGATAGAGGCCCAGACTCCTTTTATCTTAAACCTTGCCAGCAGGGGATCAAGCAATACCACGAACAGGCCGTTGAGCAGCCCCCATATCACGAAATTCCATGAGGCTCCGTGCCACAGACCGCTGACAGCGAAGACGACGAGCAGGTTCCTCACCGTTTTCCAGCGGCCCTCCCGGCTGCCTCCGAGGGGGATGAAGATATAGTCCCGCATCCACTGGGACAGCGAGATGTGCCAGCGTTCCCAGAAATTGTTGAACGAGACGCTCAGATAAGGACGGCGGAAGTTGGTACTCAGGCTGAAGCCTAAAATCTTTGCCGTGCCTATCGCTATCTGGGAATAGGCCGAGAAGTCGATATAGAGCTGGAACGCGAAGAATATCAGTGCCAGCACGGACGGACACCCCATAATCTGCGTACTGCTGCCGGCCGCAGCATCCTGAAAGACCGAGTCTACATACACGGCCAGCCTGTCCGCTATCACCATCTTCTTTATCAGACCTATGAACACCTCTACGATACCCTCCCGGATTCTGAGATAGTCGAACTTCTTCAGGCTGTCGAACTGGGGCAGCAGATGCGAGGCCCTCTCTATGGGGCCGGCCACTAACTGTGGGAAGAAACTGATGAATGTGAGAAAGGCGATTATATCCTTCGACGGCCCTATTTTTCCACGGTACACGTCAATGATGTAACTGAGCGACTGGAAAGTATAGAAACTGATGCCCACCGGCAGAATAATATTCAAGGTGCTGAGGGACAAGTCCATGCCGAAGACGGTGAACAGGCCGTCAATGCTGTCTATGAAGAAATTGGCGTACTTGAAAAAGCCGAGTATCCCGAGGTTGACCACGAGGCTGACCGCCAGCAGGACCTTCCGTTTTTTCTTTTGACTCTCAGCAGTCCGGCCTATCATCCGCCCCAGGACGAAGTCCATCGTGGAGCTGAATACAAGCAGACCCAAGAAACGCCAGTCCCACATCCCGTAAAAGAACCAGCTGCATACTAAGAGGAAGGCATTGCGCAGCCGCACGCCGTGCCTGTTGAAAACCGTCCAGTAGAGGATGGCCACCACCGGAAGGAAGATTCCGAAATCCAGAGAATTGAAAAGCATTTATATTATTGTGTTTTTCAAACAAATTTTATATTCAATTTACAATAAAACCATCAAGCCATGCACAAATATAATAATAATAATAATACAAACACTTTTACAAAGAAAATTACCGTCTAACCACCTTACACGCTATGAATCAAATATTATGTTTATCAAAAGCTGTTTGCCACATTACACCGATACCGGTACGATATATATTACCCCGCTAATAATCCAGACGCTCAATTACCGGTCCGGGATGACTGCCGAGCGATGAGCGAAAGGGCTTTGGACAGGACAGGGTCGGCCGGACTCGTATAGACTTCCTCATAAGTCAGCGGCACCTCGTAATCCGGCAGCAGGCCGCGCCCGGCCGGATAACGCCCGGTCACAGTTTCGTCCAGAACACACTTGACGACAGGTATCTGCACCATAATCTTAGAATTGGGCAGCATGATGCGGGCATAATCATAGGCCGTCATATAGTGATAACCCGAGCCGGTCTCACGGCCGACTGTCACGGCACGATGATTTCTGGACAATATAGACGGGAAAAGCGCAGCCGCGGAATTTGACGTCTCATCTGCCAGAATATACAGACGGCCCTTATAGCTAACGCATGTATCCGGTATAATTACGCCGCAGTCGTCATAAGAGTAAAAGCCACTGCGGCCGTCCACACGCTCATAGCCGCTGAAAACAGCCCTATCCGAGTAGTTCACGGAATACCTCAGACTGCTGAAGACCGTATCATTCACCATACGGTAAGAGTCAGTATCCACGGATGGCCCGTTGAGAAAATACGAGGCGACTTTCCTGACCGCCGCATCCTCACCTCCGGCATTGTACCTGACATCTATTATCATATTCGGCACATCCTGATAACGCGCCAGCGACTCTGCTATGCTATCTATATCCGTATCCATCAGGTCGAACGACCCGAGACGGAACAGCACCGTACTGTCGTCAAGCATCTCGAAACTGTATTTCCCGGAGGCACTCGCAGCCATCCGCCTGTATTGTGCGGTACTCTTCTCCAACTGAGGATAATACACCCCTGCCTCCTCTTGCCTGACCCATTCATCCTCGATGACCGTGCCGTCCTCTAAGACCACTGTCGTCGTCCTCGGTCTGTCCACGCTGCCGTAGAGATACCAATACTTGACCAGCAACAGCCTGTCCACGACACTCCGGTTACAGCCGTCATACCCTGAGACCATATCCATGCTCCTACGGCATATTTCAGCTGACGGAATTCCGTCTATGGATACGATTTTCTTACCCACATGCTGCTTGTAACTCTCCGATGCATGACGGACAAATACGGTATCTCCAAGTATCCCGTGAATGATGTTCGGGACATACTTCTGAGCCGCAATATCAATCTTAGGATTCGGCGTCCTGAGCCTTATATGCGAATCGTGCATAAGTCTGGAAGTGGCGGAACTGTAGACAATATCGTAAAAATCCGGATAACTGACGCCTCCTCTCACCGCATTGAGGGCGACGGTCCTGAAAGTCTCAAACTGCGCCGGGGTCACTATCTCTTCCATGGACGGGAAAAGCTCCCGGTATGCATCCATCAGCACCGATATGTCCTCAACGGCCTGTTCCTCAGTCAGAAACTCCGGAGTTGTCATCTCCTCAGGCTCCAGGAAAGTAGTCGGGATTCCGAACGGCGCCATAGGGTCATCAGGCCGCCCCGTCCTGCCGGTGACAGACAATATAATGTGCGGCCTGTCTATCTTATGATACGCATAGCCGACCCTGCCTATGACCTCCCCCTTGCTGACTCTCATTCCGGTCTTCATCGGGATACCGCCGGTAAGACCGGAAATGAATATCATCCTGCCGTCTTCCAGCCGCATGAATATATCCCCTCCCACATATTTGGTCGGAACGGGCAGATCCTTGAGTTCCCCGACTTCTTCAAGCTCTCCGAGTATTGAGTCGAAATTATCCGAGCCGGCATGAAAGGAGACGGATTCATGAAGCGATTTTTCATATCCGACTCCGAAATTGAGCACCACTCCATCGGCAGGGCACAGCACATCGGTACCCTCGGGCGCAGCTATGATTAGTTTATCAAAATTCAGCTCCTCCCCGACATACTGTTGTGGAGCGCAGATCACTCCCTGTCCGGCCTCCTGACCTTTTATCGGCCAGAGCCATGTAGTTTGGGCCTGAACGGAAAATCCGTGTACAGAAAAGGCCGCAGCCATGATAAAACTGCTGAGAATGTGTTTCCTATCCATGTTCATATGTCCCGCTTCTATTTGCGAAGGCCACTGGCAGGATTAACGGTCGCCGCGCGCCAGCTCTGGAGGGAGACCGACAGCAGGGATATGAACAGCACCGCCGCACCTGAGACGGCGAATATCCACCAGTCGATACCGGTCCTGTAGGCGAAACGCCGCAGCCAATTGTGCAGAATCAGCCACGAGACCGGCACTGCTATTACAAAGGCCACTGCGATATAGCGGACGAAGTTGGTATTGAGCATCCTGACAATCAGACCGGCCGTGGCCCCGTTCACTTTCCGGACGGCTATCTCCTTGGTCCGCCGGCGGATGATAAAAGCCATGAAGATAATCAGCCCGAGGTCGGCTATAAGGAAGCACAGGAAAGTAAATACCAGCACTAACTTTTTGGCATTCATCTCGTTGCGGTACAACGAGCCATAAATGTCGCTGAGAGGAACGAAATTGCTCTGACGGTCAGGGTACACCCCGTTCCACGCCTCCTCAACTGCCTGAATCGCCACGTCAGGACTGGATGTGTCAATACGGACCATAAGGCAGAACTGGAAGAGACTGCGGTGCAGCATGATGAGCGGGGAAGCCTCCTCGAATGCCCCAGTATAGCTGTAGTCCTCCGCGACTCCGACAATCACCCCGTTGTCGATGTAGTCCAAGGTTCCCTGCCGGATATTCAGAGGCTGTCCTATAGCCTCCTCCGGCGTGCTGAATCCGAGAAGCGCAAGGGCCTTGCGGTTGATGATATATTCCTCGCTGCTGCCGGACGCCTCGCGGGACATAAAGAATTGCCTCAGCATCTCCTGCTCCTGAGCCACCCCGCGCCTGAGCGGAGAGAAATCCCGGCCGGCTATGAGCGGTATGCCGTAGAAGCGGAGGAATCCGTCTCCGGCAACCATCACGGGCACCTGCACCCAGTCCGGCGAGCCTCCGCACCGCACGCTGACATGATCCCGTATCGCATCCCCCGGCAACTGGAAAGAGGTAGTCACCCCGCGGATGAGGGGACTCTGTTCAAAACGCTCCCGCAGCAGGGGATATTTGTCCATGACCGTTTCGGGCAGACCGCTCATAACAAGGACATCGCGGCCGTCCCCTCCCGGCTGCACGCCCGCAATGTGAGTCAGCTGGCGGCTGATACCTATGGCTAAAATCAGAACGGATATCACCACGGCATACTGGACCGTGAGCATCCAGCGTACATTGCCGTAGGAGAAATGCACGGGCCGGATGTCGTTCTCCGTATTGAGGAAGGGGGTCAATGCCATGCTGCGAACTGCCGGAATGAGGGCTACAGCGATAACTGCCGCCACAAATCCCAACGAAGTCAATACAGTGGGCCACAGCGTCATGCTGCCGGGAATCCATCCGTAGCCGTACACTATGGCGGTCAGAACCAAGCCGGCAATGACTGACACCAGCACCAAAACCATGGCCTGAAACGCCTCGTCTCTAAGAATCACAGACACCGGCGCCCCATGCAGGCGGAGGAGCTGGTAGAGCCGGCGGTTATAGGAGAATATCAGACTGTTGTTGAGCCAGAGATTGAACAGCACGACTATGAGCAGAAGGGCATTGGCCCCGACCGTAAGCCAGATGTAGAAGATGTTGCCGTTTACACTCAGCTCGCGGAGATTGTGGCTGTACAGATGGATATCGGTCAAGGGCATGAGACGGGCCTGGAGCGGTGCCGCATTCTCCGGTGTCATTCCGCTTACCAGACTGGTTATGCCGCTCTCCACAGCTTTTATGTCACTGTCCCTGCGGAGCAGCAGGTAGGTGTAACAGAACGTATCCATATCCTCAGGCAGGAGCGACAGCGCATCCCCCCTCCAGTGCGAGGTCTCAGGGATATCCCTGAAGATACCTGCGATATGACGAGGCTCCCCCTCTATCAGCAGGTCCGTATTGAGCACGTTACTGTACAGACCGTCTGTCCCTACCTGCATCCCGGCCAGCTTACGGGCAAGGCTCTCACTTATTATCACCTGGTCAGGAGCTACCAACGCGCTTTCCATATCCCCTTCCAGCATCTCTATGTCGAATGTCCTGAGAAAATCCCGGTTGACATAGAAGACCTTCTCCCCAGCCGTCAGATACACTCCCTGATATCTCAGGTCGGGCCGGTAGACCTCATGCAGCTTGGCAATGGCCTCTACTCCAGGTATCTGCCGTATCGGGTCGTCGGTCATATTGCCGTACACTCTCCCGTCCACCGCATCACCTTCAGAGGCGAGGGTCAGCCTTACTGTCCGGTCTGCCTCCCTGTTGTACCTGTCCCAGCTCAGCTCCCGCCGGACATAGTTCATGGATATAAGCAGGGTAGCGAGAACGACCGAGAGTCCGGCCAGATTGACAAGCCGCAGGGACAAATGCCGGCGCAGCAGCCGTAGAGCGATTTCCAAATCTTTCATAATTGTCTGATAACGTCATTATGTATGGTTGAAACTCTCGCAAACATAATCGGAAAAACCGCGTCCTCCAAATATTCCCTCTATTAGCACCACTATTATAACCACCTGATAATCAATACTTGCTAACCACCAACATATCAGCACCGTCCCTTGAGTCCGGTTTCAGACATCCGGACGGCAGGAAACACCGCCGGAGAAAAACACATTGCTGACATCATTTTTTGCAAAATTTCACACAACTTCTTGGCCTGACGGGACTCGACATGTCACGTATGATTTTGAATTCGGAAACACATCAGTTTTGACATATCACACTAACAATCAATATATTAGCCATCAACACTGGTGTTTTTAGGAGCTTTTTTACCCATCGAAAAACACCAGCCAAAACAGATAATCATAGAATTATCAGATAGTTACACATCTTAGCATGTGCCCGTAAATTCAGAAATACCGTTCTTCCGAAATCCGAATACACGTGCTGCATTAGCATCCGGCAGTCAAAAAGACCAGGCCCTCCCACCGCTTCGCAGCGGGCCCCTCCCTCTTGTGCCGAGGGCGGCAAGTCTTTTCTCGTTGCCGAATGCGCGAGCAGACAGTGCCTGTGTCAGGTAGCGCTCTTATTGAATTTCCGGGAAATGTAGTCGGCCAGACGGAGGCCGGGAGCTATCTTCCGGGCGGTACGGGTCTTCTGGACATTGAGGGAATGCACGTTGAGCCGCCTTATCGCACAGATGGCTCCGGTGGGGAAACCACAGGCCATCAAGGCTATGAGCAGAATATCGTTGCGGGTAAGGGAAGGATAGTCCAGTTCTATGCCGGAAAGGACTCCCGGATACAGCAGGTCGCATATCCTTCGGATACGGGCGTTAACCTCATTTTCGGGAAAATGCTTGTCCAACAGCCTCTTTATCTCTGATGCGGATGCTGCGCTGTCATTGTCCCTGCCACAGATCTCATTCATTTCTCCTATAAGGGAGACCATGTCGCGCAGAACCGCCTCTATTTCAGTCCCGGCCTCTCCCCCAGCCTCAACTGCAGCAGGGACATCCGCTCCGACAGCGGCAGGATCAAAAGTCTCTATGGATGCCTTCAGCACCGCATATTCCATCCTCAGTTTTCTTATTCTGATATAAAACATGTATGAAACGGCCAGCGAAACAAGTAGCACAACCGCCAGTACAAGCAGTAAAGTCAGGACGTTGACCCGAGTCTTCATTGCCTGTATTTTCAGATTTTCATTTTCGAGTACCAGTGCTGCGAGACGGAGTGTCTCCAGATCCATCCGTTCACCGGCCAATCTTCCATTCAGCCTGCGTTGCAGATCCTCTCCGAAAAACATTGCCTTCTCATCCCCTGCCTTGCGTGCAGTCTCAATTCCCTCAGCGACATTGTCCTCTGCCTGTCCCGCTGCATAGGCGGCAAGCCCTCCGGCCAAAGACAGACAGGTCTGTACGGACTGTTCCATCCCGACATTTCTGTCGAGACTGTCCACAGCCGCCGTGTACCGGCCGGCATAGCCTCCGAACATCAGACCGCAGGCATTTTCCACTATGGAGCGCAGCAGACCGGCGACCTCCCTTCTGCCCGACACATCATCTGCAGAAAGCGAATTCCAGCAGGACACAAGTGAAGACAACGTATCAGCTATTCCCTGATACACAACCCCCTGCATCATAAGAGCTCGGGCATATAAGCCTTGCTGTCCACCACTCCGGAAAAACTGCACAGCATCACGTACCGCAGTATCACCGAGCGGAGACTTTTTGCAGAGATAGTCGGCTTCAGCCATCAGCAGCAGGTAATATGCCCTTTCCGAACGGCTCATTCTCAGATCTGTACCCTGTTCCACCGAGAGCAGCATCTGCATGGCGGCATCAGGGTCCGACAGCATCAGAGAGTCCGCCGTCTGTAAAAGCGGCATGGCCCTGCCGCCCCGGGAAGAGCAGGAAAGTCCGTACAGGACGATCAGGGCAAGCAGCATGGTCACTGCCGGCATGAATTTGTTTCCTTTATTTTTCACGCCCCGAATTTAGCAATTTTCTACAGACTCCGTCACGAAAGATAAAAGTGATTACTTTTGCCGCCGGAAAAACAGAGATGACAATATGGGAAAGCATACCTTCAGGGAATGGATGATTGCGGTAAGGGCCTGGTCCTTCCCGGCTTCGGCGATACCGACAATAGTCAGTACCGCCTATGTGTACTGGAAATGCAGGAACGGGGCCGCAGCGGAATGTTCACACCCAAGGAAATCATGGTCATATCCACAGTCATCATCACAGCCAGCATCCTCTGCGGGATTGCCCTCGTTATGGCTACAAGCCTGCCGCTGTTGTGGATCGGTCTTGGAGGGCTGGCCTGGTGTCAGTAGATTTTCCGTCGGGTATGCATACTGTTACTGTGAAATTACGGACACAATGGGGAAAGGCCTGTTGATTTCAAGCGAGCCAGACTTCAGGCGTTGATTGTACCTCACGTCCAACAAAGCGCGCTTACAGAAATGCCTGATAATAAGACACTCTGAAAAAAGACATCTGCTGGACTTGTGAGGATATGGG
>UQUN01000015.1 GCA_900544175.1 uncultured Alistipes sp.
GATACTACTTCCTATCTTTTTCTACCCTTCCGTGTCTACTTTTTCGAGAGCAGCACTGTCGCTGTGGATGCCCGTGGTGGAATTCTACCGCTATTCTCCTGAGGCTTTGGCCCATTTCAGGCCGCTGGACGGAAGGACAAGCGGCTGTCAGGCAGGAAATGTGTATGTGTCTGTGGACTTTCTTCTGTTGAAGGAGAGACGTGTGCTGCCTGCGGTGGTTGTCAGGGCCGCTATTATCACGGCATCGGGAGACGGGGAGGAATACGCCAGGTATTTCGATGCTCCGGGATATTTTTTTGATGCTTCGTTATCCAAGTCATTTGCCATAGGAAATGGGTTCTTCCGCAGTATTGCCGTTTCGGCCGGCGGAGGATTCCTGTGCTGGCAGGTCTCGGCCCATTCCCAGAACGATGCCTATATGTATGGCGTGAGTGCAGCTGTTACAACAAGACTGTTCGATCTGTCGTGTGCATGGCAGGGGTATTCCGGCTGGATAGGCAATGGCGACCGTCCCATGGTGATAAAAACGGATCTGTCGTTCAAGGCCGGAAGTCATTTCAGGCCACTGCTGGCTTATGAGTACGGGCTGAGGGACTGGCCATGGCATCATTTCAGGATAGGAGTGGGATATGTGTTCTGATATCTGAAACGATAATATGACTATATTTGCGCATTTAGCGCGATTTTTGTTGAGAACCGTAAGATAAGATGAGACTTGCAAGGCTTATATCAGTGCTGACGATGCTGGCCGCGGCTTTCTGTGCCAGGGCCCAGTATGATATAGACCAGTTCTTCATACGCGGCCAGATGGCCTTGAATGAAGGACAATATCTTCAGGCAATCAATAACTTCAATGTGCTTGTCAGACTTGATCCGTCACTTCATCAGGCTTATTTTCTCAGAGGAATCGCCAAGTATAACTTAGGGGATTTCGGGGGTGCCGAGACTGATTTTGACAAGTCCATAGAGATCAATCCCATCTATACCCAGGCATATCATTACAGGGCTATAACGCGCAGCCGTGAAGGAAAATACGACCTGGCTCTCGAGGACCTGGATTACGCAGTGGAGCTGAGGCCTGACTATTATGGACTTTATTTCACCAGAGGTGTCACATATTTCCTGTCACAGCAGTTCGGGAGAGCGGTAGAGGATTTCAACCGCTTCATTATACACGAGCCGCGTGATCCAGGAGCCTGGCTCAACAGAGGCGCGTCTTATCTCTTCTTAGGAGACACCGCAAAGGCACTCAGGGACTACAACCAGGCCATCGAACTGGATTTCCGGGAGCCGGAAGGATATATAAGACGCTCCCGTATCTATTATGCCCAGCACAGGTATAAGGAAGCTCTCGGAGATCTGGACAGGGCAATAAGTATAGATACGGCAAATACATTCGCATATTTCAACCGGGCTCTGATACGGTATGAGACAAAGGATATACAGGGAACCATTGAGGATTTCGGGCAAGTTCTCAAGAGGGAGCCTGACAATTCCCTGACTCTGTACAACAGGGCGCTTATCCTCTCTCAGATAGGGGATTTTGAAAAGGCGCTCCAGGATTACGACAAGGTACTGAACATCAATCCTGAAAATGTACTTGCCTACTATAACCGAGCAGTCCTGTTCGCTGAGACAGGCCGTTACAGGGATGCTGTCGAGGATCTTACAAAAGCGATAGAATTGTATCCGGACTTCGCCAATGCCTATATGAACCGTTCTTATGTCAAGAACAGGATGGGGCTGTATGCGTCGGCCCGGGAAGATTACGCGACAGCGCAGGAGAAGATAGCGAAATACCGCAGTCTGACATCGGACAGTACCGGAAGAGCCGCATTCGCGGACACGACCCGCAAGTACGACCGTCTGATTGCTCTGGATTCGGACTTTGCCAGAAGTGACTTCAATGACGAGCTTCTTCAGAACCGTAATGTAGACATCGACCTTAAACCATTGTACCGTTTTGTGACAGCCGGAAATACGGAGGATGAAGAGATGCCCGAGCTGCTTGTCGAACGCTACGAAGACGGGACGGTGGAAGCTTTTGTCAGGTCGCTGCCGATAGGTGTGGAACTTTCGTGCCGTCCTGTCCCGGCGATGGACGACAACAGCAGGCTGATGACGGCTGTGGACAGGGAGGCTGACAGGACTGGAGATGACAGGGTGTTGTTTGCCAAGGCCTTGATGGAAAGCATGAACAAGCATTTCAATACAGCACTGTCCTGTTACGATGAGGCTATCGGAAAATCTCCTTCGCAAGTATTCTACTATATAAACAGAGGTGCCCTGAGGGCGGAGATGATAGACTTCATATCGTCAATAGGAGACAATGTGCAGGTGCTCCGTATGGACGAGACCGGAACAGCGAAAGCACGGGTCGGGGACGGTACTGCGAGAAATTATGACTACTCCGAGGCAGTCAGCGACATGCGCAAGGCCGCCATGCTGTATCCGGAGTTTCCGTATACCTATTACAATTTGGGCAACCTGTACTGTCTGTCCAATGATATGCCCCAGGCTATCACGCAGTATACGGAGGCTATCAGGCTCTATCCAGGGTTGGCTGAGGCATATTACAACCGTGGCCTTGTCCTTATATACCTCAAAGACAAGGAAAAGGGATGTATAGACCTCAGCAAGGCCGGTGAGTTGGGTATCGAGGATGCGTACCGCGTCATTTCCGAATACTGCGACAGCGAGTAAAAAACCGGCCGCCTGCCTGAACTGCTGTACTTCTGTCAGTCGGTGTCGCGCACACAGCGGACATATCCTCTATCTTTGTCATCATCGTTCAATAGCATGAACACATTGTTTTCAGGACTGTACAGAAAGCCTAACCTCTTGCCGTCTGAGAAGGTGCTGTAGCGGGAATCCCCATTTAATGAAAACTTTGTGGCACTCATATAGTATGGAGGATGTTCAGTTAAAATTTTAGAATGCAGGTCTCCTCCCCAGTCTCCTTCATACCATGTAACATGGGCAGATCTGGTCGGCCATGCTGTAACACGTGTCGACATTATCAGCAGTTCCCGTTGATTGGGCACTCTGTATCCGGGAGGACAAGGGGATGATCCTGTTTGGAAAGAAGTCCATGTTCTGGCATTAGTCCATTCAATATCCGTTTCGGATTCAGACGAAGACCACTCCAACCAGGTTCTTCCACCATTAATGGGCATTATAGTTGGTTGTGGCGATATCGATGAATCCACTTCAAACTTTACATAGGGCAAATTCCATCCTTCTGCATTTCTTTCATTATGGTCAGGCAGGGATCCCCCTCTCAAAGGCGATTCGCGAAGGGATTTGGGATTCATTCGAGAGAGATCCACAATGTAGAAGCCTGGCTTATCCGGATCTTCGTAGACATCTACAATGTTGTCGATGATAGAAGCATCATATTCTGCATTATCGTCTACCCCCAGATTACGTAAACACCTATAAGAATAATATGCTCCATTCAGATCCAAACTTCCATCATTTCCACTGTATGTGCCTCTGGACGCACCTTCCTCTGCCCAGAGCACCCAGGGTTCAGATCCATTAGCAGAACTGGAGGTATAGTGCCAGTAGTTTCCGATCTGTTCATTAGGGAAAAGGCGGGAAGCCTCATTGAGTGCCCACTCTCCGATGTAGATGTCGGTCAGCTGGTCGATGGCTGCAAGGTACCATTTGACTTCGTTTTTGTCTATTTGTCCGTTGCCGTTCTCATCGCGGTTGCGCATTAGACAGGCGTAGGCTGCATTATTGTAGCCTGACCTTAAAGTGTTTGTGCTGAAATCCACATATGTGTTGATTTAATTACACATACTCTATAAGAATATTATATGGTATTGCAGAAATTATTTATCCATCTAAAGAAAAACGAATTCTAAATAATTGAAAAATATATATCTTTGCGCCGTGGTAATAAATAATTAAATCAACGTTATTTTATTATCAGCCTTATAGTAGCACTTTGTAGATAAAAATATTTTATGTAAGATTTGAGTTTTTTTCTAAAAACTTAAAAGTCTTACTGTTTTTTACGCAAATTCTCTTTCTTTTTTCGCCGCTGATGATTTACGGGAATTAAATCAACGTTTTAATACAGATATGCGACACCGGGAAAGGTGTAAGACAAAGGTTATGGTTGTGACAGCAGTGCTGCTGTTGTTTGTGTGTTTGCCTCAAGTCCTTAACGCTCAGAGGCTTGCGGTGAAGACTAACTTATTGTCGGATCTTACTGCGACTGTCAGCATAGGTGCTGAGCTGGCTCTTGCTCCACGTTGGACACTGGACGTTTCGGGTAATTACAATGCCTGGGATTTTGCGGAGTACCGGAAACAGAAGCAGTGGATGGTACAGCCGGAGGCCAGATATTGGTTCTGTGAGGCTTTCAACGGCCATTTTCTCGGTGCTCATCTTATCGGCGGTGAGTTCAATATGGCCGATCCGTTTTTCCCGTTCAGCCTGTACCGTCCGCTCCGTGACTATCGTTTTGAGGGATGGATGTACGGAGCCGGCATAGCATATGGGTATCACTGGATTCTGTCGCCGAGATGGAGCATAGAGGCTGAGATAGGTGTAGGATATGTGGGCACGAAGCATGAGCAGTATGAGTGCATAAGGTGCGGAACCCTTGTTGACGAGGGACTGTCCCATAACTTTTCGATAACCAAACTGGCTGTAAGCGTAATATTTATGATATTCTGATATGGGTACATGTGTTAAGCATATGGGTAGGATCATCGTGGCGCTCCTTGTGTCGTCGGTCGTACGGGTCTCCGTGGCTTGTGCGCAGACTTCCTATGTGGACCGGATGGATTGGCTGCTTGGGGATGTCTTCATTGCCGTAGATACGGCATCGGGATCCAAGGATGCCGTGCTTGATATGGTCATACGCTGGAAAGACAGACCGTCTGCCGACAGGCAGCACGCCGTATGTATACAGCCTGTACTCATGTCGCAGGATTCTTCGGACCAGTTCGGTTTCGCACCTATATATATTGACGGGAAAATCCGTTCCAAGGCGATAGCACGGGAGGAGGTGCTGAACCGCAGGGCCGTACATAGACCGGACAGCTGTTTTGTGATAGAAGTGGGCAAGGATGCTCCTTTGGCGGTGAGGTACAGGAGCAGTCTGCCTTATGACAGGGCCATGCTTGATGGAAGCATCGTACTGTACGAGGTGGTACATGGGTGCGCGGACTGTCTTGAAGGCATGGATACTTTAGTGCTCTCGGAGGTGCTTCCCCGGTATGAGCCCCGCTTCGGACCTGACTTCATGGTCAGTCCGGACGGGAATGAGAAGCGGAGGGAACGACGTTTCAGGGCAGATCTTGCCTTCATGGTCAATCTTTCACGTATAGATCCGGAGTATAAGGACAATGCCGAGGCATTGGATGGTATAGTGGAGTCGATCCGGACAGCGATGAACGATACGGTGTACACAGTACGTGCGGTGCGTTTCATGGGCTTTGCTTCACCGGAAGGTCCTGAGCGCTTCAACACCTTGCTGGCAGGACGCAGGGCGGCAAGCCTGGCGGATTATATTGTGGAAACATCCAGGGGCATGTTGCCTGATTCCATTATCATGGTCGAGGGCGGTGCAGAGGATTGGGACGGATTCTTCGCGGCAGTGGACGGGAACCAGTCTGTTGCCGGAAACAGGAGCGTGGCTGCTGTCCGTGCCTCTTTGACAGCGGACAACCGGGACAGTTGCGAGCGGGTCCTCCGTGCGGACCGCAAGCTGTTCAATGTGCTGCGCACGGACATACTGCCGGCATTGCGGCGTACGGAGTATACCATAGAGTACGATGTCCGCGATTTCTCGCCGGAAGAGGCCGAACGTTTGTGGCAAGAACACCCGGAATGGCTGAGTATAAACGAACTGTACTCGGTGGCAGAGCTTTACGGAGACGATGATCCTCGGTATATTGAGGTGCTTCTGGCGGCGGCCCGTACATATCCGGCCGATGTTGCTGCAGTACATAATGCCGCGATGGCTCTCTGCCGTTCCGGAATGAGTGTGGAGGCAGTCTCTCTGCTCTCGGGCCGCTACGAGCCAGGACTGCTCAACACACTCGGTATCATCTATGCCGGAGAGGAAATGTACGATGAGGCCGTCAATGCATTCAGGCTGGCCATGGATGCCGGTTCGGAAGATGCCGGCCGCAATCTGGCGGAACTGGAGCAAGTCCTGGAGCAACTGTAAAAAGAAAGACATATCAATCAATAATCATTTAAATTACAAAAAGTATGAAAACTTTAAATTTATCAATTCTGGTTTTGGCAGCAGGTGCAGTATCTGTACTGTCATCCTGTCAGAAAGAACCGCAGACTCAGCCCGTCACGGATGAGGGTGTGAAGTCTGTCGCACTGACACTCAATTTGGGAAGCCCGTCTGCAACAAAGGCGCAGAATGAGGTTGAGGATCCGTATGCAAGTGGATTTGACGACTTTGAGAACATCGCCATTCTGTTCACGGATCAGAACGGTGTCATCAAATATGCGTTTCAGGCGGAGAGCTCCGATCACTCACAGGGTACTGATGCGGCAACAATATGGGACAACCTTAAAGCTGGTGGAGTACGTTTTATCGGGCTCGAGAATATCAGCCAGATATATGTGGTCGCCAATATGCCGGCTGATGCCATGACCTTCCCTGAGGACGGGATCATGACTCAAACAGTGAATGTGACAGAGATAAATGATGATATTGCATTAGTGGATTATTTTAGTTTGTTGAAGCAGGTTAAAGTGCCTTATATAGGTGCGGATCTCGCTTTTGATATGTTGGACGGGAATTCTGTCAGCGGCAATGCAGAGGTTGTCGTCGGAGAAGATGCCGGACAGTATTACAAGGCAGAGATATCCATCAGGCCTGCAATATCGAGATTCGAGGTGTCAAAGATTTCAGTAGAAAATTCCAGTGTAGCTTATTTCAAGCTTGCGGACAATGGAGTAGAGCTGGAATCGGTGGATGGTGAAGCCGAGGCGGAGTACAAGGTTGACTGGAGCGGCTTCAGTCCGAGTCTTGTCGGTGTGTACATGTCCAATTTCTACACCAACACCGCTTACTTCCCTGCAGCCGAGACGACATTGGAGGGAAGATGGACTGCTTTCGAGACACCGTCTTTCGAGAACGGGACGTCTCCTATAACACAAGGTCTTTGGAGCGGTGCGGCTCTTGATGAGACACTCAACGACCTTGTCAGCTATTCCAACTATACTTCTCCTGACTATGGCCTCCTGTTTGACGATACGTACAGTGATGTAAGTGGCGGTACCCTGTTTGACGGCAGCAAAAGCGGTGCGAACAAGGTCATACCGTTCAACTTCTTCGTGCCCTATGACCTGAGAGCTACCGGCGAATATGACGTATATGCCACCGACGGCAGTCTGACTCCGAAGATTCACTTCCAGTTCAAGGAAGGCGGACAGATATCCACTACCATATCAGTAAAAAATGCAACTGGTGCTTGGGAAACACTGCAATCTGGCTCTGACCAGTATGTGCAGTTGAGCACGATGTTCACGTGGCCGTCCGTACCTGGCGGAGAAGACGGTATAGCATTTGCGAATGTCACATTCGTTACTGACCAGAGTGATCCGGAAGGAAGTGTGCTTAAGTTGCGTCCAGGCTTTATCTATAAAGTGCAGGAGGTAAAAGTCAGTCCGGTGAATATCTCCGGCACTGTGACATCATCTGACCTTAACAATATATTCGTGACAGTAACAGTCGTGCCGTTCAACACAGAGGATGTGTATCCGGTGTTTGACTAATCGGAGAAAGAGATGAGTACCAGTAGATACATATCAGTACTGACAGCGGTTGTGCTGTGTGTCACCAGCTGTATCAGGGAGAATATCGACGAATGCGAGACACCGGTGGAGGTGGAGTTCCTCTACTGGGGCGACGGTATCGTGGATGTATTCCCCGAGAGGGTGGACTCAGTGCTGATGTTTATCTACGAGGCATCCTCCGGAGAGCTGTACCGGACAGTTCCCCTCACGGCTTCCGAGCTTGACGCACGTCAGGGCGCGAGCCTCCGTCTTTTCCCCGGCGACTACAGACTGGTCTGCTGGGGAAATGCCGGGGAGGGCTCCCATATTGACCTGGACGCGCAGAGGATTATGTCTGCGGACCATCACGAGGACCGCAATCCTTCCGGTATCGAGGAGCTGTATTTCGGCTCCACCGAACTTTCGGTGCCCCTTACCCTCCGTCCCGTCCGGGATACGGTCGAGTTCGAGGCTCCCTATATCATGATAACCGTCGAACTGCTGGGATTCGGCCGCCTGAACAGCGGCGGGGCCTCTGCCGGACAGACATCATCAGGAGATGGGGAGGAGGAACCGAAAGTCATATTTGCCCATGAGGGGCTTTCGGGTCACATCGATTTCAACGGAGATCCGGTCCTGGACGAGGAACTGGCGGACTACGTGCCGGAACTGGAGGACCATCCGGAAGAGGCGGACTCCTACACCACGACCTACCTGGTGCCGGAGTTTGACAACTCCACAACCTCCGAACTCAGTGTCTACGACCGTACCCGGGGCACTTCGCTCTACAACCGGCCCCTGGCCGACATACTCGATGAGCTCGGCATCACCCTTGACCCTGACCGCAACGAGCTCGCCCTGCATCTGCGCATCCAGGCCAGTTTCGACAGCAACGGAGTGCTGGTCGGTGTGGATGTCGTAGGATGGAACACTGAGATAGTTTTTCCTGACTTCTGAAGTAAGACATGAATGCGGCCTGTCACATATTACACCATATTATGATCCGGTTCATCCCGGTATGTACGGTATTGCTGTGTCTGCTCGTGTCCTGCACTCAGGACACGGACCGGTACAGTGTACCGGAAGGTTTCGGGGTCTCGTTGGCCGTTCATGCTCCCGGTGCGGACAGTAACGGTACGAAGGCTCCGTCCGGAGACAACGACTATACATCGATAGTGATATATGCGTTTTCGGGGGAGCGTCTGGTCGGATACATGTTCGATGAGAATGCTTCCGGCTACGGCTCCGGGACACGGTTCCCTGTGACGCTTGCCGCATCGGGGCCGATAGACTTCTACGTGATACTCAATCCCAAGCCAGGGTTCTTCATCATCGAGGATTCGGAAGAGCAGGTTGTCAGCTTTACGCATGAGATACCTGACGGGCTTACCCAGACGCAGATAAAGTCCTGGCGCATACGGAAGTCGGACAAGGAGCCGGAAGGCACATGGTACATGCCGATGACCAATCTGGACGGCACCTCGCTTTCCAACCGCCAGTTCACCATCGATGCGTCCAGAGCCTGGACTACGATCCCGATTGATGTCACGAGAGTTGCCTGCCGGCTCGATGTCTACTTCCGCTCGTCCGATGACGAGTTCCCTACACCGCCGCCGTATATAGATGATGAATCGGAAAACACCTACTACAGACTCTACCGTCAGATCGATGAGATGACTCTCACAGTACCTGTCTCCGGTACGGCAGTCTTTAATGGGGAGATCAATGAACAGGAGGATTATTCCAAGTCCCCTACAGTTCCTGTCGGCGGTGTCCCTTTCAATTATGCCAACTCCGGTTTCAGCGGAGGATTCCCTGACTATACTGACGAGTCCGATGTCTTCTATTCCGAGGAGTATTTTACAAAAGTGTGGACGTACTATCTTTTTCCGAATCTTTTCGGCGGCAACAACACCGGGGTGGCTGTGCCAGGAGAGGATACGGACAGGATGACGGCTCTTGCCGTGGACTATTCGAGACAGGCGGCAAGAGCTGAATACGAATATCGTGATAGCTATTGGCCTTGGGATAGGTGGAAGTGGACCGGGGGATGGGAGTCTCCTTCGCCGCGTGAGAGTAGTGAGAAGATTTTGTACCTTCCCGAATGCAAGAGGAATACTGTCATCAGTGTGTGGTGCGAGCTGGGTCACGACGATGCGGACCGCTCCTTTACCTACACCGTCTCCGACTGGGACGAGACAGTGACAGTCAATGTGCCGGATTTCAATTAGCATGGATATTTTATGAGCAGGATTTGTCATACAGCATCTTTAATTCTGATTTTGTTCGCGGCAGTTCTTGTCTTTTCCGGATGCAGCCGGGATGAGGACGGGGAATTGCCTGTCTCCGGGTTCGTGCCGCTTTCCGAGTTCGGTCTCGGATGGTATGTGGATGACACTCAGGTCTATACTAAGGCGGGGCAGTCCGTGCATGTCGAGAACAGGGTGGAGAACCTGTATATCCTGCTTTTTGACGGAAACGGAGACCGTCTGTACAGCAGGCGTTACTATGTCGGAGGGGACGGAACTGTGCCGGCTGGTTATGATGATGTGATTTCATCCTACAACGAGAAGCAGGAGGACGGAGGGGCTGCGTCCAGCGGGACAATCCCCGGTTTTTTCGACAAGTTCAGTGACTATGAAAGTCTTCAGGATGCTTCTGTGTCCTTTTACGCCGTTGCCAACTACAGTACGGCGCAGAGCACGGCGTTGGATGCGGTCAGAACCGTTGCGGACCTGCAGGATATGACGGTAAGTTTCACTACTGAGGGCAATGTCTCGCGCAGCCGTTTCCTCATGGAGGCCCAGCACCCTGATGTAAGGCTCAATGTCGTGGAGGAAAACGGTCAGCTGATGATAGAGCGGGTGGGAGTCAACCTTGTGTTGAGACGAATAGATGCCAAGATAACATTCCGGCTCACTTTTGATATAGATGATGCGGTGGAAGGTTCGTTGGTTTTTTCCGATATGGCCTACAGAGTCCACAATGTGCCCGATGTCGCCTATCTCTTTGAAAGGTCCAGGCCTGCCGGCGTGCAGGTCGGGCAGGAGAACACATGGGACGCGGCGGCAGCGGATCCTGATGGGAATTATTCCTGTATGCTGGATGACAACTTCGAGACATTCGACGAGCAGTACACTGACCGGACAGGAGGGGAGTTCTCATTTTACCTGAGAGAAAGCCGGCCTGTGCCGAGGAAGCTTATAACTGCGTCCGAGCAGGGAAACTGGTCCTCGCTCTATGCCATGAGAGAGGCCTGGACAGGTGGCTCCGAGGATACGAAGACACCGGTGCATGGCCGTAATTTTACCTATGCTCCAGAAAAGGGGACACTTGTGGAGATATCTGGAGAACTTTCCTATACCCGGAAGGGAGACAATGGGAATGAGGAGGTCTACGGCAATGTTACGTATATCATTCATCTCGGCGAGACCGGAAACAATGCCAATGATCCGGATGCTGTCAACAATTATGACGTCAGGCGCAACGTCAGGTATATCTACAATGTGACGGTGCGGGGAGTCAATGACCTTCTTGTAGAGGTCGAGACCGGAGAGGAGCGTCCCGGAGTGGAGGGGGACATAACCGTGTCGGAGCACAGGCAGTACAGGCTTGACGCGCACTACGGAAGACTGCTGCTGGAGCTCAGCAGGAACAATCTGGAAAATGCAGCCTGGGTGGTAACGACTCCACTCGGTTCGATCAATTATACTCCTGAAACCGGTATAACGGCACCTTATGACTACAAGTGGGTACTCTTCGCCATCAACAGACAGTTCGGAGGCACCAGTAGCGCAATGGTCAAGTTTCCTGGAACGCAGGCTTATAACGGCGGGCTTGATTTCTTCTCCGACTCGGGCACGCCATCGCTTGATGACATGCACAACGATGTGGGTTATGCTGATAAAGATGACTGGCTGAGGCAGAGTCCGGAAAATTATTACAGTAGCATGGCTATCGATGACGAGGCTTGTCTGAGGGACATAAACCAGCTGATAAACTATCTCAGACGTGAGGCTGAATCCGGGGATTCGGATCTGTTCGAAAGTGACGGCACTGTGGCGATAACGGCCTTTGTGGATGAGTATGCCTATGTGTACGACCCCAGGAGTGAGGACTATATCCATCCCGGAGAGCCTGTGACAGCCCCATCCAGGCTTATCCTATGGAAAGAGTATGTGAATGTGCCGGACAGGTCGATGGATATAGTGCCTATGTCCAATACTCACGTCAGCGAGGACGGCAACACTTCTGTGACCAATTCCTACATAACCATATCGCAGAACTCTATCAAGACCATCTACGATGCATCGAACTCCAGTCTTGAAACGGCATGGGGGCTGGAGACCACCAATGAGACAGGCATGCTTACGCACAGTAGGAAATACGACCCCATAGGTACCCCTGGCTCATACAATGACGGCAGGTCCAACTTCTTGAAATTCTGGATTTATGCTTCTGGTGCCGGGCGTTTTGAGTGGGACAGGGTCATGACGACGGAGGTGGAGATCGAGAGCGCAGATGGCCTGTCGAAGGACTTTAGGGACGCTTTCCATGCATGTATTACCCGAAACCGGGACCTTGACGGGGACAACATGATAGAAGCCAATGAGATATACTGGTATCTGGCAGCGAGGGACCAGCTCACCGGGCTTTGGATAGGGCAGCCCTCCTTGGACGAAAGCGCATGGATGTACAACGGAAACGGGGAAAAGAAGCACTTCGTGACCAGCTCCAATAACGGCAACTATATAGTCCTCTGGGCGGAGGAAGGTGCCACTTTCGGTCCTTTGCGTGCAAGTGGTGATGATAATTATTACTATGAAGGGCAGGAGATATACGACTATCGCTGTATCCGTAACCTTGGAGTGTCTATCTCGGATGCGGACCAGTCTGTCTCACATTACGCCGCTCAGATGGGCTATACACCCAGAAGTAATGACGGAACTGTGCCGGATTACGCAGGTGGTTATTATACCGTCGGTGTAGGCGCCATGAACGGCAGGGCTCTCCGCTCCGCCTCCGATGACGGCCGCAGCCTGCCTATGGACAACGAGCAGAGTCAGAACAACAGGCCTTACCGGCAGTTCGACGTTCTGGACGCGGACAGACAGACACGTTACGGTGGATCCAATTGGGCGCCTGTGTATTATGGCTGGGAAAATATGATAGATGCCTATAACCGGAACATCAACCCCTGTCCTGACGGATGGAGGGTGCCCAACCAGCGTGAGATGCTTATTCTGGTCAGCACTGTTCCAGAACTGGCTTGGAGTCAAGGTGACTCTTACTACATACCCACATTCACCACATTTTCATTTAACGGTACTTCCGGATATGAGTCTGACAGATACGGATTCCTGTATGGCGGAACCAATGTCTTTCTGAACAATGGCGGAGAAGGAAATTTCCATTTCCGTTGCGTGAGAGACGACGTCGATTAGTTCCGGCAGGCCGGCGGAGCATTATTTCCCGCTTCTGTGTCCGCGCTTGCCGGAGCGGAGACGGCTGGCCGCCATTACCATGGCTTCGTCTCTGGCTATATAGCGCATGGCGATAAAGGTGAGGATGGCAGCGCAGATGGGGAAGATGCACGGTATGGTGAACAGCGGGCTTTCCCCCATGGTCTGATGCAGCATGCCAAGCGGTTTGTCAGGGTTGTTGCGCTGGAAGTAGTATATGGCTATGATGACCTGATAGCCTATCAGGATGAGGGTATTTAGATTGCACAGGCGGATCTGCCTTATGCGGTTCTTGTACATGAATATGGTCACGACGCTGAGGACTGCGCAGACAATCTCGAATATTGTGGTGAGTGTGAATCCTTTGAATTCTGCGACGGCAACGAACGGGATTGTTGTGTCGCTGCCTGTGAAGCGTATCATTGGAGTGAAGAACATGGAAATGAGCAGTCCTGCTGCAATAACGAGGAAGACGGTCTGTATTCTCTGTATCATCTTTATGTGGTTTCAGTTGATTTTGCGGACACAAAAATAGGGAAAAATAAGGAATAAGCAGTATCTTTGGTTGCTTAAAGAATGAAAATCATGAGAAAGATCGGTGCATCGGAACTTATAATCAACGGGGACGGTTCGGTTTTCCATCTGCATGTCCGTCCTGAGAATCTGGCAGACAAAGTCATACTGGTCGGAGATCCCGGCCGGGTGGACTTGGTGGGCTCTTTTTTTTCAGATATCGAGAGCACATCCTCATCAAGGGAGTTCCGTAGTGTTACGGGACATTATCGTGGAACAAGGATGACTGTGCTTTCAACAGGTATCGGGTGCGACAATATCGACATTGTCATGAATGAGCTGGACGCTCTGGCCAACGTGGACTTCGCGACGAGGGAGGTCCGCCAGGAAAAAAGAAGGCTGACTATACTCCGTATAGGAACATGCGGGGTGGTACAGCCTGACATCCCCCTCGGCGCCTATATTTTCTCGGAGGTGTCGGCGGGGTTTGACGGACTGCTCAACTGGTATGCAGGAAGGGATTCTGTCGTGCTGAAGGATGCGGAAAGTGCGTTCATGGAGCATGCCGGATGGAACCGCTGTCTGCCTGTGCCGTATTTCGTAAGGGCTGGTGAGTCGCTCACGGAACGTTTCAAGGATTACGCTGTTATGGGCATGACGGTGTCGGCTCCCGGTTTCTACGGTCCCCAGTGCCGTCAGGTACGTCTGCCGATAGTGATACCAGACCTGCTGGAGAAGATAAGGACGTTCGGATATGACGGACTCCGTTTCAACAATATAGAGATGGAGGGATCGGCCATAGCCGGTCTGTCCAGGTTGTTCGGGCATGAGGGGGCCACGATATGTCTGGGTATTGCTCACAGATATGTCGAGAATGCTGACGCGGATTACAAGTCCTTGATGGAACCGTTTGTGGAGATGTGTCTTGACAGGATGGCCGAATGAAAAGGAAACGGCTCAGAGCAGAGGAATTGGACAGTATCCTGTATCTCTTGGGAGATCAGGATCCGGTTACGAGACGGATTGTCGCATCCAAGTTCCTGGAGCTGGACTGGCAGGATCTGTCATATCTGTTCACTCATATGGACGGAATTGTTCCTGACCGGGACAGAACCGCCGTCAGTCATGCTCTCGAAGATTCGTCATCGGTCCTGGCTCTCAAGGAACTGGCAGCTCTTGTGAGTGCCTCGGACGCGCAGTATGTGCCGGACGGTATGTATCTTCTGACCAGAATGGCACAACCGCGCCTTGCTCCGTCGGACTTCAATGATCTTTATGAGAATATCGGGATAAGCCTTGTTGAGGAACTGCGGGACGGCATGACAGCCGTAGAGAAGACCGAGATGCTCAACCACGTCTTCTTCAGCCGCTGCGGTTTCAGGCTTGTGCCCGACGGGGACAACGGTACGGACGTGCTGCTTACCAATATCCTTGAGAATAAAAAGGGAGGGGAGATAGGTCTTTCTTCTGCCTACTTTCTTATCGCAAGGTACGCCGGCCTTCCGATATACCCTCTCTTTCCTAAGACTCCCGGTTATTTCGTCTGCTGGTTTGAAGACGGAAAATCATTGTTCACTATGGATGTCAGCAATGAAGGGCGCATCTCTGACTCTGTTCCGGAAAGTATGTGGAAAATAACTGCGTCCATGGGAAATGACACTTCCATATACTATGTCTATGCCGCTTCCGTCAGGTATATGGGAGCTCCGCTTCCTGAAAGAAGAGCCCTGCTTTTTGACAGGGCTCTGGATTTTCTAAGAATCTGACTAAACCGTATTATTCCATAAGTTTCTTGTACTTGAACCGCTTGGGCTCGTCCGTACCCAGTCTCTTGCGGCGGTTTTCCTCGTATTCGGAGTATGAGCCCTCGAAGAAATATACCTGTGAGTTACCTTCAAAGGCGAGGATGTGGGTTGCGATACGGTCCAGAAACCAGCGGTCGTGGGAGATGACCACGGCGCAGCCCGCGAAGTTCTCGATACCTTCCTCCAGTGCGCGGATGGTGTTCACGTCCACGTCGTTGGTCGGCTCGTCGAGCAGGAGGACATTGCCCTCGTCCTTGAGGGTAAGGGCCAGGTGGAGGCGGTTGCGCTCGCCGCCGGAGAGCACTCCGCAGAGTTTCTCCTGGTCTGCTCCGGTGAAATTGAACCTGGAGACATAGGCTCTTGCATTGATGTCCCTGTTGCCGAGACGGATGAATTCGGAGTTCTCGGAGATGGTCTCGTACACGGTCTTGTCCGGATCTATGCTCTTGTGCTGCTGGTCCACGTAGGCGAGCTTGACGGTCTCGCCGATGGTGATGGAGCCGGAGTCAGGCTGCTCGATGCCCATTATCAGGCGGAAAAGGGTGGTCTTGCCCGCTCCGTTGGGACCGATGACACCGACTATGCCGGCAGGGGGCAGGGCGAATGTCAGGTGCTCGAAGAGCAGTTTGTCGCCGTAGGCCTTGGAAACGTCGTTGAATTCGATGACTCTGTTGCCTAAGCGGGGACCGTTGGGAATGTATATCTCCAAAGCAGCCTCCTTGGCCTTGCCGTCCTGGCTGGCCAATTTCTCGTATGCGCCGAGACGGGCCTTTGATTTGGCCTGACGGGCCTTGGGGGCCATGCGTACCCATTCCAGCTCGCGCTCAAGGGTCTTGCGGCGCTTGCTTTCCTGCTTCTCCTCCATCTCCAGGCGCTTGCTCTTCTGCTCCAGCCATGAGGAATAGTTGCCTTTCCAGGGAATCCCCTCGCCTCGGTCCAGTTCTAAGATCCAGCCGGCCACATTGTCCAGGAAGTACCTGTCGTGGGTGACGGCGATGACGGTGCCTTTGTACTGGCGCAGGTGGGCCTCCAGCCACTGGATGCTCTCGGTGTCGAGGTGGTTGGTGGGCTCGTCGAGCAGCAGCACGTCGGGCTGGCGCAGCAGCAGGCGGCACAGGGCCACACGGCGGCGCTCGCCTCCGCTGAGGTTAGCTATCCTGGCCTCGGATGGAGGACACTGGAGGGCATCCATGGCCCTTTCCAGCTTGGAGTCCAGCTCCCAGCCGTCGCAGTGCTCGATCTTCTCGGTCAGCTCGCCCTGACGCTCTATGAGGGCGTTCATCTCGTCATCCGACATGGGCTCGGCAAATTTCATGTTGATCTCCTCGTATTCCCTCAGCAGGTCGGCCACCTCCTGCACTCCTTCCTTGACCACCTCGATGACGGTCTTGTCCGGGTCCATCTGAGGCTCCTGCTCCAGATATCCCACCGAATAGCCCGGTGCCCAGACCACCTCGCCCTGGTAGGATTTCTCCACACCGGCGATTATCTTCATCAGGGTGGACTTTCCCGAGCCGTTGAGACCGATTATTCCGATCTTCGCCCCATAGAAGAAAGACAGGTAGATGTCCTTCAGAATTACCTTGTTGCTGTTGGGCAGGACCTTGCCCACACCGTTCATTGAAAAGATGATTTTCTCGTCTGCCATATTTCTGTCGCTTTATTTCTTGATCTGAAAAGTGCGGCAAGATAGGACTTTTTCCTTAAAAAAAACGAGAATTTTAAAATTTAAATTTTATTTAAAAACGAAAAAAGAAGACAGCAGTTATGATTTTTTACTATTTTTGTAAATCCTGCGTAAAAACGGGATGATTTAAATATGGCATTTAGGCTATTGCTTTTCTGAAAAACGACCAAATTATTTCTGTAAACGGCAATAGGCACATGAATGCCCGCGCTTCAGCGTGGGGCTGTGCTTATGTTTACACGGTGCTTGGTCGTACCTTCAGAAAATGGCATGCTCCACGCTTCTTGATACGGTAGCGGTTGCCACATAATAAACTTAAAGACTTTTTGAAGACTTTGACCTGACCGCTATGGACAGCTGCAATATAAGAAACTTCAGTTTAAGACTGTTTTTCGTATCTCTGCTGCTTTTGAAAGTGATTTGGCTGCAAGCCGGATCAGGAAAGCAGGACAGCGACTCATCTGCCTTTGTCGGCAGGTGGTCATTCAGGACCAATGCAGTAGAATGGGTTGCCACCGTTCCTAATATAGGTGTGGAATTCGATCTCGGTTCATCCGTCTACAACAAGATGACCCTGGCACTGTCGGCAAGATACAACTGGAATACATACCATAGTTATTCCCCTTCTATTGTTTTCAATCTTCTGGAAGTACGGCCCGAGGTACGCAGATATTGGAGGGTAAAGAGCGGCAAGAGGCCCAATGCGAAAACCAACAGAGCCTATTATGCCGGGATTTACCTTCATGGAGGCACATACTCCATGAAATTTACAGAGAAGGGGCGGCAGGGCAATTTCTGGGGACTCGGCATTACAGTGGGGTACGGAATCCCGCTGTACACTTTCAAGAGAAATTACCTGGACCTGGAACTGGGTCTGGCGGTAGGCATGATAGCCACCAAATACGATGTGTTCACGCATAATCCAGTGGAAAATTGCTACACACGGCAGGAGTCCAAGGCCCTGCATGTCGTACCGTATCCCTTGGTGACTGAAATAAAGGCCGCATTCGTCTTCAGGACCAAGTCCATAAAGGACAAGTTCGACAAGACCAGGCCAAAGGATAATTTCGAGAAGGAAAGAGTGAAGGCGGAAAGACGCCAGCAAAAGGAAGCGGCCAGAAAAGCCAGAAAGGACAAAAAGGAAAAGGAGGATATGGATAATGGCGAGGAAGAATGACATACCTATTATAATAGCAGTGATGATACTGGCGGTATTGCATTCCTGTACGGAAGTCGAGTACGGGAATGGCGGATACACTGCGGACAGTACCGGAGTAAGTTTCGTGTTCGACTGGGACGGACTCAAATCGGAGCCGGAATACGGCATTCCTGACGAAATGACGGTGCTTATGAGCAGACTCATAAATACTGTCCATTACGCATGGGTAACCGACAGTACCGGGAAAATCCTTGCTGAACTGCAGGACTCCACAGGCACCGGGACTGCGGACAGCCTTGCTGTTGTCGAAAACGGAACGTATTATCTTATGGCTGTCCATGAGAATCCCAGGCACTATGATATCTCCAACCTGCACGGTTTCTCCACGGAAGAAGAAGTCAGCATGAAGGATTTTGTCCTTACATTGAAGACTCCAAGTGCTGAGGAAATCGACAGCATGTTCTCGTCGGGAAGGACAGATTTCAACTCGGCCATAGAGTATGTCTATAATCCCGGTCCCGTATTCTACGAAATGCAGGAAGAACTGCAGGTCTTCCCTGATACCCCTTCTGAAATAACCGTCTCTCCGGAGAGCATCGCGCAGAAACTTACTTTCAGACTGAACATTGATCTTGACGAAGGCATCAGGGTCAACGGGATCATAGCAGAGATATCCGGAATAGGCAACAACATCGAACTGATGTCAGGACACATTGACGTGACCGATATGTACAGAAGTGCCTTCAGAATGCACGAAACGGCTGTTTCAGGTACTACACACACGTATGAAGGAGACATATACGTGTTCGGGCTGTTCCCGTCCAAGGACAGAAACCTGATAACCGGGCCGGGGATTCTGCAGCTTTCCATCAACGCCGCTTATGAAGACTTTTCCAAGAACTTCCATGCGGGGATAAATCTGTACGAGACTATCAGTAACGCGGAGCTGATGACTTCGTCGGGTGATGGAATGTACCGGATAGAGAAGGACGAAGCCATTCTGGAAATACCCGGCAGACTGACAATACGAGGAGACCAGATAGTGCCGGGGAACAATGATCAGGGACTTGATGCCTGGTTCGACAGTGATGACAATGTATTTGATACGGAACTATAAATGATGCCACGTCTTGGTTACATATTGACAATAATTCTTCTGGCACTCGTTACGGGCTGCACGGACAACTCGTATGACGGAGTTCTGCCTGACGGATCCTCGGTTTACACGGGAGAGGACAGCGAGCAGTTGCCGGTGCTGCTTGCCATGGGGATTCCTGATGAAATCATGACAAAAGGCAGCGGTGCGATAGATTATGACATAGAATTTCCATGGAAAGACAAGGACCTTTACTTCTACGCTTTCCTCAGGGACATGAACACGTCCTTCGCAACACTGAGTTCGGAAGACGACAGATATTGCCTTATAGACGGTTCGGTGGATGATGAGGGCTCCCTTTTCGGAAAGCGTGCCAGGAAAAACCTGTACGACGCATATCTGAACTGGATGGGGCCTGACAGAACGGTCATATATCCGGCCCTGGATCTTGTCTACGATTTCTACGGCTACTATATCGACGATGCCAGGATAATCGGAGATGTGGAGCGGACGGACTACGCCGTAAGGTTTCCGGTCGAGATTGACGGCAGCCAGGACCTTATGTCAGCGAAAGCAGAGCTGACTGAGGAGCAGCTGGCAGACACCTCATTCGATGAAGAAGAAAAGGGGCAGATTCTGGCGCATGCCTTCAGCCAGTATACGGCCAAAAGGGACATACATCCGACTTTCCTTTTCAAACATCACCTGACGCGGCTGCGTTTTGAAATATATTCCGGGATGCCCAAAAGCGAAGATATATATGTGGACTCTATTCTGGTCTCATCCAAATCCAAATGCGTCTTCACAGTCGCTCATAAAAACGCGGAAAGCATGGGATTGGATTTTTCCCTTTTCGACGGATACTCCATGCTGAGGCTGACTGAGAGGGACGGCTCCGCATTGTTGCAGGATACCTATCATCCTGCTTCCGGCAGCGACTACAGCCTGCCCGTATTCGACAGGGAGAAAGTGGAGGTGGGCGGAAGCATACTGGCCGCACCTGATACGGAATATACCATAAACCTGCATTTCAAGGAGACAACGGAGTCCGGAAGAGTGCAGGAACACAATAATGTGATTACTATAGAGCATTCCTCCGGGAGATTCCTTGCCGGCAACCAGTATGTGGTGAGGGTGGCGGTCTACGGGCTTATGGATGTGGATGTCACCGTAGGCCTCGAACCGTGGGAGGACGGAGGCAGCCTGGTAATAGATGAAGAAGACAGACTATAAATATCAACACTAACCATTTAAATTTTAAAAGATGAAAAAAGTTTATTTATTCTCAGCAATCGCTGTCATGGCAGCCATGACAGCTTGCACAAAGGAGCCGGTGAACACTCCGGAAACTCCTGAAAACGATGGCCCGGTGCCGGTACAGTTCGGACTGGCCAGCCCTGACTATCAGGTGTCCACAAAGTCTACCGGAGGTCTGGACGCCTGGAACAACACACCGCTCTATGTTTTCGGCTATGATAGGACGGCCGAAGATTTTTCTGAAGCGAATGCCCTGATCTACAATGTCGGAGCATCAGCCGCAACTGGAACAGAAGCGACACTGGATGTAAAGCATGACGTAAGCGAGGAAGGAGACGGTTCGCCGATGGAACCGTTCTATTATGAAGACGGGGTCAATTACGATTTCTACGGCTATCATATTGACGATGCGGCAGTGGACAAGACAGATCCTGATGGAGTACCTGTACCTGTAGTTGTGCCGGAAGAAGGTACGACAGTGGATGGTGCCGATCTCACAAAAGGAGTATATGTCAAGTTCCATATCGACGGCAGTCAGGACCTGATGACGGCCAAGGCCGATCCTACTGAAGATGTTAAGAATGCTGCCGAGACAGTCGATCCCTCAAGAGCCTACAGCGCCTACGCTGCCCGCAGGGGTGTACAGCCTACCCTCGCGTTCCAGCATCAGCTCGCCCGTTTCAAATTCCAGATCAGGTCCGGTTCGGAAAGCGGAAACACCGTGAAGGTTGACTCCATCAAGATTCTCGACCAGCAGGCTGACGGTTATCTCAAGGTTGTGGGCCTGGCCGAGGAGGAGCAAGTCATTACTCCTTTTACTCCAGCTGAGCCTGCAGAAGCTCTCGTTGACTTTGAACTGATGCAGCGGAACCGTGAAAGCGGTCAGATGGAAGGCCTTGTAGCTGCTACGCCTGCAGATCCGTGGTCATCAGAAGAGCCCGCAACTACTCCTAATGCTGTAGGAGAGAGCATAATGATTGTACCAGGTGGCTCAAGCTGCACCATTAGGATTAAGACATCTCAGGAAGGCGTTACAACTCCTATACCGGCGCAGGAATATACGGTTAATGCAGCTGATTTGATGATAGGAGAAGAATCAGCAAATGCCGAGAAGTTTGAGGCCGGCAAGTACTATACCATTACACTTGTAATCTACGGGCCGGAGGATATCGAAATAACCGCCACACTTGAAGCTTGGGAAGACGGCGGCGGTGTCGAGTGGGATCCTGACAAATAATCTGATCGAGAACAGTCGTCATGAAACGTATTTTCTTATACAGTGCGGGCCTGCTGCTGCTTGCGGCAGGCTGCACTAAGACCGAAAAAGTACCGTCGGGAGAGGAATGGGTATGGGACGAGTCCCTGCCCGTTCCCATCTCCTTCGAGTCCGGCGGCGGTCTGGATGTAGAAACCAAGGCCGCGATAAATACTTTGGAAGGGGTCGACATAGGTCTGTTCGCCTTGTCTGTGGACAAAAGCAACAACAACCAGCCTAACTGGAATTTTACCGATGCATCTACCAGACTGCTCGTAAACGAAAAGGTCAACACTGACGGATCCGGCACGATAGTCGTAAATGACAAGTACTACCCTAACGATAACAAGTACAACTACTCGTTCTTTGCATACGCCCCTTACAAAGGAGAAGGTGAGGGCTATACTTATGCAACTAATTGGGAGGGAGTTGACTTTACTCTGGGGGACGTGGACATCATTTATGGTGAGTCCCATGCTGCTGTTTTGGGTGGCGGAGGCGGCGACTTCTCCGGCAGAAACTATGGCTTCAAGGCCTCTTATATCCGTTATGTGAAAAGCATGGGTGACCGTAACGACCTTTTGCCTAACATGACTTTCAGGCACGTGCTTACCGGACTGTCATTCTACGCGCAGGTCGCATCAGAAGGTGAATCAGGTGCGAGCAATGTAAGCATCAGGACCATAAAGATCCTGAATGCCACTAACAGTGTAAGGCTGTATATTGCGGACAAGAATTCATCTGAGCGGAATGGGACTGTCGAGAGCAGAGGCACCGGGACCATCTTCGTGGGAGGTGGCGAGAATGCTCTGAACGCCAACCTGCTGTACAACGACTACAACACGAGTGCCGATCCCATCGGTCAGGTCTTCCTGATGCCAGGCGACAGCTTCGACATCAGCGTAACATACGAGATAGCTACTGACGGGGAGCCTATAACCGAGGAGGTTACGGCTACCATTGACAGGAGCGCGTATGAAGGCTTCGCAGCGGGCAACAACTACAGTGTAAGACTGAAGATTACCTCGCCCGAGAATATCGAGATTTTCACCGATCTTGATGCTTGGAGAGATAGAGATCATGGCGAAGTCCCGATGGAGTAAGCAGACTGGTTTCCCGCGGGAAACTGTGGGAAACCTTTTTTAATTTTTAATTCAGGCATGGCATCTCTTTTCAACACAAAAGGACACAGAATCATCGTAGCGGCACTCGTTGCGGCCGCAGTTCTCATGTTCCTGCCGCGGAATGCACAGGCGCAGCAGGTAGCATTGAAGACCAATGTGCTTCTGTGGGGTACCCTCACTCCGAATCTGGCCTGCGAGATCGTGGCGGGAGAGCATTCCAGTGTGGATCTGTCGCTGTACGGCCATTACAAGCCTTACGGCATCGACTCCAGGATGGCCGGTTTCCTGCCTGAATACAGATACTGGTTCAACGGCAGGCCCATGACAAGGGAATACATAGGAGTGGGGCTGCTGCTTACCACATACGACATCACATGGAAAAACAATGTCTATGACGGAGATGCGATCGGCATAGGCATCACCGGTGGCTACGTGTTCTCATTGGGGAGAAGGTGGAATCTGGAACTGTCCGCAGGGTTCGGCATAGTCGGATTCGGACAGAAGCAATACTACATCAACGACAATTATGACGATTACCCGGTATCAGTCAAGACCAATGCGTGGGGATACAAGCTCCTTCCTTTTGAATTGGGCATCTCATTTTCCTACATTATAAAATGACAAAGAAATTATCTATACTTACCTGTATCTGCGCTGCACTTCTGCTCCAGCTCCTGCCCTGCCGGAACTGTTCCGCTCAGGATATGAAGATAGTCACCGGCAAGGTTGTCAACAAGGGTACCAACATGCCCTTCGGCAAGGATATCGCCGTGCTCATTTTCTCTTTCAATACAGTAGCGGAAGCGGAGGACGCAATGCAGGCGATAAAGAACGGGGAAGTGATTCTCGCCAATTATGAGGTGGCAGACAATACCGGATATTATCAGATCAAGGTGCCTGAAACCGGCGCACTGATCTTCAGGGCGGAAATGGCCGACCCTGTTATGGAGAAAGTGAATTACAGGATGGAGATAAATGTCTCTCTGGACGGTGGCAACATTCTGAAGACAGTTGTCGTGTCAGCAGAGCTCAAGTCCATTGTGCCTCTGCCAGAAAATCCTGAGATAGAAGGAAACATGTTGAGAGCCAAGGCCGTGATACCTGTTCCCAGATTCAATGGAAAGACTACGGCGCGCATGATTCTTCAGCCGTTCCTCTTCGACGGGGAGACGGGAGACACGCTCAGGAGCCTGAAACCGTGGGTGGTGGACGGGGAAGAGTACGACCTCACGCAGGAGAGACGGATGGGATTCGAGGAGTCCAGGGATCCGCTGGAACCCTACGTGAAGGATTTCCACCTTACAGCCGACAAGATGGATATCGAGTGGAGTGATACCATTTACCTCGAGAATCCGAACAAGAGCTATTTCGTAAGGGGGGTCGTAAGACTGGAGGATTATCTCAGGATATACTTCAATAAAGACTATGAGCTGGCTTCTGCAAGAGTGAGGCGTCCGCTGAAATTCCTGGAGTACTCTTTTGAGACCCGGGATCTGGACCCGAACCAGTACCGGGAAAGAGCGAAAAAGGAAAGACGTAACACTACCGACAGGATATCTCTTTCCTTTAAGATAAACCAGGCAAAACTCGACGAAAGGGATACCATGAACAATTTCTATCTTAACAAGCTTAAGCAGGACTTGCTGGATATTGTTCATAGTGAGGACAGCCAACTTAAGGAATTCCACATCATCGGGGTATCTTCACCCGACGGGCCGTATCAGAAGAATCTGGACCTGGCAAAGAAAAGGATGTCTTTCGCATTGAATCAGATCACATCTGTCTTGCCTAAACGTATTAGAGACAGGGTGTATATGACTACCAAGGCGGAAGTGGCGTCATGGACTGATGTGGCGGACCTTATGTTGGCTGATTCCCTTGTCAGTCAAGCGGAAGATCTGTATGGTATAATAGAGGAATACCCGAACAGCATAGACCGGCAGGGGGCGGCAATAAGGAAACTGCCCTATTACAGGAGCGTCATCGTGGACTATCTGCCCAAGCTGCGCTCGATACAGTATTCCTACATACAGGAAATTCACAGGGAACTTACTCCTGAAGAGATTATGGTCCGCTACCGTACCGATGAAGAGTACATAAGCGGCAGAAAGCATTTCGAACTTTACGAGTACTGGCATCTTTTCCAGATGATAGAGGATCAGGACGAGCTTGATGCCTTGTACAAAAGAGCCTACGAAGAGTCAAAGGAAGTTGACGGCAAGGGTTGGGTGTTTGCGGCTAACGGACTAGCTGTCTCCTACATCCGGAAGGGCATCGTGGATACCAGTATCCTGGCACCGTTCATCGACACCAGAATTCATGCGACCGACATGAAGATTACGCACATGAACGGTGTTACCAGCGAGATAGTGAACCCCCAGGCCGTGGTCGCCAACCAGCTGTGCATGTTCCTGAATGCAAACAATTACAGCAGGGCCAGCGTGATGGCCCAGCTTCTGCCGTCATCGGAGAAGAACGACACGCTGAAGGCATTCACGATGTGTCTCGGCGGTTACTACAGGGGGGCAGAACTCCAGAGGAGAGGGCCGAAGCGAAGACAACATTTGACATCGTGAAAAACTCCACACCCCTGAACAAAGTCGTGATGTACCTTGCCTTGAATTCAGCAGGAGGAAACATGATGGCGGAGGAGGCTCTGAATGAGCTGCCTCCGGACGATGCCCTCACGTATTACCTGAAAGCTGTGATCTACAGTAAGAAGTACGAGGCGGACCCTTTCGACCTGAACTCTCTGATGTCGGCAACGGACTACCTGAAGGCGGCGTTTTACAAAGACCGTAAATTCATCGGGATAGCGGCCGGAGATGCCGACATCCACAAAGACGTATATGAAGATGCGGAATCTACATTCAAAGCGGAAACGGAAAGCATGGATGAGTACAATTATGATGTGGCGGAATAGAATATACGTACTGGTTCTGGCAGCGGCCGTCATGGCTGTAGTGTCGCCTCGGAACCTGACAGCGCAGGACAGTACCATGATCAATGCGCTGGACTACAGTATGCAAAAACGGTACAGGCCGGAAAATGAGCCATTTGTAAATGACAAGTTTGCAGACAATACATACGTGGGCATCCATGCCGGTATTTTCGGACTTTCTCCGAGAGAGGGCAATGTCTACTCATCCGGTCTCTCCTTTAAAGTTTCCGGAGGAAAATGGCTGAACGAGTACAATATTCTGAGAGTCTCGCTGTTTTACGGGCAGTACGTGAGAAACCGTGACAGGGCATGGTTCCATATGCCGGGTCTGGAATTCGCCCACATGTTTAATCTCAGTTCCTATTTCGGCGGTTACAAGGTCCGTCGGCTCGTGGAAATATCTACAGTGGAGGGCATTTCCGTTGAGGTGCCTGTTTCAGGAAGGAAAGCGGGATTCTCCGCAGGCCTGATGCTTGGACTGAATGCGACAGTGAGACTTTCCGACAGGACAGACTTTTTCATTGAACCGTATGCGTCGATACAGACTGATGGCATCGACCACTTTTCCAACTGGCACAAATATGATTTTTTGTACGGGGCTTCTTTCGGTGTGAATGTCAATTTCAACTCCTCCAAATCCTCTTTCCGGCCGGCTGCGAGATCCATGCACCGTAAAGATACCTGGTTCATGTCCGCCAGCGTGGGACCGCAGTTCCAGTACTCTGATATTGTCAAGGACCAAATAGGCATTCTCAGGGCACTCGGTCCCAACGTGGCCGTGTCTTGCGGCTTCTGGATGCATGATGTTCTGGCTTTGCAGATGGGACTGTTCTACGGGTCCGACATCTGGATCAAGGATTTTTACGGAAATGCTTTCTGGACCCATTATGCCGGAGCGAGGGTGGAGCTGCGGTTTGATCCGCTTGCATATATACCGGACTGGGATGAAAAGAGCGTTTTCTCTTTGCCGCTGAGCTTCGGTCCGGAAATAGGCTACATGTACAAGGATGAGAAGTATGGCCAGGCCGAGGATTTTTACATAGGTCTGACTTGCGCTGCACGGCTTCAATTCAGGATAGCAGCCGGTTTGTCCATATATCTAGAGCCCAGGTTCTCATTGGTGCCCTACCATGTTGATTTCGAATCTTACGATGCGGACAGCTACATGAGGAACAGCTATTACGACGCTCCGGTCAATCTTAGTCTCGGTCTCGAATTCAAGATACCTGCGCGTCAGTAGCATCGGTGGCGGGAAGCAGCTGCGCGCAAATGGGCTGAACCGTAAATGGGCTGAACCGTAAATTTGGTAGGAATATCTGTAGTATCCATATGGTGATGACGGGGATTTTGTATATTTTTGCAGCAAATTTGTGAGTATGCTAAGGAAGATCAGGATAACCCTCGCACTGATATTTTTCGTGTGCGTGACTTTATTGTTTCTCGACTTTACCGGGACTCTTCATGCTTGGCTCGGATGGATGGCCAAGATCCAGTTCTTTCCGGCAGTCCTGGCCCTCAATGCCGGAGTCATTGTTGCTTTGGTGCTGCTGACTCTGATATTCGGCAGGGTGTACTGCTCTGTCATCTGTCCGCTCGGAGTGATGCAGGATGTGTTTGCCTGGCTGGGCAAAAAACAGAAGAAGAACCGCTACACCTATTCAAAGGCCAAGAGCTGGCTGCGTTACGCGATGCTTGGGCTCTTCATCATCGCCCTGATCGCGGGTGTGGGCTCGTTTGTGGCCCTGCTGGAGCCTTACAGTGCTTACGGACGCATTGCCTCCAACATTTTCGCCCCCGTGTACGGCTGGATCAACAACCTTTTCGCGCTCATGGCCGAGAGGGCTGACAGCTACGCCTTCTATTCCACGGATGTATGGCTCAAGAGTCTGCCGACGTTTGTCATTGCCGCAGTGATGCTGGTGCTGATTGCGGTGCTGGCATGGAGAAACGGCCGTACATGGTGCAACACTGTCTGCCCGGTGGGTACCGTCCTGAGCTTCCTGGCCCGTTTCTCATGGCTCAAGCCGGTCATCGATACCGACAAGTGCATAAGCTGCCGCAAGTGCGAGCGCAACTGCAAGGCTTCCTGCATAGACATCGCAAACCACAAGATAGACTACAGCCGCTGCGTGACCTGCATGGACTGCATCGGCAACTGCCCCAAGGACGCCATTTCGTATATTCATCCTAAGAAAGCCGCAGCTCCGGCAGTGACTGGAGGACAGGCTGAAGCGGCATCCGGTGCTGACAGAAAAGCCGACAAGGCCGAGAGCGTCGACACCGCCCGCAGGGGTTTCCTTACGGCCTCCTTGATGGCAGCTACAGCCGTGACGGTCAAGGCTCAGGAAAAGAAAGTCGACGGCGGTCTGGCAGTAATCGAGGACAAGGTGATTCCAGACCGGATTACTCCGTTGGTGCCTCCCGGAGCAGTGAGTCTCAGACATTTTGCCCAGCACTGCACCGGATGTCAGCTCTGCGTTTCAGTCTGCCCCAACGGAGTACTGCGTCCCGCCACGGACCTGATGCGCATGATGCAGCCGGAAATGTCCTACGAGAGGGGTTACTGCCGTCCGGAGTGTACGAAATGCTCGGAGGTCTGTCCCGCCGGAGCCATACGCCCGATAGACAGGGCGGAGAAGTCCTCGATCCAGATCGGTCATGCTGAGTGGGTGATGCACAACTGTATACCCATAAGGGACGGTCAGGAGTGCGGTAACTGCGCAAGGCATTGTCCCACCGGGGCTATACAGATGGTGCCGATGAGGGGGCATCGCCGTCACAGAGGTGGCCGCGAGGACGGCAATGACGGCAAGAATCTTCGTGTACCGGCCATCAATACCGAGAGGTGCATAGGCTGCGGTGCCTGCGAGAATCTCTGTCCGGCCCGGCCTTTCAGCGCCATCTATGTGGTGGGGCATGAGGTTCACAGGACAGTCTGACAACCGAAAGTAAATACAGCAGATATGGAAAAGAAAAATGACATTTCCCGCCGCGAGTTTCTGAAAACGGCGGGAGCAGCGGGAGCATTGTCCCTTGGTCTGGCGGCTTGTGGGGACGGCAGGACTGCCGGTTCAGCCTCCGGAAGTCAGGCGGTGCCGTCCGGTGGAATGACCTACAGGACCAATCCTACTACTGGCGACAAGGTCTCCCTGCTCGGCTACGGCTGCATGCGCTGGCCCTCGGTAGGGGGCAGGAGCGCCCGGGAGGGCAATGAGGAGATAGACCAGGAGATGGTCAACCGCCTGGTGGATTATGCCATAGAGCACGGAGTCAACTATTTCGATACGTCTCCGGCTTACTGCCGGGGTATGTCCGAGCGTGCGACTGGTCTTGCCCTGAGCCGTCATCCGAGGGAGAAATATCTGATAGCCACGAAGATGTCCAACTTTGCCCCCTCGACCTGGACCCGGGAGGGAGCCATAGCCATGTACCACAACTCCATGAAGGAGCTGCAGGTGGACTATTTAGACTACTATCTGCTCCACGGTATCGGCATGGGAGGCGGCATGGAGGAGATGATGGCCCGCTATTTCGACAACGGCATCATCGATTTCCTGATGGAAGAGAGAAAGGCCGGGCGCATCCGCAACCTCGGTTTTTCCTACCACGGGGACGTGAAGTGTTTCGACTGGCTCTTGGAGCGGCACGACGTGTACAAGTGGAATTTCGTGCAGATTCAGCTCAATTACATCGACTGGAAGTATGCCAAGCAGATCAATCCCCGCAACACCGATGCCGAGTACCTTTACAAAGCCCTGGCCGAAAGGGGGATACCGGCCATTATCATGGAACCGCTCCTGGGCGGCCGTCTCTCCAATGTGCCGGACAATATCGTGGCCCAGTTCAAGGAGCGTGACCCGCAGAGCAGTGTGGCCTCATGGGCATTCCGCTTTGCCGGCAGCTTGCCCGGAGTACTGACCGTCCTGAGCGGCATGACCCGGATGGAGCACCTGCAGGACAACCTCCGGACCTATTGTCCCCTCAATCCCCTGACTGACGAGGAGTTCCAGTTCCTGCAGGACACCGCCACGAGGATGATGCAGTTCGATACTATCCCCTGCAACGACTGCAAGTACTGCATGCCATGCCCTTACGGTCTGGACATTCCCGCGATACTGCTGCATTACAACAAATGCCTCAATGAGGGCAACATCCCCGAGTCCTCCACCGACCCGGAGTACCGCAAGGCCCGCCGCGCCTACCTCGTGGGATACGACCGGAGCGTCCCCAAGCTGCGTCAGGCGTCCCATTGCATCGGCTGCGGCCAGTGCAGCCCCCATTGCCCCCAGCGTATCGACATCCCCGCTGAGCTGCACAGGATTGACGCTTACGTCGAGCGGCTTAGGCAGAATACCCTGTAGAAGCTATCCTCCGCATTACGGTTTGCGGTTATGGCGGAATTCACTACCTTTGTTCTGTAGCAATTTCAAGAGTGCAGACAGACCATGGATGAATTCCGCCTTAAAGTATTTGTAACGGCCGCCAAGGCTCTCAGCTTTTCCAAGTGCGCGGCAGCCCTGAATATCACCCAGCCGGCGGTCAGCCGCCATATCGGGGAACTGGAGACCCGCTTCGGGGTGCCGCTGTTCTCCCGGGGGAGTTCCGGGGTGGGGCTGACCAAGGCCGGCCGGCTGCTGCTCCAGCATGCGGAGGGGCTGCTGTCGGCGTACCAGAAAATGGACTACGACATGGACCTGCTGGCCCAGGCCGGTCAGGGCAGGCTGGCGATAGGGGCCAGCACGACCATCGCGATGTACCTGCTGCCGGAGATACTGGCCTCGTTCATGGAGCGTTCGGACGGGATAGAGGTGTCCATGCTCTCGGGCAACAGCGAGAATGTGGAGCAATGGCTCAGGGACGGGACGGTGGACATCGGTTTCGTGGAAAATGCCTCGCGCCGGCCGTGGCTGCACTATGAGCGGCTGATGGCGGACGAGCTGGTGCTGGTGGCGGGCACCCATGGCCGCTATGCGTCTTTAGAGTCGGTCTCGCCGCAGGAGCTTAGGACACTTCCTTTGGTGCTGAGAGAGAAAGGGTCGGGGACGCGCGAGATTCTGGAGAATGTGCTCCGGGGCTGCGGTATAGGCCCTGAGGACCTGAACGTGGTGATAGAGCTGAGCAGCACGGAGGCCATCAAGGCATTTGTCCGCAGCAGCGATACGCTGGCGGTGGTCTCGGTGATAGACCTGCGCCGCGAGCTGGCTGACGGGGCGTTGAGGATTGTGGATATCGACGGAGTGGACATGCCCCGGGAGTTCGCCACAGTCGTCCGTCCCGGCGAGTTCTCCGGGCTGAACGAGCGGTTCCATCACTTTGCCGTGCGCGAGGACTCTATGCGTTAGTGTCTTGAGTGTGCGGTGTTGTCCTATTTACGAGAAATGCAGGCTCGTTTACAAGTGTCTGATTGTTAGATGTCTGCAAATCTATGCGCAATTCTCGGTCGCTTCTGGAGCAGTGAAAATTGCAGCTCTGTTTGTAATGTGCTGATTTGTAGAGCCTTGGAAAGTGACGTGCAATTCTCGCGCTCTCCTGAGAGGGTGAAAATTGCAGGCTTATTTTCAATATATTGATTTACAGTGCCTTGAAAAAAGGCGTGCAATTCTCGCATGCAGAATGACTGCGGGAGCTTTTGAGTATAACGTGAAAACAGTTGTCCGGTAAGGGCATCGACTGCTTCACGGCTTCCGACGGAAATGGAAAAGTGCGCCAGTCCTTTCAGGTTGCCTCTGTTGGCCGGCGCATCCATATCGGGCTTGTGCATCAGTTCTATACGCGCCCCTCCTTCTCTGAAATGCAGAAAATAGGAAGTGAAGTTCCTGGACGGGTTGTAATACTTCTCTCCGCAGAGCATGTTGAAGTACTGCATGTAAAATGTACGGAGCAGTTCGATGTCCTCAGCCCAGATTGCTATGTGTTCTATCCTCATGGCGTGGTACCTTGTCGATTCTTTTATCGGCAATGCAAATATAACGAAAATGATGTGCCCAACAGCGGCTGTTAGGGGTATAATAAACGGTTATGCCGTATAAGTAAGTGTGTTGTGATGTTTTACAGAGGGCGTTGTACTTTTGCGGCATGAAAACAACAGCAACATCATCAACATCAGTGACGCCGGCTGTGCAGGCCGCGCAGGTATCAACCGGAACTATCCAGGCACGCCAGTGGATGGCCCGGATACTTTTTATCGCACTTTTCGCAGCTTCTTTCCTCCTGCCTACAGCTGTGGCCCTGCTGGCCGGAATAGCTTTGGCCGTAACCCTCGGCTCACCCTTTCCCGTATTTGCCAAAAAAGTCTCGAAGTACCTGCTCCAGGCTTCGGTGGTGGGTCTCGGCTTCGGCATGAACCTCTATTCAGCCGTGGAGTCCGGCAAGGACGGCATGCTCTTCACGATAGTCTCTGTGGTGGGGGTGATGGTCATCGGTACACTGCTCGGACGGGTGTTCAGGCTTTCCAGGAACAATTCCTACCTCATCTCCTCCGGTACGGCCATCTGCGGAGGCAGCGCGATAGCCGCCGTGGCACCCATCATTGACGCGGACGACAATGAGACCACCATGTCGATGGTGACCATTTTTGTACTCAACGCTGTGGCTCTGCTCATTTTCCCTGTGATAGGCCATCTGCTCGGACTCTCCCAGGAGCAGTTCGGCATCTGGGCGGCCATTGCCATCCACGATACCAGTTCGGTGGTGGGTGCGGGTGCAGCCTATGGAGAGGAGGCCCTGCAGATTGCCACGACCGTCAAGTTGACCCGCGCCTTGTGGATCATTCCCATGGCCATAGCCACTACCTTCATTTTCAGGAAGAAGGGCAAGAAGATTTCCATTCCCTGGTTCATCTTCCTCTTCATTGCAGCAATGCTGGCCAACACTTACCTGGGAATCCCTGAGAAAGTATCTGCGGCGATAGCTGGAGGCGCGAAGCATGCTCTCGGAGCCACACTCTTTCTCATTGGCTGCGGCCTTTCCCTCCAGAGTGTCAAGAAGACGGGAGTCCGTCCCTTCCTGCTCGGCATCAGTCTCTGGGCCGTCATATCAGTGTCATCCCTTGCCGTAGTCACTCTTTGAAAAATCTGATCTTCCCCGGAAGAAGATGCAGACAAATGCATTATCTTTGTATTTTCAGAGATAACAGAACTATGCCGGTATTCAAGAAAATCAAGCTTGGCGTACGGAGTAAAATATACGCTGCATCGCTGGTTATCGTACTGATGCTGATGCTGTCCGGTATCATGGCGTTTTTCGAGTTCGGCCGTGTGAGCCGTTATATATCCAATCTTATATCCTCCAGTATCATGAGTGTGGACCTGACCAGGAATCTTCTGAATACGAGCGACCGTTATCATTCGGAGATGTTCAGGCAGATAGGGGAGGACGGGATTCTGGCTCAGCCCGACATGATTCCTACAGAGGAATTCGAAGCCAATATAACGAGACTGTACTCACTGATATCCTCGACAGATGCCCGTCATATGGTAGACTCGGTAAGATATGCCTATTCGGCATATATGCAGGTCTCGCGTGAGATAGAGTATGTCTGGCTTAAGCCGCAGGACGAGCGGACGGACTGGTATTTCAACCGTCTTCAGACAGTTTACGAGAAGTTCCGCAATTACCTGCAGCGTCTTTCGGATACAGTACAGACCACGCTGACTGACAATTACGACAGTCTTCAGGACAGTTATTACCGATCCATAATGCCTGGTGTGGTAGCCAATGCGGCAAGTATCGTGCTCATTCTCCTGTTCAATTATTTTCTTATACACTACATGATACAGCCGGTGCTGCGTATGTCCAAAGGGATACGCGACTACAGGCAATCAGGCAAGTCCTATGATGTCAGGTTCGACTATGGCGGGGATCAGATCCAGACAATGAACGAGGAGATCAAGGAAATCATAGATGAAAATAAAACAATCAAGAGGACATGAACATTAAGCTGATTGCGAGATATATCGGCATTGCCCTGCTGTTCAATGCCATGTTCATGTTCATATCCCTTGCGGTATCGGCCGTAAACGGATTCGACTCCTCGTTCTCACCGCTACTGCTGAGTGCGCTGATAACAGCCATGGTAGGTTGTTTTCCGCTCATATTCGTGAGGGGACAGGATGATGTGAATCTCAGGGAGGGATTTGCCATAACGGTATTTTCCTGGATTCTCTGCTGTATATTCGGAATGCTGCCGTATGTCTTGTGGGGAGGTGAGTTTACTCTTTCAAATGCCTGGTACGAGTCGGTTTCAGGCTACACCACTACTGGTGGCACAATTCTGCAGAATGTGGAGGCTTTGCCGAAGGGACTTCTGTTCTGGCGCTCCTCCACCCATTTTATAGGGGGAATGGGCGTGATGGTCTTCATGCTTCTGGTGCTTCCGTCCATGAGCATGTTCCGCATGCGTATTTCCAAGATAGAAATATCGTCCTTGTCCAAGGACAATTACCGGTACCGCTCGAAGGAGACGGTAAAGGTGATAGCCACCACATACGTCGGTATCACGGTCTTTACCACGGTTGCGCTGTTTCTGGCCGGCATGTCTGTTTTCGATGCTGTCAATCACGCGATGAGCATTGTCTCCACAGGAGGGTTCAGTACCAGAAATCTCTCCATAATGTATTATGATTCCCTGCCGATAGAGATTGTGTGCATAGTGACAATGTATTTGTCCACCCTGCATTTCGGTATGGTATATGCGTTGTTTGTGAAGCGGTCGAAAGCCTTGCTGCGTTCACCTGTATTCAGGTATTTCATGGTATTCTGTCTGGTGATGTCTGTTCTGATAGGTGTGGATTTGAAGGTAAGCGGTCAGGCTGCCACTTACGGGGAGGCGATGAGACTGTCCTTTTTCCAGTTTTCGTCCATTGTCAGTTCGACAGGTCTTGCCACTGCGGATACGTCTGTATGGCCGTTGTTCTCCATCCTTCTGCTTCTTTTTGCCATGTATCATGGAGGATGTTCCGGCTCAACCTGCGGAGGTGTTAAGGCAGATAGGGTGTGGATATTTTATAAAGTGTTGAAAAACAATATATTCAAACAGATTCATCCGAATGCCGTCATGCCTGTCAAGGTCGGGGACAGCATCATTGATCCGTCGGTCATACGTTCGGCAGTCCTTTATATCGTGACATTTACGTTCCTGTTTATAATAGGTGCGTTTCTGATAGGCACGACAGGGCCGACTTTTGAGGAGACGATATCCGCATCGATGACCTCGTTGGGTAATGTGGGACCCGGCTTCGGCAGCTGCGGTTCTTTGGGGAATTTTTCGCACTTCACTCCGTTCGCAAAATTCGTGATGACGATAGAGATGTTTTTGGGGCGTCTTGAGATCTATACTCTTCTCATGCTGTTTTTCATATTTAAAAAAGTCTGAGCTGTGGCTGCCGTCGAGTTTCTGGAACAGAGGATAAGGTCGGAGTTCGCTTTTCAGCCTACGGAGTGTCAAAGCAGACTGTTCAGGGCACTTGCGGTTTTTCTGTGCGGTGAAGGGGAGATATTGATCGTCAACGGGTATGCGGGTACTGGTAAGACAGAGGCTGTCGGTGCGGCCGTGAGGGCTATGAAATCTCTTGGCATGCGTTTCCGTCTGATGGCTCCTACAGGCAGGGCGGCCAAGGTCCTGTCCGGATATACGGGCGAGAGCGCGATGACTGTACATAAACAGATATACAGGCAGAAGTCAATGGATGCGGCCGGCGGTAAGTTTGTGCTGGACATGAACAAGGACCGCAGGACTTGCTATATGGTAGATGAGGCATCGTTGATCGGTATGGATTCCGGAACCTCGCTTTTCGGCAGCGGAGACTTGCTTGAGGATCTGGTAGCCTATATCCGGCAGGGGGAGGGTAACCGGCTTGTACTCATTGGGGACAATGCCCAGCTGCCTCCTGTAGGTCTGGATGCAAGTCCGGCTTTGGACCCGTCGTATGTAGGCATGTACGGCCATGTGGATTATGTGCTGTTGGATCAGGTGGTGCGTCAGGCTGACACATCCGGGATTCTTTACAATGCCACTGTCGTCCGTCATGCCGTTATGACCGGTGCGTGTGACAGCTTCCCCAAACTGGAGACCAGGAATGTCAAGGATGTCGAGAGGATTGGCGGTGGGGATCTGATAGAGGCGATAGGTGATGCTGTCAGCCGTTACGGCATAGAGGAAACTGTAGTGCTTTGCAGGTCCAACAGGCGGGCCAACCGTTACAATCAGGGAATCCGTGGAACGGTGCTTTCTATGGAGGATACTCTTGTGCGGGGAGATCGGCTGATGGTGGTGAAAAACTGCTATCAGTTTCTGGACAAGGTAGAGGAACTGGATTTCATCGCCAATGGTGATATCGCCGAGCTTATGAGGATATCTCGTTACGAGGAGCGTTACGGCCTGCATTTCGCCGAGGCGGTGCTGGCATTTCCCGATTACGGGAATATCGAGATCAATGCGAAAGTGATACTCGATACCCTGACATCAGAATCAGCTTCTCTCTCCGCAGAGCAGCAGAGAAATCTGTATGAAGGGGTTTTCGCTGATTATGAGAATATATCCACAAAGCGCAGGCGTAATGCCGCGGTCAGGGAGGATCCATATTACAATGCCTTGCAGATAAAGTATTCTACTGCCATCACCTGCCATAAGTCCCAGGGCGGTCAGTGGAAATGTGTCTTTATCGACAATGCGTTCTGGCATGACAGTATCTCGTTGGAGGACCTGAAATGGCTGTATACTGCCATTACCCGTGCTACGGAGAAACTGTATCTGGTCAATTTCAATCCGGGATTTTTCAAGTAAGGCTAAGGTCGTAATGATGCAGTGACAATCAGGATCCTGGAATTATCCGAGGTCGTTGTTCCGATGACACGCAGCTCGTTGCTCTCGGCCGCTCCGAGGCGTTTGCGGAGCGTCTCCGAGTTCATCGGGAAATTGCGGGCGGTGACTGAGCATGCCGGATATTTTTTCTTGAAATCGCGGGCGGCAGCCTTGTTGAAAGGCATGACATCGATGATGCGGCGGACTTTCCCGGGGAAATCCCGAACAATCTTATTGCCGGTATAGAAATGTGTGGACGCGGAGATTTTTTTCAGACCGAAGCGGATGGCAGGCAGTTTGAAAGCTCCGCTCTTGAGCAGGGCCGGGGACGGTTCGAACAGATATCCGGTGATGTCATCCGGTGAGGCTGTTTCCGGGACAGCCGCTTTTTCTTCTGCAATTGTGAAACGGAAAGAACCGGGACAGGTGTCCCTTCCGCCGGGTATATCTACTGCAATGACGGGGATTTGCTCAGGATTGACAGCATTGCCTCTTTCCATAAGCACAAGCACTTCCTTGCATTCGTTCTCAGAGGATACGACATGTATTTCCATAGCTTCAGGCAGTTCTGAAAGCAGAACACGGATGTCGGCCATCGGGGACACTTTAAGCAGTATCCTTGGAGCAATGCGAAGCAGTTCCCTTTTCAGTATGGTCACATCAGGCTCGCAGTCTTTCAGGGAATATACCCGGTTTCCTTCCTTGTTCCTGCGGGCTGGGTCGAGGTATATGATATTGTAGGAACAGGAAGGAATGCCGGAGAGCATCTCCAGTGTCGTTTCAGTATGGTGTACAATTATATTGCTGCGGCCGAGAGTCCTGAAATTGTGTCGGGCGCATCTGCAGAGTTCTTCGGACTGTTCGAAATAGTCCACTGATGCGGCCTTTCCGGACAGACTCCAGGAATCAATACCGAGACCTCCTGTCATGTCGGCCGCTTTGTCTCCTGTCTTTACGAATCTTTGTTTGTACAGGGCGGTGGCCTGCGAGCTGCACTGCTCCAGAGGCAGGGAACCGGGGTAGACCAGTCCAGGTTCTTTGTACCAGACCGGCATCTTGTGTTTCGCAATCTGTCTGCCACGGATGCATTTGACCGCCAGGTCCATGTCTATGTCCGGCCGGCTGTCCCGGTGCAGCATCAGCAAGGCCGGATCCGCATTCTCGTGTGTAAGCAGGAACTCTTTAAGATTATGCTCATTCATGCTGTAAAGTTACTTCCATTCGGGAAATCTCGGTAAAAATATATAGTTTTGCCAAATTGGAAAAATTCTTTGATGTTTATGGCAATACGTATAGATACGAGAACAACTGGCAGGAGGCTCGTCGGTCTCAGTCACTGGTGGGGAGCTCCGGACATGCCGGAGGGGATGGCGTATCCCTGCATAGAAGTGGAGGACGGGGACGGAGGCACTTATCCGGAACCGCTTACTTTCGTCTGTCAGATAAGGTGTAGGGACATAGCTGATTTGGATATGGAAGGGCTGTTGCCGCATCGGGGAATGTTGTATTTCTTCGCACCGATGGACTATTTCCTCGGAGATGACAGTTCTCCTCTGGACTATCACGATTCTCCTGCGGTGATTTATACAGAGCGGGAGGACGGGCTGGTGCCGTATGAACTGTGTTGGGAGGGGACGGACGAGAGCGTTTTCCGTCCGGCAGAGGAGATGATTTTCACTCCTGCAGACTCTCCGCGAGGTGACGGGCATATCCTGCTTGGAGAACCGTATCAGGACGAGATCCGCCAGGCTCACCCCGGCTGCCTGTCCCTGCTGCAGATAGACGAAGATGACCGCTGGGGCTTGCGCTTCTACGACTGCGGCATGTATTATTTCCTTATCCGTCCGGGAGACCTCAGGAGCCGCAGATGGGAACGTGCAGAAGGCGAACTGTATTTTTATTGATCTGCTCCCCGTCGTCGCCCTGCACCATGCACAGGTATTTCCAGCCGTAATGCTCGTAAAACGAAGTATGCTCCGTGATGAGGTAGAGGGGGCTGATGCCTTTCGCTGCCATGTCCCTGCAGATATGTTTCAGGAGATGTCCGGCAATGCCACGGCGGCGCAGTTCGGGTTCGACGTACAGGGCACAGACATTCGGTGTCAGGTCTTTGCGGTCGTGGAAGTCGTTGGCTATCACACCGGCTCCGGCAATAATCAGTTCCCCGGATGCTTTCGTCTATACTCGTCAGATACTCTTCCAAGGGGATTCCCCATTTCTCCTGAAACCAGTGTGCGGCCTGGTTGCTGACGGTAAGTACAGCCGCACCCGTAAATGGCAAAAGCCCGGATGACGGGGATTTCCGTATCGTCCGGGCTGGTTTCTATACTGTCGGCTGCGGAAGTCCGCTGCGGGACTATGAGCCGAAGTTGTCGAAGAGGATGTTCTCGGGAGGTACTCCGAGGCTGTCGAGCATCTTGAGCACCGACTGGGTCATCATCGGAGGACCGCACATCAGGTAGAGACAGTCCTCGGGAGCCTCGTGGGCCTTGAGGTATGTCTCGTAGAGGACGTTGTGCACGAATCCCACCTTGTATGCAACTCCTGCTGCATCGGCCTCGGGATCCTGACGGTCGAGGGCCAGATGGAACTTGAAGTTGGGGAAGTCGCGCTCTATCTCGTGGAAGTCCTCGAGGTAGAAGGCCTCTTTCAGGCTGCGGGCACCATAGAAGAAGTTGACCTTGCGGCCGGTCTTCTCGGTCTTGAACAGGTGCATGATGTGGCTTCTCATGGGAGCCATTCCGGCACCGCCGCCGATGAAGATGAACTCCTGGTCTGCGGGTGCGTTGTCCGGGATAAAGAACTCTCCGTAAGGGCCCGAGATGATCACCTTGTCACCCGGCTTGCGGGAGAAGATGTAGGACGAGCTGATTCCGGGAGGCACGTTCATGAAACCGCCCTTGGCCTTGTCGAAAGGAGGGGTGGCGATACGGACGTTCAGCATGATGATGTCACCCTCTGCAGGATGGTTGGCCATGGAGTATGCCTTGAAGGTAGGCTCGGAGTTGTGTGCGTGCAGGTTGAATACGCCCATTTTCTCCCAGTCGGCCCTGTAGGGCTCCTCTATGTCCATATCCTTGTAGTCGATATCGTACTTGGGGATGTCGATCTGGATATAGCCGCCGGAGCGGAAGTTGAGGTGCTCGCCTGCGGGAAGCTTCACAACGAATTCCTTGATGAAGGTGGCGACATTCCTGTTGCTTACCACCTCGCACTCGAGTTTCTTGATGCCGAGGATGCTCTGGGGTACGAGAATCTTGAGGTCCTCGCGCACCTTAACCTGGCAGCCGAGTCTCCAGTTGTTCTGCTGCTGCTTGCGGGTGAAGAAACCTACCTCGGTGGGCAGGATGCTGCCGCCGCCGGAAAGCACCTGGCATTTGCACATGCCGCAGCTTCCGCCGCCGCCGCAGGCAGAAGGAAGGAATATCTTCTCGTTGGAGAGGGTGGTCAGCAGGGAGGAGCCGGGATTGACATCGAGGACTCTCTCGCCGTTGTTGATATCGATCTTGACATTGCCCTGAGGGGTCAGTTTTGCCTTGGCCACCAGCAGGAGAGCGACCAGTATCAGGGTCACTACAAGGAACGTGATAATTGATACGATAAGTATTGTAGTCATACGTCAGTCCTCCTATAATTGAATACCCATGAAGCTCATGAATGCTATACCCATGAGACCGGTGATGATGAATGAGATTCCGAGGCCCTTGAGAGGCTTGGGAACGTTGGAGTAGGCGAGTTTCTCACGGATGGCCGCGATGGTCACGATGGCGAGGAACCAGCCGATTCCGGATCCGAGGGCATAGACTGTCGCGTAACCGAGGTTGGCGAAGTCCCTTTCCTGCATGAACAGTGAGGCACCCATCACGGCGCAGTTCACTGCGATCAGGGGAAGGAAGATACCCAGTGAAGAGTAAAGGGCGGGGGAGAATTTCTCCACGACCATCTCCACGAGCTGGGTGATGGCGGCGATTACCGCGATGAATACTATGAAGCTCAGGAAGCTCAGGTCGAGGTCTGCAAGAGCGGGGCTGATCCACGACATCGCTCCGGGAGTGAGGAAGAACTTGTTGAGCAGGTAGTTGATGGGCAGGGTAACGAGGATTACGAATATCACTGCGATACCCAGGCCGAAAGCTGTCTTGACATTCTTCGATACAGCCAGGAATGAGCACATCCCCAAGAAGTATGCGAAAATCATGTTGTCGACGAATATCGACTTGACAAATAGACTTAAATATTCCATAGTGATGTGCCTTTATTATTTTTCGATAAGATCTTTCTGTATGCCTCTCTGCAGCCAGATGATCAGACCTACCAGGATGAGGGCCATGGGAGGGAGAATGATCAGGCCGTTGTTCATGTAACCGGCTTCATACCAGCTCTGAGGTATGACCTGGAATCCGAAAAGGGTGCCTGAGCCGAAAAGCTCGCGGATGAATGCCAGCACCACCAGTATCATACCGTAGCCTAGACCGTTGGCGATACCGTCCACGAAAGAGGGCCAGGGCTTGTTGCCGAGGGCGAAAGCCTCGATACGGCCCATGATGATACAGTTGGTGATGATCAGACCGACGTACACGGACAGCTGCTTGCTGACCTCATAGGCGTATGCCTTGAGGAACTGGTCGATGAGGATTACGAACAGCGATACGAGCACCAGCTGGACGATGATTCGTATACGGTTGGGAATCGTATTGCGCAGCAGGGATGCGAACAGGCTTGAGAATCCGGTCACGAATGTAACCGACAGAGCCATCACGCAGGCAGGCTCAAGCTTTACGGTAACTGCCAGCGAGGAGCAGATACCCAAGACTAAGACCGTTACCGGGTTGGCCTTGAAAAACGGGTTTTGATATATTTCCTTTTTCATGATTATCTTTCAGCTTTCTGTTTTTCAAGATAAGGTTCATAATATTCGAGCCACTGGCGTATTGCATTCTCCAGGGCACGGCTGGTGATGGTACCGCCGGAGATGGCGTCGATTTCATGTGCAGAGCCTTCGGGAGCACCTCCCTTGACAACTGTCACCGATACCAGGCTGCTTCCGTCGAAGATGGACTTGCCGATGAACTGGTTGCTGAAATGGGGCGTGGCTATCTCAGCACCCAGACCGGGAGTCTCTCCCTTGTGGAGGAAGGTGGCACCGTAAATCGTGTTGTAGTCGTCCTTGAGGGATACATAGCCCCAGATAGGACCCCACAGACCGGCTCCGTATATGGGGAATATCTCGACCTTGCTGCCGTCGTCCAAAGTGCAGACGAAGACGGGGAGGGTGAGCTTTGACACATCGGGATTGGCCTGTTTCATGATATCATACTGGGATTTCAGGCCTGCTGTAAGGGCGAGGGAGAATGCGTCTCCATCCACTTTGTTGCCCTGTGCATCGACCAGATAGGAGTCTGTGATGTATTTGTTGAACTCCTGTTCCACGTATGCGTTCTTGTCAGAAGCCTCATCGGCTCCCTGGCCGAGGTTGACCGAGGACAGAATGCTCTGGCGGGTCTCGGTGTTCACGTTGGCCTGCTGCTTGCCGCTCAGGGATACGGACACGTACGCGAGAACAGCAGCCACGATCACCACCATGACGGTGGAGTAGATAACTGTATATGTGTTACTGTTGGTATTCATAGTGTGATTCTCCCTTATTGATTGATTTGCGCTCTCTTGAGACGTTTCTTGATGTTCCTCTGAACTACACAGTAGTCAATCAGCGGAGCGAATGTGTTCATAAGCAGGATGGCCAGCATCATTCCTTCCGGATATCCGGGGTTGAATACCCTGAGGATAATGGTGAAGGCACCTATCAGGAAGCCGTAGATCCATTTTCCTGTCTCGGTCTGGGCCGAGGTTACAGGATCGGTGGCCATGAATACTGCTCCGAATGCGAAGCCGCCCATAATCAGGTGCTCCCATGCGGGGAGCGCGAGGTAGGACGAAGTGTCAGGAGCGAGGGCGTTGCAGAGGTAGCCGATTGCCAGAGCTCCAATAACGGTGGACAGCATGATTTTCCAGCTTGCCACTCCGAAGAACAGCAGGATGGCGGCACCGATGAGGATTGCTACGGTTGAGGTCTCGCCGGGACATCCGGGAATGAATCCGAGGAACATGTCCAGGGCTGAGGGCATATTGGAGAAATTGCCGAGGGCTGCGTCCGCAAGGGGAGTGGCTCCGGAATATCCGTCAACGCCGGCGACCCATACCTTGTCACCTGACATGCTGGCAGGGTATGCGAAGAAGAGGAATGCCCTGGCGATGAGTGCGGGGTTCCAGATGTTCATGCCTGTGCCTCCGAATACCTCCTTGCCGATGATGACTGCGAAAGCCACTGCGAGGGCGAGAATCCAGAGAGGGGTGGTGATGGGCACGATCAGGGGAATGATCATACCTGTAACCAGATATCCCTCATTGACCTCATGTCCGCGGATCTGTGCGGAGGCGAATTCTATGCCGAGACCAACGATGTAGGATACCAGATAGAGGGGCAGTATCTTGAGGAAACCGAACCACACCATCTGCCAGAAGCCCATTTCAGTGCCTGATGCGATGCTGTGCTGATAGCCTATGTTGTAGATACCGAAGAGGAGGGTGGGGATAAGGGCGACCACCACGATGATCATGACTCTCTTGAGGTCATTGCAGTCCCTTACGTGCGAGCCGCTCTTGGTGACGGTGTCGGGCACTCTGAGGAACGACTGGAAAGCCTCGATGGTAGAGTCGAATATTGAGCCTTTTTTCTCTTTATTTTCCATATTCTTAAGCCATTTCTTTAATCATGAGGTCAATTCCCTTGGACACGATAGCCTGTATGTCTATCTTCGAAGGGTCGATGTATTCGCAGAGAGCGAAGTCTTCCTCCACCACCTCGTAGATGCCGAGCTGCTCCATCTTGTCGATGTCCTCGGCGAGGATGGCCTTGAGCAGGTACACGGGATAGATGTTCATGGGGAACACCTGGGCGTACTTGTTAGTCATCACGAATGCTCTCACTCCTCCGTTGAGGTTGGAGTCCATCTTGTATTTCTTCTTGGGAGTCAGCCATGAGAAGTATGTGGATGCAAAACTGTACTTCTTGGTCCTGAAAGGCTTGGCCCATCCGAATGTCTCAAAGTAGGTGCCTTCAGTGATCAATGAGATGCAGTCGTCATAGAAGCCCAGGTATCCGTCCTTGCCGACATTGGTGCCGGTGAGGATGTTGCCGCTGATGTAGCGGACAGGGCAGCCCTGCTGGAGCTTCTCCACGTTGTCGTTGACCATGTCGGCTATGTTGCTGAAGCACATGCCGCTGATGCATTTGATATAACCGGGGGCGCTTACCCTGGGGCCTCCTACTGCCACTGTCTTGCGCATGTCCACCCTGCCGGTGTTGAAGAATCGGCCCATGATGGCCAGCATCTGGAGATTGACGGTCCAGATCAGGTCTCCCTTGTTGATGGGGCAGACGTGATTGATCTGCACGCCTACGTTCCCTGCGGGGTGAGGTCCGTCGAAGATGTGGAACTCGACTCCGGAGATCTTGTGGAAAGGCGAGCTTGCATGTGTTCTTGCGCACAGCCCGAAATGGATCTTCGGAGCTATCTTGGCAAGCACATTGACAGCAGTCTGGATGTCCTCGACCTCATCCTTAAGGATGAAATCGTAGTCCGCAGCCAGCGGTGCCGTGTCGAATCCCGAGATATAGATGGCCTTGGGACGTACTTCAGGGTTGGGCACGATGCCGTAGGGACGCTGCTTGATGCATGGCCACAGTCCGCTTTCCAGAAGGGCTGTGACAGCCTCCTCCGCGGTGATGGCCTCCGGTTTGGGAAGATTGAATTCGGCATAGACCGTTTCCGGATCGGCCTTGATTCTGATCTCGAGAAGTTTTCTCTTCTCTCCTCTGACAATTTCCGAAACAGTGCCGCTTACAGGGGACGTGAACTTGATATCGGGTCTTTTTTTATCGACAAAAAGGACGGTTCCCGCCTTGACGGCATCACCTTCCTTTACTGCGAGTTTGGGAATAAGACCTTTGAAATCGGTTGGCTTGACAGCGACTGTCTCAGAAACTATACTTTTGAGGATTTGAGCGGACGGTACACCTTCAACGGGTATATCGAGCCCTTGTTTCAATTTTATATAGTCAACCATAACCTATTATATAAAGTAAATTTGGCTGCAAATATAGATAAAACTTTTGTAGATTTGCGACGAAAACAAAAAAGATTGCACAATGAATTTGTTGGAATTGAATAGCTCTCAGCAAGAAGCAGTTAGGTGTATTGACGGGGCGTCCATGATTATAGCCGGAGCAGGTTCCGGCAAGACCCGTGTGCTTACATGGAAGATAGCCGCGGTCATAGAGAGCGGGGTCGAGCCATCATCCATAATGGCTCTGACTTTCACCAACAAGGCGGCGAAGGAGATGAAGGAGAGAGTCGCGGCCATAGTCGGAAAGGAGAAGGCACGTCGCCTGTGGATGGGCACGTTCCATTCCATCTTTGCAAGGATATTGAGGGAATATGCAGATCTGCTGGGATTTCCGAAAGCTTTTACCATATATGACGCATCCGATGCCAGGAACGCCGTAAAGGTGTGCATAAAGGAATTGCAGCTGGACGACAAGAACTATAAGCCTGGCGAGGTGCTCTCGCGTATATCCACAGCCAAGAACTATCTGGTCACTGCATCCGACTATATGAACAACGCCGAGGCGATCCGCAAGGACACCCAGATGCGCAGGGGCCGGATATGCGATGTGTATAAACTATATGCGGAGAAATGCAAGGCTGAGGGAGTCATGGATTTCGATGATATCCTGCTTTATACCAATATTCTGCTGAACAAGCATCCGGAAGTGGCGGAAAATCTTAGAAACGCCATCTCGCACATTCTCGTGGATGAGTACCAGGATACCAATATGGCCCAGTACAGGATAGTCCGGATACTGGCCGCCAGGAGCCACAACATCACTGTGGTCGGGGATGACTCCCAGAGCATCTATGCCTTTCGCGGGGCACGGATCCAGAATATCCTCAACTTCAAGAGGGACTATCCGGAGGCGAAGGAGTTCCGTCTGGAGCAGAACTACCGTTCTACCCAGACCATTGTCAATGCGGCCAATTCTGTCATAGCGCACAACACGAACCGTCTGAAGAAAGAGTGCTTTTCGGAGGGTGAAAAAGGCGAGAAGATAGAGCTGATACGCGCCTACGACGACCGGGAGGAGGCCTCTGCCATAGTGTCGTCCATCATGAGAAGAATATATGCCACCAAGGCTTCATACGACTCTTTTTCGATACTCTACCGGGTCAATTCCCAGTCCAGGGTGCTGGAGGAGGCGCTTCGTAAGAGAAATATACCATATATAATATATGCGGGCCATTCGTTTTACGAACGCAAGGAGGTTAAGGACATGCTGGCCTATCTTCGTCTGGTGCTCAACCACAACGACAATGAGGCTTTCCGCCGTATAGTCAACCTGCCGTCAAGGGGGATAGGGCAGACCTCGCTTTCGAGGCTTTCGGATGCCGCATCAGCTAAAGGACTCTCATTGTGGGAAATGTGTTCAAGCCATGAACTGGACCGATGGGACATAAAGGAGGCTGCGGCTGCCCGGCTGCGGATGTTTGCGGATATGATAGACAGTTTCAAGGCCCGCCTCTGGACAGACGATGCATATACATTGGCTGTTGCCATAGCGGAAGGCTCCGGTCTGCTGCCCTCTCTGAGGTCGGACTTGTCGGTGGAGGGGATGTCGGCTCTGGGCAATGTGACGGAGCTGTTGAACGGTGTGCAGGAATTTGTGACCACTGAGACAGAAACGGCGGAAGAAATCGGTGAATACGGAAGGATTCCTACGCTGGATGCGTATATGGAGAATGTCGCCTTGCTTACCGATGCGGATAACGCAGATGAGGAGGATGAGAACAACCGCGTGAGACTCATGACAGTCCATGCCTCAAAAGGCCTTGAATTTCCATACGTGTATATAGCAGGAATGGAGGAGAACCTCTTTCCGTCCTCCATGTCGTCCACAGATGAGAATGTGGAGGAAGAGAGACGGCTTTTCTATGTGGCACTTACACGGGCGGAGAAGGCGGTGGCCTTGTCATATGCCGGAAGCCGCTTTCTGAACGGCAAGACATCGGTATGCCGGCCCAGCCGCTTTCTCAAGGAGATAGATCCGAAGTATGTAAATGGTACGGTGGATGATTTTACGTCAGTGGGAGATGATGAGGATGGCTTCGGAAGCAGTTGGAGAGACAGGGGGCTCAGCAGGAGCGGTGCGGTTCAGGCCAGGGTGTCCGCCGGTCCTGATATGTCCAGGCTCAGGCCCCTTGGCGGACAGCGCATGCCGTCAGGTTCTCCAGTGTCAGTCAAGGCTTCGTCGGCTGCAGGTACAGCGGATGTTTCTGCGGGTGATAAAGTGCGTCATGGTATTTTCGGTATCGGAACGGTAGTGTCGGTTTCCGGTGACGGTCCTGATGCCAAGGCTATAATAAAATTTAATGCAACTGGGGAGAAAACCCTTGTTTTAAGATATGCAAAGTTGCAAAAAATATAACAATTGTTAATAAAAAACTTGCCCGTGCGTAGTTGTGGCATGAGAATTGTAATATGAAGCATTGAAGTTTTTCATAGTTTAAGTTTAGGTTAAGTAGCAAGGCTGCGTCCGATCTGAAGGGTGCGGCCTTGTGAATTTTAGAGGACTCCGCTTCAGGTTGTCACAAAATGATTCTTCGTACATTCATCATGACACGTTCTGATACTAGGATTATGGAAAAAGTCATGAAAGTTGAGAAAAAAGAATATCTGATGACAATAATCAGTATATTGTCAATCATTTGTATTGCTGTATTCGCGATTGTGCTGCTGGTTTGAGTACGGTTCTCTACAGTAGTTCGATGTTGCTCCTGTCCTTGATGCCGTTCATTGCATTCCTGGTATCGAATACAGCCTTGGAGTGTTTCTGTACGAATTCATAATCCACGCCATTGTGGGCTGTGGTTATTATTGTGATGTCGGAGTTTTCGAGAAGTTCCTGGGTCAGTGAAGGCTCTCCTTTGAATGTAAGGCCGTTGTCAGTATATTCTTTCACGTAGGGGTCATAGAAGGAAACTTCGGCTCCTTTCTTGCGCAGCAGTCTTGTCACCCGTATTGCCGGACTTTCCCTGCAGTCGTCGATGTCAGCCTTATATGCGACACCAAGTATCAGAATCTTGGCTCCTTTAAGGGATTTGGAGAAATTGTTGAGTATATTCGCCGTTCTTTGCACGCAGTATTCAGGCATCCTGTCGTTTATCATCATTGACGCCTCGATCATGGATGTATGGAAAGAGTATTCCCTGACTTTCCAGCTGAGATAGTACGGATCAAGAGGTATGCAGTGCCCGCCAAGTCCGGGCCCCGGATAGAAGGCCTGGAATCCGTATGGTTTTGTTTTCGCTGCTTCGATTACTTCCCAGATATTTATCTTCATCCTTTCACATAGCATGGCCATCTCGTTGATGAGGCCGATGTTTATGTTCCTGTATGTGTTTTCGAGGATTTTTTCCATTTCCGCAATGGCAGGAGAGGATACGGTATGGACACTTCCCTCCAGAAAGCTCTCGTACATGGCCTTGATGGCCTCTTCTGCATCCGCACCTATCGCACCTACTACTTTTGGCGTATTCGATGTCTTGTAAAGCCTGTTCCCCGGATCCACTCTTTCAGGAGAAAAGGCGAGATAGAAATCCTTTTCACATACCAGACCCGACCCTTTTTCTAAAATGGGCCGGACTATATCAGAAGTGGTGCCGGGGAATGTAGTGGACTCCAGCACCACCATTGTCCCTTTTTTCAGGAATTCGGATATCTGTATGGATGAATGCTCGATGTATGAAAGATCAGGCTGCTGGTGCGTGTCGAGGGGTGTCGGGACGCAGATGGCTATGAAGTCGGCCTCGGATATCCTGCTGAAGGAGGATGTGGCCTCCAGAAGTCCGGACAGGACGAGCTGTCTTAGCTGGCTGCTGTCCACGTCAGGGATATAGTTCTCGCCTTTGTTGATTCTGCTTACTTTGCTTTCAAGCAGGTCGAAACCTATGGTTCTGAATCCGGCCCTGGCTATTTCCACGGCAAGTGGAAGTCCTACATAGCCAAGTCCGACAACGCCTGCGACAATGCTCCTCTCCGAAATTTTCTTCAAAAGCTGCTCTTTCATAACCGGGAATTCAATATAATCCAACAAAGATAAATCTTTTTGCGACAATATGTCATTCCAGATGGAATTCCTTGATGTTTTTCACACCAGGGGTGCCGAAGTAGTTCTCGATGTCTCCCTTGACATACAGTTTGCGGCCCAGGCAGTCTGGATGGTCGACCAGATTGACGGCATCCCTGATGTCACCCGTGCTTGGAAGTTCTATTGCAGCGCATTCTTCTCTCGTCGATGCGTCCGGATTGTCAGAAATGGCAAGATGCGAGGATTTTGTAAAAGGCGGCTCCAGCTTGATGTTGGACGTAGTGACGTCCCCTCCCACAATATATCCGCACACCCATACTTCTTCGGCGCCTACGTTTAGGAGCAGGTCCGCTACAGAGAACGCCTTGTCCATTGACGAGCCGTTGTTGCCGCTTCCGATCATGTAGTCTTCGTATATCCAGTTCCGGGTGGTGTCCACGGATACGGTAAAGGAACCGGATGTCTCGCCGGATGCGGACAGTTTTATAGTCATTATGTCTGCTGCGGCCAGCTGGCGGGACAGGATAGGTGTGGTTTCGTCATCCTTCTTGCTTACCACTTTCAGAATACCCGGCAGAAAATATGCTATCCTGTGTTCCCTGAACGGATATGCCAGAGAGTACTTGTCGGACTCTATTGATATTTCTGCATTGAAGAACCTGTCCTTGAAGGAATCATCGAAAATGAGCCTCATGCCGCAGTTCTGCTGCGTGCATCCGAATGCGACGGCTATGGTCTGGCCGCTGCCTGCCACAACCGTGCGGCTGTCTCCGAACTGAGGCATTGCGAACTGAGGTTCGGAGAACTCGATGGAGTGCAGTGAGACATCATAGCTTCCGGCCTGAACCTGAATGGGGTCAGGCCTGTCTCCGTAAGGTCCTTTGTAGATGTTTTTGCCGTCTGAGCCGGTGATTGTTAGAATGAAGTCATTGGTGTCAGGAAGCACGATGTCGGAGCCGTTTGACTTCAACTGTTCGGTAAGCCTGCTCATGGAATAGTTGCTGTAATCAGGGGAAAGTGCAAAAGAAATATATGCGTCTCCCCGCATTTCGTCCTGGCAGCCTGCTGCAACAGAAGCTGCAATAAGGAGGACGATCCCTTTCAACAATTTAGCTGTCATATAATTTCTTTTAAAAAATTAAACGTGCTGCAAATATAGCGCAGCAGTAATACTGGGACGGAAAAGAAAAAAAACGTGTGATAATATTTTTGTTTTTAGAAAAAAATTAAATTTGTAGATGACAACACTAACTAATGAAATATGTATAGCATAACTTCTCACCCGATTCTCCCGGTGCCTCCCGGAGAATCTGTGTCATTTGATTTTGAGGGCAGAACAATAACAGGACAGAAGGGACAGACCATAGCGGCTGCCCTGCATAAGGCAGGGTATCCTGTACACAGTCTCAGTCTGGACCACCGCAATCGTACTATGGAGTGCGGCATCGGCAAATGCGGGGCCTGCGAGATGCTTGTGGACGGCAGGATCCGCCGTATCTGTGTCACTAAGGTGGACGGGGTACGGGAGGTCGTCAGACTCAGTGCAGGCAATGGTTTTAAGGGTATGCTTGTCGCTGAAAGGGACGGCAGAGAGGAAGAAAGGGAGGTCTACAGGACAACTGTGGCCATTATCGGTGCAGGTCCGGCAGGTCTGGCTGTCCGCGAGGAACTGCTTAAGGAGGGTGTGGACTGCCTGGTCATAGACAGCAACAGTGAGATCGGAGGGCAGTTCCTGATGCAGACCCACCAGTTCTTTTTCTTCGAGAAGGAGAAACGCTTCGGCGGTATGAGAGGATTCGATATCGCCAGGACTCTCGCCGGAGACTCCCACGAGGGCATCATGCTGGATTCCGTGGTCTGGGATATCCTCGAGGGCAAGAGACTTGCGGTGAAGAATATAGTGCAGGATAAGGTGTTCTACGTGGATGCCGATGAGCTGGTCATCGCCACAGGTGCGGTACCGTTCATGCCGGCCTTCAAGAACGATGATGTCCCCGGAGTCTATACGGCGGCAGTGGTGCAGAGGATGATGAATACCCAGTTCACGCTTCTGGGCAAGAATATACTGACAGTAGGTGCCGGCAATATAGGATACCTGACATCATATCAGGCCATGCAGGCCGGGGCCAATGTGAAGATGATCATTGAGGGAATGCCCCGTGAGGGCGGTTTCCCCGTGCAGGCCAACAGGGTGCGCCGTCTCGGAATCCCCATCCTGACATCCCACGTGCTGGTGGAGGCCGTACCGAATGCCGACTATACCGGCATTACCGGGGCCATTATCGCCGAGTGCGAGAATTTCAAGCCCATACCCGGGACGGAGAGATTGGTTGACGGTATCGACTGCATCAATATATGCACCGGCCTGATGCCTGACAACCAGCTCTTTGTCAAGGGTAATGCCATATACGGCCGCAGCTGCCACGGGGTAGGTGACTCGGTACGTATAGGAGAGGGCACTTCGGCTGTCCTGCGCGGACGGCAGTGCGCCTATGAGATCCTCCAGAATCTCGGACGCCGTTTCAATTACGACAATTACCTGCAGGTGTCCAAGGAATACATTGATTCCCAGCAGCATCCCGTGAGAATCCTCCAGGAGCCCGCGATGCCTTCGGTCGAGAGAGCCGCAGCCGCTCCCTTTGTGATTATGGACTGCCTTTACGGATTTGCCTGCAATCCCTGCTCTTTCTCCTGCAAGCAGGGAGCCATCACCAAGAGCTCTACTTCTACTACCCCGAAGATAGATTATGACAAGTGTATCGGCTGTATGCAGTGCGTGTACCAGTGTCCGGGACTGGCCATTTTCGGTTACGATACCCGTGCCGGAAAGCTCTTTCTGCCCATTGAGTACGATGCAAAGGAAGGCTCTGAGGTATTCCTGGTGGATGACAACGGCCGCAAGGTCGGCGAGGGCGTCATAGAGAAGATCCAGCTCAAGCCCAACAAGACCAATGTCGCCCGCGTCAAAGTGGACAGGATATATGACGGCGGCGTGCTGACCGATGCCCGCGGATTCATCGTAAAGGAAAAATATCCTGAGCCTGTGGAGATGAAGCCGGCTCCGGCAGCTGACGGCAAGACCTATATATGCCACTGTGAAGATATTACCATCGAGCGTATGCTGGAACTCATAGGAGACCGCAAGTCTATTTCGGCCGATGAGCTGAAGCACATATCCCGTATGGGTATGGGACCATGCCGTGGCAAGAGATGTCTTTCGAGGGCCAAATCCGCCCTGCGCTCTTATGGCATAGAAGTGACCGGAGACTTTACTCCGCGTGCTCCTATGGCTTCGTTGGTAGAACTGGGCGATGTGGTCGGTACGTCCATGGCAGACAAGCTGATATTGCCTGTCGGAGCCGTTACCGACGGAGGCAAGGTGGGGGCCCTGGTGGCAGGAGGCGGTATGGCCGGGTCTGCGGTGTTCCGCTATCTGGCCGAGGCCGGTTTTGCTCCCGTGTTGGTCAATAAGGACCGCGGCAGTTCGTGGAGGAATATTGCCGGAGGCCGTCCTGCGTTCTCCCTGCCGGCTCTGGCAGATATCGCAAACCACAATCTGGAGATATTCCGTGACCTGCAGCAGCATACCGATATCGATTTCCGGCTGATACGCTACGTCAACTTCGCTCACGACGAGGCCACCTACAGGTCTCTCGATGCCGCCAGGGCCTGGTCGAAGGCTTATATGGTGGATCCCAATGACTTCCGGAAGGAGATATCGCCTTATATGAATCCCTCTCTGAATCTGTACGTTGCCGCCCAGGTGACGGAGGACTGCTGGCAGGCGACGCCGGGCAAGACCGTTGATGCGGTGCGCCGGATCGGACGCAGCCATGGCGGCCGCATACTCGAGGATACCGAGCTGGTGGATGTCCGCAAGATTGGCGGGGAATACGATGTTCTGGTGCAGGACAGTTCACACAGGTACATCAGGTTCCGCACGGAAATATTCATCAATGCCCTCGGTTTCGGGGCGGAGAAATTCGCACACATGCTCGGCATCGAGACAGGACTGTATCCTGTGAGACATCAGGCTTTTATAACCAAGCGTTTGCCGCTGTTGGGCAAGGACGGTAACCAATTGGACATGCTGATAGACCGCCGTCATTACAAAGGCTTCTCTGCAGTGTACGGCCAGCAGCTCGCAGATACCGGCCAGATCATCGGCTGTGCATCGCCTGCTGCCGATCCGGCCGAGTCAGGCAAGGACCTGCGGGTCAATACCAGATCCTTCCTCGAGATAGTCTCCGAAGTGTTCACGGAGTGGATACCGTCCCTGAAGAACGTGGGCATCCAGGCCACATGGGCCGGTTACTACGTGGAGCCGAGGTATATCGTGGACCCGGCTCTGGGCCTCTTCATCGGTATGCGCGGTCACGGTTTCATGCTTTCGCAATATATCGGCAAGCTTTATGTCGACGCACTCCTCGGCCGTCCCGTACCGGATTACTTCAAGGACCTTTCTCTCTCCGGCCCCGGCCTCGGCGAACAGGCCTTCAAATAACTCTTTAATCCGGAACCTCAATAGTGCCGGAAAGCCTTCCTGCTGGAGATGATGTGGAAAAGAGGTTGTAAACAGACGAGAAAAGATAAAATCGATAAAGATGACGCAATTGCAAATGGCGAATACAGAAATGGAGGATGCGCGCCGCATACTGAGACCGAGACGGGAGGACACCCACAAGGGAGATTACGGTCATGCGCTGCTGGTCTGCGGCTCGCGCGGTATGGCGGGAGCGGCTGTCCTGGCGGCGACGGGTGCCCTGCGTTCAGGTTGCGGTTTGGTGACGGTGCATCTGCCTGCTTCCGAACGTACAGCGATTCACTGCACCTGTCCTTCTGCCATGGTGGACTGTGATCCTCGGGGACATTTTTCCATATTGCCCTCTAATCTTGAACGCTATGCAGCAGTCGGATGTGGCTGCGGTATCGGGCGGCATCCTGATACAGAGGTAGCATTGAGACACCTGCTTGGCATCTGGTGTCGGCCGATGGTACTGGATGCGGATGCCCTGAATATAATTGCTGCCAGTCCCGATATGCAGAAAATGGTTCCGGAAGGTTCGGTGCTGACTCCGCACCTCGGAGAACTTCATCGTCTGGTGGGGGAGTGGGACAGTCCTGAAGCGAGGCTGACGAAAGCGGCTGCATTGGCTGGGCGGACCCGCAGCTGCGTAGTAGTCAAGGGACCTCATTCGGCAGTCATTGCACCTGACGGACAGATGTTTTTCAACACTACCGGTAATCCCGGGATGGCCACTGGCGGCAGCGGCGATGTCCTTACGGGCCTTCTTACGGGCCTTCTTGCCTCCGGCTATCCGGCATTCGAGGCGGCCCGTCTTGGAGTATGGCTGCACGGCAGGGCAGGAGACATAGCCGCTTCACGTTACGGGCAGAACGGGATGAACAGCCGTGATATCTCCGACTGTATCGGGGAGGCGTTCCTGTCTCTGGAAAAATCACTGTAAAAAGGTTGCCGGAAGGAAAGATACGGCAAGCAGCAGTGAAAATACAGTCTGGAGCTGTGCCGTCATGGCATCGAGGTTCCGGACTGTATCTAGTCCTGTGATGCGCAGCCATTTTGCAACGTCCAGCATATTACCGAAATTCATCCCGCTTATTATCAAAGACATACGTTTTAGCAACTTGCTGGACCCGGCATATTTCGCCACCAAACGGCCATCCAGCCCCATATCCTCACAAGTCCAGCAGATGTCCTTTTCCAGAGCATCTGATTATCAGGCGTTTCTGTAAGCGCACTTTGTTGGACATGAGGTATACATCAACGCCTGAAGTCTGGCCCGCTGAAAATCAACAGGCCGTTTCCCATTGTGTCCGTAATTTCACAGTAACAGTACGCATACCTCACTGAGAATCTACTGACACGTCTGCAGGCCTCCTGGACCTGCAGCATCACCCAAGCCTCCGGGCGACAAGGTCCAATAAACAGTCAGTTCATGCCGCTGTCGGGGAACAGTGTCCCCTTGGCTGCATGAACTGAATATCACTGACTCAAAAGCAGTATTACGGATATAATACCTGCCTGATGGGTATTTTCTGCGGACTACGGCCTTCTACATCCATCAGTATGTCCTGACTGCCACCCCCGACAGGAAAGACAATACCTTCTTCTCCTATGTATTGTACTTCCCCGTCACTTTTCTGGCAGGATACGGTAGACAACATCGCGCATACTGCGCTGAGGTTTAGAACCTATTCTGCCTGACGTTCTCCGCCACGGTTGCCACGGGGTCTCCTGTCACGACGTCTGTCACGGCCTCCACGACGGTTTTCTCCGCCTCCACCGCGTCTTTCGCTGACACCCGCATTAACACCGACATTGGGAGAAAGGTCGCGTTTTCCGTAAACCTCACCAAGGCAGATCCACACCTTGATTCCGAGAACGCCTACCTTTGTATGTGCCTCTGCCAGTGCGTAATCAATATCGGCCCGGAATGTATGCAGTGGAGTACGTCCCTCCTTATAAAGTTCCTTACGGGCCATTTCAGCTCCGCCAAGACGGCCGCTGATAAGCACCTTGATACCCTCTGCGCCCATGCGCATAGTGCCGGCTACAGCCATCTTGATTGCACGACGGTAGGATACACGGCCCTCCACCTGACGGGCGATGTTGTTGGCCACGATGTTGGCATCAAGCTCGGGTCTCTTGACCTCGAAGATATTGATCTGAACTTCCTTGTTGGAGATTTTCTTCAATTCCTCCTTCAGTTTGTCCACTTCCTGGCCTCCCTTGCCGATGATGGCGCCTGGACGGGCAGTATGGATGGTCACTGTGATGAGCTTGAGTGTCCTCTCTATGACAATCTTGGAGAGGTTGACCTTGGAGATACGGGCATTGAGGTACTCACGTATCTTGGAGTCTTCAAGCAGCTTTGCTGCATAGTCATCCCCGCCGTACCAATTGGAGTCCCAGCCGCGGATGATACCTATTCTGTTGCTGATAGGGTTGATTTTCTGTCCCATTTATTTTTCCTCCTGATTAGCGGGTTCGTTATTCACTTCTGATTTTGCCGGCTTCACTCCGACGATGATGGTCACATGGTTGGAGCGCTTGCGGATACGTCCGGCACGGCCCTGGGGAGCTGTGCGGATACGCTTGAGGGTCGTGCCCTGGCCGACCATGATGGTCTGCACGATGACGTTGCCGTCCTCGAGTTCCTTACGGGCACCTTCGTTCTTGGCTTCCCAGTTGGCAATGGCGCTTCTGAGGAGCTTCTCCAGGCGGATAGAGGCCTCTCTCTTGGTATATTTGAGGATATCAAGAGCACGGTTTACCTCAACGCCTCTGATCATGTCAGCGACCAGACGCATCTTGCGGGGCGATGTAGGAACATCGTTCAGCTTGGCGATCGCTGTTGTCTTCTTTATTTCTTTCAGCCTGTCGGCCATTTCTTTCTTACGAGATCCCATTGTGATTCTTTTTAGTTATTAACGGTTGCCCGAATGTCCTTTGAATGTACGGGTCGGAGCAAACTCTCCAAGTTTGTGTCCTACCATGTTCTCGGTAACGTATACCGGAATAAACTTGTTTCCGTTGTGTACAGCGATGGTATGGCCGACAAAGTCAGGAGAGATCATGCTGGCGCGGGACCAGGTCTTGATTACTTCTTTCTTTTTGGTACCCTCGTTCATGGCCAGAACCTTCTTCTCGAGACTTTCCTGGATGTAGGGACCTTTTCTAAGTGATCTACTCATAATTCTCTGATTTTATTCCGGTTATTTCTTACGTCTTTCGATGATAAACTTATTGGAAGTATTCTTGGGATTACGTGTCTTGTAACCTTTTGCAGGAATACCCTTGCGCGAACGGGGATGTCCTCCTGACGCGCGTCCTTCACCACCACCCATAGGGTGATCGACAGGGTTCATCACAACACCACGGTTGCGGGGCCTGCGGCCGAGCCAGCGGCTGCGTCCTGCCTTGCCGGACGATTCGAGATTGTGATCGGAATTGGAAACCGTACCCACAGTGGCACGACATGTGACAAGTACCATTCTGGTCTCGCCTGAAGGGAGGCGCAGGATGGCATGTTTGCCCTCGCGTGCTGTCAGCTGAGCGTAAGTTCCGGCGCTTCGTGCCATTGCGGCACCCTGACCGGGACGGAGCTCGATGTTGTGGACCATGGTTCCGAGAGGAATTTCTGAAAGAGGAAGAGCATTGCCGAGATCAGGTGATACGCCAGGGCCTGACATGATCTTCTGGCCCACACGGATACCTGCCGGAGCAATGATATACCTTTTTTCGCCGTCCGCATATACCACCAGCGCAATGCGGGCACTGCGGTTGGGATCGTATTCGATGGTCTTGACGGTTGCCGGGCAGTTGTCCTTGTCACGACGGAAGTCGATGATACGGTACATTCTCTTGTGTCCGCCACCGATGTAGCGCATGGTCATCTTGCCGGTGTTGTTACGGCCGCCCGTCTTTCTCAGAGGCTCAAGGAGAGACTTCTCCGGTTTAGAACAGGTGATCTCGTCAAATGCGCTTATTGCCTTATTTCTCTGACCAGGTGTGGTCGGTTTGAATTTACGTATTGCCATAGGATTAAATGTTGCTGTAGAAATCAATCTTATCCTCACCGGCCAGGGTCACATAAGCTTTCTTGTAGTGATTGGCACGGCCCTTCAATAATCCCGCCTTGGTATAGCGGCTCTTGCGTTTGCCATGGTAGTTGACAGTATTGACATCCTTCACTGTCACCCCGTAGTGCTCCTCGACCGCCTTCTTGATCTCTATCTTGTTGGCAGCGCGGTCTACGATGAAACCGTAACGGTTCAATTTATCGCCCTGAACCGTCATTTTCTCTGTTACGATAGGCTTAATTATAATTCCCATGTCTCCTATGGTTTATTTGCGTCTTGATGCAATGATGTCCTGCACACCGTCCACCATCACGAGCTGATATGCGTTCATGATACCGTAGGTGCTTATCTCATCAACGGAGATAACATTGACATTCTGAAGATTGCGTGAAGACTTGTAAATATTCTCACTGTTTTCAGGAAGTACGAACAAAGTCCTTCTTCCATTGGCTTTGATATTATCCAGAATCTGGATGAACTCCTTGGTCTTGGGAGCGTCCATGCTGAAAGGCTCGACCATGATGATCGCATTCTCCTGAGCCTTGTAGGACAGGGCCGAGTAACGTGCGAGCTGTTTGAGCTTCTTGTTGAGCTTGAAACGGTAGCTGTGAGGCTTAGGACCGAATGCACGGCCGCCACCGACGTAGATGTTGGACTTGATGCTGCCGTGACGGGCTCCTCCGCCGCCTTTCTGACGACCCATTTTCTTAGTGCTGTAGCTGACCTCGGAACGGTCCTTGGTCTTATGGGTACCCTGACGCTGGTTGGCCAGGTACTGCTTTACATCCAGATAGATCGCGTGGTCATTCGGTTCTATGCCGAAGATGGATGAATCCAGGGTCACTTTCTTTCCCGATTCAGTTCCGTCGATTTTGTAAACTGACAATTCCATAGTGCTAGTCCTCCACAATTACGTATGAACCCTTTGCTCCGGGGATAGAACCCTTCACGAGAATAAGGTTGTTCTCAGGGATAACCTTGATAACTTTGAGATTGAGAATCTTGACGCGGTCACCGCCCATGCGGCCTGCCATTCTCATTCCTTTGAACACTCTTGAAGGATAAGAGGATGCACCCATAGAACCGGGGTGACGGAGTCTGTCGGCCTGGCCGTGGGTCTGTCCGCCCACGCCGGCGAATCCATGACGCTTCACGACGCCCTGGAATCCTTTTCCTTTAGAGATACCGGTAACGTCTACCCATTCCACACCTTCGCTGAGGTCTGAAACGGTCACTGTGTCTCCAAGCTTGAGTTCTTTGGGGAAGTCTGCCTTGAACTCCACCAATTTGCGCTTGGGTGTGGTTCCTGCCTTGTCAAAATGGCCTTTGAGAGCCTTGCTGGTGTGTTTCTCCTTCATCTCGTCATAGGCAAGTTGTACAGCGGCATAACCATCTTTCTCTACTGTACGAATCTGCGTGACAACACAGGGACCAGCCTCAATAACGGTGCATGGGATATTCTTCCCATCAGCATCGAAAACGGAAGTCATTCCGATTTTTTTTCCAATTAATCCAGGCATTGGTTTAATTAATTTGTTGTTAATCAATGAACTAATAACTACCGCGCATTTTTCGCGGGCTGCAAATATACCACTAATTTTTTAATTCACAAGGATTTTCATGAATTTTTCCAGACTGTTACTGTGTTACTGTAAAATTACGGACACAACTGGGAAACGGCCTGTTGATTTCAAGCGTGTCAGACTTCAGGTGTTGATGTGTACCTCACGTCCAACAAAGTGCGCTTACAGAAATACCTGATAAT
>UQUN01000016.1 GCA_900544175.1 uncultured Alistipes sp.
TCCAAGTAAGATTATTACAGTTGGGGAATTGTTCCGGCAGCACATTCATTGTCTTTAAGAGGAGAAAAGAACAGGTTACAGGCTATCTATCCAGCAGACCTACAACTCACTGCTCAAATTCAACAAGCACTTGGATATTCCATTTTCTGATATGGACTGTAATTGGAAATTTGGTGTTTGGAGTGATTTTGTTGTGTGTGTTGTTCCGATGAGGATGAAAATAAAATGATTATACGCAAACTTACCCCATGTCTTGGCACCATGTCAGGAATCCACATTGCTGTACATGTCACCCATAAAGCGACCTCAAAACTTATTAAAACTCTGATATTTAAGCTGATATCGCAAAGTGTACTGCGTTGCAAAATGTTTTAACGGCCGAGAATATCCGTTATTGGGTCATAAGACATTTGACCTTGCCGAAAGTTGTTGATAGCAATATCGTTATTCTTTTGATTCGGGATGAGCCTGATTGGAGACGAGAAAGGAAAAGGCAGTCCTCAATATTATGGAAACTGCCTTTTCTCTTGCTGCCCGGCCGGTAGCGGATCCGGTCCGTGTGCGTTTTAGCCGATGAAGTGGTAGTGCGGGCCGAAGCGTTCGAAAGCGGCGCGGTCCAGCTCTTCCTGATGGTCGGGATGGGCGATGCTGATGATTGCCTTGGCTCTTTCCTGGAGGGATTTGCCGTAGAGGTCGACTGCTCCGTACTCGGTCACGAACCAATGGATGTGGTTGCGGGTGGTCACGACACCGGCACCTGGAGTGAGAATGGGGGCTATCTTGCTGACGCCCTTGTTGGTCACTGAAGGCATGGCGATGATGGCCTTGCCTCCCTTGGAGAGCGAAGCTCCGTATACGAAGTCAATCTGTCCGCCGACACCGGAGTAGAACTTGGTACCGAGGGAGTCGGCGCATACCTGGCCGGTGAGGTCTACCTGTAGGGCTGAGTTGATTGCTGTCACCTTTGGATTCTTGGCGATGACATAGGGGTCGTTGGTGTAACCTACGTCCATCATTGCCACCATTGGATTGTCATCGATGAAGTCATAGACTTCCTGCGAGCCCATGAGGAATGTCGATACCATCTTGCCCTTGTCGATGCCCTTTTCGGCTCCGTTGATGACGCCTTTCTTGACGAGGGGCAGTACACCGTCGGCGAACATTTCGGTGTGGATGCCGAGGTTCTTGTGGTCTCCGAGTTGTGCGAGTACTGCGTTAGGGATGGCTCCGATACCCATCTGGAGGGTAGCTCCGTCCTCAATCAGGGCGGCGCAGTTGCGTCCTATGGCGGCCTCGATGGGGGAAGGCTCGGAGAAATGGGCGGGTTCCAGCTCTGAGTCGCATTCCACGAAGGTGTCAATCATCGACAGGGGAATGATGGCATCACCCCAGGCGCGGGGTACGTGCTTGTTTACCACTGCGATGACGTGCTTTGCGCACTCTACTGCCGCCAGTGAGGCGTCCACAGAGGTACCCATGGACACATAGCCGTGCTTGTCGGGGAGGGACACCTGGATCATGGCCACATCGCAGGGCAGTACGCCGCTGCGGTAGAGCCTCTGGGTCTCGCTCAGGAAGATGGGAATGTAGTCGGCATACCCGGCCTGAACGTTCTTGCGGACATTGCCTCCTACGAAGAATGCCTGATGGAAAAAGATTCCCTCATATTTGGCATCGGTGTAGGGAGCTGGTCCCTCGGTGTGCAGGTGATGGATCTTCACGTCCCTGAGCTCACCGGCATCGCCTCTGCGGCAGAGGGCATCAATCAGCACCTTGGGGGCTGCCGCCACACTGCTGAAATGGATATGGTCACCGGACTTCACGACCTTGACAGCCTCGTCCGCGCTTACAAAATGGATATCTTTATGCATATTTGTGGATAATTGATAATTAACTCTTCGCTTAGTTGAGTGCAAAGTTAAGAAATTTCTCCAACTTTGTCACAAATCCATGTGCTCATACGTCTTAGTAATATGAATTTGGAAATAACAAGTGAAGTAGAGGCAAACCGCAGGCGTCTGTATGTCTTCGTAAGGAACATTGTCGGAGACAGTGATCTGGCTGAGGACATCGTTCAGGATACAATCCTGACATGTCTTAAAGCGGTTTCAGAAGGGAAAAATGTCAGCTGCCCCGGGGCCTGGCTGATGAAAGTCGCCCGTAACAGGGCTCTTGATGCAGTCAGGTCGGCGGGATACAGCAGGAGGACAGGCATAGAGGCGGTCGGATGGCGGGACAGTGGGGAGAACATAGAGCTGCGCGTAGATTTGAAGGATGAGGTGGGCCGGGTGCGGGAGATAGTCCGTGAACTTCCCGAGCAGCAGCGTTCTGCATTCATTCTCAGGGATATCCTGGGATATGAGATGGATGAGATCGCTTCTGTTATAGGATGCAGTGGAGACAATGCCCGAAAGCTGTTGAGCAGGGCGAGGTGCAGGATTCGTGAGTATTTATTGAAAACAGGAGAATAAAATGCTGAAGGAGATGAAATCAGAAGACAATTTTAGAAAATTGCTGGAGCTTTATTTTAATGGAAGTACATCTTCCGCTCAGGAGGAGGAACTTCGCAGGAGGTTTCTTGCAGGGGATGTCCCTGAAGACTGTGCCGGGTACGGGCCATTGTTCGGATATATTGCGCAGGAAAGGGCTGATGCCGGCATTTTAGTTGCTGGAAGGACAAAAATCCGCAGCAGGAGAAGGCGTATGCTGGGTATTGCTGCTGCTGTTGTCGGCATTGCAGCTGTATTTGCAGCAGTATGGGTGTTTGTTCCGGCTGACTGGTCCAAGGGCAATGCCGGATATGTGCTTACTGTGGGGGGCAGGCAGGTGGCGGACGAGACTCTTGCCATGGAGATAGCGGATATTGGACTGTCCCGCCTGAAAGATGTACAGATGGCGTTGGACCAGAGCTTGGGGGCTGTGCAGGTTAGGATGGCTCAGTCTGATTCGGCAGTGGCGGCATTGGAGGAAAGTGTATTGTTGAAATTCAAAATTAAATAGGATATGAGGAAGGTTGTAATCATGCTGGTAATGGTTGTTGTCGCTCCGTTGTGGGGGGCGGCGCAGTCCTTTGATGAACTGGTGAGCCGATATGGCCCGAATGAAGGGGTGGTTACGGTGACTATGTCCAGATCGCTTCTGCAGAGAATAGCGAGACGGGATGACAATGACCTGCTGCGTAAACTCACTGATCTGAAGATTATAAGTCTTACTGCGGAAGACGGGGATTCTCTGAGGACGGGATTTCTTGAGGATGTCGGTAAATATACGCAAGGGCTTGAGAGGCTGTATCTTGTATCAATCGGAAATGAAGGGAGTGTGATGTCGGTATATGTGGATGCAGATTGCGGCAAAGCTCTTATGGTGTCCGTGGACAATGACGCCGTGTTGCTGATGGAAATGCTCGGAGATATTGATGAGCAGATGCAGGATGCATTATTGAATAACGAAATCAGAATTAAGTGAAAAAACTGTAGAATATGAAAAAGGCAATGAATTTTATATCTTTCTGCACGGCGGCTGTTCTGCTGTCTGTGTCAGGGATGGCTTATGCACAGGCGGACATCGAGATAGGCAAGACCACCATCAGGCTTCAGTCTCCGGTGAAAGTATATACGCCTAAGGATAATGATGACTGTCGTGTGCGCGACAATATGGAGTCCGGCCGTCCCAGGCGTCATGTGAGCGATTACATGGATGTATTTTTCGGCTTCAGTTTTCCGGTAGAGGGATGCAGCTATGAACCGACTCCGCTCATGCCCGTGAAATATGGAAACAGCTTCGAAATAACTTTCGGTGTGAAACAGTGGTTTCAGGCCGGGCACTATGCTTTCGGGCTTTCATTCCAGTATTCTCACTATGACTACAGGGGCAAGGGTTTGGCTTTAAGCGGGCTGATAACACAGTATCCTGCAGGGACAATTGTCAATAGGGAGATATTCAAGACCGACAATTTCGGACTGGGACTGTATCATCGGTTCTATTTCTCGCTAAGAAGCGAGGTGTATATGGATATCGGGGCATGGGGTGACTGGGCTTTCAGCCGGCAGTATAAGGTGAAATATTTCCTGGGTGACTCCAAGGAGGTGGATCATTACCGGGACGGTGACAAGTTCCTGCCGCTTCAGGGAGGTGTCTATGCCGCTTTGGGAATAAACGCGTTCTCTGTGTATTGCAAGTACCGTTTCACCAATATGTTCCGTCATTCGTCCTTGCCTTATGAGCCGCCCAGGATGTCAATAGGTCTGATGATTGAACTTTAGCATTCGTCAGTATTCAGTCGAGTCTGACGAGTTCGTAGTTCTGGCTGCCCATGCCGATGGCTTCCGCGTGGTCGAGGGTGTGCATGCCGTTGCGGGAGTCGATGCGCTCGATGAGGTGGATCTTGCCGTGGTCATCGGAGGAACGGACCAGGTCGGTGCAGGCTCTGTCGAGGGCTACCGGGTCGAGGGAGGCGAGGATGCCGATGTCGCCCATTCGGGGATCCTCGGGAGAGGAGTCGCAGTCGCAGTCCACTGACAGGTTGTTGGCCACGCTGATGTATAGGATATTGTCACCGCAGTGATCCGCCACGGCCTTGGCAGCCTCGGCCATTGTCTCGAGGAATTCCTCCTGAGTGGGATTGCCCCAGCTCCCGGTGCTGGTACCGCCCGAATGGATCCAGCGCTTGCCGTTGGAGGAGGCTATGCCGATCGACATGTTCTTTATCGCTCCGCCGAAGCCGGCCATCGCATGTCCCTTGAAGTGGGAGAGGATGATGGTGAAATCGTAGTTGAGGTAGTGCGAGCCCACGATGTCGTAATCGATGTGCGAGCCGCCTTCCACAGGCAGATGCACCTCTCCCTCGGAGTCCATGATGTCCACATCGGCAATAGCCGTGAATCCGTGGTCCTCAGCGGCTTTCCGGTGTGCCTCGGTGTTTGCCCGGCCTCCGCCGTAAGCGGTGTTGCACTCCACTATAGTGCCGTCAACCTTCTGCACCAGGTCCTTGATCAGGGATGGCTGCAGGAAGTTGTGTCCGCCCGGCTCTCCGGTGGAGATTTTCACGGCTACATTACCGGTCGCCTTGCGGCCCAGGGCCTCATATATTCTCACTAAGTTCTCGGAATTAATCTCCTCAATCATGTAAACTACAGGCACAGCGGAGGATGCGCTGTCGCCGTCATTGCCGCTTCCGCCTGTTGTCTGGTTGCCTGTATTCTGGCCATTGGACGCACAGGCCACTGCCCCTGCCGCCAGCAGGGCGATGATTGTCGTATAAACAGCTCTTTTCATAAATGTAAATTTTAACAGATACAAAATTACTTTTTCCCGAACGGCTGCAGTTGCCTGGATTACATGAAAAATTACCAATTTCACGGAATATGGGTAATGCTCACTTTACGATATAGTTTATATCCGATTCACGATATACATTACTTGAAAATAAGATATTTCTTGCTATTTTTGTGCATAATAAAATGAGTAGGAAAGACAAAGATATTGCCCTTTTCGTTGCGTTCTGCATTGAAGAATACGGTGCCGCCAAGGGATTGACCGGCGGACAGGTGCTTGACTTGTTTTCGCAGTACGGTGTTATCGATTATCTCAGCAAGTGCTATGAGCCGCTTCACACACAGGGCCGCCGGTGGTTGATGGATGAGATAGACGAGTTTATTGCAATCAGAAAAAATAAAAAGGCATGAAGATATATCACGGCAGTTTGGAGGTGGTAGATCATCCTGTGATACTCCGGCCTAACCGTAAACTGGATTACGGCGAAGGGTTCTATACTACGACCTCATGGGAACAATCCAAAGAATGGGTAGAAAGACGTATGCTTGAGAAGCAGTCCCAGTATGGTTATGTGAATGTGTATGAGTTTGACGCTGAAAGAATGCCGGAATTCAAAAGCCTCATATTCTCTGAACCAAACAAGGAGTGGGCAGAGTTTGTCATGGCCAACAGAACCCAAAAAGGGTTTGCACATGATTACGATATAGTGTATGGTCCGGTCGCCAACGATAGAGTGTACCTTCAGTTTGGCTTATATGAGGCTGGTGCCATCAGCATCGAGACTCTTATACGTGAGTTGACAACTTACAAGTTGGTTGACCAATACCTTTTCCATACAGAAAAGGCGAAAATTGAAAAATGATATGTTCCAAGTTGATCAAAGTAATCTCCACCTGCTTCTGCCAGGAAAGGTGAGTTGGCTGGTGGAATATCTGCATGATGATTACGGTTTCACTCTACAGGAATGCCTGAACCGCATCTATCATTCGGAGCTTTACAGAAAACTGTCGACCGAGAATACCAAATATTGGCATTTGGGACCTGTGGACTTGTATGAAGAGCTGAAAATGGAATTATAAAATTCAGATCACCGGGGAAAGTATGTTCTCCCCAAAATGTCAAGTATATCTATAGTTTGAAAGATTAATTCCACTCTTTCTGAGGGAGTAAGGCCACTATGATACTGCTGTGCCGGTTTGTTCGGGATTGTTCTCATAAAGTTCTGCCATCTGCCTGATATGGTTCCGGATGTCCTCGCGGAGTGATGCCGGGGACAGGATCTCCATCTGTTCCATGCGGGAGAGGACTGTGCTGGTGAAGTCCCAGGTGGGGCGGAGGCGGTATTCGAATATTGCCCATTCGCCGTCCGGTGCGGTCTGGATTTCTTTCTGGCTGTGGTGCAGGGGAAGGGAACGGAGGTAACGGACCTGAATACCGTAGGCTCTGATGCGGATGGTGGTTATGGGGCTGTTATTGTCGGTAGAGATGCCGCAGAAGTCGGCGAAGTAGCCTTGGGGGTCAAAATCATCGGGGTATTCGAATGTCTCGTCCAGTGTTGTAAGTTCTATGATGCGGTCCAGTGCGAATGTGCGCATGGCGTCCCTTTCACGGCAGTAACCGCAGACGTACCATCTCTGGTTGAAGAGCTTGAGGCACCAGGGCTGTACTGTATAGGCGCACGGTCTGTCGTACCAGTAGCTGCCGTGATTTATTTCCATCCATTTGCTTGCCTGCATTGCATCGATAATGGGCGTGAGGTATTTCTGACCGGAGGGGACGTTCTCTATGAGAATCCTTTCCTTGATGCTCCGGCTCTCGCTGATGATGTTCTTGACGGTGAATGTGTTGAGCAGCCATGAACGAGTGGTGCTGTTCTCCAGGTCCTCCGGATTCTCGATGTAGTAGTGGTAGCCGCCGGTGCGCTTGCACTCGATATTGATGTCGAATGCCTGCTGGATGGCGTCTTTCCAGTTGTTGAATGTCCGGCGAGGGATGTCGGCGCCGTCGTAGAGGGGAGAGATTGCCCATTTCTCATTGATTTCCCTGAGAGTGATGCGGCCCGCGCGGTGAATTGTGTCTACGAGCCAGATGTACTTGTCGAAGAGGTCTTTAGTCATGATGCGGTGTTTGATTTTCTGCAAAGGTAGTAAGAACTTGTGAAATATAATGGCATAAGTGCTGATTGCTGCCTGTAATGATTATTTTAAAAATATTGCTATTGTGCCATTGTGTTTCCTATGTTTGCGCGACTTTTGCTGCGTAAAAGTAAAGGGACGCTATGGAAAAGATTCAGAACAATACCTCTAAGTTGCTGGAGGCAATGGAGAAAATCATGGAACTGGGCAAGAACTCGGGTCTCAGTGCGGAATTCTACAAGAAGGCCGGACGGTATATCAGGATTGTGTCGTCAAAATTGTCGATGACGCCTGTGCAGAGCGTACTTTTTTCTTTTGGCGTAAGAGCTCATTTTTTTGCATCGTAAAACAGAAGAAGTCATGAAAACGATTATTCAATTTATCAAGGCTGCGGCATCAAAGCTGCGGGACAGCAAACTTCAAAGGCTCGGAGGTAAGGAGATCGGAGCTGTGCTGGACGGTACGGCGGAGGCTCTCGGGCTGGAGAACAGGAGCGAGGCGGTGATTTTTACTGCTATCTTCGACCGCAGTTGCGCGGGCAGGAACAGCGACTTGGAGGACATCGCATCGTACTTCGGTTGCTCCCAGCTGGATGTCATGGAGTATGTGCCTACGTTGAAATCCTTGCTGAAGAAGGGGTTGGTGGTGCAGACGGACATGAGTGAGTGCCGGCTGGTGCATCAGAGCTTCATGGTGGCCAATTATGTCATCGGCTGCATCTTGGAGAACCGGGTACCGGATGTGCGGGAGGCTCGGGCCCTTGCCAAGGAATTTGACCGGTACGATTTCTGCCGGCTGGTTGACTCGCAGATACAGGACAGTGATGTGACGGCAGAGGCCCTGTGCCAGTTCCTGGAGAATGTGGAGCGCGACAACAGTGAGATGCCGCTGGTGAGGGACCTGATGGCTGTTGTTCCGGAATTGACAGCGCGTGCGCTTTTTTATGAGGTGTGCTATGACTTCTACCATAGTAACGGGGATGGACAGTCCGATATAACAAGGACTCTGGACGATATGTACGAGACTTACGGCATCCGTTTCCGGGAGCGGAAGGCACTGCTGGACGGGACGCATCCGCTTGTGCAGGCCGGGCTTGTGGAAGTCACCGGAGACAAAGACGGTATTGCCCTGACAGTGAAAGGAGAACGGCTTTTTCTCGGGGAGGATTTCGGTATATTCAGCAAGCAGTACACGGGACTTGACCGTTATTCTTTCGTCAGGAAAGTCAAGGAGTTTGTTCACAGCAGGCAGCATGATCTGGAGCATCAAATGGTAATGCACAGACTTGCGGAGCGTATCTGCCTGATGGAGGATTCGAACCGCTCTCTGGGCAATCTTGCGAAGATTCGGGAGATTATCAGCGAGGTGGATGTCCGGGTGTTGTTCTATATTGTATGCGATGCCTGTGCGGACGGGGACGGTGTCAGTCTCTCGCGGGAGCTGAGGGCCTTGTATCCTGTTAAGGAGCGCAATGCCAACTTGAAGGCTTTTAAGGACGAGACACACAAGCTGCAGCGTCTGGATCTTGTGGAGATGAGGACGGAGAGCGGTCTGTTCGGAGAATATACGTCCCTTCAGTTGACAGACAAGGGCAAAGAGCTTTATTTCGAGGAGGATGCGCAGCTGTTCATGGAAAGTACCGGAGGTAAGGATCTGATTTTGGCGAAGGACATCAAGGAGAAAAGGCTGTTCTTTACCGGAAGGGAGGGAGAGCAGCTGGCCATGGTGGGCAATGCCCTTCAGGAGGAGAATTACCGGACGCTGACGGCCCGGCTGGAGGCCAAGGGGCTGTCGAAGGGTATTGCGGTCCTGCTGTACGGTGCGCCGGGTACGGGAAAGACCGAGTCGGTGATGCAGTGGGCGCGGGAGAGCGGACGGGACGTAATCCACGTGGACATAAGTGCGGCGAAGAGCATGTGGTACGGCGAGAGCGAGAAGATAGTCAAGGGTATATTCACGAGGTACAAGCGGCAGTGCAAGAGTTCTGCGATCAAGCCCATACTGTTGTTCAATGAGGCTGATGCCATATTCTCCAAGCGCCGGAGCAATGGGAGTGGGAGGAGCAGTATTGACCAGACGGAGAATACGATACAGAATATCATTCTGGAAGAGATGGAGAGGCTGGACGGTATCCTGATTGCCACGACCAATCTGGCGGACAATCTCGACATGGCTTTCGAGCGGCGTTTCCTTTTCAAGGTGCGTCTGGACAGGCCATCGGAGGAGGTCAAGTGCCGGATATGGCAGGACAAGCTGCCTGCCATCAGTGTGGAGAATGCCGCCCGCCTGGCTTCGGACTACGACCTGAGCGGCGGTGAGATCGACAATATCGTCCGTAAGGTCGCCATGATGGAGGTCCTGGACGGCGGAGTGCCGACGATGGAGGCGATAGAAAAGCTGTGTGGTGAGGAGAGAATCAGCCGGCAGACAGGGACACGCATAGGATTCAGAAATTGAAAATGTGTTATTTTTGTGCGCTTTATTGGAAGATGGTATGAGAGATTTCGCAGCTATAGATTTCGAGACGGCCAACAGGGAGCCGTCCAGTGTGTGCAGCGTGGGGCTTGTGGTTGTCCGCGGCGGGGAGGTCGTGGACCGCTTCTACAGCCTCATTCGTCCCGAGCCGGAGTATTATTGCTACTGGAACATCCGCGTCCACGGCCTTACGATGGAGGATACCGCTGAGGCTCCGGTATTTCCTCAGGTGTGGGAGAAGGCCGCTCCGCTTATCGGAGGACTGCCGCTCGTGGCCCACAACAGCAGTTTCGACGAGCGCTGTCTGCGGGCGGTGTTCCGTACTTACTGTATGGACTATCCGGATTATACTTTCCATTGCACCTGCATTGCCTCCAGGCGCGTGTTCGGAAGAGAGCTGCCTAACCACCAGCTTCAGACCGTCGCGGCCCGCTGCGGTTTCGACCTGACGCGGCACCATCACGCGCTGGCGGATGCGGAGGCCTGCGCCGCCATCGCACTCAGAATACTGTAACCCTCTGCTGCGGTCTTTTGCTTCAGGGGAATGCTTTGATTGGCTGTTTATCTTGATTATCAATGATTTAACAGGATAAAAAAGTGCCCTGTTCTGGTTTGAAAGCCGAACGGGGCACCTTTGTACTCTGCAAGTCACTGAAAATAAGCACTTTCGTTATAAAATGCATTCCCTGACTTTCCAGAAAATACCAATCATAAGGCCGGCATTGACCGCTGCTCTCTGGTTGTGGTGTCAGGCTGCGAGTCTTATGATAAAAATTTCCAGTTCTCCCGGATTCTCGTTACATTTGACTTCGTCATTTATACTGTTGCGCCTCGGCAGTATATTTGCAGAATAATCAATAGGAGGAGAAAAGATGAGAGTATCAGCGTCAATGGAGAACCTGTGGCGGTATATCGACTCCCTCTCATTGAGTAAGCGCAACCGTGAGTGGCTGGCAGGCAAGCTGTTGGAGGAACTTCGTCATGAATTATAGGATAGGGGTATCAGCTACGTTCAAGAAAGATATCAAGCATCTTGGTAAACGCTATACGTCAATTGTTGACGATTATGCGCATTGGCTTGAGGAGTTGGAAGCCAATCCAAATCTCGGAACGGATCTCGGAGGCGGTCTTTGGAAGATCCGTATGTCCATTGCATCCAAGGGCCTTGGAAATAGCGGCGGTGCGAGGGTCATTACGTTCTCGGTGATAATGCGGGAGTATGTCAGCCGTGCGGAGATCGAGCAGTTTTTAGAGAAAAACGGACTGAGGTAAAGCCCCGCTCAGATAATGCGGTCGCCGCAGTAGGCCTTACGTCCGCATTTACGGCAGTGCGAGCCCATCCATACGCTGTCGAACTGGTTGGCGGCGGCTTCCACGAGCGCGGGGTCGTCGGTGAGGATGCCGGCCTCGAAGTTCCGGCGCAGAGGGCTTTTCATGCCAATGCCGGCACCGGTGAGATTGGCTGAGCCTATATAGGCGGTCTTCATGTCGAATATCAGCAGTTTGAAGTGGACGCGCGGGCACAGTATCCGTTCCAGTCCGGTTGCCAGCTCAGGGTAGCGGTCGAAGTCCTCCCGGAATGCCTGGCCCGGCTCTTTGGCGTGTATGAGGCGTATCTCCACGCCCTTTTTTATCAGCCCGGCTATTATGGCTAAAAACGGGACGGTCTGCCTGCCCTGTGCCACATACAGGTCCTTGATGTCGGCCGTGCCTATCCACAACTGACGCTTCACGCTTGCAACGCGGGCTATGACTTTCTCATAATGTGCGCTGTCCGCGATGTATTCTGTAGTGTATGCAGGGCTGTTGTCGTTCATTTAGGTTGCTGATTTTAAATGTTCAACGGGATGCAATCGTCTCTGCCTGCCATCTGATGTGCCCTTTCAGGTGCGAGGGGGATACGACCTCGACCTCATAGCCGTGCGAGAGTATCTCCTGAATGAAGTCGTATGTGGGGGAGATGTAGTACTGGAATATGGAGTAGTCCTCTTCTGTCTTTATCTCCTTTTGCGAATGGTGCAGGGGGAGCGTCCTGAAGTAATCTCTCTTGGTGCCGTAAACTTTCAGCTCAATGAATTCAGGAGGGCATTTCTCGTCCAGGATTACTCCGAATGAGTTCTGGAAATATTCCTTGGGATTGAAGTCCTCGGGCATGCTGAAAGTGTTCTCAGTCGCCTCCAGGCTCAGAATGCGGTCCAAGGCGTATGTCCGCAGCGCATTTCTCGACGGAACCGATGCTATCATGTACCATCTCTGCCGGAATATCTTGATGAAATAAGGCCCGACCTCCACGGTGTACTCATCGGGTTTCCAGAAGCTCTTGTAGGTCATGCGGAGGGTGTGGCCGTCCCGCATGGATTCTATCACGGTTGTCAGGAACTTCTGTCCTGAGGGAATGTCTTCCAGCAGGATGCGGCCTTTCAGGTCCTGGCTCTCGTTGATGAGGTTGTTGACAGCGAATGTGTTCAGCAGCCAAGCCCTGATGCTGCAGCTCTTCAGGTCGTCTGAATTCTCTATGTAGTAGCGGTATCCGTCTTTCCTGTCACAGGCGATGTTTATGTCGAAGATCTCCTCAATCGCTTTTCTGTGATTGTGAAAAGTCTTCAAGGGCAGTTCCACTCCTCCGCTCATGCTGTTGCGGAGCCATTTGCTGTTGATCTCCTGCAATGTTATCTTTCCGGCCCTGTGGATGGTGTCCACGAGCCAGATATACCGGTTGAACAAGTCTCTGGCCATAGTTACGCTGTTTTATGCAAATTTAGTAAAATGTTGCTCAGTCCCGCAACGTGAGCTTCTTTTTGACATAGGCTGCGGCTATTTTTGCGGAAAATGACCGGGCAGCAGCGCAATGTCCGCCAGTGACCGGAAATGCATATTTTAGACAATAAATGATGTATTGAATGAAAAGTTTGTTATATTTGAACGACATATTGACAAACACGGAGAGTGTAAGTTTATTCTCGCAAGCGAATCTGGAAAATTCATTGAAGAGAGAATATGCGGACATTATCTCACGTCATATCCGTTACCGGTATGGGCGTGGGGCTGCTGCCTATTTTATCTTCAAGGTATTCCAGAACCTGCTTGCTGAAATAGGCTTCGGTGCCATGCTTTCTGCATTTTATAACAGCCTGATCCGGCACCGGCAGACAAAACACTAAACTTTATGTACACTTTAAATTTCGCAAACGGTCAGTCTCAGACTTATCCCAGCCAAAGTGCAATGATACAGGCCGCACAGAAAATGGGAGGAACGGCCCAGGTTGTGGACTCGGCAAATAAGATTTACGTATTCGTTCCCAAGAAATAGCCGACTTTGATTGGATAAGGGAGAGTACTGGCACCGAGCCTATCTCCCTTATCTGATTTTGATGAGAATAGTTGATTTAATAACCAAATAACAATTAATGAAATGAACACTAATGAAGCGTTAATGCATTTGTATGAATCAAAATGGAGTACCTTGTGTAAAGTTCTTGACGAGAGAGGGTTGGCTGGGTATGAGTACAATCCGTTATTATTAGGTGTCAAAGATGTGGAGGATTTTGATTCTGCGGATATTAAGATAATGTTTTTCGGACAGGATATGTCTGAGGGGTCATGGTACGAATATAATCGTCATACTCAACCACTGTCTGAATGCATGATGTCGATAAGGACTTTTGACAATAAAGAAGGTTCTGTCGAATTGAACGGTAAAAGGAGAACTAAAGGAATGGGCGGTGGAATGAACTTATTTATAGATAGATTCAATGGTAAGTTTAAGGATATGAAAGTCCGTTATGTATGGAATGATATTATAAAGCTGGGGCGTAACTTGAAAGGGAATTCGAAGAAAGATATTTTGTTGCAGATAGAAAGCGAGTGTTTCGATGTGATAAAAGATGAAATCAATATAGTCAAGCCGCAAGTGGTGGTATTCTTCACAGGGCCAGAGGCATTCTGGGAAGGACAGTTACAAAGGAAAGTCGGAATAAATAATTCTAATTATGCCCCTTTCGGAGATTGGAGTTTGCGGCAGTTGGCATTATTGAATTTAGACAGCAGTATTTATCCATCAGTTAAATATGCGTTCAGGACTTACCATCCATCTTACAATTTCAGAAAGCACATGTGGGAGCCTTATGAGGCCATGATTCATAAGGTGGATTTATAAGGGCTCATGTAATTGTCGGCTATGTGGAAAATTTCAATTACTTTACTCCAGTAATTAATAACTTATTTTATTTCGAACGAGTGTTATGATATGTGTTATTCCCTTTTATAAACTTCTAAAGAAGAAGTTCATAATACCGCCGTATCAGCGGGGGTACAGGTGGGATAAAGAGCAGGTGGAGGCTCTGCTTAATGACCTACAGGAGTTTATAAAAAATAATGTCAAGAAGAATATGTCAGGCGGAGAGACTGGAGCATATTATTGTCTTCAGCCTGTTGTGGTTGTGCCTGATGTGCATATGGGGGGATATGTAGTTGTGGACGGTCAACAGCGTCTGACTACTGTTTTTCTTCTACTGCATTATTTGAGAAATGAACAGGAGTGGAACTTCCCGATATTTTCACTGTCAATGCCATCCAGAGATGTAGAGGAGGAATATCTGTGCAATAAAAAGTTTAAAAATCAGGCAAGTGAAGAAGAAGTTGGGAATATTGATATTTTCTATATTCGTCAGGCGTATGATACTATAGCCGGATGGTTCGCAAAGGATACGTCAAGAGCGCAGAACAAAGATTATTTCAGAAGATTGTTTGCTTATACCCCTGAAGAAGATGAGGTAAATCGGGATGTTCGTGTTATATGGTATGAGGTGTCTGGGGGGGCGGCCTTGGATGCATTCAGAAGGTTGAATTATGGTAAGATTCCTCTGACATCTACGGAACTTGTGAAGGCGGTACTGCTCAAGGGAGATATCGCTTGTACTGCCGGAGAGTACAGGCGGGGTGCTGCATATCGCCGGGCTTTGGAGTGGGATCTTATGGAACAGACGCTTCAGAATCCATACCTTTGGTCAATGCTTGCAGATACATCGGAATCATCAATTTCGCAATTTGATGTTGTTCTGGATTTTGTCGCAGATGAATTGAATGAGGAGATGAAAGATTCTAAAACAGGGAAATGCCCGTTTGTCCGCAAAGACAGAATGTATTTGCTTAGTCGTGATTCATGCGATTATTTTAACTACAATGTGGTCAATGAGTATCTGAGCCGTAACAAGAAAGCTGTGGAGGATGTGTGGAACAGGATACGCATGACTTTTAATCTGATATCTAATTGGTATGACAATATTGTGTGGTATCATTTGATAGGTTTGCTCAGGATTCTGATACCCAAAAGTAAACGTAAGTCCAGAAGAGAGTTTGTCAGAGATGTTTATCTGATGTCTGTGGGTGAGGATGGTAGGGCTATTGACCGCCCTCAGTTTACTGAGCGTTTGGAAAAATCGATAGCGGATATGATTAAATTACCTGAAGATGTGAAGGAGTTGAAGGATCTGAGCTATGCGGAGGGAAAACATAGGGGCGTGATAGTGCAGATTCTGGAACTTCTAAATGTAAGAGAAGCTATGTCGGATATTGCCGGAGGGGGACGATTCGCATTTTACTTATTTGAGCAATTCAATGAGACATCGTTGGAGCATATACATCCTCAGAATATAACGACGGAAGTTCCGTATGACGATTTTATGGAGTGGGTAAGACGCCGAGGAATGGATTTTGAGGAGATATGTGTAACTGACAGTGAGGGCTCATTGCAACAGAGTGCGGCAAATGCATTGGAGAAACTTCGGTCGGTAACGCAGAACGACTATGCTGATGATAGCCAAAGGGATGAAGTGGATGAGGCAGTGCGGGTGTTGGATTGTTTTTTTGGAGATATCTCAGGTATAACACAGTCGGAACTTCACTCTGTTTCAAATCTTGCGTTAGTGGATCAGCCTACTAATTCTGCCCTCCAGAATTATTTCCTTGACAGGAAACGGGATATTCTTATGAGCCGTCATGCACAAAAAGAGACTTATGCGCTTCCTGCTACGCTGAAAGTCTTTAGTAAGGAATATTCCCGTGCATCTCCAGGAGACATGCGTCTGTGGCGTAAAGAAGACAGAGAGAATTACTTAAAAGTAATACAGGATACTTACAATTATTTTAAGAGGCTTTAATCATGTTTGAAAGATATAATGATTTCGCATCCGAATATGAAGTTGCGATACCTATAATACAGCGGGATTATGTACAGGGTGCAGACGCCAACTTTGAGAAACGTGACAGATTTTTGGCATCTATTTTTGATGCACTTTTGTCTAATGGCCGGCTGGAGATAGATTTTATATACGGTTCATCAGATAGGAAAGATGATGAGAAAATCTTTCAACCTGTTGATGGTCAGCAGCGTCTGACAACGCTTGCGCTGATAGGCTGGCTTCTTAATCAGAAAGTTGATATGCGGTATGCTGATAAGTTGAAACCACTGACCTATACAGCCCGTCCTTCTACAGAACAGTTTTGTATGGGATTGTTCTCTTACCGTCTTCCAGAAGGATATGGGACGATATCTGATCATATCAAGAAAGTCCCCGGTTGGTTTTCTGAGAGATGGCTTTTAGATCCATCCGTAGTGGCGATGCTGCAGTTGCTTGACCGGGCAGACTGTATGTTGCGAGAAGATAAGTATACTGGTAAACTGGAGGATATGGCAGTGTGCTTCTTTGAAGAAAATCCCGTAGTGTTTGAATACATGGATATGGAGGAGCTGAGTCTGGATGATGATTTGTATATAAAAATGAATTCCAGGGGGAAATTACTTACTGAGTTTGAAAATTGGAAAGCGGAATTCGAAGGCTTCTTGAAAGCGAGGTTCCCCGAGGCATGCTACCAGTACCGTTCTGTTCCGTATAATCCGAGTCCTACCTATTTGCAGTACTTTGAGTATGCTGTAGAACATGATTGGTGTGACGTATTTTGGCCGATAGCCTATGGCCGTTGGAAAAGTTTGTCGGACAATGAGCGCAGCAGGGTGATATATCCCCGGATAGACGAGTTCTTTATGAATCTTGTGGACTATGTGTCCGGATTTGTGTATTTCTCATCATTACCGGACGTTGAGGCTGAGGCTAAAAAGAAAGGAGTCAAGGAAATCAGGGCACTGTATGACCGTGATAGGAACATATCACGGATGGCGGTGTATGAGAAGGAAGAGAATGTAATAAAGTTGTTCCGCATATTGGATTTGCTGGTGGATATATGGAAGAAATATGGCGGATTCCACCCGTTTTTCGAACAGCTATTTGTTTCTACGGAGTCTTTGGATAGATTGCATACATTTAAGGTCAATCTTTTTGATGCTCCATCAGTGGACTTGGTGATGTTGTGTCTGGAAGGAAAGCTACAGACTGTCACAGAGATAGAGTTGTGGGCAGTATTTGAATGGCTGCTTGATCATCCTGACTGTATTGCCGGAGAAGATAATTATGGCAGTATGTTGGATTTCCTGCGGATAATTATGGGCTGGTCGCGAGGAAAACGCCAGCGTCTTACTTATGGACTGCGGGTCAATACCAATCTCCGTTTGTCAGATTATTACGAGGCGGCTCAGATTATTAGAGCATTGTCGGCTTCTCCGGACTTGTTTGCGGCTCTTGGTACCATAACATTTACTTCCTTGGCAGCTGAACGGGACAAAGCTGCATTTTATGGCACAGAACGGTATGATGCAGTCCGTGAATTGTCCACTTGTCCAGAACTGTATTACTGTTTCAATCTTCTGATCCCATCGCTGAGAGAGGCCGATGATATATCTGCGTACATTGACCGTTTCTACGAGTTTGTCTCAATGGATGATCTGAGGCGTATACAGGTGTTGAATTCTTATGGATTTGAAGGTGTCTGCCCAATGTACAATCATTATTTCTACGGAGTTGGTGGGAAGTGGAATTACATTTTTACAGTTCCAACCTCTGATAGAGGATATGATAAGACGATAAGAGCCTTTACTGCTTGGATGAAGAATGAGCCAATAATGTCTTTTACAATTGATCGGATGGCGTATTATATAGACAAGTATCCTGAGTTTGTTGCATCCCGATATAATCATAAGTATCAAGGAAATCCGTGCCATTATTTTATACACAACGGAGGGGATGAGTTTAGGGTATGGGCGGTTAAGACTTTTAGCACTCAGCCGATAAGAGGATATAATGTAGATCCTTATGGTTATACTGTGGAAAAATTGTATAAAGGAAAGTATTGTCTGGTGGCGGAAAGTGATAATTCTGCTCACGGTCAGTTGTGGATAGGCGACGGCTTGACGATGGAATGTGTATCTGAAGGTTGGGAAATCTCAGTGCGGAACAGTGAGCGTATCATAGCTAAAAATTTTATGTCAAGGTTTTGCGACAAGGATGGGATATCGGATGATTCTGAGTATATTGATGTTGCTGGAAAGTTCAGATTTACCGGTAGAATCTTGCTTAATATGGATGGGCTAGATCGTATTCAGACAGCCTTGGCTTTTCTGGAACAGCTCTAAGCTGCTTATGGTTGTGGTCTGAGCGATTAGGGATATCCGCATGTTTTTAGAGCATGCGGATTTTTTATATCCTGAGTCATAATCCGGCATAAGCTGGTCCTACTTTTGCGTTAAGCTAAATATGATAGTTATATGAAGTTGGAAGATTTGGACATCTGGAGTAGTAATAAGGCAGCAGATATTGTCTTCGATGTTTGCATTCGTCATAAGTTGAGGTTTTTCGGATTTGAGATTCTGGCAGCTCCCGAACACTGTTTCATGATAGATTGGGGCGATGGCACAAAGTATATATGCCAAGGTGAGGGGGAGTGGAGATATTTTTCTTATGATTATCATGAAAATGAAAACATATGCGAGTACCGTGTGTCGATTTATGCGGATGCCGGCTGTGAGATTCTCGGGCTGGACCTGACATACACTGATATTTATGAACGCTATGTGTCTCATTTGGATACGAGCCGTTGTCTTTCTTTACGTGAGTTGCGGATTGAAGACGGTCCGGCCTTGGACTTGAGCTATAACCGACATTTGAAAGTGTTGCGCTGTGAGCTGCCTTTGTTCGACAATTTGAATATAGGATCAAATGTGGAGTTGGAAGAACTTTATATTCGTGGTTCTGGTCGCAATATGAAATTCTTAGATGTGTCCGGTTGTCCGAATTTGAAAGCGTTGACGTGTCAGACGATGGATATTGAGCGCCTGTATTTGGAAAGTAATACGGAATTGGAGGAACTCGATGTAAATGGGTGTTACAATCTGAAGTCGTTAGATTTGTCCGTGTGTCGGAAACTCCGTCATTTGGATTGCAGTGGCTGTACGGCTTTGACTGAAATCAAGTTGCCTGACCCGACGGTCTTGGAGTATGTTCTTTATGACGATTCCGGCATAATCGGCAGAAGGGAGGACTGGTTCCTAAAATGTTTGTTGAAGCAGAAAAAATAAACCGGATATTTTCCACATGAGCTTTAATCTGGCTTAAGTGCGGAGTAATTTTGCAGTCAAATGATAAAAACAAAGGAGGCCAATATGAAATTAGCAGAGGCATTATCGGTCAGAAAAGACCTACAGAACAAGATTGACCAGCTGGAGGACCGGCTCAAATCTATTGTGAAAATACAGGAGGGCGACGAGCCGGACGAGGCTGCGGAGGATCTGTTGTCGGAACTTCAGAACGCGTCAGTACAGCTGGAGGATGTTATCTACAGAGTCAACCGGACCAATCTTCACGCAGTCATGGACGGAGTGCCGATTACCAAGCTGATTGCTAGGAAGGATGTCCTGACGAGGGAAGTAGGTATTTTGCGCAATGTGCTGAAAGTAGCTTCGGCACAGGAGAGCAGATACAGCCGTAATGAGATAAAGTACGTCAGGACGATAGATACGGCGGAACTGCGGAAGAAGGTGGACAGGCTGTCAGCCGAATTGCGGAGGGTGGATCTTCGAATTCAGGAAGCCAACTGGATGTTCGAGCTTGAACCGTGTGACTGACAATTGACAGGCATTACAAAAGGGTAGTATCATTTCAGGGCGAGTGTAGTCCTGTGTCAAGGTAAAATCTTGTATGCGGGGAAGAGCATGGGGTAAAGAGCTATCGGCGGGAACCGAGAGCAGTGCCGTAGAACTTTAGTTTTCATTTCCAGCATCAATGCTTTCAATGGCGTCAAGGTGCAGAGCGCAAGGCCGATAAGAGCCAATTTTAAGAATTATTACCGAATACTGACTGTAATGATACGAGGGTGGGAACGGGGATTTTTTAGAAATTCAAGCAATGTAAATTATGAATAATGAGGTGTATTTAGATTATGAAGGATTCGGTCCTTATTTGCAAGTATATGTTACGCCCGGATGTGGCTGGACTGTGGAATGGGGAGATCTCGTGGAGCACTATACCGGCACGGGGGATTGGCAGCATATCAGTCATGGTGGTTCTCCATGTCGCTGTGTACATATCTTTGCGGAGGACTGTGGCGAAATTATTGGAATTGATGCCGGGGGATCAATTTGGTCTACATGTTCGTGGAGTAAGATTGATGTATCGCGTTGTCCCTCTTTGAGGTATTTTAGGAATAATAGAGCCGAGGCTCTGGATGTGTCATGTAATCCATTGTTGAAAGAGTTGGACTGTCAAAATGGAACGTTCGGGACATTGGATCTCTCCGCCAATCCGGAGTTGGAGAAGCTGACGTGCAATTGGTGTAAAGACTTGACCGAGTTGAATCTGTCGCGAAACCTTGCCTTGCGCGAATTGAATATCTGTTTTTCCGCGATAAAGAGGCTCGGACTGCATAACCGTTCTGTCTTGCAATCGGTTGTTATGGAAGATGTTGAATTGGATGAGCGCTCCGAGAAATATCTGCTTCAGATATTGGAGCGTAATGGCGGTGAAGTCAGAAAAAATTGTATGATTTTTAATGGTCCGATGAACATTATACAAAAACTGGAAGACCTTGGGGTTATGGCGTCAGGGCATTTTGCTCAGGAAGACACTGAGTTGTCGTGGGTGCTGACACATGCAGGAGAGCTGATGATAGTCGGGAATGGCAGTATGGACTTGTTTGTTGATGATTTTGATTACCGGATAGATGCTACCGATTATGAAGGACATGCGTTTTATTATCCGATCAGGTGTTCTTATCCGTGGTTCGCTTATCATGATCAGATCAAGGTAGTACGGATAGGAGAAGGTATAAGCAGTGTAGGATACGAATCATTTATGCGTTATGAGAGCTTGGAGGCAGTAATATTCCCCCAAAGCCTGATGTCTATACGTTCTATGGCATTTTATGGTTGCAATAGCCTTCGGTCCATTGAGATTCCGAGCAACGTAACTGATATTGACTGGGCATTTGATGGTTGTGATGGCATTTCCTCTTTGATACTTCACTATGACGCCCCGGCTGATTTATCGCCGGAGTTAGTGGGCCGGCTGCCAATATCAGACAGAATCACGCTTCACGTACCCGTCGGGACGGGCGATGTATACCGTCATCACCCTAAATTCTCGAAAGCTAAGGAAATTATCGACGATGTACGTTGATAGCACACCTGACTGATGACGGGAGAATCTGCGGCGGGATTTCGGGTTCATATCGTCTTATCTGCGGGATGTGCGGGTATCGGTGTTTTAGACAGTCGCTTGATTATCATTATGTTACGGATTTTAGGGATGGATTTCGAGGTCTTGTGAGGCGGTGAAATCCATTGGATGTGTGACGAATACATTGATTAACAGTATTTTGGCAAATAAAGCGATGTCCGTACTTCCCGTTTGTCGTAACCGTAAAATTTTTGCAGTCTTTGGGACGATTTAAATTTACCTGTATTTAGATTGGAACAGTTTACATATCCGCCGACCGGGTAAATTATTCCTGATATTTTCGGATATTTTACACTTGTGCTGCTTTTTGGCTTAACCTGCCCTTAGTTTTGTCCCCAGAACAAAAGCAAAATAGTTATGGAAACTAAAGAGCAGGAAGTATTGCACGGCAAGTGCAGGAAGAATTATCCAAATGTAGTTGTCCCTCAGCGCGGCAGGGGCTTTTTCGGTATCGGCATAGAGTATCCTATTACAGCCAAGAACGTGGGTACGTTGTGGCGTTCCGCCCACATCATGGGAGCAGACTTCATGTTCGTCATAGGGCGGCGTTATACAAAAGTGGCTACGGACACTCTCAAGAGCTGGAGGCATATACCGTTGTTCGAATACGAGAATTTCGGGCATTTCTACAAGGCTATGCCCAAGGATGCTGAACTGGTCGGTGTGGAACTGGACTCGCGCAGTGTGCCGCTTACATCGTACAGCCATCCGCAAAGGGCTGTATATCTGCTCGGTGCGGAGGATAAGGGACTGTCCGCCGAGGCGTTGGAGCATTGTACGGATGTGGTGCAGATTCCCGGGGAGTATTCGCTGAACGTGTCGGCGGCGGGCAGTATCGTGCTGTATGACCGTCTGCTTAAAAATGGAAGTTTCGGGACAGTATTGCAGTGAGATATTATGATAAGGACGATTCTATGTCTGTCGGACACGCACAACCGGCACCGCAGTCTCAGCAATCTGCCTCAGGCCGACGTACTGGTGCATTGTGGAGACTTTACTGAGTACGGGACAGAGGCGGAGGCTCTGGATTTTCTCAACTGGTTCTGCGATCAGCCCTACCGGTACAAGCTGTTTACGGTGGGCAATCATGACGTGTGTCTTTACGGCGGTGGTGTTGAGGGGCTGGACGGGAACTGTTATTTCCTGTCCGGCAATGGCGTAACGCTTGACGGTGTGCATTTCCACGGTCTGCCGTTTTTTATCGAGGGGCTTGAAAGTCACAGTGTGCAGGCAGTCCCGTCCGGTGTGGACGTGCTTATCTCGCATCAGCCTCCATTCGGTGTGCTGGACGAGGCCGGTGAGTCCGGCAAGGTTTATCATTATGGCAGTGAGAGTCTTGCTCAGAGGATACATGAGGTCCGTCCGTCTTATTGTCTCTTCGGCCATGTCCATGCGGGGTACGGCATGACGGAGAAGGACGGAACTGTCTATGTCAATGCGGCTCTCATGCAGGACGGCGGACGGTTGAATGAAGCGCTCCTCGTGCGGATAGATTAGGCATGTAGTCATTTTCGCGCCATGGGCCTTAATTTGGCATAAGTTCGGTCTAATTTTGTGGTCAAATGATAAAATAAAGGAGGCAAATATGAAATCAGAAGAAAATAATATCGTGGAAGTGAGGGGCGAAGACCCTGAGGATTTTTCTGCGGCTCTGTCGGATGAGCAGTGGAAGATCAGATATGACCCTAAGCTGAGTATGCCCGATTACCGGATGCCGGATCTTTCTCTGTTGAAGGATTATTCGGAGCAAGTCTATGAGGTATCGAAGGAAGAGCTGGAAAGGAACTATTATCGAATCATTTCTGTCCTAAGGGGTTATAAGATAGGTGTGTCCACAATATCGGCCCGGGTGGGGCCTACGGTGACGGTATATGAAGTAGTGCCTGCTCCTGGAGTGCGTGTGGCCCGAATCATGAAGTTACAGTACGATATTGCCTTTTCCCTGGCAGTCAGTGGGGCTAGGGTTGTTGACCTGCCGTATGCGAATGCTATAGGAATAGAGATTCCGAATGAGACGCCAAGCATAGTGCCGATGCGTTCGATTCTGGTAGATCCCAAGTTCAGTGCCTCGGAATACGACTTGCCGGTGGTGATAGGGCGGACCTTCTCTGACGAGGTGATATCTTTTGACCTTACGAAGATGCCGCACCTGCTGGTGGCCGGAGCGACCGGACAGGGCAAGTCCGTGGGCCTTAACGCCATTATCACATCTTTGCTTTACCACAAGCATCCGGCGGAACTGAGATTCGTGCTGGTGGACCCCAAAAGGGTGGAGCTGTCGTTGTATTCACCGTTGGAGAAGCACTATCTGGCCAAGCTGCCGGACGCAGAGGATGCCATTATTACAGAGACCAAGCAGGTGGTCTACACCCTCCGCTCACTGTGCAAGTTGATGGACCACCGGTATGACCTGCTGAAGGCGGCATCCGTCCGTACTATAAAGGAGTACAACGAGAAGTTCCTGTCCCGTAAGCTGAATCCCTACAAGGGGCACGAGTTCATGCCCTATATCGTGGTGATAATCGACGAGTTCGCTGATCTGCTTATGACCGCGGGCCGTGAGGTTGAAGAGCCCATAGCCCGTCTGGCGCAGCTGGCAAGGGCCATCGGTATCCATTTGGTGATAGCCACCCAGCGTCCTACGGCCAACGTCATTACCGGAACCATCAAGGCCAACTTTCCTGCCCGTATCGCATTCCGTGTGATGTCCACTGTTGACTCGAAGACCATTCTGGACCAGACCGGCGCCAATCAGCTGGTGGGCCGCGGCGACATGCTCATCTCCATCGGCAGCAGCGAGCCCGTGCGCGTGCAGTGCGCCTTCATCGATACGCCCGAGGTGGAGAATGTGGTCAATTTCATATCGGCCCAGGCCGGTTTCGGGGGTGCATATCAGCTGCCTGAGTGTGACTTGGAGGATGGTGAGGACGGCCCGGTGAAGAAGCTTTCCGGCGATGCCAGAGACGACCTGTTCAAAGAGGCGGCGAGACTGATAGTCCGCGAGCAGAGAGGCTCCACATCCCTTATCCAGAGAAAGCTTAGTCTTGGGTACAACCGTGCCGGCCGCATCATGGACCAGTTGGAGGATGCCGGCATAGTCGGTCCTTCCGAGGGCAGCAAACCCCGTCAGGTACGCATCACCAGCCTTGAGTCCCTGGACGAACTGCTCTCAACTTTATGATTTGCGGTTCACAAACTTGTGGACCACAAACTTGTGAACCGGAAACGCTGGCTCAAATCCCCGCCCTGCATGACGTGACACTTTTATAAAAGTGAAATTTTGCCTAAAATGCACTTCTGCAAAAGTGTTTGTTGTTTAAAATTCTGTAATTGGCACTACATTTACCCTATAACCGTCTTTCTCAATTGTGCGCTTATCGTTATAAGTTACAATAACAAGATTATCACACTTTAATTCTCCGGCGCATTCAACAATGCTGTCCACTTCCCGCTTCTCCGTTTTAGGACTGCCCATATCATAACATACCTGAATAAGCCTCAATATGCGGGTGCCTTCACGAAGGACAAAATCAACCTCCTTATCATTCCGTGAGCGATAATAGAACATCGTCTTCTCAACATCATAGCCCCGGCGTATAAGTTCTATGAAAACTTGATTCTCAAGCAATCGTCCCAGATTGTCACTCAAGGAAAATGCTTTTGATGCCACAAAACCGTTGTCAACGACATATACTTTCCTTGGGGCTTTTTTCATCAGCTTAAGCTTATTATTGTAGCGTGACAAATAATAGAAAAGGTATGGTTCATGGAGGTAGTCCATATATTTCTTGGCCGTATTGACACTGGAGAAATCAAGTTCAGATGTCAATTCATTAGCACTTACAGGATTGCAGAAGTTCGAGACAAGATACATGGCCAGGTTATTCAGATCTGTCACATTACGGACATTATGACGCTTGGCCACATCTTTCCATATAATGGAGTCAAACAACGTATCAAGGTAACTGCGGGTCAACAGGCGTGAGGCGACTGCTTCCGGATAGCCGCCGTTCCTCAAATAGTCATCTGTCAGCACAAGAGACTCTGTTTTGTGTTCCGGTTTCAGTGCGTGCATGTCAAGCTTGTTCCAATCGAAAAACTCTTCAAGGCTGAAAGGCAGCATCTCTACCTGAAGATACTTGCCTGTCAATACTGTAGCCATTTCGCTACTGAGCATTTTAGCATTACTGCCTGTTATTACAAGATTCTTTCCCATTCTATATAGTTCACTGACCCACAAATCCCATGCGTCAAGGTTCTGAACCTCGTCCAACAGGATATATTCGTACCCGGGATAGACATCATCCAGCATCCGCATGACCAGATTTGCGTCCCAGGCTTCCAGTAATTGATAATTGTCGAAGTTCAAGTATGCGAAATTCTTGTTCCGCAGCATCAATAATGCCTGAGTGGATTTGCCCACCCGGCGGGGACCTGTTATCAACTTGATCAGATGGCTGCTCAATAGCAAATCTGTATCTTGGAGGCTCTTACGTATCAGATACGGACGAGACATCAGTTCATCACGTTCTTTGCGCTGATTTAGAATGATTGTTTTCATCTTTTGTACTGTTATTCGGATACAATATTACTATTTTTTATTCAAAAAAACAATGTGTATTGCACAAAATATGTAGTATTTTATGCAGTACGTAATAGCTGATGCATTGTGCGACCAATATCTTTAGCTAACGCAGTAAAATAATCTACTTGTGCCGTGATTTGGCGCAAGTCTGGATTTTCTTTGCGGAAAAACAATTTATGACCAGTTGGGAGGAAAAGTTGAACGAAATAGTCGGAAGAAGGAAGCAGGAAAAAGCCGAATGGAAGGCTTCCTGCCCGTCAGTCGAGGAGTTGCTGTGCCTGCAGCTGTCGGGATATTCTTCCCGACAGATAGTGGGGATGGGCATTGAGGGAAACGGGCAATTGAAAGAGACGGCTGCAAAGGCTCAGCGCGAAATGGACAAAGCCAGGCGGATACTGGACAGGCAGACCAAAGCTGGAGTCATCACAGTCCCGTATTATGCTGATGATTATCCCTGGCATTTTAATAACCTGTGCAATGACGCCCCTGCGCTCATTCATGTGTCAGGCGACTTGGGGTTGCTTAACCGGGATGATACTGTGGCGGTTATCGGTGCCCGTGGTGCCGATGCGGAAGGATTGGATGTCGCATACCGGTTTGCCGGGCAGGCCGGAGGGCAGGGACACGTGATCATCAGCGGACTGGCATTGGGCTGCGATATGGCTGCCCATCGGGGCTGTCTCGATGCGGAGGGGCAGACTGTCGCCATCGTTGCTTCGGGACTGAACATCACTCATCCCAAGGTAAATAAGCACTTGCAGGAGGAGATTGTGGCGAAGGGTGGAGCCATAGTCTCTGAGCATCCCTTCGGGGTGAAGGCCAATCCGACGAGACTGGTCGCCCGCTGCCGTATGCAAGTGGCTCTGGCCCGGTCGGTTATCGTGGTGCAGTGCCCTATTGTCAGCGGAACGATGTATGCCGTTCGCTTCGCGCAGGAATATGACGGAGACATCTTCGGCTGGGAAAACGACATTTACGCGGTGGAATACGGCACTTGGAATGATCTGAACTCCGGCAACAAGTTCTTGCTCGACCATAATCTTGCCATACCCCTCCGCCCAGAACAGGACATCGCTCTGAATCAATATTGTCAAATCATAAACGGAACAGAAAATGACGCTTAAGGAACTTGTTATGAAGGTTGACTTCGACAGCCTTCTCCCGTATTTGGAAAAGTGGGAAAATAGACATTTGGATAACATCTACGCCTTCCGTGAGGCATACGATATTCTCCGGGGCATGGAGCCGGACAGGGATTATCGTGGGAAGGCGACCGTGACAACTTCAATAAGGGAGGACGGGACAAGGACCACACGTGTATGTTACTTGGACGATGATGCCTGGGAGAAAGAACTGGCTAAGGGACTTGTCTTTCCGGACGGTCTGTCGGTCAGCATGGAGGAACTTGCCATGCACTGCCTGTGGGAGATTACCTTTTACGGTTTTTCGCCTGTGGGTGTCAAAGACACATTCTCCGGGATGTTGGGCAGGCAAAAGCCGCAGAACCGTTATGAGGCGGCATTGGATAAGTTAAAGGAAAGTATCTGGAGACGGCAGACTCCCCGCAAGTTCCGTTTAAGAGGTGAGGGCGGAGAACGGTTGATAACCGGGTGGTTTGCATTTGAGCGGTGCGGCAGGCGGATGAACCGCGCCAAGAGAAAACGGAAATACCGTCAGAACAGGCGAATAAAATATCTTGCGACCATGTCGCGGCGCGAAACCTTGATTCAGACGCTGACCGTTCAGGGCAGCACCTTCACGCGCAGTGATGTGGAGTTTCTGTTGGGCGTTGACTATGGTATGCGGTATGACTATTACTCAGTCGGCTGCGGAACAAACGGGCGCCTGGATTACATCCTTGAGTCCATGACCAAATACCAGCAGCTGGATTTAGCCAGATATGACAATGCGGTTGTATTTGTCCTTTATCCCTCCCGTTATCCGTTGGAAGACTTGGAAGTGGAGGCATTCCGTAAGGCGGTGCATAAGCGGTTGGGGTATGAGAATGTCATGTTCGGCACAGCAGTGACAAGTAGCGGGAATGAAAATGTCAAGGTCATGTTGCTGCTGAATAGAACAGCATGAGAAAGCTCTTCTGAAAAGCTTCCTTACTTCATTGTCATTGTGCGGCTTTGAAGTTGAATACCGGTTTGATGACGCAGCTGATATCTGCGGTGTCCCGGATGTTGGCGATGATCTCCTCCGTCGGTTTGTAGACCATGGGGGACTCGTCGATGGTCTGCTCGGAGACGGTCTCGCTGTAGATGCCTTTCATCGAGTCGGTGAAGGCTTCCATGCTTAGCTGCTGGAATGCCTGTGCGCGGCTCATTATGCGGCCTGCTCCGTGAGGGGCCGACCAGTTCCAGTCCGGATTGCCCTTGCCGGTGCATATCAGGGAGCCGTCCCGCATGTTCATGGGGATGATGCATTTCTCTCCCTTGCGGGCGGAGATGGCTCCTTTGCGGATGATGCCGTCGTCCCCGATGTAGTTGTGGACGCTCTCGAAACGCTCTGAGGCCAATGTCTCCGGTGTACTGCAGATATTGTCTTTGGCCCGCAGGTATTCTACAAGCAGGTCCATGATGATACCCCGGTTGATTTGCGCCCATCTCTGACACAGCCGCATGTCGTGCAGGTAGTCCTCGCGCGGCTGTCCCTCGAGCCAGCAGAGTTCCGCGGGAACCGGTGGTTTTTGCATCCTGAAGGAGTTGTGCAGCTCCCGTATGGCCTCCTGCAGCTCGGCTTTCCGTCCTGCCGCCTTGTATTCCTCTATCATCTTAGTCTGCTTTTCCATCAGTTTGTCCCAGCCGGACATGTTCTTCACGGCCTGTTTCTGGTAGATGTCTGCCACTTGTTTGCCTAAGTTGCGGCTGCCGGTATGGACGACCACGTACATTCTGTCCTGGCCGTCACGGTCCAGCTCTATGAAATGGTTGCCTCCGCCGAGGGTGCCTGCGGCCTTGTACAGCCTTTTGACATCTTTCAGCTCGCGGAAGCAGCGCAGTTCCTTGACCAGCTCTTTCGCTTCCTGGTATCTTTCCATGTACGGCAGCAGCTGGACCAGACCTTCCTGGCTCCGTATGTCCCGGCCTGATGGAATGCTGCTCAGAATGAACTGATTCAATTCGTGGAAGTCTATCTCTCCGCTGCACTCGAACGGCTGAACCAGCATGCCGCAGCCTATGTCCACTCCGACGATATTGGGGATGACCCTTTCACCCAAGTCGCCGGTGAAGCCTATCACGCACCCAGCTCCGGCATGTACATCCGGCATTATCCTGATTTTGCAGCCGCTGAATACCTCGATGGACATCAGCTGGCGGAGCTGCTCTATGGCCGTTTCCTCGACATTGTCGGTGAATATTCTCACATCGTAGTTGTCAATTGTTCTCATATCTGTTGCATTTGTACCTGCAAATATAGTGACTGCTTGTGCCGTATCGCAGCACATGATGTGGTTTGCCGCAGCGCAAGTTGAAAAAATACCGCTCCAACAGATATTTGATTTATCTTTACGTCTCAAAATTCAAGAATGATGAGCAGAAACGAGATGACTTCGAGGCAGGCCAAGCTGGAGGCTTTCGGCCGCCTTCTGGATATACTGGATGAGCTTAGGGAGAAATGCCCGTGGGACCGTAAGCAGACTACCGAGTCCCTTCGCCCTCAGACTATTGAGGAGACTTACGAGCTGAGCGACGCTATCCTGCGCGGGGACGGCAAGGAGGTCTCCAAGGAGTTGGGCGATGTGCTGCTGCATGTGGTCTTCTATGCGAAGATAGCCTCGGAGAAAGGCGAATATGATATCGTGGATGTGATCAACCGGCTGTGCGACAAGTTGGTCTATCGCCATCCCCATGTGTTCGGCCAGGTGCATGTGGACGGGGCGGATCAGGTGGTGCAGAACTGGGAGGAGCTGAAGACCAAGGAGAAGGACGGCAACAAGCGGGTGCTTTCCGGTGTTCCGGTCTCCCTGCCGCCGCTGCTGAAGGCCTACCGGATGCAGGACAAGGCCCGGGCTGTTGGTTTCGACTGGGAGGAGCGCTCCCAGGTCTGGGACAAGGTAGGAGAGGAGCTCGGGGAATTCCGTGCGGAGCTGGACCGGATGGACAAGGCGGACCCCAAGTCGGTGGAGAGGGCCGAGGGAGAATTGGGCGATTTCCTGTTCTCGGTGGTCAATGCGGCCAGGCTCTACGACCTGAATCCGGATACCGCCCTGGAGATGACCTGCGCCAAGTTCCGCCGCCGTTTCACCTATCTGGAGGAGCACACCATCCGTCAGGGCCGCTCGCTCAAGGACATGACGCTCGCTGAGATGGATGCCCTGTGGAATGAGGCCAAGGAACTTGAAAGTGCAGATGGACAGGGAAATAACCAGAAAAAGTAGAGCAGTCTGGAAAATCGTCCGGTATGGAGCATACAGCAAATAATCCTGGAGCGGATAGAATTGTATCTGAGCGTAGGCAAAGTCCGCAGTGGCAGGAGCGTACAGCTTTGCTGCTGGGGGAGGAGACTCTTCTGAAGCTGAGGGATGCGGTCATCGTGGTGGCCGGCCTGGGTGGAGTAGGGGCATACGCTGCAGAGATGGTGGCCAGGGCCGGGGTCGGACGGATGGTGCTTATCGACTCGGATAGGGTCGGTGAAAGCAACAAGAACCGTCAGCTGCTGGCCATGAACTCAACGCTCGGAAGGCTGAAAACGGAGGTGATGGCGGAAAGGCTGCTGGACATCAATCCGGAACTGCATATCGTGAAAGTTCCGGAGTATCTGACGGAGGACAATATCCCTGGGGTGTTTGAGAATGCGCTTAGGGAGATGGCCCTATGCGGAAGCTCTGACCCTGATGGAGTATTGACGGATGAGTCGGTAGCCAATACCGGACTTGCTCCGGATTTTGTCATAGACGCCATAGATACGTTGGCTCCCAAGATAGCTTTGATCTCCCATTGCATCCATAGCGGAATACCGTTGGTCTCCTCTATGGGAGCGGGTGCCAAGCTGGACGCCACAAAAGTCCGTCTGACCGACATCTCCAAATCCTACAACTGCCCGCTGGCATTCATTCTGCGGAAGAAACTTCGCAAGATAGGTATAACCAAAGGATTTCCAGTGGTTTTCTCGGAGGAGCTGCCAGAGCGGGACGCGATAGTGCCCACAGAGGGCGAACGCAACAAGAAGTCCCAGGTCGGGACTATCTCATACCTGCCGGCAGTATTCGGATGCGTCTGTGCCCAGGCTGCAGTCAGGCATATTACCGCTCGGTAAAAGTGCTTAAAGCACTTAAAGCAACGGCACCGAATCGCGGGATTTGCTGCCGTTGTGGAATGGGATGATCTTTACTTCGGGTGAGGCTTATTATATCGATGCCCAATCGAACCAGTAGTCAGCCGGATATCTCCAGCTGTCCTCCAGACATTCAGGATATCTTTTGCCGGAAAGGACCATAAGTACAGAGTCGGGCTCCTCCGCTCTCAGGCAATTTGCATAGCCGGCCGGTACGCAGATAATCTCGCTTTTGCGTTCCGAGATACGATAGATTTCCGGTGTCAGACTTTTGGAAGGATGTTTCCAGTCATCCGGTGCCACAAATGCCATTGTGAAACTCCCTGTAACGCATTGGAACCATTTCCGTTCGAACTGATGCCCGTGCCATCCTCTGACCAGTCCGGTGTTCACATTCTGTATAAAATAGTACCGCTCGACCCCTTCGAATGAAAATGTATTCATCGAGTGGATCGTACCGCGGTAGTCGTTGAAGATTTCGCCTTGGATTACTTTTATCGGTTCAGTGGCAGCCATTCAGTTTATTTGTCAGTACATTTGTCTGTTCATAGGGATGCTATCTCCTCGTCCGTAAGTCCGGTAATCCGTGCAATGACATCAGGCGCGATACCTTCGGACTTCATGCCACGGGCATTCCTGAGACGTTCCTCCTCACGACCTTCCTCACGACCTTCCTCACGACCTTCCTTGCGTCCTTCCTCGCGACCTTCCTCGCGTCCTTCCTTGCGTCCTTCCTCGCGACCCTCTATCTTCGCTGTGTCCAGCACGTCCATCTGGATGGCCACTGCGTCCATGTGTTTTTCGTAAGCCTGCCTGTCACTGTCGGACATCGACCAGTAAGTAAGTTTCTCGCGGGCCTCGCCCAGACCGGGAGCCTTCGTGTCTGGAGAGATCACGCCTTCTTTCAGGTAACGCATCCACTCTGACAGAGGAGTCACGGACGCCTTGTCGAACTCGAACTCGTTCACACGGATTATTATGTATTCCGGGAATATCTCGGAAGGCAGACGGCGTACTATGGCATCGCGGTTTTTAGTGTTGATAACCAGTTCGTCTCTCGTATGTACTCCTATGAAATGGCTCCTGCCGTGGTATAGGTAGTCCTTGCCCTCGCCGATGTCGAAATACAGGATGCTGATAGAGTAGACCTTCTTGACATTGCTGTATGCGTCTCCCATGCTGATGTGTTCGGTGATGGCCTTCGCCACTCCATACAGCACCCGTTCCAGATAGTACAGCTCGCGGGTGTTCTGCACCTCAATGATGATGATCTCCCCCTTGCTGTTGAGTGCCTTGATATCCACGCGGTTGAATTTGTCATCCGCTGAAAGCTGGTTGCCTTCGCTCTCCAGGATCTCAACGATAGTAATAGGCTCACCGATGAACACAGTAAGGAAGCCCTCCAGCACCCCGAAATTGGCCTTCTGCCTCAGCAGCCGCTTGATAGCCCAGTCAAACCTGACGTACATGTCCTTCATGTTTCCCATATCATCCATCTTTTTCGGCAAAGTTAAGCATTATTCTGCGTACTATTTGCCGGAAACTTAAAAATACGTGATATTTGACGGGTATACCGGAATTTTTACTAACTTGGCAAAGTTTTTCATTACTGCGTAAAATAAATAATAAATAGAGAATATGAGACGGATTGCAACATTGCTCTCGTGCGTCTTTCTGGTGTCTGCGGCTGTTTATGCCCAGGACTGGAAGCCGTATGAATGCGCCGCTGACAGTCCGGACTATGCGTCGTATGACTGCGTGGTCCTGCTGGACAGCACATCAGTAACAGTGGAGTCTACAGGACAGGGCTCTTTTGTCGTAAAGAAGGCTGTAAAAGTACAGACCCCTAAAGGTGCGTTGGCCAACAGGGTCATAAAATACGACTATGACCCGCTCACTGCGTTTGCTGAGTTCCGGAACGTGACGGTATACAGAGCAGACGGCAGCGTAGATCATATCGATGTGTCATCGGCTGTGGACTATGCGGCTCCTGCCAGGGCGATTTACTGGGGCGCGCGTCAGATAATGATAGGTGTCGGCGCTCTCAGGCCGGGGGATGTTCTGGAATATGAGATAGCCAAGAAAGGATTCACCTATGCTTTGCTGTCATCAGAAGCGGCGGCGGAGGATGATTCCCGTTTCATCCCCCCGATGCGAGGCCAGTTTTACGATATAGTTCCTTTTTGGTGTCAGGACCCGACTGTCCGTAAGGTTTATATGGTGTCCTTCCCCATGGAGAAGGACGTGCAGTTCCAGTTTTATCAGGGTGAGTGCGAGTCGTCCATGAGGTTTGCGGACGGCCGCAAGGTGTTCAAGTTCGCGGTCGGCGGTGTTATGCCTTTCAGCAAGGAGTCCGGAATGGTTGATCTGTTTGACGCTGCTCCGAAACTGATGATGTCTACGACTCCGGACTGGAAGGATAAATCGTTGTGGTTTAATAAAGTCAATGAGGACTACGGCAGCTTTGATGCTTATGCACCTGCACAGAAGAAGGTAAATGAGCTTGTCAAAGGAAAGAAGACCGACATGGAGAAGATAGCTGTACTTACTCACTGGGTGGCTGACAATATCCGCTATGCGGGTATTTCCATGGGTGAGGGCGAGGGATATACGCTGCACAATACGGAGATGAACTATACTGACCGCTGCGGGGTGTGCAAGGATATTGCCGGTACTCTGATTTCGTTTCTGCGCATGGCAGGTTTCGAGGCTTATCCGGCCATGACTATGGCGGGCAGCCGGGTGGAGTCCATACCTGCCGACCATTTCAATCATTGTGTGGCAGTTGTCAAACTGTCGGACGGCACCTACATGCCTCTTGACCCTACCTGGGTGCCTTTCTGCCGGGAGTTGTGGAGCAGTGCGGAGCAGCAGCAGAATTATCTTCCTGGAGTTCCGGAAGGATCGGGTCTTTGTGTTACTCCCTTGTCTGCGCCTGAGAACCATTACCTTCGCATAGATGCAGATAACAGTATAGACACAGACGGTACTTTGAAAGGAACATTTACGGTGTCGGCGGAAGGACAGAGCGACCTTAGGGTCAGAAGAGTGTTCACAACCGGATTCCGAAGTGAATGGCACAACGCAATGGAGCGCGAGCTTCTCAATGTCTCGCCTAAGGCAAGACTCATAAGTGTTGATTACGGACCGGATCCAAAGGACTACCAGGCGGCTCCCATCAAGATTACGTTCAAGTACGAGATACCGCAGTATGCTCTGGTCGGGGACAGTGTGATGATCTTCCGTCCCATGGTCATGAATGGTCTGTACAATACCGTACGTACTTATTTCAGGCTTGACACTTCTGTCGAGAAAAGGAAATACGGATTCAAGGACGCATGCTCGCGTCTGGTAGAATTGGATGAGGTAATACGTATACCTGACGGTTATACCATGGTGACCGCATCCAAGTCCGATGAGATGCAGGGCAGCGGTGCTGACTTTATCGGCTCTCTTACTCAGGACGGCAGACAGATTACTCTGCGTAATGTACTTGCACTCAAGAAGAGAGTATATGAGCCATCCGACTGGGAGAGCTTCCGTGATGCGGTCAATGCACACAAGGCCTATGGTGAATATGTCGTAATCAAAAAGTAAATGACTATGAAAAAGATAATTCTCAGCATAATCCTTCCCACCTTAGTGTTGCTGTCGGCATTACCCGCTAATGCGGCGTCCAAGGCCGAGGCTCAGTTTGACAAGCTCGTCAAGACCTATATCCTCAATCCGGACGGTAGTCAGGAAATGCGTGTCCGGAAGCAGTTGACTATATATACCCATGCGGCAATGAACGACCTGTATGGCGAGACTTTTATAATCTATGATCCATCATATCAGGAACTTGTCATACATGAGTCCTATACTCGGCAGAAAGACGGGACAGTAGTTATGACTCCGGCGAACGCTTTTGTGGAGGTGCTGCCTTCCGCAGCGGCCGATGCTCCAGAGTATAATGGCCTTAAAGAGATGGTTGTTGTCCATACCGGACTGGAACTTGGGGCTACCGTTTATCTGGATTACACCATTTTCACCAAGGCAGGAGCACTTCCTGCCCTGGACATCTTCGAACCGGTGGAAGAACTTTCGCCCATCAGGAACTATGAACTGAGCATCAGTGTACCGGACGGAACACCTCTGCATTATGAACTGCTTAACGGCAAAGCCGCACCCAAGGTGTCTGCGGCTGACGGCATGTGTACGGTTGCATGGACTCTTAAGAACGTAAAACCCCGTCCGCGCTATCTTCCAGTATCAGTTCAGGCAGGCAGCCTGCAGGCAGTGGCCGCTACCACATTCGAATCCCGTGAGGCTATCCTCAATGTGCTGTCATCTCAGGCCTACAGTCCTGACGAAGAGGCTGTGAAGGCTCTGCTGGCATCCTTTGACGAGGGAGTTGCCGACAGGCGTTCCGTGCTGGACAAGATCAATGACTACTTAATCTCCGGCCTCGGACAGAGCCGTCTGACCTTGTCCCAGACCGGATACAGGGTACGTCCTGCCGCCGAAGTCATCGGCAGTGCATATGCCACATCTGCCGAGAGGGCGCTGCTGGCGGATGCTCTTGTAAAGGCTGCCGGACAGGAATCGGACGTGAGTCTGGCGTTCCCGCTGACTGAGGATGAGGCTGCGGCCGGACTGTCCTCACTTATGGCGATATCCTCTTCGCCGGTATGCTCTGACCGGAGTTTCAAGAATTATATGTCCGTAGGCGATTATGTCTCTCTGTGCAATCTTGATGGAAGCAAAGTTGAGGGCAGCGGAACGGATGCGTCTCTGGAGATCGTCAATACTCTCAGAATATCAGCTGCTGATGGCAAGGCTCTGGGTGAAGGCTATTACTCTTTCGTTTTTCCGGAAGGGGATTCTCAGTGGCTCAGGCTTGTATATGCTTCCACAACCGCCAATACTACCCGTAGTGTCAATCTGCTGCTACCTTATCTTCCTGAGGAGACTCTGACCTATGTGTTGGACAATGAGGACGGAATGATTCCTGTGGTCCTGCCGGAGGACAGGACAGTGTCCAACTCTGTCGGTGCCGTGTCGCTCAGGACTGAGCAAAAGGACGGAAAGACTACCCTCATATTGTCTCTCAAGCTCGGGACCCAGCTTATAACCCCAGAGCTCTATCCACAGTACTACCGGTTGATGTGCGAGTGGTACACTCTGTACACGACACCACTTATCTTCAGTGCGGAGTAGTATGAGACTAAGGGATATAGCTGCTGCCGTTCAGGGAGAGGTGCTGTGCGGGCAGGAACGTCTGGACGAGAATGTGGATTACGCATTCGCCTCAGACCTTATGAGTGATGTGCTGACGATCAAAACCGCTGACTTTCTGTTGATTACCGGATTGGCCAATGTGCAGTCAGTCCGTACGGCGGAAATGTCCGATGTGGAGTACATTCTCTTCGTGAGGGGCAAGGACGTGACTGAGGAAATGTACGCTCTGGCCGAGGACAACGGCATGGTGTTGATACGTACGGACTATTCTATGTTCAAGACTTCCGGCATCCTGTACGGTGCCGGTATAAAACCAGTGTATTGACATGAGACTGGAGTACGGTGTCGCGGCAGGTGACTTCACCAGGGCCGGTTATGCATCCTCATCCATAAAGAAGACTCTCAAACAACTCGGGGTGTCTCCGTCGGTGGTGAGAAGGGTGGTCATTGCGGTCTACGAAGCAGAGGTCAATATCGTGGCCCACTCGTTCGGAGGCAGTATTGTTGCGGATATCGAGCCGGAGGGAATCAATGTGGTGCTTGCTGATACTGGGCCGGGAATACCCGATGTGGAGAAGGCTATGCAGAAAGGATTCTCGACTGCCTCCAAGGAAGTGCGCGAGATGGGCTTCGGCGCAGGAATGGGACTCCCCAACATAAAGGAGAATGCCGATGAACTGGAGATAGATACAGGTGTGGGACGGGGGACGACTCTGCGTATATTCATAAAATTCTGAAGCTGGTTATGGAACACAATACATTTCATAGGGCACTGGAGATTCAGGAGGATTTCTGCATAGGGTGCTCTCATTGCATCAAGGTGTGTCCTACGGAGGCGTTGAGGGTATCAGGCGGGAAGGCCCTGCTGTATGCGGACTGGTGTATAGACTGCGGCAGGTGCTTCAGGGTCTGTCCGAGCCGTGCAATACGGGTAGTGGATGATGACCTTGGCGATATCCTTTCGTACAGGTACAGGGTACTGCTGGTGCCGGCTGTATTCTATGCCCAGTTCGAGAACCGTGTGCCTGTGCCCGTGATCAACGATATCCTTGGAGATATGGGCTTCTCCGAGATATGCACGGTGGAGCAGAGTGTCGACACTCTTGTAGGTGAGATAAACGATTATGTTGCCAAGGCTGTGGCAAAGCCCGTTATATCTTCGTTCTGTCCGGCAGTGATAAGGCTTGTTCAGGTACGTTTCCCGTCTTTGGTGGATCACATAATGCTGCTTCTGCCTCCTGTCGAGGTGGCGGCTCAGTATTATGTGCGCAAATGGCAGATGAAGGGAGAGGATGCCGGAGATATCGGGGTTTTCTATCTTACTCCCTGCATAGCGAAAATCGCTGCTGTGAAATCGCCTGTGGGCGGATACGAGTCTCCGATAAACGGAGTCATCAATATGGATTATGTATTCAACAGGGTCATGCATGCGTACAAGAACCGGAAGTTCCCGGAATCCGGATGCGGTGCCGAAGCTGTCAATGATGCTGTGTCGGACAAAGGTCTGAGGTGGCCGTTGACGGGAGGTGAGGCATCGCTCGTGGAGGGCAGGGCCTTGTCCATAGACGGTATGAGCAACGTGATAGAGTTCCTCGAAAAGTTGGAGGATGAGGAACTGGAGGGCAGTATCGACTATCTGGAACTTAGAGGCTGTGACCAGTCCTGTCCGGGCGGCATCCTGGTGCAGGGAAACCGGTTCATGGTTGCTGATGTGCTGAGGACTGCCGCGGATACTGCTCCTAAGACGCACGGACTGACTCCGGAGTATGAGAGCCTGTGCTCTGCGTATATAAAGATGGATAGTGTGGAGCCTCGCTCTATGGTCAAGTATGACAAGGATATCAACAAGGCAATCAAGAAAATGGAAGCAGCTGCCATGTTGCGTAGGATATTGCCCGAGATAGATTGCGGGGCCTGCGGCGCTCCGAGTTGTGACGCCCTTGCTGCAGATATAGTCCGTGATGATGCCTCGCTGAACAACTGCATATTCATGCAGGCCCGTTTTGAAAAGGAAGGCTCCCTGCAGGTAGGAGAGGCCATAGACCTGATGGAGAAAGTCTGGGGCAAGGACAGATTTGTAAATAAGGAAAAATACGATAGTAGAGATTATGACAGTAAGGGAAATTGTTGAGAAACTTGATCTTAGGGTCTTTGCTGGAGCAAACGCGCTGGACCGGGAAGTTTCCGGCGGCTATGTGTCGGACCTGCTGTCCGACGTGATGGGATTCGCTAAGGACGGCTCTGTGTGGATAACTCTCCAGACTCATAAGAATGTCATGGCCATAGCTACGTTGAAGGACCTGGCTGCGGTCATTATTGTAAAAGGTCTGGAGCCGGAGGAGGATGCCGTGGCTGTGTCGGAAGACGAGGGTATTCCTATTCTCGGGTCTGGCGAGCAGACTTTCGAACTTGCCGGAAAGATATACAATCTCCTTTTACAAGGATAGCGTCATGAACCGTTTCAGGGCAGATCTGCACAATCATACGTTCCTGTCCCCATGCGGGGACATAGGTATGGTGCCGTCATTCATCATCGGAGCTGCCTTAAGGAAAGGTTACGACATAATCGGCATAACGGACCATAATACCACTGTACAGGGACGGGAGATACGCCGGATAGTAGGTGGAGGGGAGCCGTATATCCTTTGCGGAGCTGAGATAACGACCCGTGAGGAGGTACACTGCCTGGCGTTTGCGGACAGTGATGACAGTCTGGACGCGCTGCAGCGTTTTCTGGATGACAGTTTGCCTCATATACCTGGCAATGAGGATGTATTCGGATACCAGCTCGCAGTGGACGAGCATGACAATGTAATATACGAGGCCCCGTACCTGCTCGTATCGGCCATTGACCGTAGTTTGGAGGAAGTTGCGGTATTCGTGTCCTCGATAGGAGGTATTTTTATTCCGGCCCATATTGACAAACCGCAGAATTCCGTGATATCCCAGCTTGGGTTCGTCCCTCCGGATCTGCCTTTCGATGCTTTGGAAATTTCGGCCCGATGCGATCTGGACGGGCTGCTGGAGAGGAATCCCTGCCTGAGAAAACTGAATCCCACATTTATCCGTTCTTCCGATGCCCATTATCCGGACGACTTCTGCAAGGCTGCAACTTATTTCAATATGCCGGGCCGCTCTTTCCGTGAGATACGGATGGCTCTGGATGGAGTGGACGGAAGGAGTGCCGACTTGGAATGAACTTGTTTTCTTACCTTGAAACATATATGCGATGAATGACCTTTCCATGCACATACTTGATATAATCCAGAATTCCGTCAGTGCCGGGGCGGCACGTGTTACACTGACCGTGGATGAGAACCCTGCCGCAGACCTGCTGACTGTCGTTGTAGGGGATGACGGCCGTGGTATGACAAGAGAACAGGTAAGCCGGCTCGAGGATCCGTTTTTCACGTCACGTTTGTACAGAAAGGTCGGTATGGGAATACCGCTTCTGGCTCAGACGGCTGCGCAGAGCGGCGGGTATGTGCATATAGATTCCGAACTAGGAAAAGGGACTGTAGTGAGTGCGGTTTTCGGATATTCGAACATAGACCGGCCTCCGCTTGGAGATGTTGCCAATGTCTTTATGATTACGGCTGCTTCCCATCCAGAGATGGATTTCGAGCTGGTATACCGCTTCGAAGGAGAGGAGTTCTCTATATGTACCGAAGAAATACGCTCGGTTTTCGGGAACGGTGCGTTGAGGAATTTGACAATCGTAAAAAAAGTTGAGGAAATGCTTAAAGAAAACATTGCGGAGATTAGGAACTCTTAAATATTTTCATAAATTTGCATACTTCAACACTAATTTATTAACCAAACTGTATGAGTAAGATCAAGTCTCTTGACGAACTTCGTCAAATGAAGGCCAGGCTGGAGAGCGAGATGGACATCAGGGAGAAGAGCAACAATCCCGACAACCTGGTCCAGATCCGCGTTGCCATGGCCACATGCGGTATAGCAGCGGGCGCCCGTACCGTGATGAATGCCATCATAGACCGGGTTGAAAAAGAAAAGCTGCCTGTAATCGTAACGCAGGGCGGATGCATGGGATACTGCTATGCCGAGCCTACAATTGAAGTCAAGCGCCCCGGAGAGGATCCGGTAGTATTCGGCCATGTCGGAACGGACAAGGCCATGGAAATCCTTGACAAGTATGTCCTTCACGGAGAACTTGTCGACGGTGTCATTCCGGTCAACTATAAAACAATCCAGGATAAAATATAGTCCGTCATGCCGAACTACAAGATGAGTTTACTGTGCTGCGGAGGTACGGGATGCCGTGCATCCGAGAGCGTCAGGATCGTGGAAAGACTAAGGGAGGAAATAGCCGCTGCCGGAATGGACAATGACGTGCAGGTGGTGGTGACTGGCTGTTTCGGTTTCTGTGAGCAGGGCCCTATAGTCAAGGTGATACCTGACAATACTTTTTATACGAATGTCAAGCCGGAGGATGCTGAGGAGATTGTCCGCGAGCATGTGGTAAAAGGCCGCAAGGTGACCCGTCTCCTTTATGAGGATCCCGACACCAAGAAGCATATCAGCGATTCGAAGCACATGGGCTTCTATCGGAAACAGCTTCGCATCGCTTTGAGAAACTGCGGATTCATCAATCCCGAGAATATAGACGAATACATAGCACGTGACGGATACGAGGCTTTGGCCAAAGTGCTGCAGGGCACTCCGCAGGAGGCTATCGAGACAGTCAAGAAGTCAGGTTTGAGAGGACGTGGCGGCGGAGGATTCCCCACCGGTCTGAAGTGGGAGATTGCCTCGAAGAGTCCCGGCCCGGAAAAATACGTGGTCTGCAATGCCGACGAGGGCGACCCGGGTGCGTTCATGGACCGCTCCATCCTGGAGAGCGACCCCAATTCTGTCATAGAAGCAATGGCCATCTGCGGCTACTGTATCGGGGCATCCAGAGGTCTGGTGTACATCCGTGCAGAGTATCCTCTGGCGGTGAAGCGTCTTCAGATTGCCATGAAGCAGGCCCGCGACTACGGTCTGCTCGGAGATGACATACTCGGTTCCGGATTCAATTTCGACATTGAGATCCGCTACGGTGCCGGAGCTTTCGTATGCGGTGAGGAAACGGCCCTGATACACTCTATGGAGGGCAAGAGAGGCGAGCCCACCGTGAAGCCTCCATTCCCGGCGGAGAGCGGTTATCTGGGCAAGCCTACCAATGTCAACAACGTGGAGACTTTCGCCAACATTCCTGTGATATTCCTCAAGGGACCTGAATGGTTTGCCTCTATCGGTACCGAGAAATCCAAGGGGACCAAGGTATTCGCCCTGGCCGGCAAGATCAACAACGTGGGCCTTATAGAGGTGCCGATGGGCACGACCCTCCGCGAGGTAATCTATGACATCGGAGGCGGCATAAAGGGCGGCAAGGAGTTCAAGGCCGTCCAGACTGGCGGTCCTTCAGGAGGCTGCCTGACGAAGAAGCATCTCGACACTCCTATTGATTACGATAATCTTACCGCCGCCGGTTCGATGATGGGCTCGGGAGGCATGATCGTCATGGACGAGGATGACTGCATGGTCTCGGTGGCAAAGTTCTATCTCCAGTTCACCGTCGACGAGTCGTGCGGAAAATGCGCTCCCTGCCGTATCGGCAACAAGCGTCTCGAAGAGATTCTCGACAAGATCACCAAGGGCAAGGGCACTATGGAGGATCTGGATTACCTCAAGAACCTAAGCAAGGTCATCAAGGATACGGCCCTCTGCGGTCTCGGACAGACCTCGCCTAATCCGGTGCTCTCGACTCTTGACAACTTCTACGACGAGTATGTGGCTCACATTGTGGACAAGAGATGTCCGGCTCACAAGTGCAGGGCCTTGAGAGTGTACGCAATAGACCCTGACCGCTGCAAGGGATGTACGGCTTGTGCCAGGGCATGTCCCGCCGGTGCGATCAAGGGTGAGGTCAAGCAGGCACACGTCATCGACACGGAGAAATGTATCCGCTGCGGTGCATGCTTCGACAAATGTAAATTCAATGCGGTAATCGTTCAATAATCGTAACTGAGATGGATAAAATTAGACTTACAATAGACAACAGGGAGACCGAGGTGGAGAAAGGAACGACTATTTTCCAGGCCGCCAGGCAGATGGGAATAGACATTCCGGCTCTCTGTTATATGAGACTGGAAAATCTCGGAGTAGAGAACCGTCCCGGCGGCTGCCGCATCTGCGTGGTGGAGGTCGAGGGACGCAGAAACCTGGCTCCGTCATGCTCTACAGTATGTACACCCGGTATGGTGGTGCATACCCACACCATGAGGGTCATCAATGCCCGCAGGACAGTCCTTGAACTGATTCTGTCGGATCATCCCAAAGACTGCCTTGTCTGTCCCAAGAATGGGCGATGTGAACTTCAGGACTTGGCTGCCCGTCTGGGTATCAGAGAGATACATTCCGTTGAAAATGCGGCAGTATCCACTTATAAGAAAGATACATCTCCTTCTCTCAAGAGGGATATGGACAAATGTGTCATGTGTCGCCGCTGCGAGACCATGTGCAACGATGTACAGAGCGTAGGCGCACTCAGCGCGGTGAACAGAGGTTTCATGGCCGTGGTCGCTCCGGCTTTCGAACAGAGACTTGTGGACAGCAACTGTACTTTCTGCGGCCAGTGCGTCGCAGTCTGTCCCACTGGTGCCCTGACGGAGGTGGACAATACAGGAAAGATAATCCAGGCGCTTGCAGATCCTACAAAAAAGGTAATCGTTCAGACAGCTCCGGCTGTGCGTGCAGCCCTTGGAGAGGAGTTCGGCATGGAACCAGGCACTCTGGTGACCGGAAAGATGGTTGCCGCTCTCAGGCGTCTCGGATTCGACGAAGTGTTCGATACAGACTTTGCCGCTGACCTGACTATCATGGAGGAAGGTTCGGAACTGCTGGACCGTCTTGGTCGTTTCCTTGGAGGCGACAAGACTGTCAAGCTGCCGATTCTCACATCATGCTGTCCGGCATGGGTCAATTTCTTCGAGCACAACTATCCGGATATGCTGGACGTACCTTCGTCGGCGAAGTCGCCCCAGCAGATGTTCGGAGCCATAGCCAAGACTTATTTTGCAGATAAGATGGGTATAGACCGCAGGGATCTGGTGGTGGTATCCGTGATGCCGTGCCTTGCCAAGAAATACGAGTGCCAGAGAGACGAGTTCAAGGTGGACGGCAATCCTGATGTGGATTTCTCCATCTCCACCCGCGAGCTGGCCTCCCTTATCAAGTCCGCGAACATAGATTTCCTCTCTCTTCCTGATGAGGATTTCGACGCACCTCTGGGCGAGTCCACCGGTGCGGCTGTCATTTTCGGGGCGACCGGAGGTGTTATCGAGGCTGCTGTAAGGACTGCGTATGAACTTTTCACAGGCAAGAAGCTGGACCGTATTGATTTCAACGAACTGCGCGGTATGGAAGGTATCCGTCATGCGACTATTGACTTCAACGGAACGAAGGTCAACATAGGTATAGCACATACCCTCGGCAATGCCCGCAAGCTGCTTGACGGCATACGTGCCGGCATGTACAATTTCCATGCGATAGAGATCATGGCCTGCCCCGGAGGATGTATAGGAGGTGCAGGACAGCCTTTCCATCACGGAGACGGCAGTATCATCAAAGCCAGGATGGATGCCATATACAGGGAGGATGCCGGGAAGAAGATCCGCAAGTCGCATGAGAATCCTTACATCATCAGGCTGTACGAGGAGTTCCTCGGGCATCCTATGAGCGAGAAGGCGCATCATCTGCTGCATACCCGCTATTTCGACAAGCATGACTAATCTTCAGAATAATATGTTATGGATAAAATAGAACTGAATAAATGCCAGAAGGACAAGATCGCCGAGATCTGCGCCGAGTTCCGCAACTCTCCCGGAGAACTTATCAATGTCCTGCACAAGTGCCAGGGACACTTCGGCTACCTGCCGGAGGAGGTGCAGCGTGAGATTGCACGCAATCTCAATATCCCGGTGGCGAAGGTGTATGGAGTTGTCACATTCTACTCTTTCTTCACAATGCAGCCCAAGGGACGCCATTCCATCTCCGTATGTATGGGAACGGCCTGCTATGTGCGTGGTGCGGAGGGAGTCCTGGAAGAACTGAAAAAAGAGTTGGGGATAGATGTCGGTGGAGTTACTCCTGACGGGAAATTCTCGCTCGAGTGCCTGCGCTGCGTGGGCGCGTGCGGTCTGGCTCCCGTGATGCTCGTGGACGAGAAGGTCTACGGACGTCTTGACCCGAAACAGGTCAAAGGTATTCTCGACCAGTACGAATAACCGGCCCCGGCATAGGTTATAGGACAAAAAATGGCTGTGTCTATTTTGGGCACAGCCATTTTTCATAATGGGCGGAACTATATTTTTATTATCTTTGTCCGATTATTTTGAATAGTGTCATAATATGAGCGAATATCCCTTGACAGAGAAACTACAGGAGCTTAAGAAGAAATACGAGTCTCTTTCAGAGCAGCTTTCCGGTTCTGATGTGATGTCGGACATGAAGAAGTATATCCAGCTCAACAGGGAGTACAAGGAGCTGGAGCCGATAGTGGCGGCAGGTGACAGGTATGTCAAGATGGTGGGTGATCTGGAAGGAGCCAAGGAGATTCTGTCCAAGGAGAAGGACGAGGACTTGCGTGAACTGGCCAAGGAGGAAGTTTCATCCATTGAGGCGCAGCTGCCCGGTATGGAGGAGGAAATAAAGTTGTTGCTGATTCCCAAGGATCCTCAGGACGAGAAGAATGCGATAGTGGAGATACGCGGCGGTACAGGCGGGGACGAGGCGGCAATATTTGCCGGAGACCTTTTCCGCATGTATGCCAAGTACTGCGAGCGGAAGGGTTGGAAATTAGAGATCAACAGCCAGTCGGAGGGAGCTGCCGGCGGATACAAGGAGATAATATTCAAGGTGTCTGGCCAGGGTGTTTACGGTACGCTCAAGTATGAGAGCGGTGTGCACCGTGTGCAGCGCGTACCCCAGACCGAGACCCAGGGGCGTGTACATACATCGGCTGCCTCCGTGGTAGTGCTGCCGGAGGCTGATGAGTTCGATGTGGAAATCAATATGAATGATATACGTAAGGATACGTTCTGCTCCTCAGGGCCGGGTGGCCAGTCGGTGAATACCACTTATTCGGCTATCCGCCTGACTCACATCCCCACCGGTATAGTGGTGCAGTGTCAGGACGAGAAATCCCAGCTCAAGAACTTCGACAAGGCCCTCGCCGAGCTGCGTACGCGTATCTACAATATGGAGTACGAGAAGTATCTCAACGAGATGTCCAAGAAGCGCAAGACCATGGTTTCTACCGGTGATCGTTCCGCCAAGATACGTACCTACAACTACCCTCAGTCCCGTGTGACGGACCACCGTATCAATTACACGATGTACAATCTTCCTGTCTTCATGGACGGTGACATCCAGGAGGTCATTGACCAGCTGACTATTGCTGAGAACGCAGAGCGTCTCAAGTCGGCTGAGTAGAGATATGGTCGGTCTGGGTCCTGCCGTTTCAGGACATCTTGAGGCCGATGATTGAGGCTATCAGGGTGCAGATGAAGAATATCCGTGCAAACGATACAGGTTCGTGCAGGAAAAAAATACCCATGAGAACTGTGCCCACAGCACCTATCCCAGTCCATACCGGATAGGCAGTACCGATGGGTATGGTCTGTACAGCCTTGGCCAGCAAGACCATACTTGCTATAAGAAACAGCAGGAATCCCGCTCCCCATAGCCAGTATTCCGGACCTGAGAGCCCTTTCATTTTCCCGAGACAGAATGCAAAGCCGGTCTCGCACAGCCCGGCTATGATAAGAATCACCCAGTTCATACCTTTCACTTTTGAGTGTTTTAGAAAACGGACGCAAATTTACGTTACAAGGTTCTTCGTGCTATTTACATTTGATAAAAACGGGAGTTTCTTTACGGCTTGCCGTTAGAGAATCTGTGTTATGACAGGTATGCTGATTGCCGAGAGCAGGGTAGAGATAAGTATTCCCTGTACCATGATCCTCTCGTCTTTGCCGTACTGGAGACAGAACATGGCTCCGTATGTCCCGACCGGCATCGCGGCAAGGACTGTATTGATACTTAGTATGTCACCGCTGAATCCGATTATCTTGGTGATGTAGTGTATGACAACAGGGAGAACCAGCAGACGCAGAATTGATACAATCCACACCAGCTTTCCTGATATAATCTGTCGCAGATTCATCTGGGCCATGGACGTTCCGATGATCAGCAGTGCGGCTGGCACTGTGATGTTTCCGAGCAGGGTCAGGGGAGTGACGATGATTTCCGGCAAGTTCCGTATGCCCAGCACAACAATCAGCACGGATATGTAACAGGCTGTCATGGCCGGTGATATGAGGACTTTCCAGTCGAATTTCAGACCTCCGTCTCCTCCCTGTATCATTTTACGTCCTAATGAGAATGCCAGAAGTGTGAACGGAATATTCAGCAGACTGGCATAGAATATGGCATAACTGCCGAATATAGATGCTACGATGGGGTATCCTATGAAACCGACATTGCCGAAAGTGAGCATGAAACCGTAGATGCCCTGCATGTTCTTGTCTCTGGAAAGTAGTCTGGACAGCAGAAGTGCAGCAGCTACGAAGAATGCATACGTTATGATACCGATGCCGAGTACGGGCAGTATCAGGCTTCTGTCCGGTGTGATGTCTCCTGTCACGGAGGAGAGGATAAGGCATGGACTGCTTATGTTTATCACAAACACGGACAACTGCTGGGAGAAACGTCCGTCGGTTATTTTCATTTTTGCAGCTGCGAAACCTACGAGAATCAGGATGAACAGTGCGGCCATCTGTGATATGATGTCTGTCATGATAGCAAGTATTTTCCGAAGCGCAAAAATAATATATTTTTTTAATCGGAATCAAATTCTTAGTTTAGCAGGGCAAATCAATACATTGGATGGTTATGGAACTTAAAGACATACTGTTGGCTGTAGGCAACCTGCCGGACGTCTCCCTTGGACGGCTGATGTCGTGTGCCGATGAGATGCATTGTCGTAAAGGTTCGATGATAATAGAGGCGTCACTGGTCGAGTCGGATGTTTTCTTTATTGGAAAAGGGATAGCGCGTGCGTTTGTGGTGAGCGAGAAAGGTCGGGAGGTTACATTCTGGATAGGAGCAGAGGGTACGGCCGTGCTCTCACTCAACAGCTATGTTTCGGGCCGGCCGGGATACGAGAACGTACAGCTTATGGAGGACTCTGTGCTGTACCGTCTTGGGCACGATGATCTGTTCCGGATGTATGAGGAGGATATTCATGTAGCCAACTGGGGCCGCAGGTTTGCAGAGCGGGAGTTTTTGCTTACAGAAGAACGTTTCATTCCTCTTCTTTTCACAACAGCCTCAAAGCGTTATGAACATCTGCTAAAGTCTTCCCCGGAACTTCTGCAGCGTGTCCCGCTGGAGCATCTGGCCTCATGGTTAGGCATTACTCCTGTTTCACTGAGCCGTATACGCGCCGGAATCCGTCTCTGAAACCGATGGCGATATGAAGCGCGTGGCATGAGTCCGGTACTGCTCGTCTATGGTGTCTTGTGGGATTGTTTTCTAGGTATGAAGTACGATTGGTATGAGTTGTCTGTACTTTCTGCATTTTCTGTCCTGTGGGGTTTTTCATTTAATGACAATGACTGATATGTTCTCTGTGCCTTATCTGAGGGTCGCGACTTGTTTGTCCTATATAAACCTTTCCATCCGGGAAAGTTTATTTGTAAATATATCCTTTCAGTGAATCACATATTGTAAAGAGGGCCAGAACTATATTTCTTTGTATATATTTTTCTTTTTAAATAGGATGACTATATTGTTTAATATCAGTAGTTTTTGCAATGTTATGCTTACATTATAGCAATGCTGTAAATAACTTGCAAGTTTTTCGTCAACAAGTAATAGAATGTTAGTATATGCCTTTTTTTCTCTGATTGTGCCGTAATAGTCACCGTTGTAATTGTAAATGATTATTTGGTCAAATTTACTCTGCCTACTTGTATTTGCCCATCAGAGAATACGTATAGAAAAGCATTTTTCAAGGTTTTATTGTAGATTACTTTTTTATTACTGTCAGTTACTTTAACTCTATATGTATGTGTGAAAAAATAATCAGGACTGATAGATTTAAAAGTTATGGTTACGTCATCAAAATATTCCCCTTCAATGTCAAGAAAGACATTACGGCACATTATTACAGCGTTGGTTAAAGGTTTTGCAGATTCAGGCTCATCTTGTGCAAAAGCAGGTAAGGTTAGAATACATATTAAAAATACAATGAATAATTTGAACGCTATTCTATTTATATATAATGCTTTAGAAAGTTAAACGTGTAAATTTATTATTATAAATTTAAAAATAATTTTTATAGCAGTAGTGATTAGCAGTTGTTTTTGGGTATATGATTATTGTGGGTGGGAGAGTGAGGGTAGGCTTTGCCTGCTTTAGGGGATGATTATAGTTGTTAATTACTTTCGAACAAGGTTTGGGGACAATCTGGATAAAGGAGATGCTCAGAGGGATTCTCTCTTTCTCTTCCCGGAGTGAAGCCACTCCCAGAAACGGTCAGCCTTTTCCCGGGGAGCGATACCAAGATACAGCATCGCACCGAAAGCCCATACAAAACCGACTCCCAGAATAAAGGTGAGTATGTTGCGTATGAGCGGGAACTGCCCGAGAAATTCAAGAGGCCATCCTAAAATGTCCAGGATGAATGTTAAGGCTTCTTCCATGATTGAGAACTTTAATTGACGCAAAATTAATAAAAATGCCCAACAATACCGTCCATTCACAATAAATTTCGGAGACTATCTCTTAGTGCTTTGTTAGCGCTTTTTTGAAGTGCCGGGGCGGTGAACTGAATATGGCTCTTGATTATCAGTGAGTTATAAAATGAACTGCACATTTGGCCGGTTTGAAAAGGTTCAAATGTGCAGTGTGAAAATAAAAATAGTTGATAATCAATAACTAAGCAAATGCGCCTGCACCCGCGCTTCCAAATTTGTCTTGCGCCAGGTGGTATTATTTGCCCGTTGCGGCATGTGGACTGTTTGTTTACCGGAGCAGGTAGCCGCCCTGATCACCGCCTTCGGGGCCGAGTTCGATGATGTGGTCGGCGGCGGCGATGATGTAGGGGTTGTGCTCTACGACGATGATTGTGTGCCCTCTGTCGATGAGGGCTCGGAAAGAGGCGAGGAGTTTCTCGATGTCGTCGAAGTGCAGGCCGGTGGTGGGCTCGTCGAAGATGAATAGAATCGGTTTGTCCGCCGGACGGGAACGTTTTGTACCGGACGGCTGCAAATGTTTGCCGAGAATGTAGTCAGTGACTGTATCCTGACCGGATGGAGCAGTCAGACCAGGTATGGAATCTTTTCCGAGGCCGAGGAAGTAGGCGAGCTTGACTCTCTGGCTCTCGCCGCCGCTGAGGGTGCTGCTGTTCTGGCCGAGGGCTATGTAGCCCAGACCGACATCGTGCAGGGGCATTAGCTTTGCTGCGATGCGGGATGCGGCCGGCTCTCCTGCCGAGCCGAAGAATTCAATGGCCTCGTCCACACTCATGTCGAGCACGTCGCTGATGTTCTTGCCGCGGTACTTGACTTCGAGTACATCCTGGATGAAACGCTTGCCTCCGCAGGACTCGCAGGTCATGACGATGTCGGCCATGAACTGCATGGGAATCTTGACGGTGCCCTCGCCGAGGCATTCCGGGCAGCGGCCTCCGTCGATGTTGAAGGAGAAATGCGAGTGGCCGAAGCCGTTGATCTTGGCCAACGGCTGCTCCGAGAAAAGTTTCCGGATGTCGTCGTAGGCCTTGATATAGGTCACGGGGTTGGAACGGGAACTGCGGCCTATGGGATTCTGGTCCACGAACTCCACGGAGGATATGCGGTCCAGGTCGCCGCGCAGCTCCCGGAACGAGCCAGGCTTTGCCCCGACCTGGTTGAGCATGCGGTTGAGGGCAGGGTAGAGAATGTCGCCTACAAGGGTGGATTTGCCCGAGCCGCTTACACCGATGACGGCGGTCATGACGTTGAGGGGGAAGCGTACGTCTATGTTCTTGAGGTTGTTCTCACAGGCGTCGCAGACTTCGATGTACTGCTTCCAGGGCCGTTTGACAGGACTGATGGATATCTTCTTCCTGCCAAGCAGATATTCTAAGGTCAATGAACGGGGCCATGCGGCCAGCAGTGCCGAAGCATCGGCCTCGGATATGTCCGAAGCCGGAGGAGGTCCGCAATAGACCACCTCGCCTCCGTGCTTTCCGGCCCGCGGCCCTATGTCTATCAGCCAGTCGGCGCTCCGGATGATCTCCTCGTCGTGCTCCACTACGATGACCGTGTTGCCGAGGTCGCGCAGCCTCTTAATGACTTCTATCAGACGTCCGGTATCGCGGCTGTGCAGGCCGATTGACGGCTCGTCGAGGATGTACATCGAGCCGGTCAGGCTGTTGCCGAGGGAGCAGACGATGCTGATGCGCTGGCTCTCGCCGCCGCTGAGGGTGTTGGACGCGCGGTTCAGGGTCAGATAGGACAGGCCGACGTGGTCGATATAGTCCAGGCGGTCGCGTATCTCCTTTAGGGCGCGTGCGGCTATCTTCTCCTCGTAGGCCGGAAGCCGCAGCCCATCGAAGAAAGCTGTCAGGTCCTTGATGCTCATGCTCATCAGCTCGTGTATATTGCGTCCTCCGATGCGCACGTACAGGGCTTCCCTGCGCAGCCGGCTGCCTCCGCACTCGCGGCATACGGTCTTGCCCGAGTAGCGGCTTATCATGTATTTGTTCTGTATCTTGTACCGTTTGGCCTCGAGTTCCTTGAAGAACGGATATATGCCGGTGATGTACCGGTTGCCGTTCCACAAGTCGCTCTTCTGCTTGGCCGTGAGGTCCTTGTATGGAGTATGCACCGGGAATCCGAACTTGTCCGCATTGGCCAGTACCTCCTCCTTGAAATATTTCATCACCTCTCCCTTCCAGCAGGCTACTGCGTCCTGATAGACGGACAGGGCCTGGTTCGGAATTACCAGAGATTCGTCGATTCCTATGATTTTCCCGAGTCCTCCGCAGACGGGGCAGGCGCCTACCGGACTGTTGTAGTTGAACATCCATTCCGTAGGCTCGGCGAACTGCATGCCGTCCGCTTCGAATAGGGATGAGAAGTGCAGTATGGCGTGCCCTTCCACGACAGGGGAGAACGCGCAGGCGATGTGCCCGTTTCCCTTGTCAAAGGCAGTACGCACGGAATCCATTGTCCTGTTCTCGGTCTCCTCGTCGGAAAATGTGCTGCTGTCGAAGGGGATACGGTCGACCATCAGGGCCACTTCCCTTCCTTCTGCGCGGCTCATGTCGGCCAGGAGCGAGTCGATTTTCTCCATCCGTCCTGTATCGTCCCCAGACCCGTTTCCGGCCGGCATGACATATAGACGGGAAAATCCCTCTTCCTTGAGGTTGAGCAGCCTCTCTACGCGGAAAGCCTCCTCTTTCCAGCGGATGTCTGCTAAGATGAAGCAGATGCCGGGCCGGGAACTGTCGTCAGAATTGTCTGCAGCTGGGATTGAGGCAGCGAGTGCATGCAGCCGTTCCATGACGGATGCCACCGTGTCGCAGCGCACTTCCTCTCCGGTAACAGGAGAATAGGTATGTCCGATCTTGGCGAAGAGCACTCTCAGATAGTCGTATATTTCCGTGGTGCTGCCCACGGTGGAACGGGGATTGCGGGTGTTGACCCGTTGCTCTATCGCGATGGCCGGCGGTATGCCTGATATGCTCTCAACTGGAGGCTTTGACATTCTGCCCAGAAACTGGCGGGCAAAAGACGAAAGGCTCTCCGCGAAGCGGCGCTGCCCCTCGGCGAAAAGGGTGTCGAATGCCAAGGAAGTCTTGCCGGATCCTGATACACCGGTTATGACTGTAAGTCTGTTTCTCGGAATGTCGACATCTATGCCTTTCAGGTTGTTTGCCTCCGCCTTGCGGATATGTATGTACGGGTCTTCCTTTTCCATAATGTTCATTTTGATATTCTTGCAGCTGATACGACTCCACGGGTCCTGCGTATGGAAGATAGGATCTTGTCGAGCATTGCGTTGTTGGATACCGAAACCTGCATCCTGATATCGAATTCACCGTTGTTGCGTCCTCCTTTAGGTGTCATGGTCGACGATCTCACGGAGGCACCGAAGTCGGTGGCTTTCTGTATGACAGACGGGTAGGCGGTGCTGTCGTCAGTGATTACTTTCACTGTGGTCTGGAAACTGGTGGTGGCTGTGGTCTCTCTCCATTTTACTTTCTGGATGCGGTATGGGTAGTTCTCTATCAGTCTTGCAGCATTGGGACATGACATGCGGTGTATCTTGATACCGTCCTTGACGGATACGAATCCGAAAACCTCGTCTCCGTATATGGGATTGCAGCACTTGGCCATTTTGTAGCTTACGTTGCTCAGTTTCCCGTCTATTACCATATAGTCATCCTGCTTCCCGGTGTCGTCATGCTGGACTCTGGCACTGGTCTGCGATGCCTCATGCCGTTCATTGCTTTGTACTGTATGAGGTTTCTCCTGAATTCCCGAGATGTATGACTTTATGTCCATGATGTCGACACTGCCGTTTTCTATTGCGGCATATAGGTCGCTGATGTTCTTGAAGCCGTATTTCTTGCATAAAGCAGTCATGTCTTCGTCGGCAAGGGCCATTTTCCAGTTCTTCAGTCTCCTTTCCAGCAGCTCCCTGCCGGCTGAGGCTTTCTTAAGCTCCTCTTCTTTCAGCTTGAGCCTGATCTTGTTGCGGGCCTTTGACGTGACCACGAAATTCAACCAGTCCGGAGAAGGCCGCTGGTTCTTTCCGCTTTTGATCTCCACCACCTGCCCTGTCTGCAGCCTGTCCTTTATCGAAGCCGGTCTTCCGTCAATTGTGGCACCTATGCATTTGATTCCCAGGTTGGTATGGATGCCAAAAGCGAAGTCCAGAACAGTGGCTCCCTTGGGCAGCCGGCGCAGTTCTCCGTCCGGGGTGAAGACGAATATGTCCTCGGACAGAAACCGGGAAACGTATTCGTAGTCGTTTCTGTTGTCGCTTTCGAGAATGTTGCGTACGCTCTGGAGCCAGGGAGTCAGGCCCTTTTCCTCCTTGATGCCCTTATAGGCCCAGTGTGAAGCCTGTCCGTTCTCGGCTATATCGTCCATGCGCCTTGTGCGGATCTGTACTTCCACGTATATGTCCCCACGGAAGTTGACGGTTGTGTGCAGGGACTCGTAGCCGCTGCTTTTGGGCTTGGAAATCCAGTCCCTGAGCCGTGATGAGTCGGGTTTGTATTCATCTGCGACAATGGAGTATGCCTGCCAGCAGAGTTCGTGCTCCCTTTCCAGTGTGACATCCTGTCCAGTCTCTATGATGATGCGTACTGCCAGCAGGTCCATGACTTTTTCGAACGGGATGTCCTGCTTCTGCATTTTCTTCCATATGGACCACGGTGCTTTTGTGCGCTGTTTGTAGGTGACTTTCAGGCCGGCATCCGACAACTTGCGCTTTATAGGGATGAGGAATGCGTTGAGGAGTTCCTCACGTTCGGCAGCGGTGGCTTTGAGCTTGTTGGTGATCTCGCGGTATTTTTCCGGTTCTGTATGTCGGAAAAATATGTTCTCCATTTCGGTCTTTATGCCGTAGAGTCCGAGCTGGTGGGCTATGGGTATATACAGGAACATGGTCTCGGTAACCTTGCGTTCCTGGGATGTCTTGGGCAGCAGGTCTATGTTGCGCATGACGTCGAGACGGTCCGCAATCTTGATCAGCATCACTCTCGGATCCTTGGAATAGGATACTATCAGGCGCTTGTAGTTTTCTGCCTCCAGACGTGTCTCCTTAGGCTTGATTGCTGCTATCTTGTTGAGGCTGTGCGCAATGTCAATGATGTCATTGGAAAACGCATCTTTGGGAAGGCTCTGCAGTATCTCTGGATAGAAGCGGATAGTCTCATGCAGGAATACGGCAATGACGGATTCGTAGCCAAGATGGATGTCCTCCGCTACTATGCGCGCTACTCCCAGAGGGTGCTCGATGAATGGATGCCGGTTTTCCCGGAGCTTGTCCTTCATGGCCTCATCGGCTATGCGGTATGCTTTGAGAATCTGCTCCTGCTGGCCGGAAGGGAAACAGGCCAGAATGGCGTTGAGTGTGTCTTGCTGTCCGTTCATTTCCTGAGTTTCATGAGTTCATACATTTCATCCCTGTACCTGGCGGCCGACAGGAAGTCGAGGGCTTTTGCTGCCTCTTCCATTTTCTTTCTGGCGGCTTCGACGGCCTCAAGCAACTGTCTGGGGCTCATCTTCGATATCACCGGATCCTCTGCCACATAACGTATGTTCTCCTCCTCATCAGGTTCCTTGTAAGCTCCGTTTATGGATGCCAAGGAATTCTTCTTGTCATTGCGCACCTGGGTGGGTGTGATGTGGTGCTTCTCGTTGTACTCGGCCTGCTTGGCGCGGCGGCGGTTGGTCTCGTCAATCGTCTTCTGCATGGAGCCGGTGATTGTGTCAGCGTACATTATCACAAGACCATTCAGATTTCGTGCCGCACGTCCCGCGATCTGGGTCAGGGCCCGGTCGGAACGCAGGAATCCCTCCTTGTCCGCATCGATTATCGCCACCAGAGATACATCCGGCAGGTCCAGCCCTTCGCGCAGCAGGTTGACTCCCACTAATACATCGAACCTGCCTGCCTTGAAGTCCTCGATGATTTCCACTCTTTCCAGCGTGTCCACGTCCGAATGTATGTAGCGGCACCGTACCTGCCGTTTTGTCAAGAATTTCTCCAGTTCCTCTGCCATGCGTTTGGTAAGGGTGGTAACCAGCACCCGCTCGTCCTTCTCCGTACGCAGCTCTATCTCCTCCATCAGGTCGTCGATCTGGTTCTTGGATGGCCGTACCTCTATAGGAGGGTCCAGCAGGCCGGTGGGGCGGACTACCTGCTCAACAATCAGTCCCTCGCTCTTCTCCAGCTCGTAGTCTCCTGGCGTCGCGCTGACAAAGACCCTCTGTCCTAAGATGTTCTCGAATTCATCGAATTTAAGCGGCCTGTTGTCAGCGGCGGCGGGAAGGCGGAATCCGTATTCGATCAGAACCTCCTTGCGGGAGCGGTCGCCTCCGTACATGGCCCTTACCTGCGGGAGCGTGACGTGGCTCTCGTCGATGAATGTTATGAAGTCCTTGGGAAAATAGTCTATGAGACAGAATGGCCGCTGCCCTGCGCTCCTTCCGTCGAAGTATCTGGAATAGTTCTCGATGCCTGGACAGTATCCTAATTCCTTGATCATCTCCAGGTCGTACTCGACCCTTTTCTTGAGACGGTTGGCTTCATGCTGCTTGCCTATCGAACTGAAATATTCGCACTGACGCACCATGTCGTCCTGAATCATCCTTATGGCCTGTATAGTGCGCTCCTTGGTGGTGACGAAGATGTTGGCCGGGTATATCGTGACTTCTTCAGTATTCTCGATGGTCATGCCGGTGAGCAGATCTATGATTTCCAGCTCTTCTACGGTGTCGCCGAAAAATACTATACGGTATCCGGTGTCTGCGTAGGCCAGGTAGATGTCTATGGTATCCCCTTTGACCCTGAAGGTCCCGCGCTTGAACTCTGCGTCACTGCGGGAGTACAGGGCATCCACGAGACGGTACAGCAGCTTGTTGCGGCTGATGCGCATGCCGGTGTTGAGGATGATGGTGTTGTCGTGGAAGTCCTGCGGATTGCCGATGCCGTATAGACAGGAGACGGAGGAAATCACAATCACGTCGCGGCGGCCCGAGAGCAGGGCTGAGGAAGCGGACAGGCGCAGTTTCTCTATCTCGTCGTTGATGCTCAGGTCCTTCTCTATGTAGGTGTCGGTCACGGGGAGGTATGCCTCAGGCTGGTAGTAGTCGTAGTAGGATACGAAATACTCTACGGCATTGTCCGGGAAAAAGGACTTGAATTCCCCGTAGAGCTGTGCTGCCAGGGTCTTGTTGTGGCTCAGGATCAGCGCCGGCCTCTGTAGCCGTTCGATGACATTGGCCATCGTGAACGTCTTGCCCGAGCCTGTGACTCCCAACAGGGTCACGGCGTCAGCTCCGGCATTGACGGCCTCGCATATCTCCTTGATGGCTTCCGGCTGGTCGCCGGTGGGACGGTAAGGTGACTGAATCTTGAACGGCATTATCGGTAACAGGTCAAATCAACCTGCGAATATAGCAACTTCCGGCGAGAATTCTGCAGGATTCCTTATAGGATTGCGGCAAAGGGGCCTGCGATAGGTGATCTGAGCAAGGGGTAGGGGCCAGGATGTGGGGTCAGAGCATCAGGGTGAGGTAGAAGATGAGCATGGTGCGCTTTTTCATGACGGGGTAGGAGATGATGTCGGGGTCGTCGGTGGTCTTGTAGGTGTGGCGGTGGAAGCCGGATGTGAAGATGAGGGCCGGGATGCCGGCTTCATGGAAGACGATCTGGTCGGAGAGCCGGTAGAACAGGTCGGTGAAGTTCTCGCTGCCGTAGAAGGTGTGGTCGATGTCCAGGTTTATGTTATAGTAGCGGTTGCACATGTCGATGAGGCCGCGGTGCTTCTTGGGCAGAGTATTCTCTCCAAGTACAATGACGAAATTGGTGTCGGCTTCGTGAACCGGTTCGAGGACCGTGCCTATCTGGTCTATGTTGATGGCACAGATAATCCGGTCTTTAGGAATGCCGGGAAATTCCTCCTCGGGGTTGCGTGATGTGTCTGACGCCGGTCTGATAGTTGAGATGGATGCGGACATGGATTCTTTTTGGATGAGGCGGTCGACAAAGGCTTTCGAGCCGGCCATGTTCAGCTCCTTGGCGTCTAAGGCGGCGAATATGATGTTCTTGTCCGGACCGGTCTTGGTTTTCCTCATTGTTCCGAACATGTCCGCGAGGTTCAGCAGGACTGTTACGCCTGAAGCGTTGTCATCGGCACCGTTGTAGATGTTGCCGTCCAGAATGCCCAGGTGGTCGTAATGTGCGGTTATTATGATGTACTCGTCGGACGGGACGGCACTCGGCACTATTCCTATTATATTGCGGCCTGCTGCGTTGCTTGCGGAGTCTGCCGGAAAGGGCTGGTAGAAACTGTTTCCGCATAACGGTTCCAGTCCGTATTTCTGGAAATGGGTCTCAATGTACCTTGCGGTCCTGATTGCGTCTATAGAGCCGGTGGCCCGTCCGTGATTCATGTCGTGGGCCAGCCAGGTCATGATCCTCTCCTGCTTGGCCGGATAGATTATCTGTTCGTACATGGTGTACGGTCCAAGTGAACGCCTGCGGTCCTGTGCCTGCATGGCGACGGATGTCAACGACATCAAAGCCAGTATCAGCAGTGTTATGTTGGATTTTCCTGTCACTGTCCGGGTGTGCTGTCAGATTCGTTTGATGATGCGGGCCGGAACACCTCCGACGATGCAGTTGGCAGGAACATCTTTGGTTACAACGGCTCCAGCCGCAACGATTGAATTGTCCCCGATAGTCACCCCCTTTGTGATTGTGGAGTTTGAGCCTACCCAGACCCTTTTGCCGAGTACGATGGGTGCAGGATATGTGTTGCGTCGGTCCTCGGGAGTGATGCCGTGGTCGAGGGTCGCGAAGACCACGTTGTGCCCTATCTGACAGCCGTCTCCGATTACCACTCCGCCGTGGTCCTGGAAATGGCAGCAGGCATTGATGAACACATTCTTTCCTACCGTGATGTTCTTTCCGAAGTCAGCGTACAGCGGCGGAAATACCTTGAACGTCGGATCCACCGGCTTCCCGAACAGCCGCGAGAGCAGCTCCCGTACCTCGTCCGCCTCGTGATAGGAGCTGTTCAGCTCGAAGGTTATCTTCCGAGCCTCATCGCTCATCCTGTCCATAAATTCGTATATCTCGGGGGTGTTCAGTGCTTTCCCCGTCTTGACGAAATCCAAGAATTCTTTCAGTTCCATTCTTTGTCTGATTGATCGTGCGAATATACGAACTTATTTATAAACCAAGCATCATGAAAATGGCTTTCGGTGAGTTCTGTTTTGACAAATTGCCGATTTGTAGTATTTTATCTGACCGCTTTTGCGCTTGTTTTACGAAATGTTCTTAATTTCGTGTACCAGCATGAAAAAGTAGACACAGAAAAAATAATTCAGTTAAACATTTTTTC
>UQUN01000017.1 GCA_900544175.1 uncultured Alistipes sp.
TTAACACTTACTGACCATGAAACACCGCACTTTCTTCAAAACCTTCACGCTTTCCTTTCCCTTACTTTATAGATTCCAGCAATGCTTTTACAAAACTCAATCCGTGGTTCAAAGATGCGGAGCAACCAGTTTACGCCCTGCTGAAAGACAATGGGGAAATCCATCTTATGGGAAATCCAATAAGGGACAAGCATCTATGGCATAAATATACTAAATCAATAGAATCCTATTAATAACTGCCGTCATGAATACTATGCGAATTACTTCCATTATCCCGTTTCTGTGCCTGCTCTGCGGCTGTCAATCGTCATCACAGCCGTTCAAAGAAGAGTTCACCGACCTGACACTGTATGACATTCCCACTGTGTATGCGGAGAAGGCTTATTGTCTTATTGACAGCCTGAGAACTATGGGACTGACCGACGTGAGAATCCTGTCGGACTCACTGGTGACTGTGTCAAGACAGTTCGGAGACCATCTCGTCTCCGTCTTCAACGGACGGACAGGGAATGTCACCGCTGACCTGCTGCACATGGGACGCGGGCCGGGAGAGGCCATCAATGCTTACTACATCGATCTCTCGGAAGACGGCAGGCAGTTCTGGACAAAGGACATGGGGCTGAACGTCATAAATGTCTTCGACACAGACAGCGTCCTCAACGGAAGCGTCATGCCGTCCGAAAGGATAGCCCTCGGCAGTATTATCGGACCTGAGATGAGCTACGTAATGACAGACAGTGTCATATACTCCTGCCCGATGATGTCGGACGGCGGAGGACGGTTCTCAAGATACAGCCGTGACGGCAGTCCGGACTGTCTTTTCGGGGACTTCCCGGAGCTGAGTTCCGTCAAGAACGTGGACGGGCACGCGCTCCCGGAGATATTCTCTACTAACTTCTGCCCCGACTACACGAATCATCGCCTTATAACCGCAGACGGCTTCATCTCCCTCATAACGATATACAGCTTTGACGGGAGCGTCATCAGCAATATATGGGGACCGGAAACGGTGTTCCCGTCTTTCAGCATCAAAAATGAGGAATCAGAAGCCGTAAGTTTCGGTACCGTGGGCTGGGACAACCCGACAGAGACCTATTTCTGCGTCAGATCCTACGGCGGCTTCATCTTTGCCCTTTATAGGGGAATGTTTGAAAAATGGAAAAATGGAGCGGTCATCGTGCTCAGTCCTGACGGAGAACCGGTTATGGCCGTCGCCCTGCCGGAAAAGATCAACCGGTTCGACATCGACCCTGAAAAAGGCATCATCTACGGAATAAACGGCAACTTTGACTTATGTAAGTTTCAGTATAACACGAATCTTTCCAACTCTTAAAATTAATGACATGAAAAGAATATTTTATAACTTTACATCATTATTTCGAACACACGTTAAACACAATTAAAACACTCCATCATGAATAATAAATTTTATTGTTAGCTATACTTCCGTTCCTGTCCGTTTCTGCATCCGCGCAGGACAGAGGGATCTGTCACGGGAAAAGCACTGAGAGACCGCACTATATGGGAATGGTCAGTGTCAATGCCAGTCCGTATATTCCGTCCCCTGTCATGCCCGGCCTGTCACTGCACACATCGCACGGAGCATTCTTCCCGCGGCAGAGCGTATATACCGGTGTCAGCGTCGAAGCCGTGTACTCAGTCATAGGAGTGGCGACTGTATCATCCCATACCCGGTGGTTCTATCCTGCGGCGGACAGCAAAAATGCGCAGGGATATGTGGGAGCCGAAGCCGGAGTAGGATTGGACTATGCCACCGGTGGCGGAGCCTTCTTCAACGGCGCGGTCGAATTGGGCGCCGTAATCAATTTCAGGAAGGTGTCCCTCGATCTGGGTATCAGGGCGCAGTTCCTTCCTCCCTTTGCCCTCAACTCATTCCTGCTGCCTGTGAAGATCGGACTTGTCTTCTGACACTCGATCCCACTACGGTAAATGGCACGAAGGCTGCTTCACCAGTCATTAAAACTTTATTAACTTATTAACGTGAGTTCATCATGCATGACATCGTAAAGACATTCATTCCATTTTTAACTGTAATCCTGTCTGCCGGATGCGGGCAGGATTACAGCTTCATAAAGGATTTCCCGGAAAAGGGGGAGATAGCCTTTGAGACAATGCCGTACAATGCGGCAGAGATGTATCCGCTGACCATATATCATATCCCGGAAGGATACTGGGTATGCCAGCTGCTCGAGTCCGAGCACTGCTTTGCGCTTCTGGATGAGGACTTGAACGAAATTGTCCGATTCGGAAGAAAAGGACGCGGGCCTGAGGAGTTCATAGACCCTAACTTTGTCGCAAGCACCGGAAGTGCCGGTGACTCACTTTTCCTGCTGATAAGAGACTGGACTAAGGGCAGGCTGTACAGGACTGCCGTAAACATACATGACGGCGGAACGCACTCGCATACTATAAGGGAATACTCCACCGGCATGAGGGCTATATATCCGCTGGGGAACGGCAGATTCCTCTGCAACGGCGATGCCAACAGATATTTTCTGGACGACAACGGAAACTCCACGTACCTTGAAGGATGGGGTGAGGATGTCAACGAGACCCTGGAAAACTCGGAAATATACATACCCGACAACCAGACCCTGGAGTTCTTCTCCCCGGACAGTGCCAGGCTGCTCGTATACAGCATCACCTATCCCGTCCTCTATCTCCACTCAACAGATGACGGCTCTCTCCTCAACAAAGCTTTTGTGGAGATGCGGCCAGAGGACCTTCCCAAGGACGGATACTGTCCGGTCTATTTCGCGGGAGGAGGCTATATCGGAGACCACATAGCTCTGCTCATGTGCGATGACTCAAAAGAGAGCTCGCGGATTCTGGTCTTCAACAGGGACCTGAAGCCGACCGTCTCATATGACGTCCCCTTTGTCAACACTTTAGAGATAGACCCCGACACGGGAAAGGCACTCTCGCTGGATTACGACAACGAACTCACCTACATCTTTGACCTATCCCAATGGTTGTAACCATGTAAACTCATTTTTGTTATGCTGTGCAGCGGATCTGCGTCAAGAGAAATCCGCACTACAATATCTGACGCAGGAGACGGGCTGCGTAGTCGCGTTCCCTGACTTGCGGATGCGGTATCGTCAGCTCCGGTGTGTCGATATGACGGTCTCCGTAAAGGGCGATGTCGATGTCAATGATACGGGGATGATATACGCGGCTGCCGTCCGGAGCATATTCCGGTTCATGGTCCGGACGACCTAACTTGTGCTCCACCCATTTGCAGACTTTCAGCAGGTCCTCCGGCGGGACAGTGGTCTCAAAGGATATGGCCTGATTCACGAACGGCTCAGTGCCTTCCGGCATACCCCACGGTTCGGTCTCAAGCACCCCGGACTCCCGGATATCGGAAAAAAGCCAGGGAGCCAACTCGGTGACAAGCAGCGAGACAGCTATGCTGAGGTTGCGGCGCCGGTCACCCATGTTGCTGCCTAATATAAGGTAAACCCTAACCGGCTCTTTCTCAGGCGTCATAGCAGTCCCAACTCCAGCAAAGCCTCGTCACTCATTCGGGACTTGTCCCATGGAGGGTCGAAAGTAATCTCTATGGCCACATCCGTCACCCCCGGTGTATCGGCCACAGCCGTATGCACATCCTCGAGCAGCATGTCCGACATGGGACAGTTGGGAGCGGTCATTGTCATCTTGATGAACACCTTATGGTCGTCATCTATAGTGATGTCATAGATGAGGCCGAGGTCATAGATGTTGACCGGTATCTCCGGATCGTACACCTGTCTGAGAGCCCGCACGACATCACGGGTAAGTGTAGTTTTGTCCATATCGTTCAACTTATTGTTCCTTACTGTACCTGAGGGCATCCTCACGTATCTGCTCCATCATGGACACCAGCCCGTTGGCCCGGGTCGGAGAAAGGTTCTCCTTCAGTCCTATACGGTCAATGAAGCTGTTGTCCGCAGCCAGTATCTCATCTGGAGTACGGCCGTTGTACACCCTGATGAGCAGCGATATTATACCCTTGGTGATGATGGCGTCGCTGTCCGCCGTGAAGAACAGTCTTCCGTCGCGCAGCTCGGTGTTGAGCCACACCCGCGACTGACAGCCCTTGATGAGACGGTCCTCCTGCTTGTTCTTATCATCTATCACCGGCAATGATTTGCCAAGTTCGATGAGATACTCGTATTTGTCCATCCAGTCATCGAAAGCGGAGAACTCATCCACAATCTCCTGCTGGACATCCTGTACAGTTGCTTCCATTATCTTAACATATTAACGGTTCTTCTAAGTGACTTGACAAAGTACTCACACTCTTCCAAAGTGTTGTACGGCCCGAGAGACACACGCACCATGCCTGTCTGTCCGAATTTGCTGACAAGAGGCTCGGAGCACATCAGGCCGGAGCGGACAGCGATGTTCATCCTGTCCAGCAGCACGGCGATGTCGCTGTGATGCGCCCCGTCCACAGTGAAGGACAGCAGCGAAGCCTTGTGTGTACCTGTACCATACAGCCTCAGACCGTCCATAGACTTCATCTCCTGCATCAGATAAGATGTCATTTCAGTCTCATTGCTCTTGACTTCTTTGTTCCGTATTGAAGTAACAAAATCAATGGCCGGCCTTAAAGTGGCTGCAGATATGAAGTTAGGAGTACCTGCCTCAAATCTTAATGGAATAGGCGCATAAGTAGTCTTCTCAAAGGTGACGGTGTCCACCATCTCCCCTCCGCCCATCCACGGCGGCAGTGTCTCCAGCAGGTCCTTGCGTCCGTAAAGTACTCCCGAACCGGTAGCCGCATACAGCTTGTGCCCTGAGAACGAGTAGAAATCACAGCCGATGCGTCTCACATCCACATCCTCGTGGACTATGCCCTGCGCCCCGTCCAGATGCACGGCGGCTCCGTGCCTGTGCGCCATGAACGTCAGTTCCTCCACCGGATTGACCAGACCGAGCACATTAGATATGTGGGCCGCAGATACCAAGCGTACCTTGCCACCTGAGAGAACCAGCTCAGCCTCCCCCATGTCCCACTCGCCATTTTCGTTCACCGGAATGAATCTCAGCTTTGCCCCGCTGCGCTCACAGAGCATCTGCCAGGGCACCAGATTCGAATGATGCTCGCCCTCCGAGACCAGGATCTCGTCCCCGGCCTTGATGTATTTTGCTCCGAAAGTATTGGCAAGCAGATTAATCGATGCCGTAGTGCCGGATGTGAATACTATCTCGTCCTTCGACGCGGCGTTGAGCAGCTCACGGGCTGCCTCCCTGCCGGCCTCATAGTTCTCCGTAGCCTTTGCCGCCATACCGTATATGGCCCTGTGAACATTCGCATTGGCGTCTGCAAGCCATTCGCCCATAAGTTCAATGACGCAGCGCGGCTTCTGCGACGTAGCGGCACTGTCGAAATACACCAACGGCCTGCCATCCCGCACGCTGTTTTCCAGATAAGGAAACTGCGCCCTTATATTTTCTATCACTGCGTTCATACTGTCTTACAAAAATTTCACAAAAGTAATTAATTTTGCATAATATTATTTACGTATCAGAATTATGTACGACTACATAAAAGGCAGCATCGAGGAACTCAATCCGGCAGAGGCAGTGATAGAATGCTGCGGCATTGGCTATCTGATGCAGATATCGCTGAATACCTACGAGAGACTAAGGGATGCCAGCGATGCCCGGCTTTACGTATACCATCATGTCAGGGAGGACGAGGAGACTCTGTACGGTTTCTTCGACAAGGAGGAACGCAGGATATTCACCCTGCTTGTCTCGGTCTCCGGCATAGGTCCAAATACAGCCAGAATGATGCTCTCGTCCCTGACTCCGGACGAGGTGTCCGCAGCAGTGGCTTCCGGGGATGTCAACAGGATAAAGGCCGTGAAAGGTATCGGACTCAAGACAGCCCAGAAGGTGATCATCGAACTGAAGGACAAGATCGCACGCGGCAGCGGCCCGGCACTTGACCTTTCGTCCGGCCGTTCCGGTGCCAACACCGAGGAGGCATGCTCGGCACTGGTCATGCTTGGATTTACAAAAAATGCTGTGGAAAAGGCCGTTGCATCCATTGTCCGCAAGGAACCCGGCCTCAGTCTCGAGGACATCATCAAAAAAGCATTGAAAATCTTGTAGGGTCTTCTACTTTTTAATACATTTGCAGCAGTTTAACATTTAATTATAACCGGTTATGAATATACCTACCAATCTGAAGTACACACGTGACCACGAATGGGTCAAAGTTGAGGGTGATATCGCAACTGTGGGCATCACCGATTATGCTCAGGACCAACTCGGTGATATAGTGTTCGTAGACATCCAGACACAGGGAGAGACCCTTGCCAAAGAGGAAGTTTTCGGAGCCATCGAAGCTGTCAAGACTGTAGCCGATGCCCTCATGCCTGTATCAGGAGAAATTATTGAGGTGAATCCAGGCCTTGAGGACGCTCCTCAGAACGTCAACAGTGATCCTTATGGAGAAGGATGGATGATCAAGGTAAAGATGTCCGATCCATCTGAACTTGACTCACTGCTGGACGCTGACGCCTACACTGCAATCCTCTGAAAGTGTACTTGTCTAGTCCTGAATAACCGTTACAGTTATTTTAGACAAAAATAAATTTTATCACAGTCCAGCAAGAGTCTTGCTGGACTGTTTGTTTCTGTAATTTCTAATTTTGATCTGATTCTGGTGATGCATATATTCGGGCGTTTTGTATCCACAGGAGTAGTGAGGCCTAAGATTGTTGTACTTATAGACAGCATCCTTTATGATGCACCTCATGTCCTGTAAAGGCAGATCAAGTTTCTCAAGCAGGAACTCCTGCTTGAGTATTCCGTTCACACGCTCTGCCACAGCATTGGAATAAGGGTCATAGGATTCTGTCATACTGGGCGTTATGCGATACCGGCTCAGCATTTTCTGATATGCGTCGGAGCAGTATTGTATGCCGCGGTCCGAGTGATGAATCAATGGATCTCCCTTATACAGACGGTTCCTGTTTGCCATTTTCAATGCGTTCAGGGGCCCCTGCGTGTCCAATGAACCGGAGAGGCAATACCCCATGATTTTCTTCGAATATGCGTCCGTCACCAGTGAGAGATACATATGCCTGCTCCTGTTGCCTATGTAGGTGATGTCCGACACCCATATTTCCTCCGGGCGTGTCGCCTCCATATTCTCCACAAGATTCTTGTGCTTCCTGAAACGGTGATGCGAGTTGGTTGTGACATGATATGAGCGGACGGGCTTTATGAGCATGTGGTTGGCACGCAGTATGTCGAAGAGCCTGTCGCGGCCGACATGCCTTTCCATCAGGTCTGACCGCAGGATGTGATATAGCTTCCGGGTGCCTATGCGAGGCATCTCCATCCGGATGTCCTGCACCATCTCCACGACTTCCGTAGCCTTCTGTCGGCTCCTGCATATACTCCACTGCTGCCGGTAATATTTCTGCCTGCTTATCCCGAGCAGTCGGCAGACTCCGCTTATACTCACGGACTTCATCTCTCTGTATCGCATGACTGTTCGGGAAAGGAGTTTTTTCTTATGTCGATGTTGTATTCCTTTTCGGCGATGTCTATCATCAGATCGAAAAACTCGGCCTTCATGTCCTTCTGCTCCAGCTCCTTCTCCAGGCGGGCGTTCTTGCGCTCCAGCAGCCTCACCTTCTGCCGCAGTTCTAGGAGCTCCTGGTCCTTACTCTTTTCCATTGGCTTGCGGGATTTGTTCGAGACGTCAAAGTTACTGTATTTTTCAATCCAGCGCTTCAGTGTATTGTTGCCCTATATGCCATATTTGCGCTGAAGCGCCATCTGGCTTATTCCGGTGTTCTCATACTCTTGAACAACCGCCAATTTAAAGGACATGCTGTAGTCCTTCTGGGTACGCTTAACGTACTTGTTACCTGTCTTATCCATTTCGTTACTCTTTTTGTTGTAACGCTATTTTAGGACTAGACATAAGAGACCGTACTGCGATTTTTATGTCTTCTCTCCCTATTACGGAAACACCGTTCCAGCCGGAGGGAACATGGCAGATGTATCTGTTGCCCGGGACCAGTCTTCGGGTATAGAAGCAAGCGACATAATGTTCGGCAAGACAGTCAATTTTATCCGGAAAGAACAGGACCCGCAAGTGGAGCTGTCCCACCTGTTCTCCAGATTGGACTTTGTAATCGAGACCACCTATCCTGCTGACGATTTTGACGTTGTAGTACTGTCTGATGTCGAGTTGGGTGGAACTTATAATGCAGAAGAGTGCGTGCTGACCCTTTCAGGAGAAAAAGGGCAGGTAAAGTCAGCCGGAAAATTCGCTGCAGCAGAAGACGGACTGCTGAAAGGTGTGTCTGCGATAATACCACCGCAGACTTTAAAGGCCGGAGATTTTGCAAATATAATGATTGGCGGCAGTGAATACACCTTGACTCTGGATGAAGACCTTGTGCTCGAAGCCGGAAAAGTTGCGCAAGTCACTTTCTCCATTACAGCAGAACCTGGTCAGCAGGTAGAAGTGAGCGTACCGTACGCGACTGGGAAGAAGAGGTCTTCGACTTTTCTACTGGAAAACTGCTGCCTCCAGGGGAAACCGTTACGGACATAGATGGCAATGAATACCCGGTAGTGAAGATTGGCAGCCTTTACTGGATGGGAGCTAACCTCCGCACTACAAAATTGAAAGACGGTACCGAGATACAGAAAATCGAAAGTCTGGATGAATGGCCGGTTACAGACAAGGCGGCGTACACAGCCTATGAATATGATTTTGAAAACAATATCGAACGCAATGGTCTGCTGTACAACCGTGTATGCATCGAGTATGAAAAACTTTGTCCGGACGGATGGCATGTGCCAACCACTACCGACTGGGATATGCTGGGTATCTCCCAAGGCGGAAAAGCTGATGAATACCAGACTTTTGCAAATGTAACTCAGGGCTTGAAGTCCACCGACGGCTGGAATGACTATCCAGGAACGAATGAAACAGGTTTTAACGGCTACCCTACCGGCTACCTCTATTCGTCCTACTCACATATGGACGGCGACACCCCCGTTTACAACAGCGGATTCGCCTATGTCGGAGACTATGCAGGATGGTGGTCGACAAGCGGCTTTTGGAGTGAGAGTCTCTTCTTCCGTGCTTTTGTTTCATACAGCCATGATATGGAGAGATTTTCCTGCACGTCAACCTATGCTTTTCCCGTAAGGTGCGTTGCTGACTATACTGAACAGTAACAACATATCTTTTTTAATTGTATAATTTCTAAAAATCCGAAAAATGAAAAATATATTTTTGCTGACTATCTTGTCGGTCGCGACTGTTGGATGCACGGCTGTAACACCTGAGACTCCCGGGGACAATGTCCCGGATAATATATTCCGCACAAACATAACCGAAAGCGATTTTTCAAATGGAGACAAAATCGGACTCTATATGTTCGAAAGTGCAGATAGTCCGATGACAGGCTATATGCTTGCGGACAATATGCTGATACAGATTCAGAACTCCGATGCCGTACTGGAAGGAAATCTGGCCATCCCTGACACCGAAGTGGGCATCTTCGCGTATTATCCCTATTTTTCCGACAACCTCATAACTGACAATCACCTCTCGGTATACGTTTTTGAGGATCAAAGAGATTTGAGAAACTACAGAGAGTCGGACCAACAGTATGCGCAACTGCTTGGCTATACCTATACCGGAGAGCCTGTAGAGCTGGAGTTCGAGCATCTTATGAGCCGCCTTTCTTTCGAGATCAAGCCCGGCAACGGTTTTTCAAGCGCAGACGAGCTCACAGACTGTGAGATAGTGATTCCGAACATTAAATACCATACCAGCATTTCACTTGAGAAAGCGGAACTGATAGAGCCTGAGGGCATGAGAGATTTCTTCCCATATACAGAGGAAAAAATCACGGCAGACGGAAAGGTCTCGGGAATATATGCTTTAGTCATCCCTCAAACTCTGTATAAAGGTATGTCCATCGCCAACATTACAATTGGTCCAGATACGTTCCGCTGCATCCTCGATGAAGACTTTACGATGCGTAAGGGCGTAAGCTACACCATCTCTCTCACACTGGACAAAACCGAAACCAAGAGTAATCTCACCCAATGTCATGTCTCCGGGATATCGATAACGGAAAACCCTGAGTGGTAAACGGTATATGTATTGTAAAAACAAGGTGCTGTGCTGATTGAACCTGCTCGATTTGCGTTGCTCCCGGCTTATTATTATATTTGTCGAACACAATCTAAAATTCACAGGTATGCTGAAAGAAGTAGCACACATCTACGACCTCCTTACCGAACTTGAAAAGAGGTTCCCCGACAAACAGGACATGCTTTGTCGCCGCAGTGGCAAGGAATGGATACGCTATAGCGTCAAGGACTATGCCCGTAAATCCCACCTTATAGCCTACGCACTTTCAGCCATGGGCTACGGAAAAGGCGACAAAGCAGTGACTATCTGCAACAACCGTCCGGAATGGAACTTTACCGACATGGGACTGAGCATGGCCGGCATGATTCACGTACCCGTATATCCGACACTCAGCACAGATGAATATCTGTACATATTCAACCACAGTGATGCCAAAATCATTTTCATAGGTACGAAGAGCCAGTACCGGAAAATAGAGCCGATAGTACGGAATATGAAACATCCGGCCAGAATCATACTGATGGATGACGATAAGGACATAATGTGCCTACAGGACATATACAAGATGGGACAAGATGCAGAAAGCACACAACACCCTGTAATAGAGAAAATTAAGGCAGAAACAAGTACGGACGAACCGGCCTCGATCATCTATACGTCAGGTACCACCGGCACACCGAAAGGCGTTATGCTCTCTCATCGTAACCTCATGTTCAATGCATACGCTCATGCGGTAAGGCAGACCGTACGTCCTGACCAGAAGATGCTCAGCTTCCTTCCACTGTGTCACGTATACGAGAGGAGCATGAACTATGAATATCAATATATCGGCATAAGTATCTATTATGCAGAGAGTTTAGGTACATTGGCGAGAGATCTTGCAGACTGTCATGCAGACGGTTTCTGTGCAGTCCCCCGCGTACTGGAGATGATGTATTCCAAACTTGAAGCAGCCGGCAAGCATCTGAAAGGGTTCAGGAAAACTCTATATCAGCATGCATGGTGCTTTGCAAATAACTACGATAATTACAATAACAGCTTGATATACAGAATAGAACGTGGTTTTTACGACCGAACTGTATACAGTAAATGGAGAAATAGCCTTGGCGGCAAAGAAATGCTCATCGTTTCCGGAGGATCATCCATACAAGCAAAAATCATCAGACTTTTCAACGCGGCCAGGCTGCATATCTACGAAGGATACGGCATGACAGAAGCATCTCCTGTCATAGCTGTCAACAGTCCGGCAGAGGGCATAAACATCATCGGAACGGTAGGTAAGCCTATAGAAGGCACAGAACTGAAATTTGCCGAAGATGGGGAGATCCTGACAAAAGGCCCACATGTCATGCTTGGCTACTACAAAAACCAGGAGGCCACAAAAGAAGCCATCGATCAAGACGGCTTTCTGCATACAGGCGATATAGGAAGGATGGTGGACGGCAAATACCTGCAGATAACTGACCGCAAAAAGGAGATATTCAAGCTATCGCTTGGAAAATATGTAGCACCGCAGGTAATAGAGAACTTGCTCAAAGAATCACCGTATATCCAAAATTGTTTTGTCTTCGGAGAAAATGAGAAATTTGCTTCCGCTATCATAATCCCGGATCTCGAACATATCCGACACTGGGCCAAAGAGACCGGTCTTGAAGACATGGATGACGAACAGTTGTTAAGATCCCGCGAAACAGTTGCCTTACTTCACAACATCGTAGAACAGACAAACGGCAAGCTTGCCCCACACGAACACATAAAACGCGAACGCATAATAAATGACGAGTGGACACCCGCCAACGGCCTGCTCTCGCAGACATTAAAACTTAAACGGGCAAAACTTGCTTCACGCTACAAAGACATCATAAGTGAAATCTATAGATAACATACCTGAACTTAGACGGCTCTGGAGACTATGCTTCGATGCAGACAATGCTTTTCTGGATCTTTTTTTCGGAGAAGGATTCAGGCTATGCAATTCATACGTACTGGAAAATGACAACGGCACAGTATCTGCCATGTCTATATTCCCGGTGCAGTACAAAGGACATGTAGGAGGTTATATCTATGGAGTATGTACAGACCCGATGCACAGAGGGCATCATTACGCTTCCACTTTAATGCACGAGGTAGAGCAATTCTATCGACAAAACAAGGCCGCCGATTTTCTGTTTCTGAGACCAGCCACTCATTCCCTGTTCGGATACTACAGGGAACAAGGATTCACCTACAACATATACAGACATCGTGACATTCTATCCATTCCTATGATTCCGGCAGAATTAGAGATACAACAGCTGACTGCCAAAAGATATCACACGATACGTCATAGATTCAACTACACGAGGGGGATGATAGAATGGTCAGAAGATATGTGCTCATATATTTTATCCTACATCCGATACTGTCAGGGACATGCCGTAGAGATAAATGGAGGCGAATCTTATCTCCTATCGTATCCGGACCCAGAAAACCAAGAAATCATAATCTGTGAAGAAACCGGCGTTGATGACACAGGATACACAATCCCGCTCATCCTTTCTACCCTACGCATTCTATACCCGAATGCCGTTAAAGCCAACATTACACTACCGGCATATTCCGAAAACAAAGAAGAATACCTCCTCTGTAAGCCATTAAGCTTCTCACCCGAAAATTTCGCCCTATTCAGCTTTGCAATGGAATAGCCTTGTTCCACGTGGAACACTATCTGCCAAAATAAACAAGAAGGACAGAAATGTCAGAAGGAGAAACACCCGGAATTCTGGAAGCCTCACCTATTGTTTTCGGCCTGTGTCTTGCAAGTTTGATTCGGGATTCAATAGATAAAGACTGTATTTTTGAGAAATCAAAATCAGGAGGTATTGTTAAAGACTCCAACCGTTTCAACTTTTTCGCATTGTTTGATTCACGCTCGATATAGCCTCCATACTTAATCTGTATCTCAAGCCTTCTTAAAACTTCTGGCAGAAGATTGTATTCGTCATTAGAAGGAAAATCAATCTTGAATGTTTCTGGGATTTCCTGAGTTTTAAAAAAGAGAGAGGCAGAGGACTTTGTTTTTGCGTGACGTGAAAAAGAGATTTTTGTTCCACGTGGAACAAATCTTTTGTATATATCAAGCAGGGACACATCTGGTCGGACTACAAGAGTGGAAAGCGGACGGCGTGTACTCAAAGGTGAGGAGCCAATTGACAGAAGATAGTTGTTTACTGTCTCTGGCATTGGACTCAAAGCCGACATCTCATTAGAAAGTGTACTGACAAGATCACAGCGTTTCTCAAAAAGTCTGAAAATAGGATCACTGACGAGACCTATAGAATGGCCCAAGGGCGTGAGTCTTACATCTGCATTATCCTGTCTCAACAATATTCTATACTCAGCCCGTGATGTAAACATACGATAAGGCTCATCAACTCCCTTTGTTACAAGATCATCTACCAAAACTCCCATATATGACGAATCACGTGTTAGTTCGATGGGAACGTTGCCTTGAAAAACCAAAGCAGCATTTATACCGGCTAACAAGCCTTGTGCTGCGGCCTCCTCATATCCAGTAGTCCCGTTAACTTGCCCTGCCATATACAGATTGGGTATCACTCGTGATCTAAGGGTATGGTCAAGCAGTGTCGGGTCAAAATAATCATACTCTATGGCATAGGCCGGGCGAAGGATATGGACACGGCCGAACCCTTCTACACGGGCCAATGCCTCAGCCTGAACATCAAAGGGAAGGGATGAAGAGAAACCTTGCACGTAGTATTCAATGGAATCCGCAGTCTCAGGTTCGAGGAATATCTGGTGCGATTCCCTATCTGGAAAAGTACGCAGCTTGTCTTCAATACTTGGACAATAGCGAGGACCTATTCCGGATATCCTGCCTGTGAAAAGAGGCGACCGGTCAAACCCGGAATAAAGTATGGAATGAACCTGATGATTTGTATGGGCAATATAGCATGGCTTCTGTAAAGAAGGACGGGCCTGAGGAGCGGTAAGATAAGGCAGGTAAGAAAACTTTTCCGGCTCGGAATCTCCGCATTGGAGCAGAAGCGAAGTCGTATCGACAGTGCGTATATCGACACGGGGAGGTGTACCTGTCTTCATTCTGGACATCGTTATTCCCGATTTACTGAGCTGGTCGGATATAAAACGTGAGGAAGGCTCCCCTACCCTGCCACCTTCCGTCATCCTGTCTCCTACGAAAATACGGCCATTTAAAAAGGTTCCGGCAGTGAGTATGTAATATGATGCTGTAAACTTGCAGCCCAAAGAAGTTGAAAGTGATGTTATACCGGAACTGGAAAAATCAAAGGCGGTAACGGTGTCCTGCCACAGGCTCAGGCCAGGCGTGTTCTCGACAATCCAGCGCCAGTTCGCAGAAAAAGCCAACCTGTCACACTGCGCACGGGGACTCCACATCGCCGGCCCCTTCGACCTGTTCAACATTCTGAACTGCAGCGTACTGGCATCAGCAACGATGCCTGACATACCGCCTAAAGCATCTATCTCTCTGATTATCTGACCTTTAGCAATACCACCCATGGAAGGATTACACGACATCTGGGCAATTTTGTTGAAATCCATGGTTATAAGGAGAACCCTGCAGCCCAACTTGGCAGCTGCGACTGAAGCCTCGCATCCAGCATGGCCCGCTCCTATCACGATTATATCAAAATCAGTCCTCATTTTCCGACAACATTTCCATACTTCTGGTCAAACGGCACTTTACAAGCCGACAAGACGGCAAGTGCAGCATCCTCGGCAGCATGCATCCTGTCAGCATCCGACTGGACGAGATCATCATAGCCTGTAAGGTGCAGTATACCGTGTATCATGACTCTGTACAGCTCTGTGGAGAAGTCCGGTGCGAACTCCGCACTGTTGGCAAGCACGGTATCGAGACTTATGACAATATCCGCAGAGACCTTCGGCATACCGGCAGGAAAATTGCCGGCATCATGATCGACGACACTGTCCTGAGACTGATAATCGGATGTGTCAAAGGTAATTATGTCGGTATAATAATCATGTCCCAGATACCGGCGGTTGACATCCAGCACATACGCGTCACTTGCAAAGATATAATTAATATCACCTGGCACGCGATTTTTCTGTACTATGATTTCTTTAATCCAATTTTTAATTGCATTTTTGTGTCGCAAAACAAAGGTTGCGTCAATGACTTGAAATGTTATCATGCGGTCTGGTTTTTGCTTAAATTTTTTTGTAAAATTAATAACATTTACAACTATGTCAAAAGTTAGTGTAATCGGCGTTGGAAATGTAGGTGCTACCTGCGCCAACGTACTTGCAGGCTGGAACATTGCCAAAGAGATCGTACTTCTCGACGTCAAAGAAGGTTTTGCAGAGGGCAAGGCCATAGATATCCAGCAGTCAGCGAAAATAATGGGCATCAACTCCAAAATCAAGGGCGTGACCAACGACTACAAGGCTACCGCAGGATCAGATGTCGTTGTCATCACATCCGGATTACCCAGAAAACCAGGCATGTCGAGAGAGGATCTGATAGGAACCAACGCAAAAATCGTCAGCGAGGTTGTAGCCAACGTGATCAAATACTCTCCCAACACGTTTATCGTCATGGTCTCCAACCCCATGGACACTATGACCTATCTTACATACAAAACTTCAGGTGTAAAGAAGAACCACCTCATCGGTATGGGCGGAGCACTCGACAGCAGCAGGTTCAACTATTACCTGAGCCTCGCTCTGAACGCCCCTGTATGCGATATAGACGGTATGGTAATAGGAGCACACGGTGACGCCACCATGGTTCCTCTTATGAGCAGCGTCAAATACAAAGGCGGAGATGTCACCAAGATACTCAACAAAGCCAAAAGGGAAAAAGTAATAGCCGACACAATGGTAGGCGGAGCCACCATTACCAAACTGATGGGAACATCAGCGTTCTATGCTCCCGGAGCATGCGCAGCAAGCATTGTCAGGGCAATTCTCCACGACGAGAAGCGAATCGTTCCCTGCAGCGTTCCCCAGAACGGTGAGTACGGCGAGGAGGATATCTGCCTCGGTGTTCCTGTAGTAATAGGCAAGAAAGGCGTCGAGAAGATCGTAAAGCTCAATCTCACTGCAGAGGAAGAGAAAAGATTCCATGAAGGTGCCGAGAAACAGAGAAACACCAACAAGATACTTCACGACCTTGGACTGATCTGAAGTTTTTAACAGATTTTTCAACAATTTTTGTGAATTTTCAGAATAATATCTAATTTTACCGCTGGAAAATTAGAAATACTGAAATAAAATGGAAATTAAAAAATCCGAAAAGGCTAATCTTGAAAACAGAAAGCTGTTTTACAGAGAGTTGGGACTCATAATCGCTCTCGTAATCGTGCTCGCCGCTTTCGAGTGGAGTACGACAGAGAAGAGTGAGTCCGTTATACAGCAGGAAGTAGCCGTACCGGTCGAGGTCGAACAGATGCCTATTACAACTGAGACACCTCCCCCGCCGCCAGAGACACCCAAAGTACCCCTTCTGTCCGATATGATCGATGTCGTAAGCGATGATATCGTTGTTGACACTGACCTTTTCATCAGTCTTGAAGACGATGCAGACATGGGAGTGCAGATTATGGACTACGTAGCGGAAGTGGCAGAAGAGACAATCGAGGAGGCCCCGATTCCATTCGCCATCGTGGAGGAAAAACCCTCGTTCAACGGAGGTGACGCAAATGAGTTCACCAAATGGGTGTATTCTCATCTTGAGTATCCGGATATAGCAAGGGAGAACGGCATTCAGGGCAGGGTGATCCTGCAGTTCACCATCAAATCTGACGGATCTGTAACCAATATCAGGGTACTCAGAGGCATTGACCCGTCACTTGACCAGGCAGCCATCGACGTAATCAAGAAATCTCCGAAGTGGACGCCCGGTAAACAGAGGGACAAGGCAGTACCTGTCACTTACAACTTCCCGATTGTATTTAAGCTCATGAACTAAATCAGTCCTAAGAAATTTCAATGAGGCTGCCCCTGAAAAGAGTCAGCCTCATTTTTTATTGAATATGAAAGAGTTGAAAGAAGAATTTGAAAGAACAATAGTGGTTTCCGTCATACCGCAGGGAACAGATGAGAGAAGGATAAGAGAGAATCTGGACGAACTTGAATTCCTCGCTGAGACAGCAGGAGCAAGAAGCGAGAAAAGATTCACACAAAAACTCGAGCAGGCGAACTCAAGAACGTATGTCGGAACAGGCAAGCTGGAAGAAATAAAACAATACATCGAAAGCCACGAAATCAATCTTGTACTCTTCGACGATGAACTGACTCCGGCCCAACTGAGAAACCTTGAAAGGGAACTCAACTGCAGGATACTGGACAGAACGAACCTTATACTGGACATATTCGCGCAAAGAGCAAAGACCGCATACGCGAAAACACAGGTGGAACTCGCGCAGTACCAATATCTTCTTCCAAGACTTACAAGAATGTGGACACACCTTGAAAGACAACGCGGAGGTATTGGAATGCGAGGACCGGGAGAAAGCCAGATAGAGACGGACAGGAGAATTATTCTCAGCAAGATAAGCCAGTTGAAGGAACAACTGAAGAAAATCGACAAACAGATGGCATCACAAAGGGGCAACAGAGGCTCATTGGTAAGAGTTTCTCTTGTAGGCTACACGAACGCCGGCAAAAGCACTCTAATGAATCTGCTTTCCAAAAGCGACGTCTTTGCTGAAAACAAACTGTTCGCGACACTTGATACGACTGTCAGGAAGGTGGTCATTGACAATCTTCCTTTTCTCCTTTCTGACACGGTAGGTTTTATAAGAAAACTCCCTACCCAGCTCATCGAATCATTCAAAAGCACTCTTGACGAAGTAAGGGAAGCAGACATACTGCTGCATGTAGTAGACATATCGCACCCTGACTTCGAGGAGCAGATAAAAGCCGTAAATTCAACGCTTATGGAGATTGGTGCCAAAGACAAGCCAATATTCATGGTGTTCAACAAGATAGATGCCTACAAGCATATCGAGCAGTCAGAATATGACTTTGAAGAGGAAAAACCGGAAAACATACCGCTCGAAAGACTCCAGCAGATGTGGGTGGCAAAAGAGAACTCGGCCTGCATATTTATTTCCGCCAAAAACAAGACAAATATCGACTATCTGAGGAAAGACCTGTACAATATAGTCAGATCAGTCCATGAAGGCAGATATCCGTTCAACAACCTGCTGTACTGAGAAAGTCGAGGATCCGGGAGGCAACGTCACCAGGCTCCTCTATAAAAGAGTTGTGTCCGGAAGAAGGCAGGACTGAATGCCGGCATGAGGGCAAGTCGGCAACAATCTTCTCGACAGTGGCCATAGGTATATAATGGTCAGAACCCCCATGTATGAACATTACAGGGACCTTAGTTGCAGAAAGTACTCCCACACTGCTTTCACGCGCCGCCATACCACGCACCAACGCCGCTATACCGAGAGGATCGTGAGTCTCGCAAATCTCTATCGTCTCGGCTATCTTCTCATCGCACCTGCGCAAGCTTTCCCTGCTGTACATGTTAGGAATCACCAACTGCGCCAGAGCCATAAGCTTGCCGTTCGTTATGAAATCTATCTCCTTAGCCCTGTCACGGGCAACCTCCGGAGCATCTGGATACGGTGTTGAGTTCAGATTTACAAGAGCGGAGAGCCGATCAGGATAATCGGCAAGAAACCTCTGCCCGAGATAACCTCCCAGCGAGTGTCCGAGTATACAGGGCCTGTACACATTGAGTCTGTCGAGCAGGTCCAGCAGGACCTTTGCCCCGAAGTCCATGGTATTGATAAAAGGATCAGAGCCTGAAAGACCGGCCCCGGGAAGATCTATACAAATAATACGGGAAGAGTCAGGCAGATACGCCTTGAACTCTTCCCATATATACAAAGTTTCGAGATACCCGTGAAGAAGCACGAATACTTTGTCACCTTCTCCATTATCGGAAACGTGAACAGGAATACCGTTACAGGTGACAAAATACTCCATAAACTAATCCTTGAGCTTAGCGCAGAGGAACTCACGGTTGAGACGTGCAATGTGGCTGACGGTAATGCCTTTAGGACACTCGCTCTGGCATGCCTGAGTGTTGGTACATGCACCGAAACCAAGCTCATCCATTTTTGCAACCATAGCTTTTGCACGGCGTGCGGCTTCAGGGCGTCCCTGAGGCAAGAGTGCAAGAGAACTTACCCTTGCTGCCACGAAGAGCATTGCAGAGCCGTTCTTACAGGTTGCAACACATGCTCCGCAACCGACGCAAGCCGCTGCGTCCATACTCTCATCTGCCTTTTTCTTGGGAATGGGTATCGCATTCGCATCCTGAGCTGATCCTGCATTGATGGAAATGAACCCACCTGCCTGGAGAATCTTGTCAAAAGCTCCACGATTGACTACCAGGTCCTTGATGATAGGAAAACCGGCACTTCTCCAAGGCTCGATGGTAATGGTGTCACCGTCCTTGAACTTGCGCATATGCAGCTGGCATGTAGTGATCTCGCTGTCAGGACCATGAGGATGGCCGTTGATGTACAGCGAACACATGCCGCAGATTCCTTCACGGCAGTCATGATCGAATGAAATAGGACCGGAATTCCTGCAACCCTTATTGACAGCAACAGGGTCATTGCCCTCACGTATCAACTGATCGTTGAGGATATCGAGCATCTCGAGAAACGAGGTATCAGGCGATATGTCCGACACCTTGTAGGTCTCAAAATGTCCTTTTGTCTTGGCGTTCTGCTGACGCCATACTTTCAAAGTAAAATTCATAATAATACCCCTCCTTAGTCTTTATAGTTACGTGTTGAAGGCTTAACAAACTCAAATATAAGGTCTTCCTTATGGAATATAGGCTCCTTGCCCTCACCTGCATACTCCCATGCGCTGACATACTGATAATGTTCGTCATCACGAAGAGTCTCACCGTCCTGTGTCTGCATCTCCACACGGAAGTGACCACCGCAAGACTCGTTGCGGTTCAGGGCATCACGGGCCATCAGTTCACCGATTTCGAAGAAGTCCGCTACACGGAGAGCCTTCTCGAGTTCCTGATTGAACTCCTCGTTGGTACCGGGAACATAAACGTCCTTCATGTACTGCTCACGGAGTTCGTGTATCTCCTTGATTGCCTCCTCAAGACCCTTCTTGTCACGGGCCATGCCGACTTTCTCCCACATGATGTTGCCGAGTTTCTTATGATAGTAGTCGACAGTCTGGGTGCCCTTGTTGTTGAGGAAGTAATTGATACGCTCCTTGACAGCCTTCTCGGCTTCGTCAAACTCAGGAGTATTGGTATTTACCTTGGGCTCCTGGATCTTATGAGAAAGATAATCTCCTATAGTGTAAGGCAGGATGAAATACCCGTCGGCAAGACCCTGCATGAGGGCGGAAGCGCCGAGACGGTTGCCGCCGTGGTCGGAGAAGTTGGCCTCACCGATAGCGTACAGACCAGGAATGGTGGTCTGAAGGTTATAGTCAACCCATATACCGCCCATGGTATAGTGGATAGCCGGATATATCATCATCGGCTCCTCATAGGGATTGACACCGGTTATCTTCTCGTACATCTGGAAGAGGTTGCCATAACGGGCAGTAATGGTCTCCTTGCCAAGTCTTTCAATAGCCGAGGAGAAGTCGAGGAATACTGCAAGACCTGTTTCGTTTACTCCGTATCCCGCATCGCATCTCTCTTTGGCTGCCCTGGAAGCGACGTCACGGGGAACGAGATTACCGAAAGCCGGATAGCGACGCTCCAGATAGTAGTCGCGATCCTGCTCGGGAATCTGCGAACCCTTAATCTGTTTTTCACGCAACTTCTTTACATCCTCCATCTTCTTCGGAACCCAGATACGTCCGTCGTTACGGAGCGACTCACTCATAAGAGTCAGCTTGGACTGCTGGTCACCATGAACAGGGATACATGTAGGGTGAATCTGGGCAAAGCAGGGATTTGCGAAATAAGCACCTTTCTTGTAGCAGTGCCATGCGGCAGAACCGTTGGAATTCATGGCATTGGTAGAAAGGAAATATGTGTTGCCGTAACCGCCGGAAGCAAGTACGACAGCATGCGCTCCGAAACGCTCGATCTCTCCGGTTACAAGGTTACGGGTAATTATACCGCGTGCCTCACCGTTGATTACAACGAGTTCAAGCATCTCATGACGGGGATAAGACTTCACAGTACCCTTGGCTATCTGACGGTTCAGGGAAGCATAGGCTCCGAGAAGCAGCTGCTGTCCGGTTTGGCCGCGGGCATAGAACGTTCGGCTGACCTGAGCACCGCCGAAAGAGCGGTTGTCGAGCAGTCCGCCATAATCTCTCGCGAAAGGAACACCCTGTGCTACGCACTGGTCGATAATCAGATTGCTGACCTCAGCAAGCCTGTACACATTGGCCTCCCTGCTACGGTAGTCGCCACCTTTGATGGTATCGTAGAAGAGACGGTACACGGAGTCGTTGTCGTTCTGATAGTTCTTGGCAGCATTGATACCTCCCTGCGCTGCGATAGAGTGGGCACGACGGGGAGAATCGCTGATGCAGAAAATCTTGACATTATAACCGAGTTCTCCGAGAGTTGCTGCTGCCGAGGCTCCGCCAAGACCGGTACCGATTACGATAATGTCCAGCTTTCTTTTATTGGCAGGGCTGACAACACGGATAGCGGCTTTATGCTTAGTCCATTTTTCAGCCAAAGGACCTTCGGGTACTTTGGAAATTAACTTATCCTCCATAATGTATCAATAGAATTAAAATTTGGTGCAATGTTACTTACTTTTCAGCACTTTTGCAAAACTTTCATTTCTTACCGCTCAACCTCCAGGCTCTAATATCCATAGGAACCCTCCGGGGGTCCTTGAAAAGATAGTGGAAAACAAAGTATATTTTTATTGCAATATACTGATATTTGGAAAAATACTTATTATAAAAAATCCTTGCGGAACGTTGGACCACTACCTCGCGCTCCAGATCCGACCATCTCCCGGAACTGCTTCCACCGCCATAATGAAATATGGTCGACGACAGGCTACGGACAGATATTCCCAAAGTATGGAGACTGTAGAACAGATCCAGATCCTCGGCATACATAAAATAGTCTTCCGACCACTTCCCTACCCTGTCGAACACCTCACGGGACATGATAACCGACGCACCTTTATACCAGATTCTCGCCTTTTTCCTGCATACATACCAGTAAAACATGTCCCGGAGTACCGGAACAGGCTTAGGTCTGTTCTCCACAGAACCATCGCGGTTTACAAGAGGATTGACAAAAACCGTACACGGATATCCGAGAGCCGTCCTGTAATCCCCGTCCATCCCTTCCCCTATCTCCGTATCAGGATTGAGAAAATGCAGGATCCTTCCGGCAGCAGCTGCAGCGGCTATATTATTGGCTTTTGCAAAACCCATATTGGAATCCAGTTCAATAAATACAAACCGCGGATTGCTCCTGAAAGCAGAGCAACGGGAAACCGAATCATCAGAAGATGCATTGTCAGCAACGATTACCTCATAATCCAGACTCAGAAACCTATCGATACTGCACAGACAATTGAAGAGCAGCTCACCGGTATTGTAGTTGACTATTATTATCGAGACTTCCCTTGTCATTTCCCAAATACTCTTCCTATCAGACGGTACAGTTCATTTTTGATATCCCTGTACTCGTCACTTTTATAAACGAGCTCATATGCCGGAATGACTATCAGGACCCCGGCGCAGATCTGAAGTATGAGTAAAATCCAACAAGGCATACTCAAAAGATTCATAAGATTGACAATCAAGGCCATGACTATTGACACACATAATGAAGGAAGGATATCCCCAAACTGGCGGCCCATAGAATAATGAATCACTTTAGATACGCACAATGCATGTGCAATATACAATATGAACGATACGCCTACCATACTCCACAGGAGAGCCTCGACACTGAAAAGTATTCCGAAAACTACCGGAACCAGTCCCAGAACAGTTTTCAGTATCTCCAGGAACAACGTTATGTCGGAACGTCCGTCTGCGTTGATGACATTGGCACTGCACATCATCAAAGGCAGGAAAAGACCTGAAAAACACATGATCCTGAGATAGTCCACTGCTGGAAGCCACTGATCTCCGAAAACGGTAAGCACAAATGGACCTGCGACGGCCCATAGTCCGAAAACCGCTGTAAAAGATATCAGTACAGTTGTTCTAAGCACTTTTCTATAAACGTTTACCTGTCTTTCCATATCATCCTGTATGGATGACAGAACAGGATAACTTACCTTCTGCATCACTGAACTGACATTTGAAGTGACCATATTCTTGACCTTGTCGGCCCGTGAATACTGGCCGAGAACAGAAGATGAATACATCCTGCCTATAATGACAGAGTACATCTCACTCCAGAGCGTACTGATTATGGATGTGACAAGAAGCCGTCCTCCGAAAGAGAACATATCACTGAAACTTTTCCTGGAAAAACACAGACCGGGATGCCATTTCGATACAGACCACAGCAGAACAGTATTTACAGCCGGCTTTACAACCTGCAGTACCACCAGACTCCAGACTCCGGCTCCTGAAAAGGCCGCAGCTACAGCAGCTACAGACGCCGTGACTGATGAAGCCAGAGATATCCATGCCTGGGTCCTGAAGTCTATCCTACGTACTAAAATAACCTTCTGTACTATACCAAATGCATTGATAACAAGAGATATTCCCAATATTCTGACAATTGGTACAAGTATCTCATTACTGAAAAAACCGGCAATTAGAGGAGCACATAGGAACAATACTGCATATAACAGACAGCTTACTGCCAGATTGAAGTAAAATACCGTATCGAAATCAGCCTTTACGGCATCTTTCTTCCTCGTAAGAGCACCGGTAAACCCACTGTCCACTAAAGATGTAGACAATGTCATAAAAATGGCAGTCATGCCTATTATACCGAAATCGGAAGGAGAGAGAATCCTGGCCAGGATAATATTTGCTACAGCCGTGATTCCGAGACCCAGCACATTGTCGGCAAATCCCCAGCCGATCCCCTTAGCAGTTTTTGTCTTAAGATCCTCAGCCATTGTTCACCTCTGAATATATCCTGACCATCGAGGCCACATTGTCTTTCCAATTGTAAAACCTGCATACCCTGTCACGTCCCGATGCGCCCATTTTATCCCTTAAAGACGGATCATCCATAAATCGCTGTATAGCTTCCGCCGCTGCCTCAGGACTACGTCTTGGAACCACAAAACCTGTAACCCCGTCCTCTACCACTTCCGTAAAACCGTCGGCATCCGAGACCACCACAGGACACCCGCAGGCCATGGCTTCCACAGCCACTACACCGAAACTTTCACTGTCCGAAAGGGACACAGCCACCGAAAAAGCATTATAATACTCCGGAAGCCGGTCATTACGAACTCTGCCTACAAACTTGACACGACCACTTATACCAAGCTCCGAGGCCAATCTCTCATATTCCTCCCTGCAAGGACCGTCCCCCACTATAACCAATGACATGTCCAGTCGAGGATTACGTCCAATCACTATGTTGAACGCCTGGATAAGTACATCTATACCGTATTTGGGAGAAAGGGTCTTCACATTGCCGACTATAAAAGAGTCCTTACAACGTTCCACAGCACCGGTTCTCCTGAATAAATGCGTATCTACTCCGAAAGGCGTTACAGCTATCGGCTTACTTGTGTAGAGAGATGTACGCCTTGCCATCACATGACTGGTGGAAAGTATTCTGTCGGCCCTGCGGAAAATGAACTTTACGGATTCACGGTTGACAAGCGACTTCTTGGGAAACTCATACACGTCGCTTCCCCATACTGAGATGATGAAAGGATGGAAGCCGGTCAAAGCCGCTATAAGGCCGAAACTTGTGGCATAATGCGCATGAAGTATATCCGGTCGTTCCGATGCGATTACTGACTTGAGACTGCCGACTGCCTTCCGGTGTCTTGCGATCATAGATAGCGCACGGCCGGGGCCTCTGCCCTGTTTGTACGTAAACAAGTCAAATACATAAAGCCTTATGCCATGCTTCTCAAAAAAGGCGTCAGAGGACGGATAGATGGAATACAGCACTATATCCACCCCTGAATCCTTGAGAGACACGGCCCATCTCCTGGTATGTACGCTACGGGCATCAGCGACCATCAAGACTTTCATAACTGCTGAAACAAACTGTCAGGAGCATATCTGTCTTCACCGAGATGACTGTAAGCTAAGTCAGTAGCCTCACGTCCACGGGGAGTACGATGAATAAAGCCCTCCTTGATCAGATATGGCTCGTACACCTCCTCCACTGTCCCCGGATCCTCCCCTACTGCAGTCGCTATAGTCCCAAGCCCCACTGGCCCCCCCTTGAACTTGTAGATAATGGTATTCAATATCTTGTTGTCTATCGAGTCAAGTCCGCGCTTGTCGATATTCAGTGCGTCAAGAGCATAGGATGCTATCTCAAGGTCTACGAAACCGGACCCCTTGACCTGCGCAAAATCCCTGACCCTTCTCAAAAGCGAATTGGCGATACGCGGTGTCCCACGGCTCCGCATGGCTATCTCCATCGCAGCCCTGTCCTCTATTCCTATATTGAGAATAGATGCGCTGCGCTTGATGATATCCTTCAACACGGGGGCATCATAGTACTCCAAATGCGCCGTAATGCCGAATCTCGCCCTAAGAGGAGAAGTTATCAGACCGCTTCTGGTAGTAGCTCCGATAAGTGTAAAATGATTGAGCCCTATCTGTACTGAACGTGCGCCCGGTCCCTTGTCAATCATGATATCGATGGTGAAGTCCTCCATGGCAGAATACAGGTACTCCTCCACCACATGAGAAAGACGGTGTATCTCGTCAATGAAAAGTACGTCTCCAGTATCGAGTCCAGTAAGCAGACCGGCCAGATCCCCTGGCTTGTCCAGAATAGGACCGGAAGTGATTTTCATATTGACACCCAGTTCATTGGCTACGATATGCGCCAAAGTGGTCTTGCCAAGCCCTGGAGGACCGTGCAGCAGGATATGGTCCAGGGCCTCTCCCCTGAGCAGGGCAGCCTTGACGAAAATTTTCAGATTGTCGATTATTTTGTCCTGACCTGAAAATTCTTTAAAGTCCTGCGGTCTTATCTTTCCTTCAAAATCGCTATCTTTGGCAGTACTTTGTGCCCTTGCGTCAAAATTATCCTCTGTCATAAGATTTGTAAACAAGAGTACAAATATAAATATCTTTTCAGATATATGAGTTTTATAATTATTTTAGACTGTGGATATGTTGACATTTTCAATAAGTGGCGGAAAATTCAGCTGTTGTAAAATGAACACGTTGACAAAAACATGTTGATAAAATTTTAAAAACTTTTGATAAAAAAATTTGTATACCTATTTTGGTGCCGGCATATACGTATATTTTGAAAAAAAGAAAAAAATTATCATAAGATATCAACAGGATTATTGATAGGAAATGAACCATAAGATAGAAGGATTGTTGAAAACACGCAGCATGGATTCGTTGAGGAGTGCGGTATCCGATAAGTCTGTGAGAACAATTGAAATAGATGGTCTGTACTCTTCTGCAAAAGCATATTTGCTTTCCGAGTTTGCCGGCAGAGGTGTGCACTTGGTGGTGCTTGCCGGAAAAGAGGAGGCGGAAGGATGTGTCAATGACCTTTATAATATAATAGGTGATGACAATGTATTCTTCTTTCCGACTTCGGATGTGCGTACCATAAAAGGCACTATGAAGGACATGTCGGCCAAAGTGCAGCGTACTGCCGCCATAAGTGCCCTTGAGGATTACAGTTCCGGTGTGTATAAGGGAGACAGTCTCATAATTGTCGGTTACAAGGACTCTGTGGATGAGTTTATTCCGGATAAGAAAGAGATGGACGGATCGGTTATCGGAATAGTTCAGGGAAAGGTGTATCCTTTTGACCGGCTTCAGGAGGATCTTTACAATATAGGATTCACAAAGGTGGACTTTGTTTCCCGTCCTGGCGAATATGCTGTCCGAGGTGGTATAATAGATGTTTTCTCTTTCAACAATGACAAGCCTTACAGGTTGGATTTTTTCGGTGACGAAGTGGATACCGTCAGGGTGTTCGATGTCAATACCCAGCACACTCAGGGTGATCCTGTCGAAATTCTCAATATATATCCTAACATCACTCTGGCGGAGAATATCGGAGACGGAGGACACAATGGACGACCTGTATACGGTGCTCTGCCCGAAGATGCTTTGATATGGATATCCGGAATAGAGAATTTCGAAGAGAAACCTGAAGACGGCATCAGGCACAGGAAAGTGTATCTTTCTCCGTTGCACAGACAGTCAGCGGACGTGTATGTAGAGTTCAATACTTCTCCTCAGCCTGCTTTCAACAAGAATTTCGAGCTTCTGGCCTCTGATATAAAATCGAAGGAAAAGGACGGTTACAAGGTCTGCATAATGAGCGAGAACCGCAGTCAGATAGAGAGACTGCGCAATATACTCTCGTCTTTCAGCCTTTCGGTAAAGTATATGGAGTATACTATCCAGGAAGGTTTCATAGACCATGACAGCAGGATTTGTCTGTACACTGACCACCAGATATTCGACCGGTACAGGAGAATAAGGCTGAAACGCACAGTGGAGCGTAGCGAGCAGCTTACAATGAATGACATAAACTCGTTCAAGGAAGGAGATTACATTGTTCATATAGATCACGGTATCGGACGTTTCGGAGGTCTTGTAAAGAACCGTATCAATGGAAAGATTCAGGAGGCCGTAAAGTTGATATACAAGGACAATGATGTTCTTTTTGTCTCCGTGCACGGTCTTCACCGCATATCCAAATACAGGTCGGGGGATTCTACCAAGCCTCCAAAAATAAACAAGCTCGGTACAGGCAATTGGGAGAAGCTTAAGAGCAGTGCCAAATCGAAGGTGAAGGATATAGCCGAGGATCTTATCAGGCTGTATTCACAGAGAAGAGTAGCGAAGGGATTTGCATTCAGTCCTGACTCGTTCCTGCAACAGGAGTTCGAGTCGTCGTTCCAGTATGAGGAGACTCCTGACCAGATAAAGGCTGTCGAGGCAGTCAAGAAGGATATGGAAAGCGAATGGCCTATGGACAGGCTTGTGTGCGGTGATGTCGGATTCGGAAAAACAGAAGTGGCAATGAGGGCTGCTTTCAAGGCTGTGGCTGATAACAAGCAGGTTGCAGTTCTCGTACCTACTACCATATTGGCGCTGCAGCATTACAATACTTTCAGGGACAGGTTGCGCAATTTCCCTTGCAGTATAGATTATCTCAGCAGGTTGCGTACGCCGAAGGAGGTGACCGATATATTGGAGAGACTTAAGAACGGAAAGATAGATATAATAATAGGCACCCACAGGCTGCTTGGCAAGCATGTTGTATTCAAGGATCTTGGATTGCTGATCATAGATGAGGAGCAGAAATTCGGTGTAGCAGCGAAAGAGACTCTAAGAAAACTCAAGCTTTCGGTGGACACCCTTACTCTTACTGCCACTCCCATTCCGAGAACTCTGCAGTTCTCGCTTCTCGGAGCCAGGGACCTGTCTATCATCAATACTCCTCCGCCAAACAGACAGCCGATCCAGACGGAGATAATAGACTTCAATGCCGATACTGTCAGAGATATCATCAATGAGGAGACAAGTAGGGGAGGGCAAGTATTTTTCGTACACAACAGGGTTCAGGATATATATGAGGTCGAGGATATTATCCGCAGGGCTGTGCCCGGAGTGAAGACATGTGTCGCTCACGGTCAGATGGATCCCAAAGTTCTGGAGAATAAAATAATAGAGTACATGGCAGGAGACTATGACGTATTGGTGGCCACCACTATCATAGAAAACGGAATAGATATACCCAATACCAATACGATCATTATAAACCAGGCTCAGAATTATGGTCTCAGCGACCTTCATCAGTTAAGGGGCAGGGTAGGGCGTTCGAGCAGGAAAGCCTACTGCTATCTGATAGTGCCGCCTATGGCAAGTCTTTCAGATGATGCTAAACGGAGACTGGATGCCATAGAGGCCTTTTCGGATCTTGGCAGTGGCTTCAACATTGCGATGCGGGACCTGGATATCCGTGGCATGGGCAACATGCTCGGTGCAGAGCAGAGCGGATATATAGCCGAGATGGGATTCGAGACCTATCAGCGCATACTGGCGGAGGCCTTCGAGGAGATCAAGGGAACGGTTCCCGACATGATGCCAGGAGTCAGGAAAAATGATGAGTGTGACAGCCGGTATGTAACTGACTGTACGGTTGATACTGATATGGAGATACTGATTCCGGATACCTATATCAATATAACTGCGGAGAAGATACGCCTGTACAAGGAACTGGATTCAATATCTGACGAAGCATCACTGCGGAGATTCATTGCTGATATCGAAGACAGGTTCGGGCCTATACCTGAGGAGTTCAAACAGTTGATATTCGTGGTACGGCTCAGGATGGCTGCCATGGAAAGAGGATTCGAGAAGATAGTCCTGAAGAACGGTTCAATGGTGATGTATTTTGTTTCCAACTCCATGTCCCCGTTTTACAGAAGCAGCCGGTTCTCCAGTATTATCAAGGCAATACAGAGCAGGAACCCGGACAGGTACATGCTCAAGGAAAATAACGACAAGCTGTACATAACAGTAAAAAATGTGAAAACTATTGAGGGTGCATATAATCTCATACAGAAATTGTAGTTATATTTGTCACCTTTTTAAAAGCATTGTCTGTGAAGAATATACTGATAGATATAGGAAACTCGTCCTTCTGCAAGGTCGCATGTGCCGATGAGTTTTCAATAGAGCGCGTAGTCAGAGTGCCCCGAAAGGATCTGTTGCTTTTCCTTTCCGGCCTTGTCAGTGACGGACCTGCGGATACAGTATGCGTGTCGTCAGTAGCCGGGGACAGTGGGGAGATAACGGACTGGCTTGGAAAGAACAGCAGGAGGGTGGTGGAAGTAGGTGCATCCACACGTATGAACATATCGGTGGATTACGATACACCTGAGACGCTTGGAGCGGACAGGATAGCGGCGGCGGTGGGAGTCAGTGCCTTGTTTCCCGGAGAAGACAGTGTGATTTTTGATTTCGGTACGGCTATTACAGTGGATTTCCTGAGTTCAGGAGGTGTTTTCAAGGGGGGCAACATATCGCCCGGACTCGGCATGCGCTTCAACGCCCTGCACCACTATACCGGACGGCTTCCTCTTGTTGAACCGTCCATGCCTGTGTGTCAAACAGGTAGGAGTACAAGTGAGGCTATCAGCAATGGTGTGGTTTTAGGCATAATGTTTGAAGTGGAGAAATACATTGAGAACAATCCTGGAGCAAGAATTGTTTTTACGGGTGGAGACGCACTTTTTTTTGCAAAGAAGTTAAATTACCCGATATTTGTAGTTTGTAACCTTGTGGTGAAAGGATTGTTCAAAATAGCTCAGGAGAATAATGTGTAAAAGGAACTATATCCCTATTATATTAGGTATCGTATCGGTTCTCTGTTTCTCTCCGTTTGTAGCGGAAGGTCAGCAGACCGATGCTCTTGGTTCGTATTCTCCGTATTCCATGTTCGGTATCGGCAAGATGTCATACCCTGGTTCGGCCTATAACATGTCCATGGGAGGCATAGGGATAGGAATGAGGGACAACGGTGTCATCAACTATATCAATCCGGCGTCCATAACGGCGAGGGATACTTTGGCTTTCATGCTGGACTTCGGTCTCAACCAGCAGAACACATACAACAATGACGGTACTGTAAAGTCTGCCTACAATGTATTCAACATGCAGAATGTGGTCATGACTTTTCCCATATACAGGAATTCCGCGTTCGTAGTGGGTATAGCTCCGTTCAGCGATATAGGATACAAGTTCCTGTCAACTGAGAACGATCCGGACATAGTGGCCGGAATAGGTGACGTGAAGTATCAGAAATATGGTACCGGAAGTATATACCAGCTTTTTTTCGGTGGTGCTGTCACCTTTTTCAAGAGGCTTTCCATAGGAGCCGAGGCCATTTACTATTTCGGATACATAAACAAGCATAACGACATCCTGTTCAACTCGTCCTCGATGTACAACACGATAAATACCGGATGGGATTACAAGGTTCACAGCTTTTCAGGCAAGTTCGGCCTGCAGTATGCCCAGCCTTTCAGGAAGAACAATTCTGAACTGGTGATAGGAGCCACCTACCGTCTCAGCAGCAGACTCAATGGAGATGTTGTCAAATACGCCTTTTCTGATGCCGATACTGCACTGTATGCTGCAAGCAGGAGCGATGCCTTCGACATTGCGGACGAACTGGGAGTAGGCATATCGTACAGAGTCAATGACAAATGGGCCGTAGGTGCCGATTTTGTCCAGCAGAACTGGGGAGCCTCCTCTTTTCCGGATGACGTGATGTGGACCAATTTCTCTACTGCAAATGCAAGATCCTATCGGGCCGGTTTCGAGATTACTCCGAACATGTACGATATCAGGTATTACATGAAGAGGGTCACTTACAGGGCGGGAGCCTATTTCGAGCAGTCCTACGTGAAGGTGAACGGGCATCAGGTCAATTCATTCGGTATAACCATAGGAGCCTCGTTCCCAGTATACAGATGGCACAATGCTGTGAGTATTGCGATAGACATGGGGCAGAGAGGCACTCTAAGGCACAATCTGGTAAGGGAAAGGTACATCAATTTCATCTTGAATATAAACCTTCACGATGTATGGTTTGTCAAATACAGATATGATTGATATTTTAAAATAAAAAGATAAAAACTAAAAACATGAGACGTATTCTATTTGTAACAGTTGCATTTTTGATGTCCACTCTTGCCTTCGGACAGGGCAGGTACGGTGCGGACAGTGCCGAATGTGTGAAATATCTTTCATTCTATCAGCAGTACATAAAGCAGAACAATCTTGAGAGTGCTGCTCCGAACTGGCGTAATGCCATAAAATACTGTCCTCCTACAGCGAGTCAGAACATGCTTCTTGACGGTATGAAGATTATGCGTAAGGAGATATCCAAGTACCGCAACAATCCTGTAAGGAAAAAGGAGCTTGTAGATACGCTCATGATGCTGCATCAGATGAGAATAGACAACTACCCTTCTTTTGCTGTCACAGCCAAGAGCAACAGGGCGGTGGATATGATGAACTATGCTGAGCCTGGAAGCGAGCAGGAAGTATTCGATGCTCTCGGAGAGGCCATGGACGTGGCAAAGGAAAAGTCATCCACAACAGTGGTCGTAAGATACATGGATTATGCAGTAAAACTCTACAATCTCGGAAAGATAGATGATGATGGAGTGTTCAGCGCCTTCGAAAAGAGCATAGGCACTCTTGAGATGGTGAACAATGCAAAACCTTCCAAGATGGTCAACGAGGCAATAGCTGACGTAGAGAGCCTGTTTGCATCCAGCGGTGTCGCAAGCTGCGAGAATCTGGTCGAGGTGTTCTCTCCCCGTTATGCTGAGACTCCCGAGGATGAGCAGCTCCTTACCAACATTGTCTCCCTGTTCTCCTCTACCAACTGTACTGACCAGGATCTTTTCCGCAAGGCAGTGGAAGGTCTGCACAAAGTCGATCCTTCAGTCAATTCGGCCTATCTTCTCTACCAGCTTTACTCATCGCTTCCCGACGGAGGAGAGAATGCCGTGAAATATATCAAGGAAGCCATAGGCTATGAAGAGTCCAATGCGGAGCAGGATGCCCAGTATTACTATGAGCTTGCAGGATATCTTTTCCAGAAACTCGACAACAAGCCGGAGGCACTGGATGCTGCAAAGCAGGCTGCATCGCTTTCACAGACTTTTGCAGGCAGGGCATATTTCCTGATCGGCACTATCTGGAGTGTTACCAAGTGCGAAGGCAACCCTATCGAGATACGCGCACCTTACTGGGTGGCTACGGACTACATGCTGAAAGCCAAGAATGCAGACGCTTCGCTTGCGGAAGATGCGGACAAGCAGATATCCACATACCGTCAGTATTATCCTCTCCAGTCAGATGCATTCATGTACGACATGGTCGACGGTGACAAATACGAGGTCAACTGCGGTGGCATGAGAGAGACTACCACGGTAAGGACACAGAAATAGTAATGAGCTTTAGAAGCCAATGCTGTAAGGTTGTAAGGATGGTGGCAGTCCTATGGGCTGCCGCCGTCTCTGTTTCTTGCGGCAACAAGCTGAAGAATATAGACATCGATAAGATATCCGAAGCTCCTACGCAGGTGGTACTGGACATGGATGCTTCCCAGACGGAAAGCGGTAAGCTTCAGATGAGGCTTGTGGCAAGGCGGATGGAGCGTTATGAACAGTCACCCGAGGAGTCACGCGAGGTGTTTCCCGAAGGATTCCGGGTCCTGGCTTATAACGAGGACGGTCTTTTGGAGACCCAGATAGTATCGGATCAGGCTATGCACATGGTGTCCGGCAAGAGCGAGCAGTGGTCTGCTTACGGAAATGTAGTTATCAATAATTATCTGAATGGCCAGAAGATAGAGACGGATACTCTTTACTGGGACCGTGAGAGAAAGATGATCTATACGGATACCAATTGTCTTGTCAGGCTGTCCTCTCCCGATGGATTCATGCAGGGATACGGACTGGAGTCGGACGAGAGGGCGAGGGATGCCCAGTTGCTTCGTCCTTTTGACAGCTACGGGATAATATCAGATGACTCTACAGGCAGTGTATACGTGGATACAGTGAATTTTATTGGTCCTGATTATAGGAGATAAAAAAAATTACTATCTTCGCAACCTATTATCAGAATGTTGTAAATTGAAATAAAATGGCAGTTTTAGAGAAAATCAGAGTCAGGCTCGGTGCTCTTATCACAGTGCTCATTGCAATAGCACTGTTATCGTTTATTATAGATCCCGGAACTCTTGAGACCACGTTGAGTTACTTCTCATCGAAGTACGATGTTGGAAAAATCGACGGAAAGAAGGTGCGTTACAATGATTTCCAGAAAGAAGTGGACTATTATACGAATATCTACAACATAACTACCGGTTCCCAGTCCGTATCAGAGAGTACCATGCAGGCCATCAACGAGTCCGCATGGCAGAGTCTTCTCACAAGGATGTACATAATTCCGCAGATGCAGAAAGGCGGGCTTATAGTCGGTGATGACGAGATACTCGATCTTACCCAGGGGCAGGAGGTCTCTCCGGTACTTTCCGGCATATTCGTGGATGAGTCCGGCAATTTCAGCAGAGAGAGACTTGTGGAGTTTATCCGGGCGATTCCGAGTGATCCGTCCGGCAACCTTTCCCAGTACTGGAGTTTCTTGAAGCAGAGCATAACAGACCAGCAGTACTTTGCGAAATACAATTCTCTCCTTACAGGAAGCGATATCATCACTCCGGTAGAGCTCCGTCGTCAGATCGAGGAGAACAATACGGCTTCAGACGTTCAGTTCGTACTCGTACCTTTCGGATTCCAGAGAGATACGACCATCAAGGTGTCGGATAACGAGATACGTGAATATTACGACTCCCATAAGGAAAACTACCGTCAGACGGCTTCCCGCGACGTGGAGTTCGTGGCTTATGAGGTGGTACCCTCCGAGGCCGACATCAAGGCTGCCGAGGATGAGATAAACGGTATCTTCGATGAATTCTCCAGTACTGACAATCTGAAATCGTTCCTTTCATTCAACTCAGATACTCCTCTTCAGGATTATTATTATAAGAAAGGTGAGCTGGAGAGCAGTTTCCCTGAAGTGGACGAGTTTGCTTTCAGCAGCAATCCTGGTGTGCTGCCCGTGTTCAGGAAGGACAATACGTTCTATGCCGCGCGCGTAAATGACGTGAAGACCATGGCCGACTCCGCGTATGTGCGTCACATCCTTCTGTCTTTCGATGCGCATAAGCTGGCGGACAGTCTTGTCAACGTGCTGAATCACGGTGGTGACTTCTCGGATCTGGCGTCCCGTTATTCATTGGCCCACAATCCCAATGTGCCCAATCCGGATGACATAGGCTGGATGACCCAGACCAATATGGTTCCCGGCATGCAGGAGGTACTCAGCATGAGGCCCGGTTCCGTAGCTGAGATAGAGACTGACTACGGTATCCATGTAGTTACTGTCACGGAGAGGACTGCTCCGATGAAGAAGGTTCAGCTTGCCATCCTTTCCAAGGAGGCGCTTCCCAGCAAGGAGACATTCCAGCACTTTTATGCCCAGGCCAATGACCTTGCCTCGCGTACCGAGGGCAAAATCGCCAACTTCGACAGGATAACCATGGAGGAGGACCTGCCGGTAGTGCCTGCCAACAGAGTCGCCGAAAGTGCAAGACAGCTTTCCCGCTATGATGACGTGAGGGAGGTTATCCGCTGGATATACGATGACAAGACGAAGGTAGGTGACGTATCTCCGATTATCACCGTCAACAACAATATATATTTTGTGGTTGCCCTCAAGGCCATTCATGAGGAGGGATATGCTCCGTTGGCAAGTGTGCAGTCTTCCATACGCTACATTCTCACAAATGAGAAGAGAGCCGAGAAAGTGAAGTCGGAAGTGGCGGACCGTATTGCCGGTCTGACGGATATGAATGTAATTGCCGACACTCTCGGCCAGACTGTCAGCACGAAGGACGGTATTACATTCGGGACCATGAGCGGCAATGCCACGGAACCGGCTTTCATAGGTGCTGTGGCAGGGGCAGGTACTGATGTTGTTGCAGGTCCTGTGGCCGGAAATGTCGGAGTCTATGTCTTCAAGGTTACCGGACGTGAGACCGGCTCGTTCTATACCGAGGATGATGCCAGGATCAAGCAAGCTCAGGTGGAGGCTTACCAGGTAAACAGTCTTCCTGCGATTTTCATGAAAAGGGCTGATGTCAAGGACAACAGGGCCAGATTCTATTAGCAGGTCCGTGTCCCCGATATATCCAGGGCAATTACCGTTTCAGGTGACTGCCCTGTTTTTTTGTCTTTTGCGGCAGCGTCATGCAGGATGCTGATGGAATTTCGCTATCTTTGTATGATGTATATTGGAATGTTGAGGATATGTGGGGTAGGGTATGTGTCGTATGTCTGGCTGTTTCAGCCAGTATCTCTGTATGGGGCGGTATGCGTGGGAGTGACAGTTCTTACGTGGTTTTCTGGAACGTAGAGAATTATTTCGATCCTTTTGACGATTCACTGACACTCGATGACGAGTTTACTCCTTCCGGCTACAGGCACTGGACATGGAAGAGGTTTCTGGAAAAGCGCAACCTTATGGCGAAGACACTCATGTCCATGTATGACAGGTATGGAGACTGGCCGCTGGCGGTGGGCTTCGCTGAGGTGGAGAACAGTATGGTGCTGCGGCAACTGGTGGAGCATACTCCGTTGGCCAAGCTCCGTTATAAAATAGTCCACCATGACTCGCCGGACAGCAGAGGCATAGATGTCGGGTTCATCTATCGGGAGGAGTATATTGATGTCATAGATGTGGAAGTGCTGAGTGTGCTGACGGGACGGGAGAGGCCGACAAGAGACATTCTGCATATATCCTGTCTTATGTTTACGGGCGGTCTTCATAAGGACACCGTGCACTTCTTTATCAATCACTGGCCTTCAAAATTCGGTGGAGATGAGTATTCGAGACCTTTCCGTCAGGCGGCCGCTGATACCTTGCGCAGGGCGGTTGTCGCTCTCAGGGACTCTGTGACCGGTCTCCTGCCATGGGTGATAGTCACTGGAGATTTCAATGACACGCCCGATTCCGGTCCGGTCAGTTCGTTGCTTCGCGGCACCGGACTTGTCGACCTCGCTTCAGGGCTTCAAAGGCACGGGAAGGGTAGTCTTAAATACAACGGACGCTGGGAACTGATAGACCATTTTCATGTCAGTCCTGTGGCGGAAGGTTCCGTAATGGAGATATATTCTCATCCGATGCTTATTGAAGATGATGATAAGTTTTTGGGTGTCAAGCCCAGGCGTTCGTATTACGGTCCTATGTGGCATGGTGGTGCAAGCGATCATCTTCCTGTAGTTCTCGTCTTTCCGTTCACTTCCGGCGGAACCGGAGACCGATAGGACGCTCTTCCAGTAGTTAACGGTAGTATAAATTCATTAACTTTGGCTGTGTAAATAATTTTGTCATGAAGCAGTATCTTGAACTTTTGCAGCATATCATGGATTACGGGACTGTCAAGTCGGACCGTACCGGCACTGGAACAAAATCGGTCTTCGGTTATCAGATGAGGTTTGATCTCTCGGACGGATTCCCTCTGCTTACAACCAAGAAACTCCACCTGCGTTCTATCATCTATGAGCTTCTGTGGTTCATCAAGGGGGATACGAACATAAAGTACCTGCATGACCATAAGGTATCGATATGGGACGAGTGGGCTGATGAGAACGGGGATCTCGGACCTGTATACGGACATCAGTGGCGTTCCTGGCCGGCACCGGACGGCCGGACAATCGACCAGCTGTCGCAGGTGCTCGATTCGCTCAAGCGCAATCCTGATTCCCGCAGACATATCGTATCGGCCTGGAATCCTGCAGAGGTAGACAAGATGGCACTGCCTCCGTGCCATACTCTTTTCCAGTTCTATGTGGCTGACGGAAGGCTGTCATGCCAGCTTTATCAGCGAAGTGCGGACGTTTTTCTCGGAGTACCGTTCAACATAGCCTCGTATGCGCTGCTTACAATGATGGTGGCGAAGGAATGCGGTTATGTGCCGGGTGATTTTGTACACACTTTCGGTGATGTACACATATATCTCAATCATTTTGATCAGGTGCGGGAGCAGCTGTCCAGAACTCCCAGGCGGCTTCCCCGTATGGTGCTCAATCCTGAAGTGAAGTCGGTCTTCGACTTCGATTACGAGGATTTCAGACTTGAGGGATATGATCCATGGCCGTCCATAAAAGCTCCCGTTGCTGTTTGACATTGCCGGATGTGCGTGATCTGGATTTCAGCATGCGGCAAAAAAATAGGCTGATGGGAATATTTTATTAACTTTGACTCGTTATTAACCTAAGTGATTATGAAAATAAAGTTCCGGGTTGTAAAAGTGTTGTCCGTGGCGGTCTTGCTGGGCATTTTGTCTGCCAATAATGTCGTGGCTCAGACTGGAGCGGATGACCGGACGGACATACCGGCAGATTCTTCCATGAAGGTGGCAGATGAGGCGCAGGAGCACTGGGACCTTACCCTGGAGGATGTGATCATACTTGCCCAGAGCAAGTCTCTTGCGGCGATGGTGGCCAAATATTCGTTCATCAGCAGTTACTGGCAGTTCCGTTCATACCGGGCCCAGTTCCTGCCGTCTCTCAATCTGGGTGCGGATATCGGCAGATACAACCGTTCCATTGTGGCTCTACAGGATGCCGAGACAGGCGAGACCCACTATGTCCAGAATGACAACATGAACAATTCCATCCAGCTTTCCATAGACCAGAATATCCCGTGGACCGGAGGTGTGATATCGCTGAATACGTACCTCAACCGTTTTGATCAGTTTTCTCCCTACAGGGAGTGGATGTACAACACCAATCCGGTCAATGTCTATCTGCAGCAGCCTATATTCCAGTACAACCGTCTTAAATGGGAGAAAAAGACCGAGCCTCGCAAGTACGAGATGTCCAAGCGCAAGTACCTTGAGGATATGGAGGATATATCCGTGGCGGCCGCAGACTATTTTTTCAATGTGCTGCGGAGCCAGCATAATCTGGAAATGGCCCGGAACAGATACGACAATACGAAGCTTCTGTACAGTATCGCACAGGAGAGATTCAGCATAGGTACATATACCAAGGACGAGTTGCTTCAGATGGAGTTGCAGCTGCTCAATTCGGAACTGGCTGTGGCCACCTCGGAGGTTGACCTGAAGCAGGCCATGCTGACACTGTGCTCCTATCTGGGACTGGAGGACAATGTCAGCATCACCCTTGTCCCTCCGGTGCATTATTCTGATGTAGTAATCGACGAGGAGGATGCGGTTCTGCGCAGTCTGCAGAATACATCTTTCAGTCTCAACAATGAACTGAACCTTATCGAGGCAGAGTCAGCCGTAGCGCAGGCCAAGTCAGAAAGAGGTTTCAGCGCTGTCCTGACGGCTCAGTTCGGTCTTACTCAGACAGGCGTGGATATAGCCTCCTCTTACCGCAGTCCTATAGACCAGGAGATATTCGGTCTGTCCCTCAACGTGCCGATTCTGGACTGGGGACTTGGAAAAGGCAAGGTACAGATGGCCAAGACCCAGCAGGAGATTGTCATTGCCCAGGTCGAGCAGGAGATCATGGAGCGCAGGCAGGACATATACATACGTGTCGTGCAGTTCAATGCGCAGTCCAGACAGTGTGACGTGTCCATGCAGGCCGACAATATAGCCGAGGAACGGTACGGTCTGGCGCTGCAGAGATTCCGTAACGGTACCATCGGCATACTGGAGATGAATACGGCACAGAACGAGAAGGACGAGGCCTCTGCACAGTATATCGAGGAGCTCGCCAACTATTGGAGCTATTACTATAAACTGCGCAAGGACACTCTTTATGATTATATCTACGGGGAGGACCTGGATGCAGAGTTCGACAAGATAATAGGTGACTGACAATACAGAACAATATGAAAAGACTTTTGACATTGATTCCGCTGCTGGTGCTTGTAGTCTCATGCGGCCGCAATAAGGAGGTTGATGACAGCACGCTTACGCGTCTGGCACAGGCTGTAGAGGGCAATTACGTGGATACTATGACGCTGCGTCTTACGGATTTCAGAAGACAGACGATCAGTAACGGCAAGCTTGTGGCGGTCAGGAAGAGTGCGCTCCGTTTCAATTCGTCTGGTATCATATCGGAGGTGAGGTTTGTCAACGGACAGCAGGTACGTGAGGGAGAGATCATCGCCCGTCTGGATCCCGAGCTTGCCCTCATATCGCTTTCCCAGGCGGAGAATGCCCTGAGAAAGGCGGAGATTGACCTTAATGATGTGCTGATAGGCTTCGGCTATGGCAAGGATACTTCAAGTGTACCTGAGTCTGTCATGGCGATAGCGAGGACCCGTTCCGGATATGCTGATGCGGAGCAGAGTTACCGTCGGGCCAGATATGACTATGAAGGGACGGAGATCAAGGCTCCATTCAGTGGCAAGGTGGCAGGAATCAAGAGCCGCGTGTATGAGAGTGCTCCTTCCGAGACTTTCTGCACAGTAATAGACGACAGCAGTTTTGATGTGACATTTCCCTTGTTGGAATCCGAGATTGTCTCGACCAGGACCGGAATGTCTGTCAAGATATCCCCTTTCAACAATCCGGACAAGGAGTATACAGGTGTCATAACGGCCATCAATCCTATGGTGGATGACAAGGGCCGCATAGAGGTGACGGCTTCTGTCGACAATCCCGACGGGAACATGATGGATGGAATGAATGTGCGCGTACTGGTGGAAGAGGTCATACCCGGGCAGCAGGTGGTACCCAAGAGTTCGGTAGTAATGCGTGATAACGAGGAGGTGCTCTTCGTCTACCAGCCGGCCGACAGCACGGCCCGCTGGGTCTACGTCAACATTCTCATGTCCAACAGTGACAGTCATGTCGTAAGTGTCAACCAGGAGCGTAATGCTGAACTCAGTCTGGGAGACATCATCATCACTTCCGGCAACCTCAATCTTGCCCATGAGTCTAAAGTAATTGTGAAATAATGATCAGGAAACTGATAAAACGCCCTGTCGCAGTATCGATGGTCCTTTTTGCCGTGGCCGTCCTGGGAGTGGTATCCATCAAGCTGATACCGGTCTCGCTCATGCCCGATGTAGATATACCTCAGATTACCGTGCAGGTCAAGGTAGAGGGCAGTTCGGCCAGGGAGATAGACCAGTACCTGCAAAGCCTGCGGCGTGAGCTGATGCAGATACCGTCGCTGACAGACATAAGGTCGCAGTCCGAGAGTGGAGTGGGTATCATCCGCCTGTCATTCGAATACGGAACCGACATCGACTTCACGTTCGTGGATGTCAACGAAAGGATTGACCGGTCCCTTTCCTCACTTCCTGAAGGCACTGAGAGACCGAAGGCCATAAAATCCAGTGCAACCGACATACCTGCATTCTTCGTCAACATGACTGTCGATGACAGTTCCAGAATTATGGAAATGAGCCGTCTGGCGGCCAACGTCATTTCCAAGCGCATTGAACAGATACCAGAGGTGGCCATGGTCGACCTAAGCGGTCTTGTGTTCCCGGAACTGCTTATTATTCCGGACAATGAGAAGATTTCCGCCATCGGGGCAACTCCCTCCATGCTGGTCCAGGCAATAGAGGCCAACAATATCCAGATCGGAAATATATCGATCAGGGACGGGCAGTATCATTGGAACGTGAGGTTCCAGTCGGAGCTCACTTCCAAAGAAGACATTGAAAGAATCAGACTCAATATAGGCGGCCGCATCTACTTGTTTGATGAGCTGGCCGACATTATCGAGCAGCCAGGAAACGATAACTGCCTGATCCGTTCCGACGGCGACAGGGCCGTCAGCATGGCGATCATCAAACAGAGTGATGCGAGGATGAACACTCTCCGCGAAGCTCTGTACGACAGAATCGAACGTTTCGAGAAGGACTATCCCGGAGTCCGGTTCACCATTACCCGCGACCAGACCGAACTGCTGCGGTACACCATCGAGAATCTGGAGCAGAACCTCATTGCCGGCATCATCCTGGCCAGCATCGTCATCCTGCTCTTCATGCGCAATTTCCGCTTCTCGCTGCTGATCATTCCTACAATCATCGTATCCCTGCTTACCTCAATGCTTGCCCTCTATCTGCTTGGCATAAGCATCAACATCATATCCCTTGCAGGTCTCATACTGAGTGTCGGAATGATGGTGGACAACTCCATTATCGTCATAGACAACATTACTCAGAGATGGGAGCGAGGGGACAGTCTGGAGGATGCCGTCGCAATAGGCTCGGGGGAAGTGTTCGCTCCGATGCTGAGCTCGATACTGACCAACTGTGCGGTATTTGTCCCGTTAGTGTTCCTGAGCGGTATAGCAGGAGAGATATTCTTTGACCAGGCTGTCGCAATCACCGTCGGACTTTTTGCCTCGCTGCTGTTCGCCGTGCTGGTGGTACCGGTCTATTACTATGCCCTCTACCGCAGGAGAGGCATGAAAATGGACAACAGATACCTTTCACGCATTGCCAGATACATTGAACCGGGCCCCGCATACGAAAAGGCCCTCAAATGGACATTCCACCATGCCGGGATAGTCATTACCATGATGATTGCATCCATCCCTCTCTCCGGAGTACTTTTCATGGTGCTGGAAAAAAGTACCTTTCCGCCTGTGACCAAGAGCGACATCATACTCAATATCGACTGGAACAGCCCCCTTACCATCGAAGAAAACGATTTACGTAGCCGTAATCTGACAGCAGCCCTGGATGCCCATACCGCGCAGAGTACCCAGATGTCCGGAACCCAGCAGTTTCTCATGCCCCATACCCGCGACATGAGCAAAAGCGAGGCCCAGATATACCTGATGGCGCGCACGCCCTCTGGACTGGACAGCATCATCAGCGAAACGGCAGAATACATGAGAGTCCACCATCCCGCAGCTGCATTCAGTTTCTCGGATGCCGGAAATCTCTTTACACTCATGTTCTCCGATGATGCTTCCAAACTTACTGTGCAGATCAGCGGACGTGACGGCAAGACACCCGAGCCGGACAAGTTGAATACCATTATAGAAGATATATGCAGTGCCGTGCCCGGAGTCAGCCATTCTCCCGTCCGCTGGCAGGAACAGGTCATGCTGACCATAGATGTGGAGAAGATGGCACTGTACGACATAGCTTATGCGGATATAGTGAGCGCATTGCGCAAATACACCCGCGAGGACCACATATTTTCCATAGCCACAGGAGATTATTCCATCCCCGTGGTCATGGGTGACAGCCGCAGTTCCTCCCATATCCTTGCCGGCAGTGTACGCAACCGCGAGGGTGCGGACATTCCCCTGAGCAACTTCATCACGGAGAGCCGCAGCCGTGACCTGAAAACCATTGTCTCCGGCATGTCCGGCAATTTCTATCCTCTGGAACTGGACATACCTGACAGTATGGTTCCCGACGTGATTGAGGCATCACGGAATCTGGCTGTGCAGGACGGTACTTTCGATGTGGCGTTCAGCGGCTCCTACTTCTCCAGCAGAGAGACAATCAATGAATTGATGCTCATAGCAATAGTATCCATACTTCTCCTGTACTTCATTCTGGCGGCACAGTTCGAGTCGCTTATCCAGCCCATGATTATTCTCTCCGAGATAGTGGTGGATATTTTCGGCGCGTTCCTGCTGCTCCTGATCTGCGGAGCCGGCATCAACGCCATGTCCATGATCGGAATAGTCGTCATGAGCGGTATTGTCATCAATGACTCGATACTCAAGGTGGATACTATCAACAGGCTGCGCAAGGAGAACGGCTATAGTCTGCTGCGGGCCATCATGACTGGCGGCTCCCGCAGGCTCAACCCTATTCTCATGACAACCCTGACCACAGTGCTGGCCATGGTGCCGTTCCTGACCAAGGGAGACATGGGATCCGACCTGCAGTTTCCTCTGTCCATCGTGATGATCGGAGGCATGATCATTGGACTTATAGTCAGTATTTTCGGAATACCGCTGATATATTATTTCATCTACAGGAAATCCGATAAGGCCCGCAGGAAATGAAAGGAGTCAAGATACCGTCATTCTCAGTCCTGCTGATATTCGCAGTGCTTGTCACTGTGGGTACGGCGCTTATTCCTTCGCTCAACCTGCAATATATGCCGAGGGAAAAGACACAGACATTGTCTATATACTACAACTGGCAGAATGCGTCGGCAAGGGTGATCGAGAGTGAGGTGACATCCAAGATAGAAGGGTATCTCTCATCCATTAAAGGCATCAGAGACATAGCGTCATTAAGCCGCAAGGGTAGCGGGACCATTACAATGTACCTGAAGAAAAACGCCGATATCGATGCTGTCCGTTTCGAAGTGTCTTCAGCCATAAGGTCCATGTACGACAAACTGCCGGAGGAAGTAAGCTATCCGGAGCTTTCTGTGTCCGCATCGGGCACTGAAGTCGACCCGGTACTGATGTACACCATCAATGCGGACCTGCCTACCAACCGCATAGAGCAGTATGTCAATGACCATATACTCCGGGATCTGGCCCTGATAGACGGAGTCCAGTCCGTAGAGTTGTATGGAGCTTCCCCGAACTACACTGAGATATCGTTGAACACTGAAAAGATGAAGATGGCCGGCATCACATCCTCGGATGTCTACAACTCTGTCGTCAGCTACCTCGGCGGTACCGACATTATCGGCAGCGCTTCTTCCTACAACAAGTCGGAAGAACCGGACATCGTCTTGCGCAACGGCCCTGTAGGAATGGAATATCTCCCTATGGGCAATGTGGGAGGACGCATTGTCAGGCTGATGGATGTGGCCTCGGTGAAGATACTTGAGATGCCGCCAAGTTCATACAGCCGCATCAACGGCCTCAATACCATAAACCTGAGTATTTATCCGGAAGAGTCCGTCAATACCATCAAGCTGTGCGCCAACGTCATCGAGACAATGAACCGGCTTGAGGCCAGTTTCCCCGAGTCATTTTCCGCCCTGAAAACCTACGACATTTCGGTCGATATCGAGAAAGAAGTGGACAAGCTTGTACGCAGGTCCCTGCTATGTCTGATAATACTTCTGGTGTTCATCTTTCTTACCACGTTCAGTCCCAGGTACACTCTGCTGATAGGTATTACACTTTTCGTCAACATAATAGTCGCCTTTATATTCTACGTACTCCTGGACATCGACATCCATATATATTCCCTGGCAGGCATATCGATATCACTTAGCATCATCATAGACAATTCGATAATCATGGTCTCGCACTATTCCTACTACCACGACAGGAAAGTGTTCATGGCCATACTTGCCGCACTGCTGACCACTATCGGCTCGCTGGCCGTTATTTTCTTCCTGCCGGAGGAGCAGAAACGGATTCTGTCAGACTTCTCGTCAGTAATCATCATAAACCTCAGCGTATCGATGATGGTGGCCCTCTTTTTTGTTCCTGCACTGCTTGACTACCTGCCTGTCAAGTCGGAGAGCATATCATTTCCGGTCAAACGCCGCAGGAAGATAGTGCGCTTCTCCCGGAAGTACGAAAAATTCATATACTACACCAAACGGTTCAACTGGGCTGTCATAATCATCTTTCTTCTGGCTTTCGGAGGCTCGTTCATGCTTTTCCGCAAAAGTCTGGACGGTTTTGCGTCCATGTTCCGCCAGCCTGAAAGACCTGTCCTGAACATCAGCGCCGGACTGCCTGAGGGATGTACGGTGCAGCAGTTGAACGAGATTATGGTCTATATGGAGAACTTCCTGGCAGGTTTTGACGAGATAAAAATGTTCAGGACCAGAATCAATTCGTACAGTTCAGGCAGCATTACAGTAGAATTCACGGAAGATGCATTGAAAACCGCCTTTCCATCCATCCTCAAACAGCAGGTCATCCGTAAGGCCAACGACTACGGTGGTGCCAATTGGCAGGTATATGGTGTGGATAACCAGAATTTCAGCAATTATGTAGGAGGCAGCATGTGGCGCAGCGGTGACATTGAGATGACGGGATACAACTACGACCTTCTTTACCGCTACTGCGAGGATCTGGTCGCAAGGCTTTCGTCCAATCCCCGCGTTTCCGACCTGAGCATAGAAGGCAACAGCTATTATGGCTCCAGACTCACCCGGGAGTTCCTTATCTCCTATGACTACGACCGCATGGCTCTCTACGGCATCAGTCCGATTTCTGCGTTCAGAACTCTGTCCGAGAGACTTTTTTCCAGCAATGCCGGCTCGTACGTAGACGACGAAGGAAATCTGATGCAGGTCAGAATAGTATCGGACGATGCCGACAACTTCGATGTATGGCATCTTCAGAACGAATATATATCCATTGACAGCACTGACATCCGCTTTGCCGAGATAGGTTCGATAGAGAGCCGCAACTCCGGCAACGATATCTACCGCTCAAACCAGGAGTATATCCTGCATGTCAGATACAATTTCATCGGCTCGTACAAGCTGGAGAGCAAACTGATGGAGTCCGAGATAGAAAGGCTCAACTCGGGAGTGCTGCCGATAGGATTCAAGGCATCCTCCCCCGAATATGACTGGATGCAGAAAGCCAAGAAACAGTGGGTGCTCCTCATTCTCATAACGGTAATCATATACATGATCTGCGCCATACTCTTCGAGTCCCTGCTTCAGCCACTTGCAATAATCTCGCTCATACCGGTATCGTTCATAGGCATATTCCTGGCCTTCCGTCTCACCGAGACAACTTTTGACCAGGGCGGATTCGCTTCCATGATCATGCTGGCGGGCATCGTCGTCAACGCCGGCATATATATCGTCAACGAGTACAACCGTATGCCGGCCCATCGCCGCAGTTTCGTAAGGGCCTACAATCATAAGATCATACCTATTTCGCTGACAATCCTGTCCACTGTGCTGGGGCTGGCTCCGTTCCTGCTGGACGGTAAGGAAGAGGTGTTCTGGTTCGCCTTTGCAATAGGTACAATGGGAGGTATGCTTTTTTCCTATGCGGCGCTTATCGTGTTGCTTCCCATGATTATGCCGGGCAAAACCGTTGCCGCAGGGCCGGGGGTCACTCCACCCGGTTCCGATGGAAATGGGGAGCTGCGTAGAAAACGAAGCCGAGAAGGGAGACGAGGCTTAGGACGGCTCCTGTCAGGTAGGCGTAGGAGAAAGACAGACGCTCTCCAATAACACCGCCGAGCACAAGTCCGATACCTATGCCCACATCCCAGGAGGTGAGATAGGTAGATGTGGCAGTGCCGCGCTGGTCGTGACGGCCCAGGTTGACGAACATCGTGTTGAATGCCGGGAACATCGTCCCGAAACCGGCACCGAGAACCAGTGCCGTAGCATACAGCATGATCTCAGCGGCCCTGATGGAATGCGGGGCTACTTTTTCGCACAGGAAGAGGCTCAGGAAACACAGTATTACCGGATAGAAAGCGATATGTATCACATCCGTGATGTGTCCCCTGTCCACCTGCTTGCCTGAGAACAGACGGGAGACGGCTAAGCCGACGGCCATACAGGTGAAAAACAGCCCCGTGCCTCCGGTGATGCCCATATTCTTGGCGTACATGGCTACGTAGGTGGTGGTCATGCCGTAGGGAATCGAGAGCAGCAGCAGGTCCAGGCCGAGAGGTATGCCTTTCAGCAGCACGAAACGGTCCAGGGAAATGGCTGTGCGCGGTACCGGCTGTTTCTTGGGCGTCCTGATGCAGCAGGCGCATATCAGTCCGGCCAGGCAGCAGCACAGGGCCGTGATGAAAATAGTGTCGAAAGACACGTGGTCGTGCATGAACAGACCGGTCATCGGGCCGAGGGACATGGCTATGTTGTTGGCCAGACCGTAATACCCCACCGCTTCTCCTCGCCGCGACGAGGGAGTGATGTCGATCACTATCGTATTGCCCGCCACCGTTACAGTTCCGAACGAGATACCGTGGATTATGCGCAGCACTATGAACATCAGCACAGTCCCGGTGACGATATAGCCCCCGAATATCAGGGTGAAAACTAAAAATGCCATCAGATAAAGCGGCTTGCGGGCAAATGTGTCCAGCAGATAGCCGGAAAACGGACGGACAGCCAGAGCTGCTACCGTATAGCAGGCTAAAATCGCTCCGACAGTTCCCTCAGTGACTCCGAATTCCTCGACTAAGTAAAACGGGAAAACAGGCATCAGCAGGTAGAATCCGAAATACAGCAGGAAGTTGGCTGCAAGGATGAAGCAATAGCCGGGAGATACCAGCCTGTCTTTATGCGTGGTCATCGTGGTTGTCTTTTCCTGCGTCCGTATAGGGATGAATAAAGTATGTATCCGGCCAGAGCCAGAATGATGATCAGGGAGGATACAAGGGAAATGTTCCTGCCTGTGGTGAAGGAGCCTGGAGCGTAGACAAATTCCACCTCATGCTCTCCCTTGTCAATGAGCAGGGCTCTTAGAGTATAGTCGGCCCTGAGTATGGGTGCTTCCTGTCCGTCTATGAAGGCTTTCCATCCGGCAGGATACCATATCTCGCTGAATACGGCAAGGCCTTTGGAGACGGCCGACACATCGTAGCTGATGCGGTTGGGCGAGTAGTGAGTCAGTACGATATTGCCGCTGTCGGCTGAGGTATATTCGGTGACGGTTCCGTCGGCAGCAGATGCATCGAAGACTACAGCCTCCACTGCCGGATCTATCTGCCCGAGTGCGGCCATTTCCGCATCGGCTGAGGACGCAGTCGTGGATTTCTGTACGAACCATGCGTTACCGAGTCTTCTGTTGTATGTCAACGGCAGGCTGTTGCCGTCGAAGACGATATACTTGGTGTTGAGCATGGCCAGGGCAGGATAGTATTTCAGGCCTTCCTCCAGATCGGCAATTGTGGCGGCCGTGGGGATAACCGCATTGATATCCGAAGCCAGGCGGCTCATCTCCGGAGCGATATGGAAGTCTATCAGATCCTGATACCGCTGGAGTTTCGCGGGGCTGTATCCGCCTACTGTCTTGTGGTGGTAGCTGACGATAGCGTCATTGAATGTATTGACGCTCATGTCCAGGACGCGGTACGAGATGTCGCTGTCCTGATGTATGGCATTGTCCACCGGACGGGGATTGAACTGCGCGTCGAAATTGCGTTCGGTCACGAAATGCTCCTTGTTCAGATACCGCTTGTCCACTACCCACAGGTCTGCGAGGAGCAGCACTCCGAGCACGGCCACTGCCGGCAGAGCCTTCAGCTTTCTCTTCCATGCAGCGAAGAATACACCTGCCGCAAGGACAATGAATATCAGCGAGCGGAAGGCATCGGCCCTGAGCAGGCTGCGGCGATCGTCCTGGATGGCGGCGCGGATGAGCTGGTCGTTGGCCCCGAACACTGCGGCGTCAGTAGCGGAGGAGAAATCTCCCGCCAGCCACGGGAAGAGGGCGAACAGCAGGGAGATGCCGCCAGTCACGCCGAGGGCTGTCAGCAGGCCGTTCTTTATCTTGCTGTCCGGAAGACGTTCCTTGCCGAACAGGGCTGCATTGACTCCGAGAATGCCCATCAGCGGGACAGTCACCTGCAGGATGACCAGGATCATGGAGACAGTACGGAACTTGTTGTACATGGGAGCATACTTGAAGAACAGCTCGGAAAACCACATGAAATGCGAGCCCCAGGCCAGCAGCACGGCCAGCAGTGACACACCCGCTATCCACCATTTGTAGCGGCCCCGTATCACACAGAGTCCGAAGACAAAGAGGAAAAGGGAGACGGCGCCGAGATACATCGGTCCGGCCGTGAAAGGCTGAGGACCCCAGTACAGCGGCATGCCCTTGCGCAGAGTCTCGGCATTTGCCCCCACAGAGCGCAGATACTTGTATGTCTCCGATTCGCGGGACAGTTCTCCGGATGAAGAACCGCCATTGAAGTTGGGGATCAACAGATTCGGCATCTCCTCTATACCATAGGACCAGGCGGTGGCATAGTCGAGCTTCAGACCGTCTCCGGTCTGGTTGTGCTCGTCGTGGGTCAGTTCCGAGCCACCCCGCATGGTGTACTCAGCGTATTCGTAGGTAGGCAGCAGCTTGTTGGCGTTTGTGGCGATGCCGAGCAGGCCTCCGACCAGCACCAATACCGAGGCTATGAGCCAGCGGCCCATTGGTGTCTCACGGAAAGGAGGCACCACAGTTGTTCCGGATGTCAGAAGACTGTCAGAAAGCCTTCCGGCCCTGGCAGCTTTCTGACGTTTCTGGGCCACGATGGCCCCGCACAGCTCCGCGATGGCATAGCCGAAGACGATGAATGCCAGATAGTATGTAATCTGGGGATGATTGGCCTTTATCTGAAAGCTCAGGGCTAAGGCGAAGAACACTGCGCCGAGGAGGGCCTTGCGTCTGTAGGCATAGACCAGAGCCGCCAGTACCCACGGCATGAATGCGATCGCCACCATTTTTGTATTGTGCCCGACCTGGATGATCTGCATATTGTAGGAGCAGAAAGTCACCGCTATGGCCCCGACTGCCGAAAGCCAGGGATTCACCCCGAAAGCCAGGAACAGCAGGAAGCCTCCGAGCAGCGAGATGATCAGATAGCTTGGCGGACGCTCGCCCCAGAACAGCAGGTCATAGAGCGGAGTCGTCGCGTCACCTTTGTACGGCACGGATATCTGTGTAGCCGGCATGCCTCCGAACATCGATCCTGTCCACAATGCCGGATCATCCGGATGCTCTTCATTCCATTCCAGAATCTCGTGTGACATTCCTTTCCAGGAGGATATGTCCGACTGGTCCACCACCTTGCCTTGCAGCACCTGTGGCGCGTAGGCGTATGCAATCACTACGAACCCCACTACGATTATCGCATACGGCAGGGTCTTCCTGAGTATTTCATTTATCTTCATATTCCGTTTTTCTGTCAAACGTCATTGCAACTTGCAAATATACTCTTTTTCCACGATAAGCCATACCGTAGGTTATATTGTCGCCCAGTCTGAGCATCTGCGCGGATTTCTGAATTCACAAACACACATTAAAGCGCGTAATTATTTCATAATGTGCGATATACCTGTTTCTATCCGTTCTTCTCGGCTTGTAAAAATAGTCCGAAAAGAACCAGTGGTACAAATCAACTATTTGAATATCACAATATTACAACAGCATCCATGTGTTTCTGAAATCAAAATCGCATCAGGGATTGCGGGCCGGGTTGTCGGTAAAATGGCGTTCATCAATGCTGCTCAGACGCGGGTGCACCCGTTGACCCAGTTACAGATCATCCGGAAGCCGTATCCGGTGATGATGCTCTCCGGATGGAACTGGACACCGGTCCACGGCCTGCTGCGGTGGACGATCACCATGATGTTGCCGTCCTCGTCCCGCCCGGCGATGTCCCAGCACTCCGGCAGTGTGGCCTCGTCCACGACCCATGAATGGTAGCGTCCTATGGGTGAGCCGTCGGGGACATCTTCGAGGATGCCGGGACGCATGGCCGCTCCAGAACAGTTTTGCTCCGAGGTAAAATACAGTTCCGAGCGATGTCCATGCTTAGGCCCGCCGAGCTGCAGCAGCCTGCCTCCGGTAGCCACGGTCATGGCCTGCATTCCGAGACAGACTCCCAGCACCGGTATTCCCGCAGTACGCGGATCCTTCAGTAATGCTGTCATCAGTCTGTACTCCTGCGGGATTCCTGCCCCCGGCGAGAGCACTATGCCTGCGATATCATCCTTCTCTTGGGAAAGGCCTTGGGAAAGGCCCTGTCCCTCGCGCACGACATCCACCTCCACTCCGCTGATACGGCGGAGATATTCCACTATGTTGTAAACAAATGAGTCTCTGTTGTCTATAACCAGTATCCTGTTTGCCTTACGCATTACAAGTATCGTTTTTCTGCAGCAATAATAGTACAAAAGTCGCATCGTAGTTATATTTGCCCTGATATTTTAACATGGACGCACTGACTGTAAAGAACCTTATCAACTCGTATGCGGGCAGGGGAGAGCCGTTTGTGTTCGGACTCAACTACGCATGCACTGAGGGATTTTTCCATCCACGGCCCCTGGAGCAGACCGGAGTGCTGTGGGAAATGGACGGGACGGGCAACGCCTCCCTTGCTGTCATGCCGGAACGGAAAGGGACTGTATTCCAACCGCAGTACATCAGCCGGAAGCAGTACGAAACCTCCTTTGACGTGATAATGAGGCACCTTCGGAGGGGCGACACATTTCTGGCCAATCTTACCGCCCGTACCCCGGTCGACACCGACTACTCCTTCGAAGAGATTTTCCTGCGGAGCCGGAGCCGCTTCAGAATCCTGCTGCCGGGACATTTCGTATGCTTTTCCCCGGAGATATTCGTGAATATCTGTCCGGACGGCCGGATAAGCTCTCATCCGATGAAGGGCACCATTTCCGCACTGGTGGAGGATGCAGGCCGGAAAATCCTGGAGGACTACAAGGAGACGGCCGAGCACATGACCATCGTGGATTTCATCCGCAGCGACCTGAGCTGCATTTCAAGGAACGTGCATGTCAGGAGGCTGCGCTACATAGACACCATCGTCTCCTCTAAAGGTCCGGTGCTCCAGGTCAGCAGTGAGATCTGCGGGCAGCTTCCGGACGGATGGAGGAATTCATTGGGGGACCTGCTGATGGAAATACTTCCGGCCGGCTCCATCAGCGGAGCACCCAAATGCGCCACTGTAAAGGCCATAGAGGAGGCCGAACAGTACGACCGCGACTACTACACAGGTATCTTCGGGTACTTCGACGGGAGCGGCCTCAAGACAGCCGTTCTGATAAGATACATCGGACTGGCTTCGGACGGCAGGACGTACTTCTACAGCGGAGGAGGCATCACGGTCAACAGCCGGTGCGAAGACGAGTACAAGGAACTGTGTGACAAAGTATATGTGCCATGGATGTAAGCAGGGATATCAGTTTCATCGAGACATTCCGGATGGCAGGTAGACCGCTTGGTAACGGAGTTCCGGACAATGTGGTACCGGACAATATGGCGCAGCATAAGCTCCGCATCGTCCGCACCCTCATGGAGTACGGTATGAGCCGGTATGGAGCTGAGAAACTGGCGGAGGAAGTCATTGCTGCGGCAAAGTCCTCTGCTGCCGGCGCAGGGCCGTCTTCCCCAGTCACGATCTCAAAGACCCCTGAGAAGTATCCTGGCAGCATTCCTTATACTGGCAGTCTTCTGCGCGTCACCGTAACATATTCTCCTGCAGGAGTATCGGCTATCCGCAGCATCCCGTATGCCCGCCCTGTGATAAAGGCCCTGCGCGTCATTGCAGCCGACGGCATCGACTACCATCTCAAATTTGCCGACCGCTCGCCCTTTGACCGTCTCCAGGCCCTCTGCCGCCCCGGTGAGACCGCCCTCCTTACCGTCGGAGACCTCATAACCGACACCACATTCACCAACATTGTCTGCGAGGACAGCTCCGGAGCTTTGCTCACCCCTGCCTCACCGCTGCTGCAAGGCACCATGAGACAGCACCTGCTGGACTCCGGCCTCCTCCGGAAAGCTGACATCCGTCCCGAAGACCTTCCCGGCTTCACCCGCATCCACCTCATCAATGCAATGAACGGTCTCGGAGACCTGACAGTGGCAGCAAACAGTATATCCCATACCTGACCAAATAGGATAACCGACTGTTTCTGACGCAGCAAAACTTCAGAATCGAGATCAACACTACTGACGACCTCTGCCAGTCACTTCCGGAGAAGGCAGGCACAGCGGCACCACGAAATCACAATAAGCAGACAGCCAGCATGCTGCAAAAGAAGCCTGGTTTTTCTGAGGACCTTTATGTGTCTGCGGTTTAATTCCCTTGCCGTATCTGTCAACAATGGCCAGTAATTATATTATCGAAAACAGATTGGGAGGAGGAGGGGGTACATGTTTGCAGTATTTTTTGTAACTTGCCACTGCTTATCAGTCAGGTTGCTTGGGCATAACTTTTGTCGCTTTACTCTTATGAAGTTACGAGAAATACCTCAATTAACCTATTGATTTTTAATTATAAACAAATTTAACAATTTCTAATGCGTATGTCTGGTTTTATTCTCAAAGCAGCAACATTTTTTCTCTGTCGGCAATATGCCTGACCGCTTGTCAGAAAGATAGAGAAAAAGAACTGCCCGCCCCTGTACTCAATGTTCAGGACACTGTCCTCATCGGACAGGAAGGAGGCGCAGCAACAGTAACCTACTCCATTGACCATCAAAATGGGACCTCCGAACTATCAGCCAGATGCGATGCTGAATGGATTCATGATCTCGATTACTCCGAGCCCGGGACTGTCAGCATGACTGCGGACAGCAACAGCGATACCGCTTCACGGGAGACCGTTCTGGAACTCACCTACGGAGACATTCAAAAGCATGTAATGATAATTCAGGACGGTCTGGCGATAGCAGAGGATGACTTCTCTCTTGAATTTAAAGAGATCGGATACACCACAATCACCGTAAGCATAAGTCCAAGAGACAAAGAGATGACATACGTCGCCCTGATAACCCAGACAGATGTATTCAGCCAGTTCAATAATGACGACGATGTAATAGAATTCGCCATGAGAGAATGGACAAATTCCGCAGAGAGTATGGGAGTATCCATGACTGAATATCTGGCATCCATACTGATCAGCGGAGATTTGGAAGGTGATTTCACATATAGATACCCGGATACAGGATACACGATATTCGTCTTTGGCATTACCTCTGATGCGGAAGTGCTGACAAAAGTACACTCATGGGATGCAACTACTGAAGTTCCCGAAAAAAAGGACATTGAATATACCATTACCTCCACAGTGAACGGAGCCGATGCCACACTGCATGTTGTACCGTCGGATCAGGAGCAATCCTATTATGTGAATGTCTTCGAAACATCCACTCTTGACTCTCAGGAAGGCGATGTAACATCTTCCGTATTCTGGCAGGCTTACATCGTGGACATGATACATCTTTACTCTATTGTTTACGGAACAGGTATCGAGGATGTAGTGACTCCATTCCTGCATACAGGAGAAGATGATGTCTCCTTCTCCCTCTCTGAGAAAACATCATACACTGCCCTGGCTATGGCAATGTCTGAAGACGGCCTGGTGCTTTCGGACGTAAGTTCCGCTGAATTCCAGACAGGAAGTGTAGTCAGGTCTGACAACAAGATTACCATCAATGCATGGATGAACGCCGAGGATGACTTATGGTTCGACATCCTGACTACCAACGACGATCCTTACACATGGGGAGTGCAGCCAAGCAGCACATATGCGGGCATGGACGATGAGGAAATGCTGGAATACCTGCTTAATGACTTCCTTACCGGCCTGAACATACAAAATGGATATCTTCCGGGAGGGTGCGGAGTCACACCGGGCGAAACATACACCATCTGGGCATTCGGATATCAAAACGGTGCGGCCACCACAGATCTGGTACATGTAAGTATTCTTGCCGCCGAGGGAGAAACCGCAAGCAGCGAAGACAGCGGAACAAGTACCTCCATGATCTCCGCGGACAAGCCGTCCCCCGATTCGGCAAAGACAGCCCAGTTTAAAACATTGACATCCATAACCATCAGGTAAAGCAACTGCATGGCCGGAGGCTTGTCCGAATACCCTGCCTGCAGCAGCCTGCCTCCGGCTTAGCGGGACCGGCGCAGACCAAGACGAATCGAGGAGAATACTGCCCCGCAAATAGTCAGAATCCCGGCCAGAAACACGGCATCGTGAGGTGCGCCGTCACCGGAAAGATGAAAGAATAGGGCGACAAGTGCCGCACCGGCAGACTGTCCCACGAGCCGGGCAGTGGAGAGCATCCCGCTCGCGCTGCCTGCCCGGTGATTGGGTGCAGAGCTCAGAAGCAGGTGGTTGTTCGGCGACTGGAAGAAGCCGAAACCGGCACCGCACATCATAAGCCTCCAGGCGATATCCAAATGTGAGGCATCTTCCGGAATGTACGACAGCAGGAAGCATCCGGCACTCATCAGCAGCAGGCCGAAACCACCTAACAGGCCCGGATGGACCTTGCCGCTGAGCGAGCCGGACAGAGGTGCCACGAACATCACTATGAACGGCCAGGCGGTCATTACGGCCCCGGTCTCCACGGCATTCATTCCGAAAGTATGCAGCAGCATGAAAGGCATGCCGACAAGCACCATCATTTGGGCCGTATACGAAACTACACTGGTTATAACGGACATGGAGAAGGCCGGAATACGGAGCAGGTCAAAGGGCAGCATCGGGTATCTGCGACGGAGCTGACTGCGGATATACAGAAAACCAGGAACAATCAGCAGGACAGCGGCTGCGGCTACTGCAACAGGAGTGACTCCGTGCGAATACATCTCGATGCAGCCTATGAGAAGACCGAACACAGCGGCGTTGAGAATAGCATCCCCTATATGGAAATGGCGTCCGACGATATGAGTGGGATTGTCAGGCAGGAAACGCCAGCCCATAAGGAACGTTATGATGCCCACCGGGATATTGATGGCGAACAGCCAGGGCCACGGGGCGACAGACAGAATGCCCGCCGCTATAGACGGTCCTGATACAGCCGACAGGGCCACGACCGTAGCATTGATGCTGACCCCCTTGCCCAGATGCCGCTTCGGAAAGACCAGCTTGGCGATGGATGTATTGACACTCATCATCATTGATGCCCCAAGTCCCTGAAACGCACGTGATGCAATCAGCATCGGAAGACTGCGTGACAGGGTGCATAACACAGATGCCGCGGTAAACACGGCGACTCCGCCCAGATACACCTTCTTGTAGCTGTACAGCTCTCCAAGTGTGGAGAACGGCAGCAGGGTCATCATGATCACCAGCTGGAAAGCATTGACCACCCATATCGAGTCGGCTGACGAGACACCCAACTGCGATGCAATGGTAGGCAGGGCGACATTGCATATGTTGCCGTCCACCACCGATAGGAATATACCGCAGAAGATGGATATCACCGCATAGTATATTGCAGGCCGGTGCAGACCATCCCATTCCGTATTGCCGGTAATCCTCTCATCGACCTCACCCGCTGTACTTACCTCTTTTCTCATTTAAATACAAACAATGACCATGGCAAATATAAGCAGAAGCCGAGAGCAATGCAAACTTGTTTGCGGTTGCCTGATTCGAGCTGCAGCAGACTGAGACTTCAGTCTCATGGGATGCTAAGGTGAGAATCAGTAATTTTTGTGTCAGTAGATTCTCAGTGGGGCATGCATACTGTTACTGTATTACTGTAAAATTACGACACAATGGGGAAAGGCCTGTTGATTTCAAGCGAGCCAGACTTCAGGCGTTGAT
>UQUN01000018.1 GCA_900544175.1 uncultured Alistipes sp.
GTTACAATACGTATGCGTGTTCCATGAGTGATGTCCCGGTTTCAGAAGCTGCAATCGGGCATCCGGATATGTGGTCAGCTTGCAACCGGCATGCTACCCGTGCAGCACCATGCCTGAAACCGTTGATGCCAAAAAACTGTCCGCAGCAAATCCTATTTGTACCTGCAAGTACCTTTTCTTATTCAGAATCACTACCTACATGCATATCCCCACTGAAAATCGGCTGAACCATGCAGACAGAAGGGAACGGGCTGCCGGACGTCCTTTACTCGGACATGGCATACCGGATGCGTTGGTCTTCGGGGACATATTCCTGACATCGTCCTGGGTGCGCAGAGGAGTGTTCCGGCATTCCCGGAGTCCTGTTATATACGGCGACGAATCCCAATGAGACATCAAAGGCGGAAAATTTCGATTCCGAACTCAATGTCTATCTGAGCGACCGTTTTTCCGCTGCATTCAGGGCCGCTGTTGCAGAACGTGAGGACTGGACACCTGCCTGTGCGGTTGTCACATCCGACATGGAGACATCGCCTGTCCAGCTTCCGTATATGCGGTTAGGCTGTCCTGCATCGTCATACACATCGAAGGTAATGGTATAAGTGCCGTTGCTGTTTTGTGTGACGGTGATGGTGCCGTCCACTGCGGGGGCGAACTCAGACACACGTCCTGAATTGTCGAAGTCTCCGAGATACCAGGTGCTGTACATGTCGCTTCCCACCTGGTAGCCTGCGACAAATGTGCCTTGCTCTCCTGTATTGCTTACAGAAAAAGTGCCTGTAGGCAGTCCGTTCGAGAATCCACTTAGGCCAGTGCCGACGTAGTCTATCTGGAAACCGTCATTGCCTGACGAGGGTGTGAGGGCTATCATCCAGTTGTCACCTCCTGTCTCGTAGTAGTCTCCGAAATAGTTGGCACGGGCTGTCACGCCCTCCAGGTCCAGTTCCTTGTCTTCGGTCAGGGATGACATAGGAGTGTCTTCAGAACGGTATCCGTATAGAGGAATTTCCTTGGATGCGGAATATGATGTGATGTGGAAGCCTTCAGATGTGGTGAGGTCGATGCTTATGTCATATATTCCATTGTCCCCTTTCATTACGATTGAGCCTCCGGTGATGAATCCGTATGCAAGATGCGTGGCTGAGAAATACTGCTCGGCATATGACCCTTCCGGAAGAAACACCCCTCCGTAGTCAACCATTTCTCCAGGGATGAAAGTTCCGGTCTGCTTGTCTGTTCCGGGAACCAGTGTGGCACCTGCAAGCTGACCGTCCTCAGTGATCTCCATATAGGCAGTCACATTCAGAAGTATTCCGGGAGGAGCTACCTGGCCGTTGTCGTCCGCCATCATGTCCGTGAACTGAAGCAGTACGGACTGGTCCGCCTCATTGTACACGGCCTGTGCAATGTACATGTTGAAATCTATGTCCTCTTCTATGTACTCGTAGTTGGAGCCCTCTCTGTATTCCTGACATATTATGGGACCATAGTATTTTACATGATGTACTGCACTGTCCTCGAGGGTCAGGACGATATCTACGTTGTAGTTGTCTCCGTCTTTCGTGATATTGCAGGTACCATCGATGTACTGCATTGAGACGACTATGTTGCCGTCGCTGTCTGTCTGCGCGTATTGTCCGTAGGCTTTGGAAAAAGAGCCTTTCTCTCCAGTGCTGAACCGGTCCAGTTCGTAGATGCCTTCCGGAATGCCGATGGCATCCATGTCGCCGTCCCACATGTCGGCATATATGTCGAGGGTGTAGTACGTGCCGTCGGGCTGGACGTAGTCACCGTAATTTCCTTCCGTCTCGGTGTCTCCGAATGTCACGAAGTAGTTGCCGGCCGAGGATGAGTACGCGTCGCCGTAATAGATTCCCCGGCACAGTACAGTGGCCGTGAAGTCTACATCGTATTCTTCTCCGCCTTAATTTCCGGAACTGTTTCCGGATTGGCTTACAATGCACTTCCCGGATAAGTCATTGTAAGAGATTCTTACAGTCGCCTGACGTGCGGAAACGGTTGTATTGGGCTGTACATTGAAACTTACAGTACCGTTCTCGGACAAGTCGAAGTCCGTAATCCATTCCTCGGCTCCAGGAACGCTGACTTCAGGGCGGGCGTCTTCGGGAACATTGCCGAGTGTGTAGCTTATATGGAGTTCCCCTCCTTGGGCTCCGGTCTCTATCGATGTTGTAAGTATGTCCAGGAATGGCTCGGTACCGTCATTCTGCGGAGAGCATGAGAGTATGAATGCTGCCGCGTACATGGTGGTTGACACTGCAAGGGCTGTCAAAAAAGTGTGTTTCATGGCTCCTAAAGTTGAAATGCTATGTCATAGGAGGGTATGCCGTAGTATCTGACATAATGGGTGGCACCTTCGGTGTCAGTCAGCTCGAAAGTTATCAGAAGGTAATCTCCATCTTTGCTTACGGTCATTTCCCCTTCGGATATTCCGCATCCTGTAGAGTTGGTTGTGGGATAATACCAGCCGCTGAATGTTCCGGCACTTAGACTCTCTGAATACGTGTATGTTCCATCGGGAGGTACAGGGTTGGATGAGTCATCTATGTCATTGACATAAATGGTCAGATTGTAATTGCATGCTCCTTCTGCAATGGTGCCGTCAACTATTTCCTTGTCAGAGAACTGGATGCTGAAATATCTGAAAATCTCGCCGTAATCCCAGTATTGCGCATACGAGTATGCTTCAAGCAAGTAGTGGTCATACATGCCTTCCGCACCTTCTTGTACGATGTCCGCTTCTGCTGTTGCAGTATTGCCTTCGCCGTAGGTATATGTAAGTGTCACCTTGGCTGTCCTGTCCTGTGCCGACATGTTCTGCGCGATGGTAAACGACACCTCGTTTTTAGAGACGGATTTTTCTGTCAGCCAGTCAGCATCCGCCGCAGTTGAGACTGTTCCTCCTTCTACAGGGTTTGATATAGAGAATGGGATGGTTATCTCACCGCCTCCGGCAGAGATAGTGAACATATCGCTGACCAGGACTAATTCAGGGTCCGGAATTCTGGCATCCTGCTCTATGGTAACGACAGTGGAAACCGTATCAGAGTCCTCACCGAAAGTATACACGATATTGATGGTGCTGCTTCTTGTCTCTGTGAGATTATTGGCTTCAACTGTGAGTTGTATGTCCGATGTGGACACTGCGTCTACAGCAATCCATACAACGGTATTCTTAGCCGAGACAGTACCGGTCTCCGCGGGGTTCTCTATGGTGTATGGAATGGACAGCCTGCCTCCGTCTGCTTCTATATTGTAGACGGTGTTTTCTGTTACTAACTCTGGGGTCCCGGTTGTCGGAACTTCGGGATCCGGAGTCTCCTGGTCAGGTTTCTCGCAACCGGTCAGGATGACGGCGCATATCGCCATTGCGGACAGTGAATAGTTGAATGGTTTCATGATGTATGGTTTTAAGATTGTTTATGACACAAAGTAAGGCAACGTGGCAAATAGAAGTGTTAACATAGATTCATGTATGTTATGATAATTTTAACGATGGTTAATTATGATTTTGTCACGATTGCTGCCCAGTTGCATGACAGTCGATCTACATCCAAAAATAATAATATTTTTAAACCATCGTTAAATTGGAACAATGAGTGTCGGATTAGCGCAACTGCTTAAGAATGAATGTAAATTTGTGCCGTCAGATGAGATGGTAGGGATATTTCTCGGACTGATGGACGAGATAAGGGTCAGGCCACATAGCCGACTTATAGAGTACGGAAGGATCAATTCGGATGTTTTTTGTCTTAAGGAAGGGATTATAAGGCTTTTTTACATACAGGAGGCAAAGGAAACGACATTCGGCTTTGCGACCCCGGGAACGTTGATATTGTCTCCTTTGTCCTTTTATCTCAACGCTCCTGCATATCTGATAGCGGAGACCTGTAAGAAGCCGGCTGTGCTGCTGAGGATGGACAGGGATACTTTCAATTCATTGCTCGAAAAATATGATGAGTTTGCAAGATGGATGTTCTCGCTTGCAACTGCGCAGATATGTATCATAGAACGCAAGCTGTCTATAATACATGGAACGGCATTGGAACGATACAAGGCTGTTCTGCAGAACAGGCCAGAGATTATAGCGTCAGTCACCAACCGTGTGCTGGCCTCCTATCTGGACATTACACCCCAGCATCTGTGTCGCCTCAAAAAACAACTATAATACCTGCCGTACATCAATGGCATGCAATCCCACGTTGCGGCTGATGCATGTACATGGTTAAATGCCATCTGTGGAGGGATGATTGATGGAAATGGAAAAAGGCCGGCAAGGAGTGATTTCCGACCGGCCTTGCGGTAATAAAATATGTAGATCAGACTAAAGTTCGTTCTTGACGTCGGTGACTATGTTTCCGTCGAAGAGGTTGATGACGCGCTGGGCGTAGCTGGAGTCCTTGATGGAGTGGGTCACCATGAGGATGGTGGTGCCTTCGCGGTTGAGCTCGGTGAGGAGTTCCATTACCTCCTTGCCGTTCTTGGAGTCGAGGTTACCGGTGGGCTCGTCGGCGAGGATGAGCTTGGGATTGGCGATGACGGCGCGGGCGATGGCCACCCTCTGCTGCTGACCTCCGGAGAGCTGCTGTGGGAAGTGGGAGGCGCGGTGGGCGATGTTCATGCGCTTGAGGATGTCGCTTACCATCTGCTTGCGCTGGGAGGCCTTGATCTTCATGTAGATGAGGGGCAGCTCCACGTTCTCGAACACGTTCAGCTCATCGATGAGGTTGAAGCTCTGGAATACGAAGCCTATGTTGCCTTTGCGGTACTGGGTGCGCTCTTTCTCTTTCAGTGAGCCTACTTCCTTGCCGAGCAGCTCGTACTTGCCCGAGGTGGGGTTGTCGAGGAGGCCGAGGATGTTGAGGAGGGTGGACTTGCCGCAGCCGGAGGGGCCCATGACGGCTACGAATTCGCCCTGCTTGATGTCGAAGGAGACGTTGTTGAGGGCTACGGTCTCAATCTCTTCGGTGCGGAACACCTTGCTTAAGTTCTCTACGTGTATCATAACGGTTTATAATTTAATTGGTTTATCGTTTATGTCCTTAAAGGTTTATTCATTTGCTATGGACTCTACAGGGTTGCGCAGTGCGGCGCGGCGGCTCTGCAGAGTGACTGTCACTATGGTGATCAGGCCGATGATGAGCAGTGCGGCGAGGAATATCCATACCGGCACGGGGCTCTGGTAGGGGAATGTGGCTACCCAGGAGCGGATGATGACTATGGCGACGGGCACGGCCACTACGAAGCATACGAGGGTGATGATGAGGTAGTAGCGGTTGAGCATTGCGAGGATCTCGCCTACCGATGCGCCGTGTACCCTGCGTACGGCTATCTCCTTGCGGCGGAACTGGGTCTCGAAATAGACGAGGCCGAGGATGCCGATGACGGATATCAGCAGGGAAATCAATGCTGCGGTGGTGATCAGACGGTTGAGGTTGTCCTCTTTCTGGTAGAGCCGGCCGATGGACTCGTCCATGAAGTAAAGGCCCATGGAGGAGGTGTCGAAGGTCGGGTCAAGCTCGGCGCATTTCTCGCGGATGTACTTGAAGGTCTCCTGGACGTTGCCGGGCAGTATCTTGGCGTAGCCGACGGTCAGGGGCCACCAGGGGTCGGAGCCGAAGTTGTAGAGGACGATGGGAGCCACACTGTACTGCAGGGGCTGGAAGTTGAAGTCCTTGACGATGCCGACTATCTCGGCAGGCATGTCGTCTCCCTGGTGTCCGGTGAATTTCAGGCCGATACGGAGGAAGGGGTATTTGGCCATGAAGGCCTGGTTGACGATAAATGTGCCGTTGGGGTTCAGGTTGTCCGACTCGGAGAAGTCGCGGCCTTCTGCTATTTCCATCCCGAAGAACGAGATGAAGTTGGGGTCTACGGGGAGGCAGTCCATCTGTACTCTCTGACCCTGATACGTGCGTCCCCAGCCCATCTTGCCCTGGGATACCACCTGTCCTCCGGCAAATGTGACATCGGTGATGTTGGGATTCTCCAGGAGCATCTGCCTGAGGGTCTCGCGGCTGTTTCCTATCTTATTGCTTACGAAGAACTCCACTGTCTGCTCCCGGTCGAAGCCCATGTCGTAGTTCTTCATGTACTTGATCTGCACTGTGATGAACAGCGAGCAGAGTATCAGGATGAAGGAGATGACGTACTGGAAGCCCACGAGGACCGAGCGCATCTTGCGGCCCTTGGCCGAGAGGGAGAAGGAGCCTTTGAGGACCATGGCCGGATTGAAGGATGTGCTGTAGCGGGCGGGGAAGATACCGGCGATGAATGCGGTGACTACAGCCACGCCTAAGCCTATAAGGATAATCGGGAGGTTATCCGCTACCCGGAGCGAGCCGGATATGTTGGAGGCGATGGAGGAGGTGGCCGCAAGGGACATCATGCCCACGCTCAGGGCAAAGGCCAGCAGCACCAGTCCGAGGGCCCGCCAGAGCTGTGCCCATATCTGCTGTCCGCGGGTCGAGCCGATGACTCTGCGGGTGTTGATGCTCTTGATACTGAAGGGCACGGAGGCCATGGCGAAGTTGACGAAGTTGATAATCGCTATCAGCAGCACCAGTATCGAGACGGTGAGCAGGGTCATGGTGGTGGAGCGGTTGCCCTTGGCCATGTTGTCTCCTTCCATGTCGCGGGCGTAGTAGGCGTCATGCAGGTGGCTCAGACGGAAGTCAACCTGATCCTTAAATTCCGAATCCTCACCGAACATCACGGCCCCGAGCGAGTCCAGCAGCGGCTCTACGCCCTCGAAGGAGTTCATCTTCATGTAGCAGGGGTAGTTCCATTCCGAATAGTTGGTAATGGAGTAGTCGCCTAAATTGAGCAGCAGGTCGTTGTCCATGCTGGAGTTGTCCGGGAAGTCCTTGTACACTGCTACGATGCGCCAGGAACTGCCGTTTCCGCTCTTGATGTCGAACTGGATGTCCTTGCCCACGGGAGACTGGCTGCCGAAGACCTTGGCCGCCGCTTTCTGGGAGATGACCGCTGTGCCGGGAGCCCGGTAACCGGAGGTGTCGCCTTCGATGAACTCGAACGGGAATACCCGAAGCAGGTCGAAGTCGGTCTGGGTGTACCGCAGCATGATGCCCGGTGTCTCGGTATTGGCCTCCTTGAACGGACTGCGGTTGCCGTTCTTGTAGTACCAGTAGCAGGATACGGCCTCCGCCTGAGGGAAGAATGTCTTCAGATTTTCTATGAAAGGTCTGGAGAACTGCACTCCATACACGCCGGGGGAAGTGGGGTCGGAGTACTCCAGCCTTACGATTTTGTCCGTGTCCGGGTAGTTCAGGTCGTACCTGGTGTCATACACCACCTGTACCGTCAGTATCAGGAAGACCGAGAAAGCCAGTGTAAGCCCCACGATATTGAGTGCTGTGGAGAAGATCTTGTGTCTGTTGATTCTGATACTCATGATTATTTTGTTTTATATGAATTCCAATAAACCGTAACGTAAAGTAAATATATGCATCATTCTGTCCTCAGCGAGTCGGCCGGATTGCTTCCTGCTATCTTATGGCAGCGGATGACCACTACTGCGGCAAGTATTGCCAGAAGTACCGCGGCTACTGCCATGAAAATCCATATCGGGATGTCGGCTTTCAGTGCAAATGACCGCACTATCATCTGGAACACGAACCAGGAAGCTATGCAGCCTATGGCTATGGCAATGACCGCGAATCTGCATATGTCGTTCAGGAAAATGCCGGTAATCTGCCAAGGCTGTGCCCCGTTGATCTTGCGGAGGGCTATCTCCTTGCGGCGCCTTCCGGTCTCGTCTGTGGTGTATCCTATCAGTCCTATCAGGGCAATGGCCATAGTCACTGCTCCTGCAGCGAGTATGGATTCCCTTAGGGTTCTGGCCGGCTTGTAATCGTCATAGACGATGGCGGTGTACGGCAGGACGGTGAAGCGGTCTGGCACTATGCCGTCAATAGCCTTCTGGATCGCTGCCGTAAGCTCAGGGGTCACTGCGGAAACGCGGACGATGAGATTGGTGCACGGGATCTCGGAGTAGAACAGTGCGTTGGGGCGGGTATCCTCGGTAATCACTGCTCCTATTCTGATATTGCTGAACACTCCTGCTATCGTGTACAGGTCGTCCTGTCCATTGCTGTGCTCTGAGACGAGTACCTGCTTGCCGACGACTCCGTCTGTCCACCCTGTGATGCCGACGAGACGGTCCCGGAAGTCGGTATCGACGAGGATTTCCTTGGGATTGGAGAAATTGCGTCCCTCTATGATGCTGATGCCGAAGATGTCGGACCATTCCGGACAGGCGTTGTAGAGGTCGCCTATGTTGAACAGCTCCGTGGGGTCTCCCGGGAGGTATATGTTGTTGCCGGACAGGTTGCCGTTGATGAGGGTCTCGTCGGCCGTACCTATAGCCTCTACTCCGGGGATTGAGCTGACTGCCTGCATGATGGCTGTACGTGTCTGGGCGGATATCCCGTTCATGGAACAGGAGAGCAGCCGCTCATAGCCGTAGCCCGGGTCGTCCTTCATCCACTTGCTCATCTGCAGTGCCACGAAGCACAGCAGGGTGATGAGAAGGGAAGCGATGACCATCTGCATGAACAGCAGTATTCTTTTCCACATTCTCTTGCTGTCGACGTAGTTGCGGAATGCGACAGCGATGGGGATGCTCTGGAAGACGCGTCCGGGGATGTAGGCAGCGACAATTAGTACCACCACGACAGTCAGGACCAGAACCCAAAGGCTCTGCGGCGAGAACAGTGCACCGAGTGAGGTCATCATGATCCCCTCGATGGTATGCCGGAATGCGAGCACAAGCAGGAAGGCCAGTACGAGGGAGACGGCGAGGTTGATCAGGGTCTCCTTGAAGACAATTCCCATGATGGTACTGTTGCCTGCCCCGTAGCAGCGGCGTACGGCTATGCCTTTTGCCCTGCCTATGAGGGGGGAAATGACTATCATGATGTAGTTCATCACGGCCGCAAGGATGAGGGCTGCTGCAACTACCCCGAGCAGGAGGTTTGTACTGCGGACACTGGACGAAGCGGCATGCATGCTGGAAAGGGGCACGAGTTTGAAATGCATCTCAATACCTGCCTGCCTGAGATATTCTATGGGGAGATACCGGTTCTCCAGATCTCGGATAGGCTGCTCAAGGGAAGCAGGATCGGTGCCTGGGTAGAGTACCACCCTGCTGATGTACCTGTCATTTCCCACCCAGTTCTGTGTGGACTTGAAGTCGCTGCCCATCATACTCAGCAGTTCGTCCATGGCATCGAGGGATATGACGATGTCAAACCGCATCGAGGCGTTTTCGGGGATGTCTTCGAATATACCGCCTATTTCTATGGGGATGTTCTGCCAGTCTTCCAGGAAAATTATCTGTCCGACTGCTTTGTCAAGTCCTCCGAGCTTCTCGGCGAAGGAACGGGAGACCATGGCTCCGTTCCAGTCGCTGAGCACTTCTGTAGGGTCTCCTGCCAGTATGGGACGCGGAAATACCTTGAAATGATTGGTGTCGGCGAGTATTATGTTCTCCGCAGTATATTTGTGCTGTTCCCTGTCGAATACGTTGCATGTACCGTAGCCTACGAAGGTGGCGCGGGTCGCGTATTTTATCTGCGGTATTTCCTGCCCCATATAGTAGGCTACTGCACCGGGAGTCTGGCTGTAGGTACTGCTGCTCTCATTGGCCTTGGTGAATTCCTGCTGTATGCAGTAGATATTCCTGTAGTCGGGGTAGAACTTGTCATAGCTGTTTTCGAAGGTGATCTTGGCTATGAGTACAAGCCCTACTGCCAGTCCGATGGCCATGGACAGTACCTTGAATATGCCTATGTTGAGTTTTCTCATAATCTGTGGGAGGTTGAAGTTGTGTTATTTCTTGTTCTGAAGGATGAGGACGTCGTTCTTGCCGTAGTTCTCGTAGTTGGAGATGATGACCTTCTCGCCCGGTTTCAGGCCCTCGAGTACCTCATAGTACTGGGGGTTCTGGCGGCCGATGCGGATGTCGCGGCGGTAGGCCTTGGTGCCGTCCTCTGAGAGCACGTAGATCCAGGTGCCTCCCGTGGACTGGTAGAATACTCCGCGGGGGATGTAGACCGACTGGGTAGGCTGTCCGAGCTGGAGGTTGAGATAGTAGGTCTGGCCGATGCGGATGTTGTCGGGGCGCTCGCCGGTGAAGTAGAAGTCGGCCTTGAACTGGCCGTCGGTCACTTCCGGATAGACTTTCTCCACTACGGTGCCGAAGGTGGAGCCCTGACGCTCGAAGGTGGCGCTGAGGCCGGACTGTACGCGGTCGATGTAGTGCTCGTCTATCTTGGCTTCTATCTTGTAGTCGGACAAGTCGTTGACCTGGCCTATCTTGGTGCCTTCGGGGATGGACTGGCCGAGGATTACGTCCAGCGAGCCGAGCTGTCCGTCGATGGGGGACTTGACGTTGAGGTTCTCTACCCTCTCACGTACCAGCTGGATGCTCCGGCGCATGCTCTCGAGGCTTTCCTCAAGGTTGTTCATCTGTACGGAACGGTATATGGAGTCCTGCTTCTGGCGGGCGATGATGAGCTCCAGGCTCTTGACGGCCAGTTCATAGTCCTCCTTGGCCTGAAGGTATTCCTCGTGGGCTACCAGCTGCTCCTCGTCCAGACGGCGGTACTGCTCGTATTTGCGCCTCTTGCGCTCGGTGTCGATGGCATATTCCAGACGCTGTTTTTCCAGGTCCAGCTTTTCCTGCTCCATGGTTACGGTGGTGTTCCTCAGGAAGTTCTCCTGTTCGGCAAGGTCTGCCTCGCTCTGGAGTATCTGAAGGCTGAGGGTGTTGTTGGAGAGACGCACCAGCACATCGCCCTTGCGGACCATCGAGCCGGCCTCTATCAGTTTTTCCTGTACGACTCCGCTTTCCAGCAGGGATACCTGCACGACGGTGATCGGCTGCACCTGTCCTGAGACTCTTACATAGTCATCGAATTCTCCTTGGCGGACATCGCCGATGGTGATGGTGTTGGCGTCCACCTTGAGGGTGGAGGACTTGTCCCTGAGCAGCAGCCAGAGAACGAATATCACGAATATTCCTGCGAGAAAGTACGGGATGTTCTTCTTGCGGAATACCGCTCTTATGCCTTTTTTCTGTTCAATTACTCTATCCATGGTCGTATGTTTTTGTCGTTTTTGAAGTCAGTGAACTGTGGTACTATTCCTGATCCAGGTAGGTTATGCCCTTGTAGTACATCACCACCCTCTCTTTCAGGAGGTACTGCAGGCCCTGGTTGAGCCTTTCGGCGCGGGCTTCCAGAAGGCTGTTGGAGCTGGTCTGCAGTTCGATGACTGTCATCAGACCTTCCTCGTACTTGCGGGAGTTGGCCTTGTGGGAGAGGACGAGGGCATTTACTTTCTTGTCGGCCGAGATGAACTGCTTGGCGGCACCCCTCATGTCCTGGACGGCGCGGCGGATCTCGCCCTCGACCTGCTGGTATTTTATGTCACGGTTGGCCTCGGCGGTGGCGAGGGCGTTGCGCTTGCGGGCAATCTGGTTGTATTTGTTCAGCTTGTTGAAAATCGGGATGCTGATGCCGATGCCTACATACTGTCCCTGTTTTTCGTTCATCTGTGTCCAGAAGGGGGCGTTGAAGGTGTAGGAGCGGTCGAATACATAACCGGTGTTGTAGCCGCCCTGGGCATAGATGTAGGGTGCCAGGCTCCATTTGGCGGTCTTCAGGTCGAACTCGGCGTTGCGGACTTTCAGGTCCTCGGCCTTGAATGCGGGGAGATAGTTCCTGGCGGCTGCGGCGATACTGTCGGCATTGCCCTCATGCGAGAATGCACTGAAGAGCACGGAAGGCTCTACCTCGGCCAGCGGCAGTTCCTCTTCGAAAGGGTAGTACATCGCGGTCTTGAGGGTCAGGATGCCCTGTTCGAGGGTGTTTTCCTGCTGGGTGAGGTTGAAGTCCTTGGCGGCCACGTCGGATTCGATCTGGAGTACGTCAGCGTAGCTCTTCATGCCCAGTTCAGCCTGTGTCTTCGCCTGCTCCAAGGTCTTGCGGCTCTCCTCAAGCTGCTCCCGGGCCAGGTCCACCATGCCTCGGTAGTAGAGCACGTTGTAGTAGGCCTGGATTACAGAGAGGCAGATTTCGTCCTTCTTTATCTGCTCCTCCTCGACTCCGAGCAGGACTGCGGTCTTGGCTATGCGGAAGCTGTTGACGGCGGAGAAGCCGTTGAAGAGGTCCAGATCGGCCGAGAGGCTGTAGGAGTTGCTGAATGTGGTCGTGTTGGTATAGACGTTGGTCTCGGGGTCGATACCGCGGCCGAAGTTGAGGGAACCGGAGGTTCCGGCCGATATGGTGGGGAGAAATCCGAAAGCGGCCTCCCTGCGGTCTATGCGTCGGTCATCGTTGGTGGCCTGCTGCAGGCGCATTTCGGGCGAATGGCTCACGGCGTACAGCATGCAGTCGTGCAGTGTCCAAACCTCATGATTGTCCTGTTCCGCACTTGCCGTACTGTCGCTCTCTGACGTGGAAGTCCAGGTTCCGGGAGTCATGTCGTCCCGTCTGTACTGGGCCTCAGCGTCGGCTGGCTTCAGCATGCCTGCCGACAGTACTGCGCCCGCTGCGATTATTCCTATACATAAGCGTTTTTTCATATTGTAGTGATTTTGGTTTTTATTATTCCATTATCGTGCCGCTTTTTATAACTGCCTGATAAACAGATGTAAGATAAATTCTGAAATATGTGTGGTTTGTATGAAAAATTTACACCCGGTGTCTAATTTTTTGAAAAGTGTATGATTTTTTTATACCTTTGGAAAGGTTTTAAAAAAGAAGATTCTGCCGATGAACAACAAGACTACCGTGGATGGACGCATTCTGGTCGTAGATGACAACAAGGCCATACTTTCGGCTCTGAGGCTGCTGCTGCCGGCATATTTTTCCGAAGTGACCCTGCTGTCCACTCCCAATGACCTGATCCGTATGATGGAGGTCAAGCGTCCGGAGGTCGTGCTCCTGGACATGAATTTCACAGCGAAGGTGACTACCGGCAATGAAGGCCTGTTCTGGCTCGGAGAACTCGGGAAGAGGTGGCCCGAGGTACCGGTAGTGCTGTTCACCGCCTATTCGGACGTGGCACTGGCTGTGGACGCCATCAAGCGTGGAGCATTTGACTTTGTTACGAAGCCTTTCGATAACGCGAAGCTGGTATCTACACTTCAGGCTGCGCTGAAACTTTCGCGCAGCAGGCAGGAAGTGAAGCAGTTGCGGGAGATAAAGAACGAGATACGCAGTGAAGGGGAGATGTACTGGGGCGAGTCGGTCAAGATGAAGGAGCTGAGGGACATTGTCCGCAAGGTGGCCAAGACTGATGCAGGCATACTCATAACCGGAGAAAACGGTACTGGAAAGGACATGCTGGCCAAGGAGATTCACCGGATGTCCAGGCGCAGTGGCAGTTCGATGGTATGTGTTGATGTCGGCTCTCTGCCGGAGACCCTTTTCGAGAGCGAGCTTTTCGGCCATGTCAAGGGAGCCTTTACGGATGCCAGGACCGACCGTGCCGGCAAGTTCGAGGTGGCTTCCGGAGGGACTCTGTTCCTGGACGAGATAGGAAACATTCCTGTCCATTTGCAGACAAAGCTGTTGACCGCCATACAGTCCAAGTCCATCATACGTGTGGGCAGCAACACTCCGGTGCCGGTGGATATACGGCTGATATGTGCCACAAACAGGGATCTCGGGGCGATGGTGGCGGGAGGAACGTTCCGGGAGGACCTGTATTTCCGGATCAATACCATACACCTGACTCTGCCGCCGCTGCGCGAGAGAATTGAAGACATAGTACCGCTGGCAGAGATATTCATGAGGAAATATGCTGTGAAATACGGAAAGGATATTGTGGGTATGAGCGACAGGGCCTGTAAGGAACTTTCCTCCATGGAGTGGAAGGGCAATGTCCGCGAGTTGCAGCATGTGGTGGAGAAGGCAGTCATACTCTCAGAGAGAAGTGAACTGGACATCAAGGATTTCTTTCCTGATGCCGGAAACAGCCGTGTTGTCCGTGGCAATACCGGTATGCTGAAGGGGCAGGTCATGACTCTGGACGAGATGGAGAAAGAGATGATCAAGGAGGCTCTCAGAAGGAATGACGGCAATATGTCCATGGTATCCCAGCAACTGGGCATAACCCGTCAGACATTGTACAACAAGCTGAAGAAATACGGACTTTGATGTCATATTGACATAGGAAAGGAATGGGCTACAGGAATCTCATAGTGTCGGTCATACTGCTGATCCTCATTGCCGGGGTGTCGGTCTGGTTGCTTATGGAGGGCAGCTGGTGGCTTCTTGCGCTATGTGTCCTGTTTCTGGTTTTGCTGGTATACAGGATCATTTCCATATATACACGGAACATCAGCAAGCTCAACTACCTTTTGGGAGCATTCGAGAACGGGGATCTTGCATTCCATTTCGCCGAGAACTCCACATTCCTTCAGGACAGGGTGTTCAACATCCTGCTCAACCGGGTGCGGGATTTTGTGTCCGGCCAGCGACGGCTCAGGGATGACAGCGAGGCGTTTCACCGGGCGGTGGAGAATCTCTCGCGTACCGGTCTGCTCGGAGTCAGTCCTAAGGGGGAGGTGCGCTGCTACAACAGGGCCCTGGCCTCTGTCTTCGGACGGCAAGGACTGCACAGCCTGTCTGACCTGGATACCCTGATGCCGGGCATAGTGGCCAGGATTGAGGCCATAGAGGAAGGAGGCACATTGGAACTGCCCATAGGCTCCGAGATGAGGATATACAATTTCTGCATAGAACGCAGGACAGTGATGGACGGACAGACCCCCGTGCGGATATTCATTTTCGAGGAGAAGGCCGAGAACCGTTCGGAGGCCGAGCAGTCCGAGAGCGTCCAGTGGCAGAAGATGACCCGCATCATATCGCACGAGGTGCTCAATACCATAACCCCAATTGTCTCGCTCAGCGATACCTTGCTGGGAATGACGGACGACCGCAATGTCCGCGAGGGTATCCAGGTCATCGGGGAGTCGGCCCGCGGCCTGCTTGGTTTCGTCAACGGCTACCGGGCTCTTTCGCGGGTGCCTGTGCCGCAGATCCATCCTTTTAGATTCAAGGCGATGCTGGACTACGTGCTCTCGCCGTTGCGGCCGCAGATTGAAGAGCTTGGGGGACGGGTAGAGATTTCCCCGGAGGATGAGGATATGGTTTTCTTTGCCGATGAACAGCTTATGCGTCAGGTGGTTGCGAATATTTTGAAAAATGCGCTCAATGCCCTTCGTGACCGGTTCGGAGAAGGTGGCTCCGGCTCCGCAGATGTCCCCCTTATCCGCATTACCGCCTTCGTCAATGCTTCCGACAACACCGAGATCCATATCTCCAACAACGGTGACCCCATCCCTGATGCAGATGCAGGCCATATTTTCGACCCTTTCTTTACCACCCGGGCCGAAGGCACCGGTGTCGGCCTCGCTCTCTCCCGTCAGATCATGCGCGCCCATGCCGGTTCCATCCGCCTCGACCGTTCCGACCCGGAAATGACTACTTTTGTCCTCACCCTCTGACCTCGGCTTGGGATATCCGTCCCCCACTTACTCACAGGTGCAAACATAGTGAAATTTTACCAAAATCGTAAAATAACGTGCTTCCGCTACAGTCTGAAGGCAGTTTGCTGTAATGCCATATCCACATCAAGCAGAAATGTCTATTCTCATGCTGTCTTTGCTACTGTCTTGATTAAAAGTGCTTTGTTTATGCTATTGCAAGGACTGGTGTGCGGAGATGCGGGAAGCACTTTGGATGGCTGCATTGCCGGTCAGTCACTCGGCAGTACTGACGGGTCGGCCGATATGTTTTTACCAAAACTGTAAAATAATGATATTCAAAGGGTAGAAGTGTTTGGCGGGTATGCTGGTTTTGCATATATTTGCTTTGCAAAAGCGCTTCGATACCCCGCATGCAGGTCGGATAAGAGTGCCTGCGCCGCATAAGGTGTTTATGTGCGTTTGCAGGATAGAATGTTTTGAATTATAGAAATGTTTAACGATAAAGTGAAGGAGATATGAGTAGATATTTGGACCCCAAGGCCGATCTTACTTTCAAGAAGGTGTTCGGAGAGCACAAGGATTTGGTGATCAGTTTTTTAAATGCGTTACTTCCGTTTGAGTCAGACGAGGATGAGATCAGTGAGGTTATTGAATATATGGATCCGGAGCTGCGTCCTCGTAATCCTCTGAAAAAGGACAGCGTGGTGGACCTCCGTTGCCGTGATGCCCGAGGCCGGCAGTTCGTGGTGGAGATGCAGATGATGTGGACGTCGGAGTTCAAGCAGCGCGTATTGTTCAATGCTTCCAAAGCGTATGTGAGTCAGTTGGATATCGGTCATGATTATGAACTCCTGCAACCTGTTTATTCGCTGAATCTTGTTAATGACACTTATACAGAAGGGGATGTATGGTATCATGATTATCGTATGGTCTCAGTGGAGGAGACCAACGAGGTTATTGAGGGGCTTCGTCTCATTTTCATCGAGCTGCCTAAATTTAAACCGGATTCGTTTAGCCGCAGGAGGATGCAGGTTCTGTGGCTTCGCTATCTGACGGAGATAAATGCCAAGACTAGACAGGTACCGGAAGAGCTGATGGCAGTACCGGAGATACACAAGGCCGTGGAAGAGTTGGAGGAGTCGGCCTTTACGGATCAGCAGCTTTTGGTGTACGACAAATTCTGGGATATGGTCAGTACGTCACGCACTTTGATTAACGGGGCCATCCGTCGTGGCTTGCGTGAGGGTATGCAGAAGGGCATGGAAAAAGGTCTGAAAAAAGGCATGGAAAAAGGCATGAAAAAAGGTTTGCAACAGGGACTAAAGCAGGGCATGGAGGAAGAACGCATGAAGATAGCTGCGAGGATGAGACAGCTGGGGCTCTCTGAGGAAATCATCTCTCATGCGATCTGCTCTTCAGCAGATAAGTGAAAGAAACTTTTCAAGAATCCGTTTATGTTTCTTTATAATGTTGAGCGACATGACCGGGACTATCAGTTCCGTGATCTCCAAGGCCGCAAGCTACCGTAATTTTCAGAAGGAAGTAGGCCGCAGTATGGGCAGAGTGGCTGATCGTGACGGTGAGTAATGGTAAGGTCCTGCGTATAAACTAAACCCCGGAGTTTGGAACACCGGGAGCGATTTGTTATATATTTGCATCTTGAGAGAAAAGTTATTTTGTGATATGAAAAAGAACGAAGTGCTTGAGTGCCTGAAAACCAGGCGGAGCGTGAGGGCTTACGAGCCTGATAAGATGCCGTCAAGGGAACTTGTTGCCAAAGTAGTGGAGGCAGGGACATATGCCCCTACCGGTATGGGTAAGCAGTCACCTGTGATAGTGGCTGTTATGGACAAGGAGGTAAGGGACCGTCTGTCCAGGATGAATGCTGATGTGCTCGGTTCTGCGTCAGATCCATTTTACGGAGCCCCTGTCGTGCTGGTTGTTCTTGCTGACAGGAGCCGTCCGACTTACCTGTATGACGGTTCGCTGGTCATGGGCAATCTGCTCAATGCCGCCCATGCCCTCGGTCTGGGCAGTTGCTGGATTCACCGGGCAAAAGAGGTGTTCGATTCAGAGGAAGGCCGTGAACTTCTTAGGCAATGGAAAATAGAAGGTGACTATGAAGGTATCGGTCATTGTATCCTGGGTTATACCAAGGATGGAAAGGAGCCTGTGGCGGCACCGAGGAAGTCAGATTACGTACTGTTCGTATAGAAAAAGCCATGCAGGCCAGACAGCACGACAGGCATCAGTACTTTGACGAGCTTGCAGCCACGAGTCGCAAGTATTATGTTCCGTATCTATCGGAATATCTTAGGGTTGGAGAAGGGGTAAATGTACTGGAAATCGGATGCGGAGAAGGTGGCAATCTGCTGCCTTTTGCCCAGGCAGGCTGTACGGTCATGGGTGTGGATATGGCTGCTGGCAAAATTGCAGATGCCCGGCGGTTCTTTGCGGAGAATGATGCGGACGGGCAGTTTCTGGCATCGGATATTTTTGAAGTGAAGGAGCTTGAGGGACAGTTTGACCTGATTCTGTGTCACGATGTGATAGAACATATTCACGACAAGGAAGAGTTCATGCGCAGGACCAGGGCTTATCTGCGTCCTGAAGGCATGGCCTTTTTCGCTTTTCCGGCCTGGCAGATGCCTTTCGGAGGTCATCAGCAGATGTGCCGGAACCGTATGCTTTCCCGGCTTCCGTTTTTCCATCTTCTGCCGCAGGGTCTGTACAGGAGGTTGCTTGAGTATGGAGGTGAGACGCCAGAAACTGTCAGTGGATTGCTTGAGATCAAGGATACAGCCACTTCGATCGGTTTGTTCGAGCAGGTAATACGGAACCAGGGATTTAAAGTCGTGGACAGGCGGCTGTGGCTTGTAAACCCCCATTATGAGGCAAAGTTCGGTCTCCGTCCCCGTCGTCTACCGGATATTGTCGCTGCTTTGTCCTGGGTGCGCGGTTTCCTTTCCACTTCCTGCTTTTATCTTCTCCGTCCTTGAGTCTGTACGTTGTTTCCGTTTAGGATTGGCGGGAAACCAGCCTTTCGCTACACGTTGCTCCTGTTCATGCAGTTCCAGTATGGACCAGAAAGCGGAGAAAGCTGTGACTCCGGCCAGAGTGGACAGTATGGTGTTGTCCATGAAAAGTGAGGCAACCGATGCGGCTATGCCAAGAATCATGAACATCCACCAGCACTGTTTCCCCAGATAGTATTCTGACTTTATTACTATCGGGTGGAATATGCCGATAATCAGAAACGTGCACAATCCTATGATGATACCGCTGAAATTCATTTTCTGTACAGTGCAAAAATGCGGTATTTTCTTCACAATAGCAAAAAAAAGGATATTCAGACAATAGTTTTGTCGGGATGGAGAAAAGAACTATTTTTACGACGGGAATTAAGGCCCTTTTTCAAGAAACAGGACATAAAATACTTATGATGAGGAATATAATACATTTTTTTACCGGGCAATTATATGTGCCCTCGCAACGGTTGTCATGGCCGGATGCACTTCTGACAATACAGTGTCGGAACCCTATGCCGTACTGGCACCTTCGTCATTTGCCGGGGATTCTGCGGGATGGGAGAACGTGGTTTTAAGTCTGCAGCAGCTTCATGGAGCGGAAGTCCTGCGTTTCGATGTCACGCCGATGGAACTTGAGCCGGAGCTGAAAGCTCTGAATCCCAGGTATGTGGCAGTTGTGGACGTGCCTGAGAACATCGGCCGGGACTATGTCATCGCGCTCAATCAGATGAGCCGCAGGATGGACGGTGATCCGTATGCGGATTTCCTCTGGGGTATAATCACCGGCTATGACGCGGAGGCGGCGCAGAGGATGGTGGACAATTCTCAGGAGCCTATGGTAATCCGTACCGGTGTGGCTTCGATCAAGGAACTGGAGGAGGCCAAATGGTTCGACGCATACGCCTTCGTGGATGATCATCAGGTCGGTATGTGTGGGGAGAAGAGGCCCGGCGAAGACTCGCTTACCTATGGTGAAATAGAATACAGGACGGATATGGCCGGAGCCAATGAGGGAATCCGTAGGTTCGTGGAGCGCCGATTCGGAAAAGATGTTCCGGATGTGCTGCGGCAGTTCCTGGAGTATTATGAGACTGTCGAGCCGGATCTGGTGGTGACGGCCTCCCATGCCACCGAGAACAATCTGGAGATGCCGGGCTCAGTAGGCAATATCCGCTGCCGTGACGGCCGTCTGTACGTCGACTATCCAGGCGAGCAGCGTTTCGTGAAGGACCGCGACAGCCGGATGGTTTATCTTCCCATAGGTAATTGCCTGATAGGAAACATGAACAATACCCGCAACAGCATGGCGGCCGCATGGATGAACAGCCAGAAGGCTGCAGCATTTGTGGGCTATGTCGTGACCACATGGTACGGACGCAACGGATGGGGAGGTCTCAAGTACCTCATCACCAATCCGGGCCGTTATTCTGTTCCGGAGGCGTTCTATATGAACCAGCAGGACATGATGGCCCAGATAGACAGGTGGAACGACTCGCTGACAGTGGCTTCATTCGACTATGATGCAGATTATTTCCAGTCAGCACCTTCCGTGCTGGTCCGTATGGCCGGAAACAAGGAACTTTCAGAGGAGGAACTGTTCTTCTGGCTCGGCTTCTGGCATGACCGCGATGTACTGGTATACTACGGCGACCCGAAGTGGAATGTCCGTATGCAGGAGGTGCCCGGAGAGACGGATTTTACCGTCAATTACGACTATAGGCGTCTGAGCCGTGCCGAGGCCTCCGCAAGCGGAGCCTCCCGCAAGTGTGTGATTACCGTGGAGACATCTCCCGATTTCAGTCTGCGCCGGATGCAGGGTGACGGCTTCAAGGAGGAGCATGTCCTCGATCTGCCGTTCAGCTGTTTCTTCCCCCACCGTCTGGACAATCCCCGTCTGCCCGAGGGCGAGACCCGCGATATTGTCGTGGATGAGAATTTCCTGTTGCTCTACGACCCTGCTTTTGAACCTGGGCAGACTTATACTTTCGAGGTGCTCTGCGACTGAGGTAAGGGCGTTCTGTAAAAATGGTATAAAAATCCGTCATATCGTTCTGTCTGTCTCAAGATTGTCCGGTAGATTTGCAGTGTCAATCAAAACAGACTGATTATGAAAAGGATTTTTTTATTGTCAATGCTGACACTTTTAACTCTTAATGTTATGGCACAGGAAAAAATAACCCAGACTGCGGGACGTACCCAGCTGGGAGAATTCGCACCCAAGTTTGCGGAGCTCAACGACGATGTGCTGTTCGGTCAGGTGTGGAACCGTCCGGGACTCAGCCCGCACGACCGCAGCATGATTACCATCGCGACCCTTGTAGGTAAAGGTATTATCGACTCGTCCCTGACCCATCACCTTCAGTTTGCCAAGAGCAACGGGGTGACAAGGACGGAGATTTCCGAAATGCTCACCCATATAGCCTTCTACGCCGGATGGCCCAATGCATGGGGCGCATTCCGTATGGCCAAGGAAGTCTGGGCAGAGGATATTGTGGATGACGGCGGCAAGGCTGCTTTCCAGCAGGAGATGATCTTCCCGATAGGCGAGCCCAATACGGCATATGCCCGGTATTTCATCGGCAACAGCTATCTCGCGCCCATATCTACGGAGCAAGTGCATATATCCAATGTTACCTTCGAGCCCGGTTGCCGCAACAACTGGCATATCCACCATGCCGACAAGGGCGGCGGACAGGTGCTTGTCGGAGTGGCCGGCCGCGGCTGGTATCAGGAAGAGGGCAAGCCTGCCGTGGAGATTCTGCCCGGTACGGTCATCAATATTCCGGCAGGTGTAAAGCACTGGCACGGTGCGGCAGCTGACAGCTGGTTCGCCCATCTGGCCATCGAGGTGTCCGGCGAGAATACTTCGAACGAATGGCTGGAGCCCGTTACCGACGAGGAGTACGCCTCTTCCACCACAGGTAATAACCGCTGAGAGGCAGGATGCCGCCGATGAGAGCGGCTATGAAATAGAGAACTTTCGTGACCATGCCGCCCCAGCTGCCGGTGTGGAGGGAGTAGAACAGACGTTTCAGAGTCTGGGCGTCGGTCTCTTCCCCGAACAGCGACCAGGCGGCATCGCGGTACCATCCGAACGACCATGTGAGCCCGGTGAGGGCCATGAGCAGCAGGAAGATCATACAGTAGAAACCTGTGGCCACGTGGCTGTCGTACCAGAACCTGCGCCAGCCTTTCGTGACGGATATGCCGAGACGGTTTCTGAGGGCTTTTCGGCTGCGCGGTATCCAGATTATCAGTCCGCTGATGAGGATTACCACCATTGCAAGGGTGGTGACGCCGACGATGACCTTCCCGACCGATTTCTGCCCTTTGGACGGCGGCGGATCCAGCAGCCAGCGGTGAATTTTCTTTACTGTCTGGAAGAACGGATAGGATTTGATCCATCCTTTCACGTCTCCGGTGTAGGGGTCTATGCTGAGTCTCCTTTTCCCTGTCTCGCGGAATGAGGCGAAGGCGGCTTCATTCGGATTGTCTGAAATCCTGATGGATGTCACGTGCAGGGTGTCGGCTATCTGGGGACCGAGCAGTTCCGTCAGCCGGGAGGGAGACAGGGGCTGTGCTCCCTCCGAAGGCGGTGTGACGGTATACAGCTCCCGCTGCAGGGCTTTGGTGATGTCCTGTTCAAAGACCAGCAGTGCGCCTGTCAGGCAGATGACGGATATGATGAGGCCCAAGGGCAGCGAGAGCCAGAGGTGGATTTTCCCGAACAGCTTTCTCATCATTCAGCGGAGGTCGAGAGTTTGCCCAATGCCGATACAGACTGCGCCCCGCTTACAGTGATTCCGGCCTTGGCTTCGGCGGTGGCAGCATCGATGACGTAGACTGTCGGTTCGGTTCCGTCGGTAGTGGTGATGGGAATGTAGGCCAGACCGTTTTCGCTGTAAGGTGTGCCTATGCTGGAAAGGGCTGATGCGTCGGGCAGACCTGTCACTACGGTCAGAGTGCCTTCCTCGCCCTTGAAGACTGCAAGCTCGTTGCGGGGTGCGCTGGTTCCGGACATGTTCTCAGCTCCTTCGCTGTACATCTGGAGCAGGAAGTAATCTCCGCTGATATGCCAGCAGCGGAACATCGGGTTGTTGTTGCCCAGTTCCTCCAAGTTTATATAATAATTGGGGTCAAATGTGCTCTCGCCGGCATTGATGCGCACTACTCCGGAAGGCAGCTTGCCCTGTACGCGGTCGAACTGGGTGCCGTCGTTGTTGGTTACAGGTGTGGTGGTCGTGCGTCCGTAGCCGGGGGAGAAGACGTATAGGTCTCCGTTGTCGGCTGCCCAGATGGTCTGGTAATACTGCGAGCGCATGCGGCCGCTGGCGAAGCCTATCTTGCCGGTGCGGGCTATGACCGGTGTCTCGTCGAAATTGTCTCCGCTGTAGATGGCCACGAAGGCGCTGTCAGGGTACTGTGTGGTGGGTATCATTCCGGCTGTGTACTGTCCGGAGCCGCTGCCTCCGCTGCCGTTGGCAACATAACCGGGGTCAACAACGGCCCACGGGTAGGTGTTCACGCCGTAGTGGCTCATGCCCATCGGGACGACGGATGTGTAAAGTTTTCCGTTGGCCTCCACGAATCCGGCGAAGCTCACCCGCTCGCCGTTGCCGAGGAAGTTCTCGGCGATATGGCTGCCGGTAGTGCTGCTGCCGTCGGTTACACTCAGGTAGTTGAACTGGAGATAGTAGGCATAGTTGCCTTCTGCGTCCTGCTCGTTGTTGCCGGCATTGGTCGAGGCAGTGATGACATTGTCGCCCCAGGTGCCGTAGGTGGTGGTACGGTTGAAGGTGTACTGGCGGTCCTCGGTGACTTTTCCGTCCTCTCCCAACTTGAAGGAGAATCCTGTTCCCTGGTTCCCGTCATTGTACTGAAAACCGAAGAGGTAACGTTCGCCGTAGTATATCCAGTTCGATGCGGACTGGGTCTCCCAGCCGTTTCCGTCAGGAGAGACCGAGCCTTCGTTCAGGGTCTCGGATGCTATCAGATAGGTTGCAGACTGGTCCTGGCTGCCGGCCTCGGCTACGATGACATAGCGGCTGATGGAGCCGGTACCGTCGCCGTTGTCCGGGCCAGGCTCGGGAGTGTTGTTTTTTTCGCAGGCTGTCATGAGGATGCAGCCGAGAGAGAGGGCGGCAAGTGCCCTGGGGAAAATGCTTTTCTTCATTGTCGTATTTTTTAGATTATTGTTTGTCATGTCTTGTCCTGCTTCCGAAGTTTACGCGCAGTTTTACGTAGAAAGCCCGCCCTGCTTTCTGGAGACTGAAGTTGTCATACAGCTTTGCGTCCGTGAGGTTGCGGCACTCTATGGAAATATTGTACCTTCCGTCCTGAATCGAGTATCCTATACTGAGGTTGTGGGACAGCTGCTCGGGTACTGTGCTCTTGGAGGCCGGATCGCCGAACCGTTCCCAGTAAAGGGGGAAATCATGCTGGTAGTAGCCGTCGTAGGTGACGGTAAGGACGTTGCCGTCTGCAAACAGACCGTGCCATGTGAAGGTGGCGTCGAAATTGGCGAACATGTACGGCAGGTTGGGCATGCGCTGGCCGTAGGTGGCGCTTTCCTGCAGGGAATTGCCGGCCACGTAACGTTCGTTGTCCCGCACGTTTATGTTGTTGAATGTGCCGCCTATGCTGAACCAGCGGGAAAAACTGTAGCGTGCCGAGATGTTGTATCCGAGAGTCCTGACCCGTCCGTGGTTCTCATAGAAACCGTAGCTCATGCCGCTGACCGTGCTCAGTCCTCTCTGGATGTAGTCCTTAGTGTCGCGGTAGATCAATGTGCCTTCCATGTAGACGGCGTGCTTGTGGAACTGTCTGTTGAAGCTCAGGTTCAGGTTCACGTTGTGGCTGTTCTCAGGACGCAGGTCGGTCTTGCCGGCTTCCAGGTCCTCGTCTCCGAACAGCTCGTCGGTGGTGGGCAGACGGTAGGCTTTCTCGTAGGAGAGCTTTACCTGCAGGCCCTTGATGATGAAATATGTGCCTGCCGCTCCGTATCCGAACGCATTGGTGGTGCGGCTCATGTTGACGTAGTTGCCTACCCCGTCGCTGCTCTGCGAGACAGGGCCCTGGTTGAACTGGTTGTAGTATTTGCCGAAGGCTGTCACGCTCCATCTTTTTGATGGCGACAGCATGTACGACAGGCCGGTGATGTTCTTGCGGGTCAGTTTCGGGATGCTGAAGTCCGAGAGCTGGGAGCTGCCGTCCACCTTCGACTGTGTGGTACGCCTGAAGGAACTCGATACGTGGTTCAGGGTGAAAGAGTGGGCTTTCCCCAGGCGGTGGCCGACGGTGGCGGTCACATTCCAGTTGGTGTTCAGCGATCTGTTGTCCTGATAGGACTGCTCGCCGCGGCTTCCGGTGTACTTGCGCTCGCCTAACCAGTTGTATTTGTACGATGACGTGTCGATGTTCATCGTGATGTTGTGGTTGTAGTTGGTGCTGAGCGTGACATCCAGCCCTTTGGTCAGAAGGTCTCTCTTGCTGTACTCTATCGACGGTACGAAAGAGTGGCCACGGCGGTGTTTTTCGCCGAATACGATATATTGGTAGACACCTGTCTGTATCTCCTTGTAGAAGTGCGAGTAATTGAATCCGACCAGGAGACGGTCCGCCCACGGCTTGCCCGTGACACCGATTTTCCCTATGACAGCTTCGTTGTGGAACTGGTCGTTGAACCGTCTTACGTGATATATCTTGTTGCGGTCGGTGCTCTCCGACACTCCGTCCTCGCTGAATTCGGTGATGTAGCTGTCTATCCAGTAGCTGTTGTCCGAGAAGTTCTGGAAGGCGTTGATCTCGTAGGTCAGGCCGTTGCGGAAGGTCTGGTTGAAGTTTACATAGGACTTGTGCGTGTTGAACGAGCCGTAGGTGTAGGATGCATCCAGATTCCATCCCCGTCTCTTTTTGTTCGTCACTATGTTGATGACTCCTCCAAGTGCATCGGTGCCGAAGCCTACGGGTACCACTCCTTTGTATACTTCGATGCGCTCGGCAAAGTTGACGGGCAGGTTGTTGATGTCGAATGCAGCTCCGGTGCCTTCCTGCGGCACTCCGTCAATGAATATCTTCACGTGTTTGCCGGAGAATCCGTCCAGTGACAGCTGTGCGTCCGAGCCAACGCCTCCCGATTCCCTGAGTTTCAGACCGGGGAGCTGGGCCAGGGCCTCGCCCAGATTCTTGCTGCTGTTGTGCATTTCCTTGACGCTCAGGTCCATCGCATTGAAAGCGGAACGCTGTACGTGACTTGACCTTTTGGATACTACAACAACTTCGTCCAGCTGGTGTCTGTCGTATTCAAGCCTGAAGGTTCTGACCGTGCTGTCCTTGCCGGAAAGGGTCACTTCTTCTTCGACAGTTTCGAATCCCATAGCTTTGATGACAAGTATGTATGTGCCTGCCTGAGCATTCAGATGGAAAAAGCCTTTTCCGTCAGGGACGCACCAGAACTTTGTTCCCTTGAGATAGACATCGGCAAAGTCTATCGGGCTTTTGTCATCTGCGGATATTATTCTTCCGGACAATTCAGCCATTTCCTGTGCCGTGGCAGAGATGTGCATAAGCATGCAGATCAGTGTGAGGACGCAGTATCTGTTCATTTAAATAAGGTTCTCGAATGTAATTTTCAAATTGCGCTGCAAAGATACGGCTGTGCCTTTTATGCCGCAATCGCTAAAAAATGGAGATTATTCCGTGCAATTTCCGCCATTTTATCCCTATTTGTTGGTAATGGGAGAAACTTTTTATATTTGCGCGAAACATTGATACAGTGACCGGATGAATACCGTATGGATAGTGATGCCGATTCTTATCGTGCTGATGTTCCTGCTCGGAACAGACCTTAATGCCAGAGCATTTGCGGACGTTGCCCGCAAGCCCCGCGCCGTGCTTCTCGGCATGCTGGGGCAGATAGTCTTGCTGCCGCTGCTGGCTTTCGGGGTGGCTTCGGTGCTGGACCTCAGTCCCGTCTACTTCATGGGACTGGTCTTAGTGGCCTGTTGCCCTGGAGGCAGCTCCTCCAATGTGTTTTCGATGCTGGCAAGGGGGGATGTGGCCCTGTCCGTGACCCTGACTGCGATAAGCAGCGTGATAACCCTGTTTACCCTGCCGGTCATCATGGAGGTGGTGTCGCGGTTCGTGTCGGAGCAGTCGGGGGTGGATGTCAGCCTGCCGGTGGGCAAGCTCGTGGTACAGAACTTAGTACTGCTCTTCGTGCCTATTCTGGCAGGGGCTCTTTTCCACCGTTTCCGTCCGGAGGCCGCGGCCAAGGTGAGCAGAGTCCTCGGCAAAGCCGCATTTCCGGCTCTGATGTTCCTCGCGCTGGTGTTTTTCCTGCAGTATCCTCGCGAGATAGTGGACAACCTGTCCGTTCTCGGACTGGCCGCCGGAGCCCTCATCCTGCTGGCTATGCTGTGCAGTTCCTTGCTTTCCAGGCTCGGAGATTCCACTCCTGCCGTCCGCCGCACCATTGTCATAGAAGTCGGAATGCAGAATGCCGCACAGGCCATTGCCATAGCCACCTCCCCGTTTATCTTCAACAGCGGAGAGATGGCCATACCCGCCATCATATATGCCCTGCTGATGAATGTGATACTGCTGACTTATGTTTTCGCCATACGCCGCAGGACTGTGAGGGCCGGGGAGGGCTCTTTGGGATGAGCCGGATTGCATGCTGATTTAAAGGTATGCCGGCACTTCGGTAGAGAATAATATGAAAAAATAAAAACATCATGGGCAGAAAAAATAGAATATATCTGAAGGACTGGCTGATATACAAGCCATATACTGTTTCGGACCAGGTTGACAGGTACTATGTCGGTTTGGCGAACGAGGTGATGAATCTGTTGGAGAACTCTGAGGTGTCCGGGTTTTTCAGCGGGCATCCCGAACTGATGAGGAGGGCCGGGATGTATTTTGCGATGTGGTTCGAGGATATATGCTCGGGAGTGGGCATATGGAGGACGGTCAATGAGGAGTGCGTCAAGAGATACGGCGTTCTGCTGCCGTTTTACGATATGTCGGAATATTACGAGGGAGAGGTCAATGTTCAGGACACGGCATTGCTCTTGTGGAATTTCTTGCAGATTTACAATGAGCACGACAGTGTCATAAATCCTGAAAATCCTGGATTGATGGAAACGGCGTGCAGCCTGGCCGGTTTGTTCGACGGGGAGTATGAGACAGCACCGGAGAATGTGCGTCTGTATGAGTTCGTGCATAATCCGCTTGTGTCGGACGACTGGTGGAAGTGCCGCGAACTGATAGAGTGGTTTCATATGTCGTCCTATGTGTTTATAGACTCGGACGATGAGCTTGCAGGCAGTGCTGAGGAGCAGATAGACATGAACTGTGGTAGCGAACATCTGAGTGCGCAGTTATACGTGCTGAAACTGGAACAGATATTCAACTACCGCTATAATCTGCTTTCTCTTACAGCTGCGCAGTGGTGCGGCAGGATAAGACGGGATTCTGTCTTCGAGACCGTCCACCGCAGCCCGGTCTCGTATTATTTGTATAAGGGCGAAGCGGATGCGGAGAGGATTGTGCTTTACGACCTGGTTGGTGATGTGGAGTATGCCGTGGAGAGGGGCTCTTTCAACTGGGACAGTATTCCGGTCATTTTGGGAGATGCCAAGGCCGGAGAGACAGTATTCATCACCAATCTGGTCCGTTTCAAAGACAGGTATTATGTTGCCGGAGTCATCTTCCCTGAGGGGAAAGACAAAGTTGTTGAGAACGTGAGAATGGCCCGTGAGAAGAAAAGTCTGAAAGAACAGCAGAAAGATCTGTATCCGGTGTTTCTGAAAGCCTCCAAAGGACAGCCGGCTGTGTTTGTCAAGGACAGTGCCGGACTAAGGTCTTTCTATGAGAAGAATATGGGCTTCAATCTAAAAGACGGTGTCAAGATGCCGGACGTGCCTGTATGGGCTGCGTGTGTCACGGTGTACTGTGATCCGGTCAGCGGCATGTATGTATCCATGAGAGGAGGAGAATGTGTGGCATTGCCCTCCAATCATTTCTACGATAAAGAGGTTGCGAAGGACCAGGCATTGTCGTTTTATTATGATGGCGGCATGGTGACTTATTGGACTGCCTGCCTCCTGCATGACAGCAACCTGCTTCCTGATGCCGCTCTCAACAGTCTCAAAGGCTACGAATACGGACGGGATTTCCTTCATCGCAACGGGAGGTTTTTCCTGGACTATTTTTACGGATGCTGCCGGGAGTACGATTATGACCCTTATCAGTAGGATGCTCTATGACGATTGAAGAAACTTTGCAGATTGCACTGGATGCGCACATGGGTCAGAAGGACCTGGACGGGATGCCTGTTGTCCTGCATCCTATTGCGGTTGGGCTTATGGGCTGTAATGATGCTGAGACCAAGACGGGTTTCCTGCATGATGTGGTGGAGGATACGGGTTTGACCCTTGACGACTTACGGCAGAAGGGTGTGGACGGGGATGTGGTTGCAGCCTTGGAACTGCTGACACACAGGGATGAAGAGGACTACTTTGAGTATGTTCGCAGGATTGCGGAGTCCGGCAACATCACGGCCATCCATGTGAAGATTAACGACTTGAGACACAATCTTGAAAGGGGACTCAAGACCTATGCCCGCGCCGAGGAGCAGGGCAACACGGCCATGATGGAGCGTCTTGCCCGTATCAATGACAAGCACCGCAAGGCGCTGCATTTGCTTGAGGCTGCCGGATGTGGAACGCAGTGTGAATGAAAATGCAGTACGTTTTGTAATAATTTGATTATTAGCGGTATATAAAACAGCATGCAATTCTCGGGCCTTCGTGAGGCGGTGAAAAATGCATGCTGTTTTATAATGTCCTTACAATAAGGTACTTGTGAAAAGGTCTGCATTTCCCGATATCCAAAGAGTTTTTTAGTTAGATTGATATTACCTTCAGTATTAGACCCGTCTCCTGAATTGTTCTCTCATGTCTTTGATAAGAGTCAGAAATAGTAATATATTAGTACACCTCGATAAAATAAAAAAAGCCACTTAATCAAGCGATTAGGTGGCTTTCTGTGTACCCGGAGCCGGGGTCGAACCGGCACATCCTTTCGGACATTGGTGTTTGAGACCAACGCGTCTACCGATTCCGCCATCCGGGCAAGATACGGGATGCGTCTGCATCAGGTATTGGACTGCAAAGGTAGAAAAAAATGTTACATTTGCAATGTGTATTGCTTAAAACGGATATAAAGGATATCTCGGATGGACAATGTTGTTTTCGGTCAGGCGGCGCAATGGATCTGCGATACGGCATGGAATGCCCCTGAAGAAATACGTAGGAGGGGGATATTTGCCGTGGTGGACACCAATGTTGCGGGGAGATTCGCTCCGGTGCTCGAGGCTGCCGGCATAGAGTGGATGCCGTTCCGTGCCTGCGAGGAGAATAAGTCTCTGGACAGCATGCAGGAGATCATCGGATGGCTGCTGGAGAGTGAGGCGGACAGGGGCGCGCTGCTGCTGGGTATAGGCGGCGGTGTGACAACAGATATTACCGGCTTTACGGCTTCGGTGTACAAGCGCGGTATGGGATATGCTCTGGTCCCTACTACGCTGCTGGCTCAGGTCGATGCTGCGATAGGAGGCAAGACTGGGGTGAATTTCCACGGTTACAAGAATATGATAGGAACGTTCGGGATTCCGGAGACGGTTCTGGTGGACCCGTCGGTGCTGGGAACCATGTCGGAGAGGGAATGGCATTCCGGTATGGCGGAGGTGCTCAAGACTCTGATCATAGGTGACGGGGCGATGTACGGCGAGGCGGTGGAGTGGTACGGCGGACGGTGTACGAAAAAAGGTGGTTGTGATGGTGAGGTCCTGGACAGGATTATCCGCCGCTGTATAGAGATCAAGTCGGCAATCGTGGATGCGGACCGTAGGGAAAATGGGGAGAGGATGAAGCTCAATCTGGGTCATACTCTCGGTCATGCGATAGAGTCGGTCTGCATGGCTTGCGGAGAGACGGGATGTCAGAGGGAGGTGCTTTCCCATGGAGAAGCGGTCGCTGCCGGAATTATCGCCGCAGCGGAAATTTCTGTTAGAAAAGGTGTGCTGGAAGAGAGTACAGCAAGGGCTATTGTAAATGATTTCAAATCAATTGGATACAGGGGTATCTTGGAAATTGCCGGTGTCTGTGCCGGCATTCCGGAAGGGGAAATGGCTGCAAAATTATCGGACTTTGTGCTGAATGATAAGAAACGTAAGGAAGATTTTATTAATTTTGTCCTGATTCGCGATATCGGCTCTGTGACGGTGGCGCCGTTGAGCGTGAGAGAAATGCAAGAGATTGTCTATGATTTGTATTAGCATAGGGGACTATGGTATAGATGCCTGTAAAAAAGCCTTGAAGCGCTGCGAGAAATACCGCAGGCAGTTTCCGGACTTGATTGCGGAGATACGTCTGGATCTTTGCGGGCTTGGGGAGGATGATGTGCATGAATTGTTCAGCGGTTCGAGGATACCTCTGATTGCGACCGGCATGAAGCGTGACAGTCATCTTTGCAGTGCTGCCGTGATGGCTGGAGCCGCCTATGTGGATTTAAACGTCTTTTCCTACATCAGTCTCGGCAAGGGTGAGCAGGCTCTGTTGCGTGGGAGGGGAACCAAACTGATACTTTCTTTTCATGATTATCAGATGACTCCTGCCACGACCGCTCTTGCGAAAGTGTACAGGGAGGCGGTTAAGGCCGGTGCGGATATCGTGAAGATAGTTACTACGGCAGCATGTACCGGGGATGCGTTGAGGGTGCTGGACCTGTATAAAATGCAGAGAGACGGCAAGTTGGGACGAAAGAAAGTGCCGCTGACGGCATTTGCGATGGGTGATGAAGGGCGGTTCAGCCGGCTGGAGGCGCACAGGCTCGGTGCTCCTTTCATTTATTGCGCCCTGCGTCAGAAATACATAGTGGCTCCTGGTATGTTCACGATGGATGAGGTGGAGAATTTCCATGACAGGAGCGTGGTAAGCGGTACGGTGAGTATGCCGGCTTCTAAGAGTGTGGCCCAGAGGGCTATCATAGCTGCGATGCTGGCCAAGGGCGAGAGCGAGTTCCACAACTGCACCCGTTGCCGCGACATAGATTCGGCAATAGGTGTGGCAAAGCAGTTTGCGTCGGAGGCCTATATCGACAAGGGCGGTGACCTGATTATCCGGGGCGGTTTCCCTCCTGACAAGAAAAAGAACGATTCGCCTTTCTCGAGTCTCGTGTCCATGTCCATGCAGAGCGGCGGACGTACGGCATTTGTAGGCGAGTCTGGCCTATTGTCACGTCTTTGTATTCCTGTCGTTGCGCAGTTCGGTGAATCTGTGACTGTTACGGGTGAAGGCAGCCTGATGGACCGTCACATGTACGGCTGTAAGGAAGCGATGGAGGAACTCGGGGCCAGCTGTATCCTGACAGCTGAGGAGACTCTACCGGCCGTAGTATGCGGTCCGATCAAGGGGGGAGAGATTACTATCTCCGGCAGGAAGGGCTCGCAGTTCATCACCGGCCTGCTGATGGCTTTGCCTCTGTCCAAAAAAGACAGTGTCCTGAGGGTTCAGAATGCGACGAGTGTGCCATATATCCTGCTGACCGTAGATGTCATGCACAGGTTCGGGGTTACAGTGGAATGGCACCGCGAGGGCGGGGAACTGGTTTTCAATATACCTGGGAAGCAGAAATATTCTCCGACGGAGATGACATTCGAGGGGGACTGGAGTGCGGCTGTCAATTTCATTGTGGCTGCGGCGATTTTCGGAACTCTTGTCATCACAGGACTGGATTTTGACACTATTCAGGCCGACAAGAAGATTCTGGAGGTGGCTGCAGGTTGTGGGGCTGATATTGAGGAACTGCCGGATGGCCGTGGCCTGCGGGTGTCGCGGGGTACTCTGCGGGCTTTCGATTTCGATGCCACTGACTCGCCTGACCTGCTTCCGGCTCTTTCTGTACTGGCCGCCTTCTCGGAAGGCACTTCTCATTTTACAGGGGTGGCGCGTCTGCGCAACAAGGAAAGCAACCGTCCTGTAGTCATGGAAGAAGGACTGAGGGCAATGGGCGTACCGGCCAAGGTTGACGGGGACGTCATGGAGATTACCGGCATCAGTCTTTCCCGCAGGATTGTCGAGGGGAAAATGCTGAAAGGCGGCAGTTTCCACACTTTCTCCGATCACAGGGTCGCCATGGCCTTGAAAATAGCCTCTCTGGGTTGTGACTCCAAGGTGACTCTCGACAGCACCGACTGTATCGACAAATCTTTCCCCGGTTTTCTCAAACTGTTCGAATCCATTCACCAGTAGCAATATACTACATAAACGATATGCACAACGCTTTCGGAGATACATTCAGGATTGCCCTTGCGGGTGAATCCCACAGTCCGCTCATGTCGGTGGAGATTCAGGGAGTGCCGGAGGGTATCCCGCTCGCACCGGCAGACTTCACGGCTGACATCGACCGCCGTCGGCCCGGCCGCAAGGGCACGACCTCCCGCACTGAGAAGGATATGCCGGAGATTGTCCGGGGAGTGGAGGGCGGCCTGACCACCGGAACCACGTTGAAACTGGTATTTCACAATGACAATGTGGATCCTTCTGCGTACTGGCAGTTCACCGATATTCCCCGTCCGGGCCATGCGGACTGGGTGCGCAGGGTAAAATATGGGGTGGACAGCCTGACTTCGGGGGGAGGAATGTTCTCCGGAAGGATGACCCTGCCTCTCGTTGCTGCCGGAACGGTGGCCAGGAAGGTCATTTCCCCGATACAGGTCAATGCCTGTCTTACGGAGGTCGGAGGCCGGAGACTGCTTCGGGACAATGCCGGATGCGGCGGGTCGGGCCATATTTCTCCAGATTCAGCTGTAGCGGTGGAGCAGCAGACGGATGACGCGGATGTTCTCGCCTCACCTGAGGCTCTGGATGCCTTCCTGACGGAAGTGGCGGCTGAGGGTGATTCGGTCGGAGGAGTGGTCGAATGCGTCTGTACCGGAGTCCCTGCCGGCCTTGGGGAACCGTTCTTTTATCCTATGGAGGCGGCTCTTTCGCAGATGATTTTCTCCGTACCAGGCATCCGTGGCATAGAGTTCGGGGACGGCTTCGGGGCCTCCCGTATGCGCGGCTCGCAGCACAACGACCCCATCACCGACATCGCGGGGCATACCTCCCGCAACGGAGCCGGTGGTATCAACGGCGGCATAACCAACGGCAATCCGCTTGTCTTCCGCGTGGCAGTGAAGCCCACCTCCAGCATTGCCCGTCCCCAGAGCACCATAAATCTGGCTACCGGACGGCTGGAGGAACTCAGGATAAAGGGACGCCACGACGTATGCTTCGCCCTGCGTGTCCCTGTAGTCATTGAAAGCGCCGCCGCCATTGTCCTCTGCGACGCCATTCTTTCCCGTCAGAAGAGCTTGTAGCGGAGGATGGAAAGCTGGTCTGTGTTCTTGTCCTTGACACTGGCGTAGATGAGACCGTCCCCACCGGAAGAGATTGCGGAGCAGTCCTTCAGGCCCTCCAGGCGGTAGCTGCCCTGAAGATCCCCCTCCCAGTCGAGGACCAGGATGAGCATATCCTTTGCCTCCTCAGTGTATTTCTTGCTCCGGGTTGACATTGTAGGCACTCCGTTGACCATTTCCGTTGTAATTAAAGGCTCGGGACTTATATCGTCATCGTACCGCAGATAGATGTAGCTGTCATCACAGCATGCAGATACGTAGACGGATCCGTAGTATTCTGCAAGAAACAGATACGAACCGTCGTTGAGATATTTTGGTTTGATGTCGTCCGGCCCGATGACGCTCCTTACCAGACGCAGGCTGTCATTGTAGAACTCCACGAGGGGATAGGAGTTCTCTATGTAGACTACCGTGCCTTTATCGGGATTGGTAAGCAGGTGCCCCTGAAAGCAGTTCCCTGAAAAAATCTTGTCGTCTCCGTATGGAATAATGTCTCCGTCTGAGTAGAACAGCTTGGCTTCCCCGTTGGAGACGTTGATGCTTTTGTCCTCGAACCAGAAGGGGTTGAGTGAAAGCATCTGCCCCTTGTAGGTAACGACTTTCATTGTACGGAATTTGAAAGGCATTTCCTTTATCCACCTGTCGGCCTGCAGCCCTTCGGCGGCTCTGTCAAGCGGAATGGTGAACAGGTTGCCCTTTTGGTAATCCATTACGTAGAGTGTGTCATCTACAGCATAGGTGTTCATAGAGAGTATCTCATACGGTCCGTTGCCCGCATGAAGAAATCGGGAGACACGCTGCATCGTTCTGGTGTCATAGACCTGAAAGGCCCACTGGCTGGCTGACAGGCCGGTCCAGCCGGTCTGAGTCCGACATACCGCATAACGGTCTCCGGTCATCCAGGCCATGTCTGCCAATACGGTATCTGGAAAAGTGCAGACAGTATCGCCCTTTACGCTGACTGCTCCGGTCTTCACCTCGTCGGTCAGTACGGTGATACTGTTGTCTGCTTTGTCGCTGCACGAGTATAGGGCCATGACTGCGGCCGCGATAACCGATAGGACTGTGATAATGTTTTTCATGGTGAGAATGATTTTGTGTCGTAAAGATAAGAAATATTTGGAGTAAATTATAATCGGTCGTTCGGCTTATGGTACGGACGGATACTCCGGCTGAATCCGGCGTAGAGCGTCCTGTTGAAATAACGGCGGTGAGATGGTCTTGCCGCAACGGCACCGAATCACGGGAAATGCTGCCGTTGTGGCGAGGACCGGATGGGGAATCTGGCGTAGGACGGTCTGTGGAAGAGGCCACGGAAAATTAACATGCCGCAATTCGGGTACCGGAGGCACAGGGGCCATGGCCAATCAATGATGGTGGAGCACGGCGTGGTTGGGAAATGCACGTCGTTTTATATGTTTCTGCCTGTCAAGGATTTATAAAAGGAACTGCAATTTACGCGCAGTCGCGAAAGCCTGTAAATTGCATGTCGTTCTTTAAGCCATTGTCAATCAGTTTATTGCGAAATGGCCTGCATTTTTCGCGCTATTCTGAAGGGTCGAAAAATGCATGTGGTTTTATATATTATTGAATGTCAATTAATTATGAAAAGGACTGCAATTCACGACAGCCGATAGTCTCACGTTGCTTTTTAGTTGTAATGTAAATATTTGTCAGTCATGTGATTGGCATAATTGCAGATTTTAATATCGGATTGAATTTGGCTAAAAGAGCACTTTTTTGTCCCAATTAAATATGTTATAACTAAAAAGCAACGTGGAATTTTCTGCCGGGGCTGAGAATCGCTGGAAATACTGCGCCTGTGGAGAGAATGCAGAGTTGGATCCGGATGCTGTCGTTGCGGCGGAGAGAATCAAGTGATCATGGATGATTGGATGGACTCCACCTGGATGAGGCAGCGAGAATGAAACAGGCCCTGCCCGGGAGGATATCCCGCGGCAGGGCCTTGATTCAGATTGTATCTTTAATGGGCTATGTCAGATGACATGTGCCAGATGTGAGACGTGCTGTGTGTCTGATCACCGTCAGTCTTTAAGCCACTGATCGAACCATGCGAAGAAATCCCTCTGCCAGTGGACTGCATTCTGGGGCCTGAGAATCCAGTGATTCTCTTCGGGGAAGAGCAGCATACGGGAGGGCACGCCCATCATCTGAGCGGCATTGAATGCGGCCATGCCCTGCTCTACAGGTACGCGGTAGTCCATCTCGCCGTGGGTCACCATGATCGGGGTCTTCCAGTTGCGGATGAGCTTGTGGGGAGAGTTTACATAGTGCCTGCGGGCTGCCGGTTTCTCGAGATCCCAGGGCGCTCCGCCGTTTTCCCACTGGGGAAACCACATTTCCTCTGTCATCATGTACATCTGCTCCTGGTTGAAGATGCCGGCGTGAGAGAGGAATGCGTCGAAGTCATCGGGATGCGCACCTGCGAGATAATAGATGGAGTAGCCGCCGAAGCTGGCACCCGAAGCACCCATCTTGCCTACGTAAGGCTCCTTCTTCATCTCGTAGACGGCTGACATGTAGTCGTCAATGCACTGGCCGGCATAGTCCTGAGACACATCGTCGCACCATTTCTGGCCGAAGGACATCGTGCCGCGCCTATTGGGCAGTATCACGATGTAGCCGTTGGCTGCCATCAGCTTGAAGTTCCAGCGGGTAGACCAGCTCTGGCTGAGGCACTGCTGGGGACCTCCGGTGCAGAACAGCATGGTCGGATACACTTTGGTGGAGTCGAATCCGGCGGGATAAACCACCCATGTGAGCATCTTGAGGCCGTCCGTGGTGGGAATCCAGCGGAGCTCGTAAGTCTCTTGCTCAAGCTGTGCGTATATGTCGTCGTTCTCGTGGGAAAGGTAAGTGAATGAACCGTCTGCGATGGATACCGATACGATCTCGTCCGGTCTGCTCATGGACTGGGCTGTCGCAAGCAGATGCCCGTTGCCCATCTCCTTCACGCCTCCGAAGTCAAACCAGCTGTCCTCCGGGGTTATTCTGGTGATATTACCCTCGAGGTCGACAGAATATATGGCCTGCAGGGCAAATGCCAGTGCGTTGAAATATAGTCCGCTGCCGTCGGCCTTCCATACCGGGGACATCGCTCCGTGGTCAAAACCTACTGTCAGTTCCTTTTTCTCGCGTGAGGTCAGGTCGATGACGAAAAGTCTGGTACGGTCGGCCTCGAATCCGGCTCTCTCCATGCTCAGCCATGCGATGCTCTTGCCGTCGGGAGAGAACACAGGGTCTGTGTCGTACCCGTTCATGCCTTCCGTGAGATTCTCGCAAGTGCCGTCAGCCACATTGTAGAGATAGATGTCGGTATTTGTGGAGAAGGCGTAATCCTTGCCTGTCAGTTTGCGGCAGGCGTATGCGATCCACTGTCCGTCAGGGCTCCATGAGAGCTGCTCCAGTCCGCCGAAAGGCAGGGTCGGAAGCTCGAACTTGGTGCCCTCGATGATGTCCTTGCCGGGAATGACTTTCAGACTGTTGCCGGAACGGGTCACGTCAGAGACAAACGTGTGGGGAATGGTCTCCACGAAACAGTCCCAGTGACGGTACATCAGGCCGTCTATCTCACGTCCCGATGACTTCGGAAGATCTGGATACAGATCTGTCGGCTTAGTGGCGTACTGTACCTGGGCGATATACATCACCTTGGTCTGGTCGGGCGAGAGCTTGAACTCGGAAATGCCGCCCGGGATGTCGCTGACCCGACGGATGCCGGAGCCGTTGGCCTTCATCGACCATATCTGGCCGTCGCGCAGAAAGAGGATGGTGGAGCCGTCTCCGTACCAGCGGGCATTGTTTGCGCTGGAAGTGAAATGCGTGATCTGCCGGTTGTCACTGCCGTCGGCGTTCATCACGTACAGCTGACGCACGCTGCGGTTCTCCTCGATGCTGGTGTAGGTCACTCCGTAGAGTATCTTCTTGCCGTCGGGTGAGAGCTGAGGATCGGACACACGGCCGAGCCGCAGCATAATCTCTGGTGTGAATTTGCCGTCCACGACCTCAACGGGCTCTTTTTCTATGACGGACTGCCCGCTCCTGGCGGAAGCATCCGTGCAGAATGTCATTGCCATTAAAAATGTTGAAAGTAGAATTAAAGGTTTTCTCATGTATGTAAAATTTAATGATGTTGCTGCATTCAAATAGTCGGGTTTTACTACTGCACGGCAAACTTACGGATAAAATCTGATTTATCCACAGCATGAATGAAAAAGTCACAGGTTTTACAGAGTCTGTTAGAATTAAATCACTATCTTTGTATAATGTACTAAAATTGATGCGCTATGGAAGAAATCATAAATGACGGTCATAGTCATGACAAGGACAGGAAGACCAAGGTAAAGCTGACTTTCGAAGGAGGCGGTTCGATAATGGTTGGACTGATAGTTCTCGGATGGTTTATATATGCGGGTATCGGACGGTTTTCAGACCGGGACCGCAGTGTCGTGGTTAAGGGACTTTCGGAAAGGGAGGTTGTTGCCGACAAGGTTATCTGGCCTCTGGCATACAGGCTGGCCGGCAATGACCTGAAAGCACTTTATACGCAGATAGAGGAAAACAACGCGGTGATAGTGGATTTTCTGACATCCAACGGTGTACCGCAGGAGGAGATAACCGTCACACCTGCATCTGTGACCGATCTCCAGGCGGAACGGTACGGATACAACAACGAGGATCCGTTCCGGTACAAGGCCGTATCTGTGGTTACGGTTGCTTCCGGAAAGATAGATGTGGTGAGGAATCTTATGACAAAGCAGGGAGACCTTCTCAAGAAAGGTGTCGTGATAGCGGGGGATGACTATCAGTTCCAGACTGTTTTCTCATTCAACGGACTCAATGACATCAAACCGGAGATGGTGGCCGAGGCGACTGAGAACGCACGGGCCACGGCCCAGAAGTTTGCGGAGGATTCGGACAGCAGGATCGGCAAGATACGTTCGGCTTCACAGGGTCAGTTCTCCATATCCGACCGTGACCAGAACACTCCGCACATCAAAGTGGTAAGGGTGGTCACTACGATAGAATACTCATTAAAGGACTAAGGTGATGGCGACGTTGGCTGTGAAAGATTATGATGAAGCGGCATCGCTGCTTTCTGCAGGTGCGTTTGTCAGGCTTTCTGTAAAAGAAGGAGGCATGCGGCCTTTTCTGCTTCAGGGAAAGGACAGTGTACTGCTGGCTCCTGTGAGATTGTGCGGGAACGGATATACTGATGATGAGACGGATATGTTCGATTCGCACAATGTGATTTCATGGCGCAAGAGGAGGAACTGCACGGCTGGAGACGGCAGGATAACAGTCCGCCGCAGAGACGTGGTGCTCGTCCGCCATGGCGAAGACATGAGTCCGTGTCTTCTCAGGGTGGTTCATGTGTGGGGCACTCTGCTGCTGCTTAGAGGAGACTGCGGTTATGCTCCGTATGTAAGGGCTACTGTCTCGGATGTGCTGGGTGTGGTGGTCGGCGGTACGTTCAGAGGAGGCATACCGTTCAAGTCCACGTCGAGAAAATGGAGGTATGCGTCGAAAGCATGGACTGCTTCATACAGGGCCAGGCTATGGGCCGGAAGAATACGTCGCAGCCCCATGAAGTCGGTCGCACTGTCTGTACTGGTGGTGACGGCCGGTTTTCTGCTTTCGTGTGTGGACGGAAGCGAAAGCGAAGAAATAATAAAAGTGGAGGACGGCCAGTTCATCAAGCACGGTGAACCGTATTATTTTGTCGGCACTAATTTCTGGTACGGCCCTATATTGGCCTCGGAAGGCAGCGGAGGTGACAGGGAACGTCTTTCCATGGAACTGGACAGCCTGTGCGCCATGGGAGTGCGCAATCTGCGCGTGCTGGTCGGCTCTGACGGTGAGCGGGGCGTATATACGAAGGTGGAGCCGACCCTCCAGTATGCTCCTGGCCGGTACAATGACACTCTTCTCAGGGGGCTGGACTATTTTCTGGTGGAACTGGGAAAGAGGGATATGGAAGCGGTGCTGTACCTCAACAACTCCTGGGAATGGAGCGGAGGTTACTCGCAGTATCTTAAATGGGCCGGTTACGGAGATATTCCCCTGCCCAGGGTTGCCGGCTACAACGAATATGTGGACTACGTGTCCAACTTCATGAAATCCGACTCGGCCATGGGGATGTTCCGTCGCTACGTTATGGATATCGTCTCGCGTACCAACACTGTTACAGGCAAGGCATACCGCGATGATCCTGCCATATTCTCATGGCAGATATGCAATGAGCCGCGACCTTTCGGAGAGGAGAACAAGGAGACTTTCAAGACCTGGCTGACAGAGACGGCAGAGATTATCAAGGCTATCGATCCCAATCACATGGTGTCTGTCGGCAGCGAGGGCAAATATGGCTGCGAGGTGGATCTGTCGCTATGGGAGGAGATAGGCCGTTCACCTTATGTGGACTATCTCAATATCCATATCTGGCCGTTCAACTGGGGCTGGACATCCCGTGAGGATATGGGTGACGGGATAGTTGCCCCTGCCATAGACCTGTCTCTGGAGTATCTGGACGAACATCTGGAAGTGGCTGGCAGGCTGCACAAGCCTTTGGTTGTCGAGGAGTTCGGTTTCCCGAGGGATGGCGTGGGCTTCTCAAAGGACACTCAGGTGAGCATGAGGGACATGTACTATGAAGCCATGCTGTCGAAGATGACCGGACAGAAAGCGTCCGGCACTATGTTGGCCGGCTTCAATTTCTGGGGCTGGGGCGGTCTGGCCGAGCCTTCAGAAGATCATCTGATGTGGAGGCCCGGAGACGACTATACCGGTGATCCTGCTCAGGAGGAGCAGGGCCTGTATTCTGTTTTCGCATCAGATACTTCCACAGTAAGAATTATCCGTAAATACGCCTTCGCGGCTGCAGAAGGGGAATAATCTGTATCGACAATGAGAAGACTGCTGGTTATAATCTTTCTTTCGGCTTTCACGGCTTTTTATGCCGCCGGATATTCCGATGCCGACACTTCGGCGTCGGAAAGGGGATGGAACCTGACTGATCCGGTTCTGGGCAGTGTCCTGAAGGATGAGTTTATGGACAACCATGACATGTCGTTCCAGATGCGCGGTTCACTGAGGATGGACATGCCTGGTACGGAGAAGCCGTCGGCCCATTTCAGAATGGATAATTTCCGTTGGAACATTGAGGGTACAGTAGGGAAGAAGAAGGAACTGTATTATCGTTTCCGCCAGTCTTTCAATGCCAATTTCCGTTCCAATACATTCGACAACCTGCTGGAGTCTGTGGACTATGCCTTTATGACATGGACTCCCGTCCGGCAGTTTTCCCTTACATTCGGCAAGCAGGTCATGGCCCTCGGAGGTCAGGAGGCATGGGCCGCACCGGTAAATGTGATTCAATACAGCGACTTCGGAGGCAGTTTCCCTTGCTATCAGCTCGGGGTGATGGGTACCTGGCATATCACTTCTGCCCATGATCTGGCTTTTCAGATATCCAATCTGCGCGGAGTGAGCGACGGAGAGTATTTTCACGGCGGTCTGCCGGAAGGTGTCGGAAGCTCGCGGGCTCCGTTCTTGTATACGCTGAACTGGAACGGCAACTTTCTGGATAATGCCCTGGAGTTGCGCTGGTCAGTATCGTACGGCACGCAGGCTGAGCGCAAGGATTTATGGATCATAGAACTGGGCCAGTCCTATCGCAGTGACTGGTGGGGAGTCTACGTAGATCTGATATATTCCCGTCAGAGTTTGGATGCCAATGGTATACTGAGTCGCGCCTCGGTGTTTCAGGACGGCATGGCCCGTACTCTCGAGAATGTAGAGTATTTCTCCGCCATAGGATATCTGCACTTGTTTTTCAGCCCTTCGTTCTCGGCCTTTCTGAAAGGCTCCATGGAACACGGCAGTCTGTACAGGCCTTACGGAGACATTCCTGCAGGTCTGTGCCGTGCAAGCTGGAATGCGCAGGCGTGTTTGGAGTACATGCCTGCCAAGAGCCGGGATTTCCGCATTTTTCTGCACTATAACTACTACAGTGCGTCTCCTACCGGTTACGGTACGGCCCTTGGTATTGCCGGTACTCAGGAACACCGTCTTTCTCTCGGTATTGTTTACATCATGAATATATTTTAGTTAAGAATAAGCAAATAATATGAAAATAGACCGGCTGCTGCTTTTCCCTTATACCATAGTGTTGGGCTTGAGGCATCTCATGTATGACAGAGGTATTCTTAGGTCATATCCGTCCGCCCTGCCGTCCATATGTGTGGGCAATATCACCGTCGGCGGTACTGGCAAGACTCCGGCTGTGGAAATGCTTGTGAGAATGTACAGGGGCAGTTACAGGATAGCGGTAGTATCAAGAGGGTACGGACGAAGGACCAAAGGTTTCAGGATTGTCGCAGTGGATGACGATTACAGGGATGTAGGGGACGAGCCTTTGCAGATAAAACGTAAGTTTCCTGATATAACGGTCGTTGTGGATTCCTCCCGTAAGCGGGCTGTGGATATGTTGGCTGCGATGCCCGGGGAGACAAGACCTGGTCTGGTCATTTTGGACGATGCCTTCCAGCACCGCCGTCTGAGATCAGGTTTCTCGATAGTGCTTGTAAGCAGTTCGAGACCGGTTTTCAAGGATTGTCTGCTGCCTATAGGCCGCCTTCGGGATTTACCCTGCAGACTTTGCAAGGCCGATATGGTTATTGTGACAAAAGTTGAGGGTAATGTGGACGATGCGTTCCGCAGGAAATGGAGGACAGAGTTGGGACTGCCTGCCCGTATTCCCTTGCTCTTTTCCCGTATATCATATCTGGACCCTGTCCCTGTATTCCATGATTCATGCGACGGACGTTATGTCTATTCACGCAATGCCGTGCTTTTCAGTGGTATCGCCGATAACAGAACTTTAAAGCGGGAAGTGGGCTGGAGATTTGGCCTCAAGGAGGTCCTGACATTCGCAGACCACCACGACTATGGGCCTTCCGATTTTTCCAGGATAGCGGCAGCCGTGAGGAGGCATCCTACAGCCATGGTCGTAACTACGGAGAAGGACGCCCAGAGGCTTGTGTCGGTCGGAGGAATACCGGATGCGCTGAAGGCCCGTATGTTCTATATTCCGATAGTTTCGGAAATGATTCCGGATGTGGACGAGAGGCATTATATACAGGAGGAACTTCCGGCCATAGGACTTGAACAGTTGAAAGAAAAAATAATAATCAGATAGTTATGTCGTGTTTTGTAATCGAAGGAGGTCACCGGCTCTCAGGTGATATCTATCCGCAGGGTGCCAAGAACGAGGTGCTGCAGATTCTTTGTGCGGTGCTTCTGACCAAGGAAACGGTGACTGTTGAGAATGTCCCTGATATTCTGGATGTCAACAATCTGATAGCGCTTCTGCAGGATATGGGCGTACGGGTCGACAGGAAAGGTGCCGGAAGATATTCTTTCTGTGCGTCTGAGGTGAATATGGATTATCTGCATACTCCTGAGTTTCTGAGGCGCAATGCAGCCTTGCGGGGTTCCATAATGCTGACCGGTCCTATGCTGGCCCGTTTCGGATATGCCCTTACATCGAAGCCTGGCGGTGACAAGATCGGCCGTCGCCGTCTTGATACGCATTTCGAGGGACTCAGGAAACTTGGGGCGGAATTTACCTACAACAAGGACAACGCGACGTTCGAACTGCGTTCCGGAAGGCTTCGCGGCACGCGCATGCTGTTGGATGAGGCATCGGTGACAGGAACGGCCAATATCGTCATGGCAGCAGTCATGGCTGAGGGCACCACCACCATCTACAATGCCGCCTGTGAACCGTATATACAGCAGCTGTGCCGGATGTTGAACCGTATGGGGGCCAGGATCAACGGTATAGCCTCCAATCTGTTGACCATAGAAGGGGTAAGTGAACTGCATGGAACAGAGCACAGGATACTTCCGGATATGATAGAAGTAGGCAGTTTTATCGGAATGGCCGCCATGACCCAAAGTGAGATAACCATCAAGAATGTCTCACATGAGAATCTGGGCATCATACCGGAGAGTTTCCGCCGTCTCGGCATCGTTCTCAGTCAGCAGGGAGACGACATCCATGTTCCTGCACAGGACGAGTATGCCATAGACACTTTTCTGGATGGCTCCATAATGACCATAGCCGATGCTCCCTGGCCTGGTCTGACTCCGGATCTGCTTAGTGTCATGCTGGTGGTCGCCACTCAGTGCAAGGGCTGTGTGCTTATTCACCAGAAGATGTTCGAGAGCCGCCTGTTCTTTGTGGACAAACTTATAGACATGGGGGCTCAGATTATTCTGTGTGATCCTCATCGTGCTGTAGTGGTGGGACATAACCATCGGATGAATCTTCGTGGCAGGGAGATGACTTCTCCGGACATAAGGGCCGGTATAGCCATGCTGATAGCGGCAATGGGAGCTGTCGGTACCAGCCGCATACACAATATCGAGCAGATAGACAGGGGGTACCAGGATATAGAAAGACGTCTCAATGCCCTCGGGGCGCGAATAACGAGGATTGACTGACGGCGGAGGACAGGATATGCTGGAAATATCACGTGGCTTTTCCCTGTTGGGACACAATACCTTCGGAATAGACGTACAAGCAGCGGCATGGGTGGAGTACTCCTCTGCGGAGGAGTTGCGGGAAGTTGCCCGTATGCTGCGGGACGCAGAGTTGCCTTCTCCATGGATGCATGTGGGTGGGGGCAGTAACCTGCTTTTCACTAAGGACTGGCCCGGGACTCTGCTGCATTCCCGTATCACCGGTATAGAAGAGCTTGAGCGGGATGAGGATGCGGTGACGGTACGTGCAGGTGCCGGAACTGTGTGGGACGAGCTTGTGAAGTTGTGTGTGGACCGGAACTGGTACGGCACCGAAAATCTTACGGCTGTGCCCGGGGAGACCGGTGCGGCTGCGGTACAGAATATCGGAGCCTATGGAGCCGAGATCAGTAATCTGGTACGTTCCTTGACGGTAATGGATATGGTAGATGGCTCGGTAAAGGTGATTGACAGGAAGGAATGCGGATATGGTTATCGGTACAGTATCTTCAAGCGACCGGAAAACAGACGCTATGTCGTTATGTATGTTGATCTGTGTCTTGGTTTGCGGCCTTGTCTCAATCTGTCCTACAAGGGTCTGGCGCAGGTTCTGGAGAAGAGGCCGGCAGGGAATGCGGAATTGAGGGATGTGCGTGAAGCAGTTCTGAAAATCAGAGCCGCGAAGCTGCCGGATCCGGCAGAGACAGGCAGTGCCGGCAGTTTCTTCACCAATCCGGTGATTCCGCGCTCCAAACTCCAGGAACTTCAGCAGCGGTGGCCTGATATACCGTATTATGAGATCGGCCGGACAGACAAGGACAGGAATTCGTCTTGTACTGATGCTGTCAAGCTTTCAGCCGGCTGGCTTATAGAGCAGTGTGGCTGGAAGGGACGTTCGGTAGGACGTGCCGGAGTGTATTCGCGTCAGGCCCTTGTCATTGTCAATCTTGGAGGTGCGACCGGAACGGAGGTTGCATCTCTTGCTGCCGCTGTCCGGACTTCGGTGCGGCAGCGTTTCGGGATTGACCTTCATCCCGAGGTCAATATTCTGTAGAAAATCATTAATGAACAATCTCAATCTCAGTTGAAATGAATATAAGAAGAATTGTCACACCATCAGATCCGCTGTATGCGGATTGTGTGAGGATATATGAGAATAGTTTCCCTTATGCCGAGAGGCGTGATACTGCCGGTATGACAGAGTATCTGAAGGACGACAGACTGCATTTTCTGGCTTTTTACGGAGACAGGGAGGAAGACGGGCCGTACGGTTTTTTTACATTCTGGGACTTCGGACACGGTTATCTGTACGGAGAGCATTTTGCGGTGGATCCTTCCCGAAGGGGCGGTGGTACCGGCACGGCTGTCCTGGACTATATCAAAGGACTCGGCAGACCTATGCTGCTCGAGATAGAGTTGCCGGTAGAGGATGATGAGATGACTTTCAGGCGGAAACTGTTTTACGAGAGAAATGGTTTTATCCTGAATCCATGGCACCATGTGCAGCCGGCGTACCATGATGACTCTGTTCCGGTGGAAATGCACATTATGTCCTGGCCTTATGTCTTCTCTAAAGAGGAATACGAGACGTTCCGTGCGGATCAGGCAGGTATCATGCCGTGACAGTTGGCAGCATTGATTAAAAAAGGGTGTGCTTTGAAACACACCCTCAATCAATGAGTCTGTTTAGAGAACAGTACTATCTTTTTACAAGAGATGCTTTTTTGACTGCTGGTTCGGCAATTCTCGGTTGTAGGCTCTTGTATATTCCGGCTTTTTGTTCCATGGACAGGGTGTTCTCACGGTAAGGCGTTATGCTTGTACGTGCCGGAGCGTAGCTTACATCGACTACTTCCATCGCGCCGCTCCATTCTCCGTCCCAGGTGTTGCCCTTGTCATCCAGGAATGCGAATGATATGGTGTAGGTTCCGTCATCGTTCTGGACTATGTTCATGTCTCCGGATATGGCAGGTGCGAACTGGGATACGTAGCCCATATCATCGAAACCTCCAAGATAGTTGGTTCCATAGATGCTGCCGCTGGCCATATAGCCGGTAGCATACTCTCCGGGATAGAGGGAGTACTCGCTGGAAGGGGAGTATATACCTGATGTGATGCCGTCAGCAAAGGTTGTACTTGAACATACGATCTCGGTCTGCAATCCGTCATTGCCTGTGGTAGGCAGGATCTGTATTACCCAGTTCGATCCGCCTGTCCCATAGTAGTCGCCATAGAATTCCGCATATCCTGTCGCTCCTTCAAGATCCACAGTGTAGTCACCTGTCAGTGTGGAGTAGGGGCCGGGGATGCCGGAAATTGTAATGGGACCGTCGTATTCGCAAGTCACGATACTGCCGTCATCGGCCGTGAATGAACATGAAATAAGGAATCCGTTCCCGCTTGGATCTATCTGGACTTCTCCTTCCATCATCAGACCTGTCTTCTGGCTGTAGTTCGCGTCAGTGTACTGAACATAGCAGCCTGTGTAGTATATATATCCCATAAAGTCTATATATGAGCCAGGCAGTGCCGCGAAGTCATTGCTCGTTTCGTTTATGGTGTATGTTCCTGTAGCCGGATTTCCGCTGTCATCGAACGGCATGATCAGTTCCAGTACGAGTACGCTTCCTGGAGGAATCAGTGAACTTCCCTCTAAAGGCATATCGGTCAGCTGTATATTGATCTGCATGCTGCTGCCGTTGTCGGTTACGTAGGAAGCCACCGCTGTTGTGGCCTGAATGTCGAGATCCATGCCGAGACCGTTGGGATTATCGGGATTGTCGGGATTCTCTCCGCTTGTTGCATCATCGTAAGCTGGTGTACCTGTGTAGGTGACATGGTGGGTCTTTCCTTCGTTGTCTGTAATGACGGCCTCGATGGTCATGACGTCCCCTTCGTAGCTGATCTCCAAAGTACCTTCAGTAAAGGTCACATCGAATATCACGGTATTGTCGACAGTTGTGCTTAGAGCCTGTGAATAGTCAGGTGTAAATGTCATGTCGCTTGTGGCTTCGGGTTCTCCAAGGACATATGTTCCGGCTGTGGGAAGAGGATTGGAAGCGTCTGCCGGTCCGTCGGCATTGAATATGTCGAAGAGGTAGTATGTTCCGCCAAGCTGTGTATAACCGTCATCGAAAGGCAGGTCGGATATCCACGTGTAGTAGTTGTACTCGCCGTTGACACCCATTTCCGTTCCATAGTACGTGCCGGAAAGCAAGTCAAACTCGTACTCGTAATCGTAAAGGGGGTCAGAGCCGGCTGCCTCCTGTGTGATTGTAGCCGTGGCTTCGATTGTCTTGCCGTCATATTCGTAAGTGACGGTGATATCTGCGTTTCTTTCCGCATTATCATTGGCTGCGGCAGTGAATGTGATGACTCCGCTCTGGCTGTAGTCGAAATCAGTGATCCAGCCGGCTTCTGTGTCTGCAGAGATCTCTCCGTTCTCCACCGGGTCGGTGATGGTGTATGTCAGCTCTACAATACCGCCCTGTGCAGGAACAGGTTCTACTTCACCCAATGTGAGAGTGGGCTCGGCTCCGGCCTGTGTCTGTGTCACGTTTATCTCTGCGGTTACAGTATTGGAGCCTCCATATGTGTAGATCAGGGTTATTTTGCCTTCCCTGTCACTTCCCGAGTCATTCGGATCGGCCGAGAATGAGGCAAGTGTGTCATTGACTGCAGTGAAGTCATGCATCCATTCGGCCATTTCCGCAGTCAGTTCACCGTCTGCGGCCGCGTTTGTGATGCTGTAGGCGAAGTTGACAGTTCCTCCGTTTCCTGGAGCGGCAATACTTGTTTCCGGAGTCGAGATCTGGGGAGGGTCTCCGTTTACGGGATTCTGCTCACAGCTGGCCATGAATAATGCGCCTGCTGCCATTAATAAGAAATAGAATCTTTTCATACTGAGTGATTTTAAAGGTTAATAAATATGTATCAGTGTTGTGTTTCATAGGATTTTCATATTATCATAGGTGCAGTATGAATAACAACTGGTTGCAAGATACGGATAATAATTGATAAAAAACAAATATAATGCGGCATTTTTTTTCTTGACAGTTAATTGTTCTCCCGTCGGATGTCGATGAAAAAAGCCGTTTTGTCGAAATTTATTGCCATCTGCAAATCCGGCGCATATTTTCGCGGAAAATGCAGAAGGAAAAAAGATGAGAAGATATGTTTATATAATGTCGGCAGCAGTGCTTGCCGTATTGATGCCGGTCAGTGGGCTCGGAGCTGTGGCATCCGACTCTGACACATCTTCGCTGTGGACTCTCAAGGAGTGTATAGACTATGCGATGGAAAACAATATCGATCTGCAGCAGAGTCACAATCAGTATTTGTCAGGAATAGAGGACACCAAGCAGGCCAAGGCGGCTCTTTTTCCATCACTGTCGGCTTCCACTTCGCAGAATTATTCCAACTATCCGTCTTCTGACGTGTCCGACAACAATGTCTACACCGGCAGCTACAGTCTCAGCGCCCGGATGTCCTTGTTTCAGGGCGGCCGTTTGGGAACGGCTGTCAAGCAGCAGAAAGTTCAGAATGAGATCGACCGTCTGTCAGTGGAGGAGACAGCGAATGATATACGTACAGCCATAGTCCAGGTATATATGCAGTGTCTTTACGCATCGGAGTCTGTGGTTGTGGCGAGAAGTACGGCCGATGTGTCGAAAGCGCAGAGGGACAGGGCGGAGGAGATGTGGAAGGCGGGCTCGATAAGCAAGGTGGATTTCGCTCAGCTGGAAAGCCAGTGGAAAAGCGACGAGTATCAGGTCGTCTCCGCCATGACGTCACTGGATGATTATAAATTGCAGCTCAAGCAGCTTCTGGAACTTGGAATCATGGACGAAATGGATCTTGCCGAGCCTGTCGTGAATGACGGGCAGATACTTGCGGTCCTGCCGCCTAAGCAGGACGTGTATCAGGCTGCCTTGGAAAATATGCCTGAGGTTGAGCGTGGAAAACTATCCGTCAAGGCAGAGGAGCTGGAGATCAGGCAGGCCCGGTCAGGATTTTTTCCTACACTGTCCCTGTCTGCCGGCATAGGCACTGCGTTCATGTCGGCGTCAGGGGCAGGTACAGCGACCGGCTCCACTCCTGGTTACGATGCTGGAAACCAGTACTGGAACAATTTCAATGAGAACATAGGACTTACGCTCAGCATACCGATATACTCCAACCGTCAGAACAGGACTGCTGTCAACAAGGCCAGGATAGCTGCACAGAACAGTGTCATGGAGCAGCTCAGTATAGAAAAGGAATTGCTTCAGGAGGTAGAGTCTGCCTATCTCGGAGTGGTCTCCTCGCAGTCCATGTATGTCTCGGCCCTTCAGCAGGAGGACTATGCCAGACAGAGCTACGAGCTTACGTATGAGCAGTTCTCTCTTGGTGTGAAGAATACGGTGGAGTTGATAACGGCCCAGAACGAATTGACATCGGCGCGTCAGGAAGTGCTGCAGGCCAAGTATATGGCCTTGCTCAACATTGAGCTTCTTAACATATATCAAGGTAAAGGAATTCAAGGTGATTATTGATTATGAGAATAAAAAGAAAGAACAGAATTGTTGTGATAGTCCTCACAGTGGTTGCGGCGGCTGTGGTTATGTGGTTGATATTCAAGCCTGAATCTAAAGGCAGTATAATGGTGCAGACAGCTGTCGCAGCCCGTGCGGACATATTTAACTCAGTTACGGCTACGGGTACAGTAGAACCTGTTACTCTTGTGGATGTAGGAACACAGGTGTCCGGCATCATAGACAAGCTGTATGTGGACTACAATGATCATGTGTCGGCAGGGCAGCTGATAGCCGAGATGGACAAGGTTACGCTGGAAGCGGAACTCAGACAGGCTGAGGCGCAGCTGGCCAGCAGTAAGACGGAATACGAGTATCGTAAGAAGAACTATGCCCGTACCAAGACTTTGTATGATAAGGAACTGGTGAGTGATCAGGAGTATGACGAGGCTCTGTATCTGTACGAAACGGCGGAAAACGCCTACGAGCAGAATCAGGCGTCGATAGTCGGTATCCGGCGTAATCTCGGTTATGCCACAATCACTTCGCCTATAGACGGGGTGGTGATAAGCCGTGCGGTGGAGGAGGGGCAGACAGTGGCTGCAGGATTTGAGACACCTACTCTCTTCACGATAGCCAATGACCTGACGGACATGCAGGTGGTGGCTGATGTTGATGAGGCGGACATAGGGAATGTCGAAGAAGGGCAGAGGGTGGAGTTCTCGGTGGATGCCTATCCTGATGATGTCTTCAGCGGTACCGTGAGGCAGGTGAGACTGGAGGCTACTACGGAGTCCAGTGTGGTCACTTACGAGGTGGTCATATCAGCCGGCAATCCTGACCTTAAGCTCAAGCCAGGACTTACGGCGAATGTAACCATATATACTAAGGAGAGGAAAGGTGTGGTCTCCGTACCGTCCAGGGCTCTTCGGTTCGTTCCCGATGCAGGGATGCTTGCGAAGGTCGGTCTGAATCTTGATGCCGGAGGAATTGTTCCTCAGCCTGGTGAAGGGACTGTGGTATGGACTGTATCCGGTTCGACGGTGTCGCCAAGGCAGGTAGTGGCCGGAGTATCGGATGGGGAAAGTACGGAGATAATCTCTGGTATCCGGGAAGGTGAATCGGTGATTACGGGAGTGGCGGCTGAGAAACTGGCTGTGGAGAGTGTCAGGATAGAGCGCAGTCCGTTCATGCCGGGTCCTCCGGGAGATGACAAGCAGTCTGAAAAATGAAAAGACATGAGCGAAGTAATACGTATAGAAAATATAAAAAGGGACTTCCGTGTGGGAGATGAGATTGTGCATGCTCTGCGTGGGGTATCTTTCGCAGTGACAGTCGGTGAGTTTGTGACGATAATGGGCTCATCCGGTTCCGGAAAGTCCACACTGCTCAATATCCTTGGATGTCTTGACACTCCTACTTCAGGGGAGTATTTCCTGGACGGAGTTCCGGTCAGGACTATGGACAAGAATGAGAGGGCCGTACTGAGAAACCGCAAGATAGGTTTCGTGTTCCAGAACTACAATCTTCTGCCCAAGACGACCGCTGTTGAGAATGTTGAGCTTCCGCTGATGTACAATCCGTCCGTTTCCTCCCGGGAGCGCAGGGAGAGGGCCATAAGGGCTCTTGAGTCGGTAGGACTCGGCGACCGTATGATGCACAAGAGCAACCAGATGTCCGGAGGTCAGATGCAGAGGGTGGCCATAGCCAGAGCTCTGGTCAACAATCCGGCGGTCATACTTGCAGACGAGGCTACCGGCAACCTGGACACGCGTACCAGTTTCGAAGTGCTTGTGCTGCTGCAGAGCCTGTACAGGCAGGGACGTACTATCATATTTGTAACACATAATCCGGAAATAGTCAATTACAGCAGCCGGAACATCATGCTCAGGGACGGCAGGGTCGTTTCGGATGAGGCCAATATGTGTGTGAAGGATGCTGCCGTGACTCTTGCCGGAATACCGGAGGAGGACTTTGAATGAATATTGTCAATCTTTTCAGAATTGCGGTCAAGGCACTTGGGGACAATAAGCTGCGTGGATTCCTCACGATGCTGGGCATTATCATAGGTGTTGCGGCTGTCATCACGATGCTGGCCATAGGCCAGGGGTCCAAGAAAAGTATTCAGGCCCAGATCAGCGAGATGGGCTCAAACATGATAATGATTCACCCCGGAGGGGACATGCGCGGCGGAGTACGGCTTGATGCTGATGACATGGAGTCGCTGAAGTTGAAGGACCTGGAGGACATACGCTCGAAAACAGGTTTCCTGTCGTATGTGTCTCCTTCTGTAAACAGTGCCGGCCAGGCTATATACGGTGCGAACAACACTCCTACTACAGTCTATGGTGTCAATCAGGACTATCTGGAGATACGCCGCTACAGGCTTCAGGACGGAGTCATGTTTACGGATCAGGACATACGTACTGCCGCCAAGGTGTGCCTTGTGGGCAAGACAGTCGTGGACGAGCTGTTCCCGGAAGGACAGAATCCCATAGGCAAGGTCATACGTTTCGGCACCATACCTCTTAAAATAACAGGCGTGCTGGAGAGCAAGGGATACAACAGTATGGGTATGGATCAGGATGACTTGATTCTGGCGCCTTATACGACCGTGCAGAAACGTATTCTGGCTATCACGCATCTGCAGGAGATAGTGTGCTCTGCCGTGACTGAGGACTATACGGAGGAGGCCATAGACGAGATAACCATGATACTGCGTGACAATCACAGACTAAAGGAGGGGGAGGATGATGACTTCTCCATCCGCTCCCAGCAGGAACTCTCGTCCATGATGACTTCCACTACGGACATGATGACCGTGCTGTTGGCCGCTGTTGCTGGAATATCCTTGCTGGTAGGCGGTATCGGTATCATGAACATCATGTACGTGTCGGTGACAGAGCGTACCCGCGAGATAGGACTGCGGATGTCGATAGGTGCGAGAGGTAAGGATATTCTGGCCCAGTTCCTGATAGAGTCGGTGCTTATCAGTGTTACAGGAGGACTCATAGGAGTGGTGACAGGCGTCGGGGCGGCGTTGCTGGTGAATATGCTGGCGGCATATCCTATCGACATCCGTCTTTGGAGTGTGGTCCTGTCGTTTGCGGTATGTACGGTCACGGGAGTATTTTTCGGCTGGTATCCGGCCGGAAAAGCGGCTGGGCTCGATCCCATCGAGGCTCTAAGATACGAATGATGGAGAAAAGTGATTAAATTTGTGGGACTATGACATCAAGGCAGACTAAATATACAGGGTGGCTGATACATGCTATGGTGTGGGCCATAGTGATATTCACGCCTATGTTCAAGATATCCCCTGACAGACCGTTCATGACCGGGCAGGAGTATGTGCGTTTCCTGCTCGTACCGCTGTCGTTCATGATAGTGTTCTATGTCAATTACCTTGTTCTTATAGACAGGTATCTGTCCAAGAGGAGGATGGGAGTTTTCATCCTCTTCAATGTCCTTCTTATCGCTGTTGTCATGTCGTCGGTGCATGCTGTTTTCAGGTATATACTGCCTCCCGGCATGCATCATCCGCCGACTCCCCGTCCGCTTTGGGACAGCGTGATGTTCTTTTTCCGTAATGCCATGCTCTATGTCCTTACGGTGGGAGCGGGAGTGGCCATCAAGATGACGGCCGGTATGTATAGATCTGAGGCTGAACGCAAAGAATTGGAACACAGTAGGTCGGAGGCGGAATTGCAGAATCTGCGCAATCAGATAAATCCACATTTCCTGTTCAACACCCTCAATAACATATATTCTCTGATATCTATAGATACCGGCCGGGCACAGACCGCTGTCCATGATTTAAGCCATCTTCTCAGATATGTGCTTTACGGAAGCGGGCGGCAGCTGGTGCCGTTGAGTGAGGAGATGAATTTTCTGAAAGAGTATATTGGACTTATGCGCCTTCGTCTGCCTGGATCCGTGAGAGTCAGTGTAGTCCTGCCGGGGGATTCCGGGACGATGATTGCACCGCTGCTGTTTATCTCATTGATTGAAAATGCATTCAAGCATGGAGTCAGCGACAGTGAACCGTCGTTTATAGATATCAGTGTCACTATGGAGGATGGTATGGCAGTATGCAGGACTGCCAACAGTTTTTTCCCGAAGTCACCTTTGTCTGATCACAGTGGCTCGGGTATAGGATTGGCCAATCTCAGCAGGAGACTGGAAATGCTTTATCCGGGCCGCTACAGGTTTGAGTATGGGCGGGTGGGAGATGAATACAGGACTTGCTTAAGTATAAAATTACAGGATTATGATACTGACATGCATTGTAGTGGATGACGAGCCGCTGGCTGTTGAACTGATGGAGAGTTATGTGCGCAAGACGCCTTTTCTGGATCTCAGAGGATCTTTCCACAGTGCGTCGGCTGTATTCGAGGCTGTAGAGAAGGAACCTGTGAATCTGTTGTTATGCGATATCCAGATGCCTGGGCTAAGCGGTATGGACTTGGCCAGGATGCTTCCGGCGTCCACGAGGGTCATATTCACGACAGCGTTCAGTACATATGCCGTGGAGGGGTTCAGAGTCAATGCGGTGGATTATCTGCTCAAACCTATAAGCTATCCTGATTTCCTTGCTGCAGCCCGAAGAGCCCTGGACTGGTTCGAGATGAGTGCCGGGGTGCCGGATGTCAGGTCTGATGTATCATCCATATATGTCAAGTCCGGTTATAGAATTGTCCGGATAGCCATAGATGACATACTTTACATAGGAGGGCTTAAGGACTATGTCAAGATATATCTCAGAGATTCGGATGCGCCGGTGCTGTCTCTCATGAGCATGAAGGCGCTTGAGGAAGAACTTCCTGTCGACCGTTTTGTACGTGTTCACAAATCATTCATAGTGCAGCCGGCGAGGATGTCATATGTTGAACGTGGCCGTATCGTGTTCGGGAAGACTCATATTCCTGTTTCGGATACATACAGGCAGGCATTTCTGGATTTTCTGTCCCGTTATTCGCTTTACCATGGCTGAATTGAGCAATAAATTTTGAAAATTGATAAAAAAGAGATACTTTTGCCGTCCATTAAGATTAGGATTTAGGATTTCTTGAAGGTGAGGTGGGTGAGTGGCTTAAACCAGCAGTTTGCTAAACTGCCGTACGGGTTACCGTACCGGGGGTTCGAATCCCCCCCTCACCGCAGAAAGAGAGGTATAAGAAACTGATTTGCAGTTTCTTATACCTCTCTTTTAGTATCAGTCACCCAAATAATCGCCCGGTTATGTGTCAGTAGATTCTCAGTGGGGATACGCATACTGTTACTGTGCTACTGTAAAATTACGGACACAATGGAAAACGGCCTGTTGATTTCAAGCTAGCCAGACTTCAGGCGTTGATATGTACCTCACGTCCAACAAAGTGTGCTTGCAGAAATGCCTGATAATCAGATGCTTTGAAAAAGTGCATCTGCTGGACTCGTGAAGATATGGTGCAGAATGGCCGTTTGGTGGCGAAATATGCCGG
>UQUN01000019.1 GCA_900544175.1 uncultured Alistipes sp.
GTGATATGCTGGACATTGCAAAATGGCTGCGCATGAGACGCAAGTGCCCGGGACGGCGGAAGTGGCTTTAGGAGAGGTTTCTTGCGATCCAGAGGGTATTTTTGCGGATAACCATTTTTGATTTTCAAGTATTGGCCGGAGATGTGTTTTAGTGAAAGTCTCTTGAACGTATGACTCCTATGATGAAGTTTTCAGGGATAAGTCCGAAATGGCGGCTATCCTTGGAGTTCAGCAGATTGTCTCCGGCAAAGAAATAGTAGTTTTCTGAGAGGACGCAGTATCTGCCGCAGCTTTCAGCAGTCGGGACCGAACCAGTTTCGTGAGGCATTGAGCACGAGTGTGTCGCCTTTCCGTGGAATATACAGAGGCCCGAAGTTCCTGATGTTCCAGCTATTGTCAAGGCAAGGCATATGTCGTGATATGTCTTTTATCCGAAGTCATGCTATAGGCGGGAACTGAAGTCGTAGACGTGTACCGTGGACATACCCTCACCACCGTACAGGATGTTGTTCCCGGCATCCAATGCGGTGCCGGTAAATATGTTTTCAATCTTCATCCTGTATTTGAACGAGCCGCTCCAGTCGAATATCAGCAGTTCAGTATAGTCGCTGTCATCATCTGTCTCCGCATAATGGGTGCGGACTATGTAGATGAACTCATCCGTCGTGAACAGTCTGCTTGCGAAAGTGTCGTCCGGGTATTGTCCGGTCTCTTTGAACCTGTCGGCCAGAAGTCCCAGGTCCGTATTGCCGTACAGTACTGACTGTCTTTTTCCGGAGATAAGGTCGATGATGTTCAGTTGCGGCAGGAATGTCATGGCCACCGCCGCCCTGGTCCCGCTGTAGTCCGGCAGAACTCTGTTTGACAGGAACGTCTTCTGCATGGAAGCATCCGAGTCAGGAAACAGTACCACATTGCTCAGAACGTTGCCACGGAAGTCAACGGTTTCTATCATGGCCTTGCCGTCATCTGAGATCAGCGAGACCAGACTGACTGAGTCATTCAGGCAGGACACAGTGGACGGCGGTTCATGTTTGCCTTTCCGTATCAGAGACGGCTTTCCGCTGCTGACAGCATTCTACGCCTTCTTCATGCTCTTCATGAGGAAGACCACCTTCTTCCGCTTCAACAGGATAGTCCTGCTGGCGGGGACGGCGGTCTGTATGCTGCTGCCGCTTATCAAGCTCAATATCGGCAGTGTGGCGGCAATGCTGGGTCTGCACGCTCCCGACGGGGTGCTGCAACTGCCCCGTATTTTCCTCCCGGAGGTGCTGGTGACCGGAAACCCGTCCGGGGAGATGGAGACCGGCGGCAGTCTCAACTGGAGCCTGCTCCTGACGGCCATATACGTCACAGGATGCACCGCGGCCCTGACATTCCCGGCCTCATCCCTTCTCAGGATCCTGAGGATTATAATGAAAAATCCAGGAACGTCTTACAGGGAATGTAAGGTGCATACTACCGCGTCCGCAACGCACTCATTCAGCTTCATGAACCACATCGTGATGAGCCGGAGCGACTACGGGAACCATCCAGAGATACTGCTCCACGAATACATGCACACCAGGCTCCGCCACTCCGTGGACGTACTTTTCATGTCGCTCGTCTGCGCCCTCTACTGGTTCAATCCCCTCGTCTGGATAATGCTCTCCGAACTCCGGATGCTGCACGAATACGAAACCGACGAGGCTGTCCTCAAACACGGCATCGATGCTACTCAATATCAACTCCTGCTTGTCAGAAAAGCTGTGGGAGACCGACGTTTCCTGATCGCGAACAGCTTTAACCACTGCAAGCTCAAAAACAGAATCACCATGATGCAGAAACTCAAAACCTCAAAATGGGCAAGACTGGCCTACATCGCCTGCCTGCCCCTGTTTGTCCTCATCCTGAGCAGCAGCTCAGCCGTAGAATCCCACAATCCCATCCCGGAAATGAATGCCGCAACGGCGGCAGAACCAACTATGTCCACTCCTGACTCACAGCAGAAAACAATCGATTATGCCGACGTGCCAGTCAAACCCAAATTCAACGACGGCAACATCAATGATTTCACCACGTGGGTCTGCAGGCATCTCGAGTATCCTCAAGAGGCCCGTAAAGCCAAAATCAGCGGAAGGGTCACGGTACAGTTCACAATCAACACTGACGGCAGCCTGTCGGATATCCACATCCTTAGGGGCGTCAACGAACTGCTGGACAACGAAGTCTTAAGGGTAATCTCCCAATCCCCCGCGTGGACCCCGGGATACGTGGACGGGAAGCCGGTGGCAGTATGCTACGCCATGCCTGTCATTTTTCAGTTACCAAATGAATGACTGCCACGGAACCTAATGGCTTAAACGGAACAAGCCGTATTCCACGATGACTGGAATACGGCTTGTAATTCATTTTCACAGTTCCGGAAATACCGGACGGCTGCTATTTGATGTCGATGACCCTTTCCTTGGAAGCCTCGGGAGTCACCACTATCTTGGGCAGTACGATGTGCAGTACACCGTGCTCCATGCTGGCGCTGATCTCATCCTTGTTGATGTCATCGGGAAGGAGCAGGGCCTGCTCGAAGTGCGAGTAGGAGAATTCTCTCCTGAGGTATTTCTCGTCCTTCTTCTCCTCTTTCTGCTCATTCTTGTGCTCGAGGGTAACGACCAGAGCGTTGTCCTCGTTGACGCGGATCTTGAAATCGTCCTTGGACATACCGGGAGCGGCTATCTCCACTGTGTACTCCTTGTCATTCTCCTTTACGTTGATGGCAGGGGACGAAGTCCTCATCATACTGTTGAAATGACTGAAATCGTCATCGAAAAAGTCATTGAAAAAAGCGGGCAGCCAATTCTGCTGTGTTCTTCTGCTGGGTAACATAATCATATCCTCCATTTTTAATTATTATTCTTAAATTTTCTGAACGCCCTGCCGTTCCAGGAGAACTTCCACCCTTTTCAGGGTCTTCCGTTCCGCCCTCCCTTTCGGGCGTTCGAAAGGATATATCGCAAATTGCGGACCACCCGGCCACGGCATACCCGCAGCTGGACTTTCTGGCGCATTTTTGTGACAAATTGTCGCAATATCACTGATTATCAATTATTTACATGCCACTTTGTCAGACATACCCATACCCGCTGAAAGAATAACCAGACCTGAGCGCGGTTTTTTGCTGCCTGAGATACCTATATTCACTGAAATATCGTATTTTTGTCCATGAACAACAGAAAAACGGAAATGAGAGGAAATGACAACCATAGGAGAATAATCAGGCTGATGGCGGCAGTCACGATAGTTCTGTGCTGCTTCGGCCAAAGGGTACAGGCGCAGGATGGGAAGGGGTCCGCACATCTGGACTCGCTGCTGCACAGAATCTACCGGGAAGACCAGGCCGTGCGGCAGTATTCCCTCAATATGGAAGGTATGGATGAGGACAGTCTCATGGCATACATACAGCGCATGACAGAGACTGACCTCAGATGCCAGACGGCAGTATTCCCCATCCTCGACTCACTCGGCATTCCGGAAGGACTGTCCGACACTTCTTACAGCGCATTGTTCCTGGTCGTGCAGCATTCGGACCTGGAGCATCAGAGAAAATACTACCCGCTGTTCGAGGCAGGTGCGGAAAAAGGCCTGATCGAGCCTTCGGACGTTGCCACCATGCTGGACCGCATACTGATGCACGAGGGCAAGCCGCAGGTCTACGGCACCCAGACATTTTCGCAAATGAAGACAATTATCGTCAAAGCCGGGGAGGACGGAAAACCGGAAAACGGGACCGGGACGGCACATACAAGCGAATCTGTCAATTACCTCTGGCCGGTAGAGAATGCCGACAGCCTGGATATCCGCCGCGCAAGGGTCGGCCTGCCGTCAATCGGAACTTACATGGAGATATTCGGGGAAATGGGCATGACTCTCGTATGGGACAAGGAGATGACCGTGGAGGATGCTTCGAGTATAAAAACAGGTCAAAAGCAGGAAAAGCCAATCCAGGAGAAATAAATATGGGATCAGTAAAGCAGCCTAAATACCGATGGGCGATAAAGACCGTTCTGGCCCTGCCGGTGGCATGCACAGTATGCACGGCCTGCGGACAGAGAAGCGGCAGGACCGACTGGCGCAAGCCGCTCAACATCATCTACATCATGAGTGACGACCACTCGTACCAGACCATCAGCGCCTACGGCCATGGGCTCATAGAGACCCCGAACATCGACCGCCTGGCCGATTCGGGCGTAATCTTCACGCAGAGTTTCGTGGCCAACTCCATCAGCGGTCCCAGCCGGGCCTGCCTGCTCACCGGCAAGCACAGCCACAAGAACGGGTTCACCGACAACACCCGCACCTTCGACGGCAGCCAGCAGACCTTTCCCAAGCTCCTGCGCCAGGCCGGCTATGAGACAGCCGTCATCGGGAAATGGCACCTGACCTCCGACCCTACCGGTTTCGATTACTGGAACATCCTCGTCGGACAGGGAGAATACTACAACCCGGTGTTCATCGACAACGGGAAGCGCCGCGTCATCCCCGGCTACACCACCGACATCACCACCGACCTGGCCCTCGACTGGCTGGAGCACGGACGCGACCCTCAGAAACCGTTCTGCCTGCTGCTGCACCACAAGGCCCCGCACCGCACCTGGATGCCCGACACCACTGACCTCGGGGCATTTGACGATGCGGACATCCCTCTGCCGGACAACTTCTACGATGACTACACCGGCCGTCCCGCCGCAGCCGCCCAGGAAATGGAGATTGACCGCCACATGGATCTGGTCTACGACCTGAAGATGGCCGACAAGGAGGGTGAGATACACACCGATACGGGCCTGGAAGACTACGGACGGGCCATGTACGGCAGCCCGGAGAGAAGCAGCCGGCCAGGCGGCAAGGACAGCAATAGCGGGCCTGCCGTCATCCCGGGCCGCATGACCCCTGAGCAGAAAGCCGCCTGGGACGCCTACTACGACCCCATCATCGAACAGTTCAAGGCCGACAGCCTCACCGGCAGGGCCCTGGCCGAATGGAAATACCGCCGCTACATGCAGGACTACCTGAGCGTCATCCGCTCCGTAGACCGCAACATCGGCCGCGTCCTAGACTACCTCATCGAGTCCGGCCTGTGGGAGAACACCCTTGTCATCTACACCTCCGACCAGGGCTTCTACATGGGCGAGCACGGCTGGTTCGACAAACGCTTCATGTACGAGGAATCCTTCCGCACCCCGCTGCTGGCCCATCTGCCCGGCGGCTACCACGGGGAGGTGGATGCCCTCGTGCAGAACATTGACCACGCCCCCACCTTCCTCCAGATTGCCGGAGTTCCGGTGCCGGACGACATCCAGGGCGACTCCTACCTCTCATACCTGATTACAGGGCACGGACCGGCCGGAAAGCCTTGGCGCCGCTCCATCTACTACCATTTCTACGAATACCCCGGAGAGCACGCCGTCCGCCGCCACTACGGAGTCCGTACCAGCCGATACAAACTCATTCATTTCTACGGCCACGACATCGACTCCTGGGAGCTCTACGACCTCCGGAACGACCCGACGGAGATGCACAACCTCTACGGCGACCGCTCCTACCGCCAGGTACAGAAAAACCTGCACAAGGAGCTTGAGCGGCTGCAGGAACTTTACGACGACCCCATCCGCAATGAAGAGCGGCAGCAAGGCTCCGGCGCGGCCCGATAGCCTGCCAGGCAAGAGCAGAAAAATCAGAACCGTATGGATAAATACACACCCGAAGAAGCCGTAAATTATTTCATCCGATGCGCCCGCAAGGCAGCGGAGGCCGGACTGCTCTCATGCAGCAGCGGCAACCTCTCCCTGCGCCTCCCGGTGTCCGAAGGCACTCACGGCTCCCTTCAAAGTCAGAACAATCACGACGGGCAGGACATCTCCCGCAATCCGCAAAGCACTCTGCCGGAAGCTCCTTCCGACCTGGCCCTGCTGTCCGCCACCGGCAGCTGGCTCGAAGAACTGCGGGAAGACCAAGTCGCCCTCTGCCGCATCAGCGACGGCCAGTGCCTGAACGGAGTGCAGCCCACGATGGAAGCCGGATTTCACCTCGGAGTCATGCGCCGGCGGCCCGAAATAAACTGCGTCCTGCACTTCCAGTCTCCCTATGCCACAGTCGTTTCCTGCATGAAGGACAAACCCCGGGACTTCAACGTCACCCTCGAGGGCCCGCTGTACATCGGCAGGGAAGTGCCGGTGGTGCCGTTTCTTCCGCCCGGCTCTGACAAGCTTGCAGCGGCAGTGACGGATGCCCTTTCAGCCCACGACATTGTCCTGATGTCCAACCACGGACAGGCTGCCTGCGGCAAGGATTTCCGCGACACCCTCCGCCGCGCCGTCTTCTTCGAGATGGCCTGCCGCATCATCGTCCTCTCCCGCGGCAACTACACCGTCATCTGATAACACCGAAGGCTCATAAACCGTTTCTCAATTCAAATTCCGGAAAAAATCCTTCTCTGGATTCATCAGCCGCTGCAGGAACATCCGCAACAGAATATCAGGGACATAGTACACGCCATCCTTGACCGCCAACAGTTCCATTCTCACCAATTTGTCCGCAGCCGTCTGTACCGAGCTGCTGGAAGCAAGAGAGTGACGGCGCAGAAAATCCGCCCCCATTATCTTCTCTGCCCGGACTTCCTCCGCAACTGCATACAGCAGTTCCTTCTGCCTTACCGGTATGCCGGACAACATCAGGCGATAACCGGCAGCAGCCTCCTCCAAGACAGAATCCACCGTCTGCCGCAGTATCGGGACAGTACATTCCTCACCTTTTGCGACAGTCTCATACGCCTCATGGAAGGTCTTCTGCATACAATAGGTGTTGCCCTCGAAAAGCCTGTACACCGTACCGACTGCTTCCGGGGAGACTTTTTTCCCGTCCCGTTCAAAATGCCGTATCACAAAATCCGAATACTTGTCTATCGCTATCGGCTTCAATTCCAACATCGAGGCACTATGATAAAACGGTCTGGCCGATGATAGAAACATCTGCGATATCATGTGAATCTCACTGCCGGAGAAGATAAAATGCACATTACCCAGATGCTGTATGTGCGAGCGGAGCAGAGCCTCGATATTTTTCTCAGGATATTTGCCTATCTGCTGGAACTCATCGAAAGTGACAACACACGGTCTGTCGGCCTGCTCAAGGCACTGGAATATCTCCGTCAGCGTATATTCCGGACGGGATATGTCCCCGAGCCCAAGGCTGAAGACCGGCAGACCGCTTGCCGGGTCAAACCCGAACTCCGCGTTGACGGATTTCAGGCCCTGCACAAGACTCTGCAGCATTTTCCGGCTCGTCGAGCGCAGACGGGTAAACACGGTCTGACCGAACTCGTATGTGAATTCCCGCAGACTCGCCGTATGGAGAATATCCACATAGAATGTATAAAAGCTGCCCGAGACCTCATCCCTGTCATAGCAGAAACGGATGAGCTTCGACTTGCCTAACCGCCTCTGGGAGATAAGGCACAGATTCTCTCCTCCCGTGACAGCGCGGACTATACGGTCAGACTCCGCTTCCCTGTCGCAGAAGTATTCTTTCGGAACATCTCCGGTTATGATAAATGGGTTCATCGCCTGTCTCTTTATATGATTTACAGGCACAAAGATAATTATGAATCTTTCATTATGCAAATTTCATAATGAGATTTTCATAATGGAAATTGAATAATACAGGTTAAGCGGTAACTATGGTATCAGGGCGACAATGATGTAGTACAGCATGACCCCGGAAGCGGCCAGCTTGGCTCCGGTACCGAGCAGGAAACCGAGGAAGGAGCCGAGAGCAGCCTTAAGGCCCTGAACCATCTTTTTCTCTCCCCAATACAGCTCGGCGACAAGGGCTCCCACGAAAGCTCCGGCAATCATGCCCCAGGGAGGGAAGAAAAGTATACCGACGAGCATCCCCGCAGTGGCTCCGCGAGAGGCATATTTCGTTCCCCCTGTAGCCCGGGTCAGCCATCCCGGCACCACGTAGTCAAGGACCGTAACTATCACGGTCACTACCAGCATGATGATCAGCAGACGCCATGTGATATCGTCCTGAGCGCAGGGAGAACCCCACAGGAACAGCAGGAACATACCCGCGAGACTGCATGGAGGTCCAGGCAGCACCGGAAGAATACAGCCGAGAAGGCCGACTATGCCGAGAATTACGGCTACTATGTCTATGAAAATTTCCATATTGTATGTCAGTCTGAACTTTCGTTACGCAAATGTAAGTTATTTGGCAATCCGAGCAAAACTTACGGTTGGTACTGACGCAGGACACTTTTGCATTTCGACACGATACACCACTTACCGTTTGTCGTCCTCACTCTCCTGGGATTTCCCCGCTAAAGCCTTGCCGCTCCAGCACTTCCTGCATCCCTGCGGACATCTCCAGGCATTCGGCCTCAGTGAAGCGAAAACGGGTAAATACCTGCGCGAGGTTGTCCGCGCCGTTGAGTTCCACGAAATAACGGCTCTCGGGCAAGGCCTCCTTAGCAGCATATATGCGGTCTATGTCCTCAGAAGTATATTCGTGATAATGACCGTTGTGCAGGATTGCCTCCACGGGCAGGCGGTCGGTCTGCTCCGGGTTCTCGTCCGGCCATCCGAGAGTGACGGTCAGCACCGGCACCACTAAGCGGGGCAGATGCAGGGCTTCGATGATACGGTCCGGATTGTAGACAGTGGTACCGAGAATGCAGGTTCCCAGTCCATGCTCTTCGGCCAAAGTGATAAAAGCCTGTGCGAACAGCAGGGTATCGGTCGCGGCGTTGATGAACGATACGAAGTTACCGTAACCGGGTTCCGCCTTCCGCTCCTCGCACCAGCGGCTGAACCGGTGAAAATCCGCGCAGAAAGTCAGCACCGCCGGAGCCTCCTCCACCATAGGCTGATGATGGTGCGCCTCTGCCAGCGTCTCCCTTTCCGGCCCCGAAGTGGTCACTACCAGCGAGTACAACTGCATATTGCCCATAGTCGCCGCCCTCGAAGCCTCTCCGACCAGGGCCGCAATCATCTCCTCAGGCACTTCCTGCCTTTTGTATTTGCGTATGCTTCTTCTATCCTTGAATTCTCTCATGACAAAACATTTTCTCAAAAATACAAAACTTTCCATTCCACAGACACTTTCGTCGGGATAAGTTCGGACAAAATAACAGCACTCACATACCGGGCCGTCACCCGACCGCCACAACTTTCAGGAAGGCCATCGGACTAAGAATTACTGTACAAATTGCCGACTCAGGAAGCATCGCATATCCACCGCATCCAGTCCAGCAAAATAGCATACGGATAAATCATTAACATTCAACATATTGAGAAACAAGCCATCTGCTGGACCCATGGTAAAATGGCGGTTTTGTGGCAAAAAATACGGGGTCCAGCAAAAAGACGAAAGAATATATGCCTGACAACAAGCACAATAGGTTCCTTAAATTATGCTGGACCTTACAAAAACATTCATCCAAACAACTGAGACAGGAACCGTAGCAATGCTTGCGACCGCACACCACCGCACAGGAGGGAAGTAAATCAAACCCACGATAATGACATCATACGTGTACGTTGCGATAAATTACTATATTTGCGATAAATTACTATATTTTCCATATGAAAAAATGTATCTATCTTACAACGTTGATGCTCATGAGCAGCCTGACTTGCTGGAGCTATTCCTATTCCTATTCCGATTCCGACAGACGTACAGACCTCAACCATAAAGAAACCAATACAGACATACATCGAGCTAAAGGATACAGAGGAAGCGTCTCGATTACTGACCAATATGTGGTATGGATCGGTTTTGACACCTCACACGGATACATGTTCAACGAGCACCATTATCTTGGCGCAGGCGTAGGACTGTTCCTCGCCCCTACCGGTTTCTTTCCATTGTTCGGACATACCTTCATAGAATACAATGCCTACATCCTGAAGAGAGCAAGCACTCCTACGGCAGGCATCAAGGTGGGATTCATGGGCTTTCTGGGAGAAATGGACCCAGGCACCACCTTATATTCATGGTATCTGCAAAAATCGGCGGAACTGGAACCCAACATCGGCTGGAGCTGGGCGTTCAACGAGGACATGGGCATCAGGCTGTCCCTCGGTGCGGCAATATTCATATTGCCACAATGGGAAGACGTACTCGCCATGCCTAAACTCACAATCGCTTTTGACTTCTGACACCGTACTCATACAGGACATGAAAGACAATCCCGCATACACCGTCCAGGACAGGTGGGTGGAAATGCCGATGGCGGAGTACATCAACGGCTACCGGGACCACAGGAGGATACGCGGCTACTGTCTCGAATGCGGGCGGCACGGGAAATGCTGGGCCTGTCCTCCGTATGACTTCGCGGAGGAGGAATACTTAGGACAATTCACGACGATATCCCTGCTCGCAACAAAGATAACTCCTTCGGAAGGGGTGACGCTCACCCCGGAAACGGCGGAACACATCCTCAACCGGGAACGGCAGCGGCTCGACAAGATGTTGCTCGGAATGGAAGGGAACGCACGGGCCTTCTTCGCCGGCACCTGCCTCCTCTGCCCGCCGGAACAATGCACCCGCCGCGAAGGACAGCCCTGCCGACATCCGGAAAGCATCAGGCCATCCCTCGAAGCCCTCGGCTTCGACATCGCCCGCACGGCCTCTGAGCTGTTCGGCATCCATCTTCAATGGGGCAGCCCCGGAACCTTTCCGGCCTATCTCACCCTCATCAGCGCCATTGCCCGTGCCCCATTCACCCGCTTGCAACAGGCCACGCAAAAGAAACACGGACGCTTTTGACGAATAATCTTTCATATATCCGCACTTTTTTCCATCTTCGCATTTGAAAAACCTGATGTAATGACAGCCGGAACAACTATCGAACAGCAGCTTCAGGCTCACGGCATACACCCGACCGCGGCCCGTATACTCGTCCTCCAGAAACTCTCGGAGCTCACACACCCTGTATCCATGACCGACCTCGAAACGGAACTGGAGACCATGGACAAATCCACTATCTTCCGCACCCTCAACGTCCTGCTCGAGCACCATGCGGTTCATTCGTTCGAGGACGGCAGCGGCTCCACCAAATACGAGCTGTGCCGCTGTGAGGCATCCTGCTGTAGCGTCGAGAACCACCACATCCATTTCTACTGCGGAATATGCGGCAGGACCTCCTGCATAGAGGATGTCAAAATACCTGTCGTCACCCTTCCGGAAGGCTATATCATCGATTCCATAAACTACACTGTAAAGGGTATTTGTCCAGAATGCGCCAACCGCATGGCACGACGCCAGCAGCAGAGCACACAGCTCTGATCCGCATTGGTTTGCAACCCGGTTGCGGACAGTCTCGGATACTTTTGTCCTGCTAAATCCCAAGATATGGACAATCTATGCAATACAGACTGCTGCCGTCGTCATCACGATGACAGACACGAAGGGCCGGACTGCGCACGACACAAGAACAGCCGGCGGGAACGGGCACTCAGATACATTCCCTCAGCTGTATCACTGATCATACTGACCGCAGGCATCATTCTGGACCACAGTGAAACCGGATGGTTGCCCGACAGCCCGTTACGGCTGCTCTGGTACATCTCCGCCATCCTGCCAGTCGGATTTCCGGTATGCCGGGAAGCGGTTGAAGCGGCTATGAAAAAGGACATATTCAGCGAGTTCACCCTCATGACCGTGGCTTCGGCCGGTGCATTCTGCATAGGTGAATATCCCGAGGCCGTAGCGGTAATGCTTCTTTACACAATTGGAGAAAATCTCCAGCACGCAGCCGTAGACAAGGCCACACGTGACATCGGCCGACTGATAGACATCCGACCTGAACGGGCCGAAGTTCTCAGAGACGGGCAGTTCGTAAGCGTACCGCCGGAAGAGGTAAAGCCGGGAGAGAGAATATTGGTACATCCGGGAGAACGCGTACCTTTGGACGGCAGGCTGACAGAAAGTGAGGCGGCATTCGACACATCGGCACTTACGGGAGAGAGTATGCCGAGGATTGTCACGACGGGTGGCGAAGTCCTGGCCGGGATGATCGCATCAGGCACCGAGGTCCATATAGATGTCCTTCGTCCTTACGGTGAGAGCGAGCTGTCCCGCATACTTAAACTGGTCAGGGACGCTTCCTCCCGCAAAGCCCCTGCAGAACTGTTCATAAGGAAATTTGCAAGAATCTACACCCCTGTTGTAATAACACTGGCTGCCCTGACAGTTGCCGTTCCGGCTCTCTTTGGAGCTTTCAGTGCAGGCGGTTTCGAGTACGTATTCCGAGACTGGCTTTACAGAGGACTGGTATTTCTGGTTATCTCCTGCCCATGTGCGCTGGTGATCAGCATTCCCATAGGTTATTTCGGAGGAATAGGAGCCGCATCCCGTACCGGAATTCTATTCAAGGGCGGCAATTATATAGATGCCATAACAAAAGTCAATACTGTCGCTTTCGACAAGACCGGCACTCTTACCACCGGCAAGTTCGGCGTTACCGGTGTACAATGTGCAGCCGGATTCACTGAAAGCCGCCTGCTGGCAACAGTATCGGCAGCAGAAAGAGGGAGCACGCATCCGATAGCCAGAGCCATCGTGGAATATGCCGGAAAAGGACATGCCGCAAACGGGACGGAACTGACTGTGGAGTCAATGCAGGAAACAGCAGGACACGGAGTGAAAGCCAGAATATCCGGGCATGATGTACTTGTCGGCAATATCCGCCTGATGCAAGGAAACGGTGTGACAGACTTGCCCGATGCCAATGTCTCTCCAACTGCGACCATGGTCATCTGCGCTGTAGACGGGCACTATGCCGGTCATCTTCTGTTGGAGGACACCCTGAAACCTGACGCCGTCAAGGCTGTTACAGATCTGCGGCATCTGCACATTGACAACCTGTACCTGCTCTCTGGAGACAGGCAGGAAATAGTATCCGGTTTCGCGGACAGACTCGGCATCCAGAACGCCTGCGGCAACCTGCTTCCAGAGGACAAAGCAGCAAAGTTGGAGGAAATCAGGTCTCGTCCTGGAAACAAGGTGGCTTTCGTAGGAGACGGCATGAACGACGCCCCGGTACTTGCACTGAGCGATGTAGGCATAGCGATGGGCGGTCTCGGTTCCGACGCCGCCATTGAAAGCTCGGACATCGTCATTCAGAACGATGATCCGGCAAAGGTAGCCACAGCCGTGCGCATAGGCCGGGCAACCAGAAGCATCGTGCTCCAGAATATCGTGGGTTCCATCGGCATCAAACTGACAGTCATGGTCCTCAGCGTATTCGGCATCGCTTCTCTATGGGCTGCCGTATTCGCCGATGTAGGAGTGGCACTTCTGGCCGTATTCAATTCGGCCCGCATCATGCTGAAGCGTTTCTAAGCACACATGCCGACTATTTCTGCAGACGATTGAACATGATACCTACGTAAAGCCTGGGACCGCTGCTGAAGTCCGGCTGCCGTCCGGTAAGATTGAACAGCCAGTCAGCCTTGACCGACAGGCTGAGTTTCGGAGTCAGGCCAATCTCCACTCCGATGAAAGGAGCTGCAGCCATAAAGGCATACTTGCGCATGGCGGCACATGGCTCGGAGACAAAATCGGAAGTGCTGCCGTCAGCGATTATATGGTTCTTGACACCGCCTCCTCCGACCGTCACTCCTATATACGGATGGATTCTGCCTTTTGTATGACGTATGTAGTCCACGAGGATTCCTCCCCAGCCGGTATGAGCATACGAAGGAGAAGGTCTGTATGACACTGATGAACTGTGTCCTTCGGAACCTATACGTATCATGTCTGTCTCTGTCCCGAAAGCGAACTTGACCTGTCCTCCGATACCGAACGCAGCACCTTTTACCCGCACCGGGATGCCGCCCGCACCATCATTTACACCGATGGTGAATCTCGGACTGCTTATATAACCGGTGTGCAGCATCATTCCTCCCACATATCCACGGAAACGGAAATCCTGTCCTTCATCTTCACCTGACTCAGCCGTCCTCGCCAAGGCATCCATACCGGAAAGTACCGCCAACAGTACGGATACCATGACAGCAGAGATCATTATAAGTCTTATCTTCATACGGGACAATTTGCCGCGAAGATAGTAAAATTCCCTATTCTACGGAAGCCGGATCAATCAGGTTGTTCAGAAGGGCATATACCGTAAGGCCGGCCACTGTCTTGATACCGGTCTTGCGGGTAATGTTCTTACGGTGCGTGATCACCGTATAGATGGAAAGATGGAACTTGTCTGCAATCTCCTTGTTCAGCATACCCCTGGCCACACACACAAGAATCTCCTTCTCTCTGGCAGAAAGTTCCTCACGACTCTCCACACGGTGCTTCTCCTCGTGGGACACAGAAGTACGCAACTTACTGACGATCACTGCCGGAGTATCATAGATACCTATAGTTTCATCATAGCTGCGTACAGACTCATCATCCGTCAGCACTGTCGGCAGTGCCACTACGGCCGCATCTGTAAGATCTGATATCCTGTTCCGGCCGTAAGGTCTGGACGAGTAGTCGAAAATCACAGGATCCACTATCACTATATCAGCCATGCTGTCCTTTACCGTCACCTCATTTTCCCTCGACAGGTCCGTAAGAACAGTCTCAATCATAAATCCGCCGTGCTCTTCAAGGATACTGGATATACCTCTTGCCACAATTCTGGACGGCGACAGAATCAATATTTTCTTCCTTACTGACATTTTCCCTCCAATATATTGACCATTGGAATAAGAATAGAGTTCTCTATCATGGTATGCTTTTCCAGGTCCTCCTCCAGCGTACACAGCAATGACAACGCCCTTATGGCCGATACTGTGTCGCAGACAGGAGGCAGGTACTTCATGACGATATTCCTAAGGTCGTTCAGTTTCTCGTCAATATTGCTGTGATTCTCCTCGAACGTCTCTATCGAGTAACCGTTCTCTTTCCGGCCGTCAGCCACTGCCTTGACATAAGGGAACACAGTCTCTTCCTCATATATGAAATGATTCTCAACCTCCTGCCTGTAATCCGAGAAAAATGTCATGATGACATCTCTCTGCATCTGGGAACATGGGCCGAGCATCTCGTCGAATATCCTGTCAAGTTCGCATATATGATGTTCCAGATAGTAGGAATGGGAAGCGTGAAGATACTTTACGATATCCATGGCGGACGCGGCAGTCATGGTCTCCTGCGTAGGCACATACCCGTCTGTCACGTACACATTGGCTATAAGCAGGAATGTGTCGCAGTTGACCCCGTTCTCCATGCAGGTCTCCTCCACGGTCCTCTCCCCGAAACCCAGCTTTATGCCGAGCCGGTATATCACCGTAAGCAGTCTGTAGTCGGTACCGATCAGATCGGCCATTTTCATATTCTTTCTCATTGTACTGTTTTTCCCACAAATATAATCTTTTCCTTTAAAGCAAGGACCCCCGGCCCGTCCCAGGCGGGGAGTCCATGACTTTCCAAACTTATGAGTAATTAAGCAAAGATTGAAATAACAACACTACATTATGGATATAACGAGTGCAAAAGTACACTGCACTCTTAATCCGGTCAATCCTCAGAAATAGCTATTTGCCTCTTGCCCGTTCCCCCATTGTAGGTATTCGGCACTTTCCTCCCAAACGCCGGACTTATCCGGAAATCCAATGACACCCTCCTGTATAGAATTTTGATTTCAGGAACACGCACGTTTTATAACAACTCATTGATATTCTTTGAATTAAATATTTCAACCTGCGCTTGTCGGGGTGTTTTTACAGGTCGAGAAGAACGGACATCCATAGATAATAACCTTATTATCAAGCAATTATATATATCGACATGTGCTTGCAAATTCAGAAATTACAACCCGTCAGATCCATGAAGCGGCAGAGCGTATCCTTTTGGCGGGAAAAACGAAAACACATCGGTTTCTGAAATAAAATGTTTATCTTTGACCATAGTTTTCAGAATCATTTGCGAAACTTTAATCGATTCATAGTCTTATAAATTGGCGATGTTGAAGAAGAATATTGTCTATTTATTCTGCATTTCATTATCTGCGGTCATTATTTACGGTTGTTCTGACAGGAACGGGACACAGTCCGGCCAGACGGGATATTATGAAACACTTGAGTCATACTTCCAGCATTTGCACAACAAAAGATATTCCGACTCTCTTCTAAAGGTGGCCAGAAAGTTCTTTTATTCTTCCGGACAGGAAGATACACTGAAAAAAATATACTCTGCCACATATGCCGCTACCGAATATCTTTACATAGAGAATATGGACTCGGTAGACTTTTATTTAAAGTATCTTCACAGCGTGTATGACAAATTTGCCGGCATTCCCCTCGAAATACAGGTTTGCAAGATATCAGGATTTTATGAAATGAAAGCCAGGCGGAATTTCTATTCCGGAATCGAACAGCTCATAAAAAGCTATGAACTGGCATTAAGCCACGGATCCGATATTGAGGAAATAATAATTTCATTAGCCAATATCGTAGAGTTTTTTTATATAAGGTCGGATATTTCAGGCATTTATTATGCTGAAAAAGCATACGGAACAGCTAAACGATGTGACATCAAATGGGCAAAGTACGCTGCTTCAGTCTGTATGGCCGAGATGCTGTCTTTATCTTCAAAGCCGAAAGATGCAATACCTTATATACAGGAAGCTGAGACTCTGGCGGAAGAAGGCAAATGGGAGATGGTATCGTATGCAATACCGCTCACTTATGCTACCGTACTGGAAAAAGAAGGCAACAGCAGTTCCGCCGATTCACTCTACATGAAAGCATTGGAGTATTCCGGATACGAAAAAGGAGAACCGTACAATACCGCACTGGTATGCCTGAAGTACGGTGAATTCCTGGAATCTGAAGGGAATTACGATAAAGCGGCCCATATCTACGAATACGGAATAAGTATAGGCAGCAATCTGCTAATGGACAAATTGCTGATGAATATGGCTGAATGCGCCGCTCAAAAAGGAGACAGGGATGTTGCAATGGATTATTTTGAGAAGTATTTGGCATTCAGAAGTTCATACAATACAGCCAGTGACGTGGATGCCGACAGACTTGTTTCGTATTATAGGGAAGCAAAGCAGGAACTGGAAGTAAGAGGGCATGAGCTGGAACTGATTGCGGCCAGACGCAAACTGGCTTTGGTAATACTTGTTCTCACAATCATCGCAGGATTGTTTGTTTTCGCTATCGTTTCCGACAGAAAACAGCGCAGGATAAACAAGATGCTGATATCGCGGTATCAGAATTATGTGAGAGCAGAAGAAGAAAGCGCCAAAAAGAAAGACGATGCCAATGAAAACCAGCTTTGGAAAAAGATTGAGCAACTGATGAAACAGGATAAGCTGTACAGGCAAAAAGGACTGACATTGGAATCTATGACGAAATATGCAGGCACAAACAGGACCTATTTGTCTAAAGCGATAAACCATTTTTCAGGAAAAAACTTTACCGGCTATGTGGATGGCTACAGGATAAAAGAAGCCGTGAAAATCATAGAGATCTCCGAAGAAAGTGTCCCTTTTAAAATCATATCAGATGCTGTAGGCTATTCGAACGATTCCGTATTTTACAAAGCTTTCCTCAGAGAGATTGGAGTATCGCCGGGAAAATACAGGAACGAGGTACTGCACGGCAGGAAAAAAACGTCCTGAATCCTGGCTCTCCATATTCGTAAAATTTACACTTGCAGATAACGCAGGCTTTGATTTTCATATCTGTCGGAATAATTTTGCAGCACAAGTACAACTAATAAAATTTATCTGTTATGAAAAAAACACTGACTGCATTTTCACTGACGGCAATCTTGTCGTTCTTACTGGTTTCCTGCGAACAAGCCGAACATGTTACGGCCGCGTACCTGGAGGTCGAATCAGAAAAAGAATTGCTTTGCAGCTTTGATGAAAGCGAGTATGCAATAAATATAAAGTCGAATTCTTCGTGGAAAATATCAATCTCTGACAATGTGGATTGGCTCAGCCTTAATGAGTTTGCCGGAATGAATGATGCCACAGTCATTTTAACCGTAGCCGAAAACATTTCCGTATCCGAGAGGACTGCCGTAATCAACATTTCGCTCATGGATAAAAGCGCCTCGACAGACATCACTGTCACCCAACAGCATAACGGAGATATAGATGTATTCGAACGTATTGAAGACAGTAATTTCAGAGAATACTGCAAACAGTTCGACCTTGACGGGGATGAGAAATTGTCTCTGGAAGAGGCATCCCAAATCCTATACATAGACTTAACGCCTGGAGCCTACGATGCTCCGCAGCAATTGATATCTTCGCTGAAAGGCATAGAATATTTCCCCAATCTCATATCATTGGCATTCGGCAACAATGTGGTTACTGAGATAGACCTGAGCGGAAACGCCAAGTTGAAAGAGCTTATAGCTGTCAGAAACCGACTCAAGGCCATCGACGTTACCCACTGTCCGGAACTGGAATACCTGTACATCAGCGAGAATCCCGAGATTTCTGAAATTGATGTAACATGCAATCCCAGACTGATAGTGCTGTCAACCGAACAAAATTCTTCAATTTCATCTATCGACTTGAGCAACTGCCCTGATCTCACAGATTTATCCATGCTTGGCAATTCTATAAGCGAAATAGACTTTTCTGCCAATACTAAATTGAAGAACATAGGTCTGGATTTAAACCGGCTCAGCAGCATTGATGTGTCCATGCTGCCTTCCCTTGAAAGGCTGAATCTGGTCAGCAACAACATCTCCGGAGAAATTGACGTAACTAATAACCCCGGACTTTTGGTGTTGAGTATCAGCAACAACAGCATAACTTCCGTAGACGTAAGCAAATGCCCGGAATTGAACTCTTTCTATTGCAGCAGCAACCAATTGCAGGAAATTGACTTAAGCAAGAACGGGAAGCTGACTTCCTTTCAATGTTCCGACAATCTTTTCAGAAGCGTGGACATATCGGGATGCCCGGACATGGTTCAGTTCATATGTACCAACCAGCCCAATCTTGAAGAGATCGATATCTCAAAATGCAATCCGGACACTTTGGTATCCTTTACAGCATACGAAAACCCTAAATTGAAAACGATTTGGGTATGGGACGGTTTCACGGGCATTCCATCCGGCGAATGGACGCAGTGGACCATACAGGATGGAGTAGAGTTCCGTAATCACTGATGTATCACATCAGCAGCAGAGCTATGCGGTAGACGATGAAGGCGACGACCCAGGCCAGTGCGATAGTGTAGACTGCGGATATGATGGCCCATTTCCAGCCGCCGCTCTCATTTTTGATGGCCACGAAGGTGGCGATGCACGGGAAGTAGAGCAGGACGAATACCATGAATGCCAGGGCCGCTGCCGGAGTGGTGGTCCTGGCCAGTGCGTTCTGGAGCATGGTGTCCCCTCCGGCATCCTCATAGCTGTCATACTCGCCGCTGTAGAGCACGCCCATAGTGCTGACGACAAGTTCCTTTGCTGCGACTCCCGAGATGATCCCGACGCCCATTTTCCAGTCAAAGCCTAAAGGATCCAGGACCGGCTCAATTGCCTTGCCTATCATGCCTATGTATGAGTTTTCCTGCTGTTCGGCAGGATTTGAATAGCGGTCGTGGTGAGGGAAATAGCCTAAGAACCAGATGATGATGGATGCCACGAGGATGATGCCGGCCATCTTGTGCAGGTACTGCTTTCCTTTTTCCCATGTGTGGCGGAATACCGACTTGGAGGTCGGGACGCGGTAGGGCGGCAGTTCCATGACGAAAGGCAGGTTGTCATCCTTGATGAAGCGGCTCATGATCTTGGCCGAGATGATGGCCATGATGATGCCGAGGGCATAGAGACCGAGCAGCACGAGAGAACCGTTGCGGGGAAAGAAGGCCCCGGCCACCAGTATGTACACGGGCAGACGGCCAGCACAGGACATCATGGGGATGATGAGCATGGTTATCAGACGGCTCTTGCGGTTCTCTATAGTACGGGTGGCCATGATGGCAGGGACATTGCAGCCGAAGCCCATGATCATCGGGATGAAGGACTTGCCGTGCAGGCCGATCCTGTGCATCAGCTTGTCCATGATGAAGGCCGCCCGGGCCATATAGCCGGAATCCTCCAGCAGGGAAATGAACAGATACAGGATCAGGATGTTGGGCAGGAATACAAGTACGCTGCCCACTCCGCCTATGATGCCGTCTACAATCAGGTCCTTGACCATGCCTTCGGGCATGGTCGTGGCGATGAAGGCTCCGAACTTCTCGACCAGCCACTCGATCCACTGCATCGGATAGTCCCCGAGACGGAAAGTGGCCTCGAAGACAACGTACAGCAGCAGGATGAATATCGGAAAGGCAAGCCACCTGTTGGTGACCACCGCATCTATCTTGTCGGTAACGGTATGTCTTTTCCTGACTTCGGCAGGAGTATAGGTCTCTTTCAGGGCCCCTTGGACAAATGCGTATTTCGCATCCACGATGGCAGCCTCGGCATTGGTGTCCCCCAGCAGGTCCTCGATGCGCTTGTTCTCCTCGAAACGGGCCGCGATGATCTCGTCGTGGTTGGGCAGAGCCTCCACTGTCTTCTCCACATCAGAGTCATTTTCCAGATACTTGATGGCCAGCCAGCGGGTGGAATACCGGGCCCGGATGTCCTCGTTTTTCCAGATAAGATGCTGGAGACGGTCTATGCTGGCCTCCAGTTCCTGTCCGTGGTTGATGTGGATGTGGCGGGCCACGGCCGGGTCGTTGTTCTCGTAAACGTGTATGACCGTGTCGAACAGCCGGTCAATGCCCTTACCGCTGCGGCTTACGGTGGGGATCACAGGCATGCCGAGCAGATGCCCGAGGGTGACGGTATCGAGCTTGTCCCCCTTGGCCTCCAGTTCGTCGTACATGTTAAGGGCCATCACCACACGCAGGTTCATGTCGATGATCTGGGCGGTCAGGTAGAGATTCCTCTCCAGATTGGATGCGTCCACCACATTGATGACCACGTCGGGGATATTCTCTATCAGATTTTTGCGCACGTACAGCTCTTCCGGACTGTAGGCCGACAGTGAATATGTGCCCGGCAGGTCCACCAGGACGAACTGATAGCCTTTGTACTCGAAATGGCCTTCTTTCGCATCGACTGTGACTCCACTGTAATTGCCCACATGCTCATGGGCTCCGGAGGCGACATTGAACAGGGATGTCTTGCCGCAGTTCGGATTGCCCACCAGTGCGACACGTACGATGTGTCGGCGTTCTTCGGCCAGTTCCCGCATCTTTTTGTCCAGAGCTTCTGCATCGCCGCATCCAGTCTCATTCCGGCTCAGATTGCCGGATCCGGTATCGGCCGTGCCTGTATTTCCGGAAACCGCTGCCTTTGCTGTCTCAGCAGCCTCCCGTGCCATGACCTCACTCTCGCTGATGACCTCTATCTCCGCGGCCTCCTCCCGGCGGAGCGATATTTTGTATCCGATAATCTCATATTCTATGGGGTCCTTCAGAGGTGCATTGAGTATAACCCTCACCTCCTTGCCCTTAATGAACCCCATCTCGGTAATCCTCTTGCGGAAAGAGCCGTGTCCGCTCACCTTTACTATGATTCCCCTTTCGCCGGTCTTTAGGTCCGATAATCTCATATCTGGTCTGCGCTCAAAATTCAATCAGGCAAAATTACCACACTTTTCCGACCGGTGCAATACCAATTGATAGGGATGGGATGTCCCGGGAACGCGGACAACAAAAAAGGAGGCCGGCGAATCGCTTCGCAGCCTCCGTTGAAAAACAGGTATGACAGCTTCGAAAAGCAGTTTTATTACATTGTCCAGCCCGACATCCAGTTGTCGCCGGAGGATACTGCACCCACATATGCGGCAGAGGAGAAGAAACTGTCGATGGTTGTAGGATCAATGCCTCCGTCTACAGTGCCGATGAAGTTGCCTGTCAGGCTGAATGCCTGGTCAACTTTATTGGTACCGTCCTCAAGGAACATTTCCTGACTGTAAAGAACAGCACCTTCATCATTGTCGCTGCTTACTCCCGTGGAAAGATATACGTAACTGAGCTCGGACGTGCCGTCGACAAGAGACTGCTCGGTAGCCTCGGTCTCTGTGGTAAGTGCGCGAGGTTTGCCGGTTACGATAAAGTTGTAAAGACTGGCCTGTGTACCGGCGCGGAGACGTATGCCGCGTGAGTTGTCCTCAGAGTTGTTGCCCACGAGGGTCACGTTGGCAAGTACAGGGTGAGAGACAGGTGTCTTGTAGTTGTCGTTGTCATTGTTGTCGCACTCCATCAGGCAGTCGCACTCGGAAGACTCCTGATAAGCCACCATGAACTGGCCTTTTCCGCACCATCCCTCGGTCCAGTCGAATGAGTCGTCAGTATTGTTGGTAGAAACGAGATACTTCACGTTCACTGTTCCGCCGAACCACTCGAAACCGTCATCAGAGCCGTTGATTGCCTGAAGATGGTCTACTGTCGTGCCGTTGCCTACACCGTAGAATGTGAAACCGTTGGCCTCTTTCTCCTCAGAGAACGCATATCCGCCGTACTCTACACGGATATATCTAAGGATACCTGAATTGTCTCCAGCATCCTGTCCGCCGTAGGAAGCGTCACCTATCTCGGACTTGGCGTCAGTACCTGCGTTGATAGGAGCCTTGCCGCAGATATGAAGACCGCCCCATGAGCCGGGTTCTTTCCTTTCTGCTGTCATCACGATAGGATTTTCGGCTGTTCCCTGTGCGTCGATCTTCGCGCCCTGCTCTATAAGGATATAGTCAACCTGATTGTCATCCTTTGCAACAATCGTCACACCAGGTTCGATGGTAAGGGTGGCCCCCTCTTTCACATGAAGACCTCCGGTAAGCAGGTAGGTGCCGGATGTGAGAGTCCTGTCCTCCGTGATGTCGCCTATGAGATCGACATCAGGGTCGATGACATTCCCGTTCTCGTCATTGTTGCAAGATACTGCAAGAACTGCTGCACTGAGAGCCAGTAAGATAAATTTTGAGTTCATTTTGATTTGTTTTTAGAAATGAGTTATTGTTTGAATTTAAAAATCGAATTTAACACCGAGTCCTATACCTCTTCCAAGGCGGTAGTTTTCTGTCAGCATACTCTTTTCGAGGTCAGGCACGTTCTGGGTAAATCTGTACTCGGAGTCGAGAAGGTTGCTGAATGACAGCTCCACACTCCAGAGTCTGTTTATACGGTAGGTGATGTTGGCATCAAGCGAATGGAACGGATCCTGCATCACATTGCCGAGACCGTAGATACCGACGGCCTGTATTCTCGGACCTTGTACATTGTAAAGTACCGATATCGAGAGCGAGGATTCTTTTCCGAATCTCGGGGCATACGTTATGAAAGCATTGCCCAAGTAAGGGGAGGCTCCCTGAAGGGCTCTGCGGCTGTCCGTGTAGATCCCTCCGTTGGCAAGCAGAGTCACATCGGTATACATTAGAGAGATGTTGCCTCCGACAGTGAAATACTTGAAGGGTTCGGTCCTGAACTCGGCCTCGATTCCGGCGGCCATTCCCCGCTCGGCATTCCTGAAAGTATGCACTATCGCTCCTCCTGATGTCTCCTGAACTCTCTCGATAGGGTTCTCCAGAATCTTGTAGTACAATCCAACTGAAAACATGTGCTTGTTGTTGGTGGAGAAAAACTCGTACTTGAGGTCGAAGTTGTAGTTGTATCCATTCCGCAGCTGGTCGTTGCCTCGGATCTCCGCACTTCCGTAGGACTCCTTGTAAAGGAACGGGGCCATCTCGATGAACGAAGGTCTGGTAACTGTTATGGACGATGCGAAACGGAACGCATGCTTGTCATTCAGATTGTACTTTATATTCAAGGCCGGGAAGAAATCGCCTTTATTGAGTCTCGACACACTCTCCCGAGAGGCATCGTTCCAGTACCGCACCCACTGCTGCGAGTACTCGTAGCGCACTCCGAGACTGAGCAGGAGCTGCTGTATGGGATAATACTCTACCTCAGCGAAACCTGCCATTATCCTGTGCCCGGCATAGTAGTTGTTCTTGGGCTGGGCATCCCTTTCAATGGATATCAGACCGTCAGCGATGCTCTGCTGGTTCAGGAACTCGCTCGGCGTATAGATGTCGTTGTAATCCAGTGATGGATTGATATTGTTGAGATTGTAGTAGAATCTTGTGGAATTGTAGTCACGGGTCTTGTCCTTGTAGGCCACACCGAAGATTACACGGCTCTGGTCACCGAAGTGGAATGTGGGCTTGATCTCCGCCACAACCTCCTGTTCTCCAAGCTCGCCGAAATACCGCATGGTCTCCTGCCGGTTGAGCTTGAACAGGGAAAGCGAGCCGTCATTCCCCTTGCGGTACATGACCTGACGGCGGTCAGGTTCGTTGCTGGCCGTCATGCCGTAAGAGACCTTCCAGTCGAGATCCCAGCTGTGGGAAAGGATATGGCTGCCTCCGAGCTGATTGTTCCACAAAGAATAGGAGTGGGCTATGGAGTTGCTTCCAAGCAGCTGGTTGTCCTCCGCGTCATACCCGTCCCTGAGCTTGTATTCCTCCGTGGCCGACTTTGCGTAAAGCATCGTGAATCCTATCTTGCCCCCGTTCTTGAAAAGGTAGTTGAGACTGAGCAGGCCGGTCAGGTCCAGACTGTGCTCATAACTGTTGTACGAGAACTCGTCCATATGCTGGCCCTGCGTGTTGATATTGGTGATGTAACCGTCATAGATATTCTGACTGCCCTGCTTCAGCGAGACGGAAGCGAGAAGACTGAACTTATCCCCGTTCCTGAGGTCAAACGTACTTCCTCCCGACACCGAACCGGAGATATTCGGTATGGCCATGGATTTCTTTATATCGAACGACGTTCCGAACGGGTCATTGGACAGTATCCAGGTCCTGAAATCCGGCAGACTCATGTCCCACACGTTGCGGGGAAGATTGTTGTCCTTGAGCAGCCATCCTTTACGGTCGGGCCTGTACGTGTCCTTGAATGTGGTGCCTATCACCCCGTCAGCTCCGACCGACACCGAAACGAAAGTCCTGCCGACATTCTCCTTTGTAGCGATATCGATATGGGCTCCGGAATAGTCCGCAAAACTGGTGGCCGTATAGACCTTTGTCACCGTTATGTTCTGAAGCACTGTACTGGAGAAAATATCCAAAGGTATCAGTTTGTTGTCCGGGTTGGGGGACGCGACAGGAAGTCCGTTCAGAGTGGTAAGGCTGTAGCGGTCTCCAAGTCCTCTCACGAACAGCTGGCCGGAGTTGTTGAAGGAAATACCGCTCATGGTCTCCATGGCCTCAGCCACATTGGACAGTCCCTTGACCTGTATCTCCGCCGCACCCATGTTCTCAACAGCCTGGGCCGACACCTTCCTGTCATTGATCAGGGCCCCTACGGATTCCGGGTCCCTGCGCGCCACGATTACTGTCGTCTCAAGTGTCTCCGACTGAAAGCTCATGACCATGTCGACCGTCATCTCCTCTCCAGCTCCCAGCCTTATGATTTCCGACTTCGCATCGTCGTATCCTATAAGGTAAAACCCGAGCACTCCTTCGGTGTCCTCAGGAATATCCACCGTATAGCTTCCGTCGATGTCCGTCTGTGCCCCTATCACTTCCGCATCTGGATCAGCTGCCGATCTCTCAAAGACCACAACTACTCCAGGAAGCGGTTCTGATGTTACAGCGTCCCTTACTGTTCCTCTGATTGTCTGTGCGCTTATGCCGACTGTACCCGAGAATAAAAAAAGAAAAACAAAGAATAATACTGCTCTTGAAAATCTTGTCTTCATTTTGTCCTGTATTTTCGGCCGCAAAAGTATCTGCAGGTTATTTCATACCCGATACAGGAAAATTAAAATGGCGTTACGCAGATTACGCAATTGTTGCACAAGTTTCAATAATATTACATCTACTTCGACAATATATCTTATCTTAGAGGACTGAATTTGTAGAACTATTCCCCGATGAGTGTCAAAAATTTCTTACGTATCACCGCCGTCATTCTGACATGCCGTGCAGGCTTATGTCCTGCCGTCCCTCTCCCACTGCGGGCCGAGGAGACTCCACACACGCACAATATCATACCACGTCCGGTATCTGTCCGATTTACTGCAGGCTGCTTCGACTTGCAGAAAGCAGTCATTGGAGACAATGTAAAAGTCAGGATCTCCGCATCATACGGTCCGGCAGAATCCTACTTCCTCCACGTGACACCGGACTCAGTAGTCATAGAGGCCGCCGATAGTGCCGGCCTGTTCTACGCCGGCAATACACTCAGGTCACTGCATGATACGGCTACAGGCAGCATTCCCTGCGTGGAAGTCCGGGACACCCCGCGTTTCCGATGGAGAGGATTCATGCAGGACGTGTCAAGACACTTTTTCAGCATTGATTACCTGAAACGGCAGATCGATGCCATGGCCTCACTCAAGCTAAATGTCCTGCATCTCCACCTCACAGACGCAGCAGGCTGGAGAGTACAGATAGACCGATACCCACTTCTTACTTCCATGGCCGCCTGGCGCGACGGAGCGTTGTGGAAAGACTGGTGGTTCGGTGACCGGCGCTACCTTGCTGAAGGAAGCCCCGGAGCATACGGCGGCTATTATACTAAGGAGGAGTTGAAGGATCTCGTGAAGTACGCGTCTGAGCGTCACGTCACAATAGTTCCGGAAATAGAAATGCCTTCCCACTCGGACGAGGTCCTTGCGGCTTACCCGGAGCTTTCATGCACAGGAGAGCCGTACAAGCATCCGGACTTCTGTATCGGCAAAGAAGAAACATTTGAGTTTCTCGAGAATGTACTCACTGAGATAATGGACATCTTTCCGTCTCCGTACATCCACATAGGAGGGGACGAGGCAAGCAAGCAAGCCTGGAAGGAGTGTCCTGCCTGCCAGGCCAGGATGAAGGAGCTCGGTCTTGAAAATGTCGATGAACTTCAAAGTTACATGATCGGACGCATAGGCACTTTCCTCGAATCACACGGCCGCATCCCTGTCGGATGGGACGAAATACTGCAGGGAGGAGCCGACAGCTCTGCCGTAGTCATGGCATGGCGCAGCGTGGACGAAGGAATCAAGTCTGCAAGGAGCGGACACAGGACCGTAATGTCCCCGGGTGCTTTCTGCTATTTCGACACCTATCAGGATGATCCGTCTACTCTGCCCACTGCCATGGGCGGATACCTTCCGCTGTCAAAGGTGTACGGTTTCAACCCGGTACCGGAAGGGCTCGACACAGAAGCCGCCTCCAACATAATAGGAGTACAGGCCAATCTGTGGGCAGAATATATCCCGGAGGAGCGGCACGCGGAGCTGATGATATATCCCCGGCTGTATGCCTTGGCTGAAGTGGCCTGGAGCCCTGAGGAGGGTAAGGATTACGGGGACTTCCGCAGACGCGCACTGATTATGTGTTCGAAAATGTCGAAAGCCGGATACAATGTCTTCGATCTGGCGCACGAGACAGGTGACAGGCCGGCATCCACAAGACCTGTCGCACATAAGGCCACAGGCTGCAAGGTCATCTACAATGCCCCGTATAACCAGACCTACTCAGCAGGCGGTGACTCGGCCCTGACTGACGGACAGCACGGAGGATGGACCTACTCCGACGGACGATGGCAAGGCTTCATATCCAGAAACAGACTGGATGTCACCGTAGATCTCGGCAAGTCCCAGGACATATCATCCGTCATGCTGGACTTCATGCAGGTCTGCGGTCCGGAGGTCTTTCTGCCGGCCGAAGTTGTAATATCCGCATCTGAGGACGGAAAAGATTTCATGGAACTGAGCCGTACCGGACGCGAGGTCATCCGCGATGACAAAGTCACATTCGTCACTGACGGATGGCGTGCCGCATCTCCGGTCAAAGCCCGCTACATACGTGTGCAGGCCCGCAGCGGACAGTACGGAGGCTGGATATTCACAGACGAAATCGTAGTTTTGTAACTGTACGCCGTACTATGGGGAAAATGACTGCCGCGGTATTTATGGCTGCCTTGACCTTTGCCGTCTGCGGATGCACGGAAAGGCCGTCAGAGAAGAAACCGGACACGGGAACTCTGCGCAGAGGCATTCTCGACACTCTGGATCTTATGACGGAATATTCCACCAGCGGCAGGTACGGAGACCTTCTGGAAACAGTCCTGCCGTTGTACAACGAGGCTGTACGCATGGGCAACGACACAGGTCAGATTGTCTTCGGCAGCGGCGTGGCCGAGGCCTATTCCAGACTCGACATGCCGGACTCGGCCATTGCATATCTGCACCGAATCCATCCTATCGCAGAAAAAATGAACAACCGCAGCATGCTGTCGATGATATACAACACACGCGGGCTCTACTCTCTATATTACCGGATGAACTACAACGAAGCCGTGGAGTGCTTCCTGAAAGCACTGTATTATACCGATACGACCGGAAGCTCAGGAACGGACAGCTACTACAGGACCATGAGCAACATCGCCCATACCTACAATCTCCGCAGGGACACATCCGGTCTGAAATACTCCATGAAGACATATCTTGAGGGGAAGCGGACAGGCAACGACTACTTAGTATATATAGGAGCGATAAATACGGCCACACAATACTGCATACGGAGGGATTATCAGCATGCCCTGGCATATATAGACGAGGCGATGGAATTTGCGGACAAGTACCACAACACCGTAGAGGTATATTACCTGTATGCGGACATAATGGCCGGAACCGGAAAGGTTCACGAAGCCGAAACATACTACCGGAAGGCACTGGAAGCATATACCATATGGAACATATCTGAGCGAATATGACGACAGCGGCAACCTAATAAGGATCGGACTTGTCGTAGACGGAGAGATAAATGTGACCCGTGCAGACGGCAATGTAACGATGTCAGCAGTGCTTACGACAGACAAGGGGCACGAGATAAGCGTATCATACAACGGTCCGGAAAACGTGACTGACATGACAGGCGGGACCTCCGCTGCAATTAACGTCAGGACAATGCAGCAGGACAATCCCGACAGGGTTCCGCCCGTTTCAGGATGGCAGCCATTACGTTAACGGACTGCATACAACGGGAAGACCGTTGCAAGCAAGCTCAATGCACATGGATACCGCCGTCGGAGGACTGCCCGGTCCCGCCGACGGCGGTATTATTTACAGTTCAGACAGAAGATGAAGAAAACGGTTGGAGCAGAAGTCAAAACTGCGGTCGAACTGATGACGCACAGGTTTCTCTACTATGACTACCGTTCCAGGGCCGACTGTCAGGCTCGCCTGTCTGCCCACATCCCTCACATGCATGTCAGCAGAGAATATTACCGGCTCGAACCTCAGAGTCCTACCGTCATACGACCAGAACCGCTGCATGTCCACATCCTGCATGGATTCCAGTGTCATGTTGCCAGTCAGCCAGTCCGACGAGGTACGCAGCACGGCGTCATCACTATCGTCTGTCCTGAACAGACTCAGTTCCGGATACACGGCAAGGAAACGCTCATCGCCAGTCTCCCCTGCATACATAAGGCGGTATCTTGTCCGGCCGCCCTCTACGAAAACATCTTCTCCGGCCCACCTGTCACAACCGGCAAACTCAACGTACAGCGTATCACCCACAACAAGAGAGTCCGTGCGGTAGCGGTTGTCGTAACCTGTGCCGGAGAATGACCATATTGACGCAAATACCAGCCCTATCAGGGACAGCACCCAGACTATGAACATCACAGCCCCAGGCCTCCATCGCGGGGCCTTGAGACGGAAAAGAAGCAGAATGCCGCCGTACAGCATACCCACAAAAGGTATGGTAACAGCCAGACACAAGAACACGATCAAAAGAGTAAACACCCACACAGGCGCGTCAGTAACAGTAGAGAGCAGCCACGACATGCTGACTGGAGAAAATATGTTCCACGCACCTACGCCCAGAACAGACAGCACCGAGCCCATGCTGCCCAGAATACCGGCCAGAAAAAGCACTCCGCCGGCTACGACCTCCAGACACCTTCCCAAAGCCTTCCAGAATCTCCGGGAGTTTCTGACTCCGTCGCGCACCTCTTTTTCAAGACGCCTTCCAGCCGCTCCGGCCTCATTCGTTATTGTTTTCTGGATATCCTTGATGGATACCGAGCCTCCTTTCATACTGTAGCGTTCCTCAACAGTCCTGGGTTCCGGCATCAAGATCCAAAGCACGGCATACAGGATGATTCCGAACATGGGCAAGCCCAGCAGATTCCGGCTGAAAACAAACCATGCCCACATGAAGACAAAGACCCAGGCCGCAAAGATTATACGGAAAATGACAGGGTCGATTCCAGTATACGCACCGAGTCCTCCGCACACGCCACCGATGATCTTGTTGTCGGGATCCCGGAATAATTTCCTGTTCCCGCTCTTGCCGGAAGAAGCAGGATCAGACTCACCGTCCAGATCCTCAGGACGCCCGAGAGTGTCTATCACCCCCTGCACCGCATCAACTGTGACAATCATGTCCACATATCCCCTGTCCGTCAAGAGCTCCGCTATACGCGACTCGATCTCGGACAGGATCTCCGCAGAATTCTCGCTTTTACCATAGTGCCTCCCAAGACGCTCCAGATAATCCAGCATCATCACATGCGCTTCCTGCTCCAGCGTGAACGCCATACCGCCTATACTTACTTTTACTACTTTTTGCATTGTCTTAATCCTTGATAATTCATTTTCCCCTTAAAATCCGGATGGATTCCACGAGCTCCTGCCATGCAGAGTCCATCTCGGCCAAAGCCTGACGCCCTTTGTCAGTAATCTGATAATATTTCCTCGGAGGACCCTGCGGTGACTCTTCCCAACGGTAAGTAAGCAACCCCTGGTTCTTCTGACGTATCAGAAGAGGATAGATGGTACCCTCGACAACTATCATCCTGGCCTCCTTCAGTTCGGACAGGATAGAGGAAGCATAGGCGTCCCTATTGCTGAGAATGCTCAGTATGCAGTATTCGAGCACGCCCTTGCGCATCTGGGACCTTACGTTCTCCACATTGTTCTGTATATCCATAATCCATTATTTATCATGAAACCTTCTTATGTTCTCCGCAGTCACAGGCAGCCCGTACATCTGGCATTTCTGAGTAGCGGTACGCGCCGCAGGCACCGCCAGCCACAGTATGAGATATATCCATCCCCCGAATGAGCCGAAAATCAAAAGGATGACGAACAGAATCCTTATAACGAGAGTGTCGACATTGAAATAGCATCCAAGCCCGGCGGCGACTCCTCCGAAAACATTGTGATCCATGTCCCTGAAAAGCTTTCTGACAGGCCTGTCATAGCATCCGCCGTCATAACCTTTGCTGTCAGCATACCCCGGGGCGTCCGAGCCGTCCGGCATACCGAGCTGGGCGATGACACGCTCCACAAGACCGATATCGACAACTTCACGTATGGATGACAGAGACTCGGAGAATATCTCGGCGATACGCATCTCGAGGTCGTCCATAACTTCCCGGCTCTGATAACCAAGGCCGGTCCTGCTGCGGAAAGCATTGAGATAAGCATTGAGACGGTCATAGGCATCCTCATCAAGGATGAAGCTTCTTCCCCCTATACCTACATTCACGACTTGTTTCATAACATCAATATTTAATTACAGCGATTATTTTGTACCGCAAATATATATAAAATTTTTAATATCTTGTATCGCAAGATATATAAAATATAAGAATATCCAGCATCGGCATAAGAACATTGCCGGTACTGGATACTGAATCGGTTATTCCGCTATTCTATTCCTGAGCCTCCGGGACCTGATCAGCAGGTACTGCATCCACAGGAGCTGCTGCGCCGTCACCAGGAACGGACATAGGGAACTCAGGCGTACCGGTACCGGCGTCTGTCTGCTCCAATCTTTCAAGGACAGTGTCCTCGACATGCCTTCTGCTGGAAGTGAATGCCGTTGCGAGAATGCAGAGCGCAAGAATGACAACAGCAAGAGTCCAAGTAGCCTTCTCCAGGAAGTCTGCTGTCTGACGCACTCCGAAGGTCTGGTTGCCGGCAGCGAAGTTGGCAGCAAGTCCGCCGCCCTTCGAGTTCTGGATCAACACTACGAAAGTGAGCAGGAGGCTCGCTATGATTATCAAGATTGAAATTGCTATGAACATAACTACTATAAATGTTTCTTTATATCGTTTTTAAGGGCTGCAAAGTAAGCACTTTTTTCTGGATATAGCAAAATAAGTTTCTCATAAACCTCATTTGCCCTGTCATATAACTCCTGTTCGGCATAAATGCGGGCAAGGGTCTCGGTGTAAAAAGCCTCGTCCGTGAATTTCGAACTGTCGAAATCACCGGTATCCCCGCTCCTGCCGGCGGGACGCACGCTGCTGAGACCGTGGATATCCTGGTCCTGCACACGTCTCAACTCATCCGGTCTGAAATAATCTCCACCGACAAAATAGATTCTTTTCCCGCCATCATCACCGCCATCCTCCCCTTCATCCGGCACGAATATCTCTATTCCGGCCTCGGACGATGCAACAGCCGACGTGTCCTCGACAGACTCGGGGGCTGACATATCATCAAATTCCAGATCAAGCTCGCAGATGTACTCCCCGGCAGCATCGTCTTCGGATACGGCTGCCGCAGAAGCAAGCACATATCCGTCCCTGAACACACTGTAGTCCGGATACAGGTAAAGGACCGCATGGTGCAGAGCGTCCTTCCGATATTCGTCTCCCATGGCCGACATCTTCAGAAACAGCTCCCTACGTGCCGCAGAGTACCAGGGATACAGCTCCAGAAGCTTCTCTATGTCCGATACCGTGGCTCTTTTCAGACTGAACACATCCATGGCCGGAAGAATTACCAGTTCGCTACAGTGGCATTGAAAATATCCTCGACGAGGATATCGATGATCTCATCGCAAAGAGAACCTTCCACCGCATCGAGCAGCTGGTTGGAATCATAGTCGGCATATGCCGAGAACGACTTCTCGAAGTCCTCTTCCGGATGCAGACGGTTCGTGAAATAAATCTTTACCGTCACTGTCAGCCTGTTCTGGGATGCCACCTCGTCGGCTGTGACAGCCATGGGACGCGTATCGTAGGAAGTGATCTCGCCTGACACATTCAGATCCCCGTTCTCGGACAGAATATCCAGACTCGTAAGCCTTCTGTACTGGTCTATCAAAGCATCTGTCAGAGACGAGGCCAGGGTAGGATTGACCTTGAGCGCATTGTTCTGGAAATACTCCACGGCTATTGTCTTCACATCCGGCTGGATGGATGTACCTGAAAAGGAATATATGCCGCATCCAGATACAGCCACCATCCCGAGAAGCATTATCGCAATATTTCTTACAGCTTTCATTTGCAACTATTTATCATTTATCTTCAATTCCTTTATCTTCCGGTACAGAGTCCTCTCGGAGATTCCGAGCTCCGCTGCAGCTGCCTTGCGACGGCCCTCATGTTTCTCCAGTGCCCTGCGTATCATATCGTCATTGACATCCTGGATAGTCCTGGGCACATCCTCCACAGGCTGGACCACATCGGCAGACGGCACCACTATGGACACGCCCGGCACATCTGATATCTTGGCCGGAGGAAGGGCGCGTATCCCATGGGACGCAGGCTGCACCTCTGCCGCAGGGACGGCCGATCCGGAAACATCGAGTCTGGATTTCAACTCATCGACCTCCTCCCTGAGCTGCATAAGCATCTTGAACATGATATCCTGCATGTTGCCGACACCTGCATTGTCTCCGTTACGCACCGGAAGACTGTTGGGATCATCCGCAGGAAGATAGTTCCTGAGCGTATCCGAAGTTATATGACGGTCTCTCTCCAGCACCGATATCTGCTCCGCTACATTCTTGAGCTGACGGACATTACCCGGCCACCTGTAAGACTCAAGCAGTGTCCTGGCGTCAGGAGTCAGACGGACTGCCGGCATATGGTACTTGTCCGCAAAATCCAGGGCGAATTTCATGAAGAGCAGATGGATGTCTCCCTTGCGCTCCCTCAGCGGCGGTATATATATCGGGACAGCATTCAGTCTGTAATAAAGGTCTTCCCGGAAATGACCGGTCCTTATCGCGTGCATGAAATTGACATTTGACGCGGCTATCACCCTGACGTCCGTCTTCTGGGTCTTGGAAGAACCGACCCTTATGAACTCTCCGGTCTCCAGCACCCTGAGCAGCCTCACCTGTGTGGATAACGGCAGCTCGCCCACCTCGTCAAGGAAAATAGTACCTTTGTCCGCCACCTCGAAATATCCTTTTCTTGCCTCGTTCGCTCCTGTAAAAGAACCCTTCTCGTGCCCGAAAAGCTCTGACTCAATGGTTCCTTCGGGGATGGCCCCGCAGTTTATCGCTATGTAGTTATTGTGCTTGCGCGGACTGAACGCATGGATCACCTTCGGGATCACCTCCTTTCCCACACCGCTCTCTCCCGTAATAAGCACCGACAGGTTGGTGCCGGCTATCTGTACCGCCGTATCAAGTGCGCTGTTGAGCCTTGGATCATTGCCTATTATACCGAACCGGTTCTTTATCTCATCAAGTTCCATATCGCAAAGTTATCATTTTTTGTCATGAAAACTCAAATTAATATTATATTTGCAAAGATTAATTTAGATGTACTGGCTAATCACAATCTTAAAATATTTAAAATGAAACGAATTTTTAACGTACTTATGATTGCCGCTGCCGGACTGATAATACAATCCTGCGGCAGTCCCAAGAAAATGGCTGAAAGCGCTGAAGAAGTATCTGTCAGCTGTAACCCCCAGGTTCTCGAAGTAGTCGCCGGCAAGATAACCGCCGATGTGACTGTCACGTTCCCTGAAGATTTCTTCCACCCCAAGGCAATGGTAGAAGTCGTTCCTGTACTTGTATACCTCGGAGGAGAAACGGCTCTTGAGCCTATAATGCTTCAGGGAGAGGACGTTACTGAGAATTTTCAGGTAGTGCCCGAGGCCGGCGGAACCGTCAGCAAGACACTTGAGTTCGACTATACGGAAGGTGTCGAGAACTCACATCTCGAGCTGAGAATGACCGTAATCCACAAGGACAAGAGGATTCCGTTCACTGCACCCTACAAAGTAGCCGACGGAGCCAACACCACATACATGTTGGTCAAGAACAACGGAAGTCTTGCATATGCACCTGACGCATACAAGGCTGTCATTACTGAGACAAACGAGACCCAGATCCTCTATCTGATCAACAGTGCCACTGTTCGTCCCTCACAGCTCAAGTCCGACGACATCAAGGCTTTCCAGGAGTTCCTCACCAACCTCAAGGCTGATGAGCGCAGAGAACTTGTAAGCACGGACATCATCGCCTATGCGTCACCCGACGGAAAGGAGGACTTCAACGCAGAACTCTCGGCAAGACGTGCAAAGACAGCCAGCGATGCATTCAACAAGAAGATCAACAACAAGAAGATCGACATTCCGACCACAGTCAATACGACAAACATAGATGAGGACTGGGATGGCTTCAAGGAGCTCGTATCCAACTCCAACATAGAAGACAAGGACCTTATCCTCCGCGTCCTCGAAATGTACAGCGATCCCGCTGTCCGCGAGAGAGAGATCAAGAACATGTCACAGGTCTACACCGTACTCAAGAAAGACATTCTTCCTGAGCTCCGCCGTGCAAGATTCATTGCCAATGTCGAGTTCACCAACTACACCAACGAAGAGCTTGTGGCCCTCGTGAACGACAACATAGAGATTCTGGATGAGGAAGCGCTTCTCCGCGCCGGCTCACTGCTTCAGGACGCCAACCAGAAAATCACCATTTACCAGAAAGCTGTCGAGAAGTTCAACAGCGACCGTGCAAAGATCAATCTCGGTATCGCATACCTCGTTCTGAACAAGAATGCTGAAGCCGAGAATGCCCTCGCTACCGTATCCGACAAGAACTGCGACTACTACACCAACACTATCGGTGTCATTGCTCTCCGCAAAGGCGACAACGAGGCCGCAGCTGCCGCATTCAGCAAGTCATCTCTGAAAGAGGCCCAGTACAATCTGGCTGTCATCGACATCCTCAACGGCAACTACACTGACGCAGCCGCCAAGCTCAGCGGAGCCGGCAGCTTCAACGAGGCTCTCGTAAACATCCTTACAGGAGACCTCAACACAGCTTCAAAAGTTCTTGGAGACGCACAGTGCCAGTGCAAGAACTACCTTAAAGCCATCATCGCAGCCCGTCAGGGTAATGCCGATGCCGCAAACGCAGCTCTGGAGATTGCATCTCAAGACGAGACCCTTGCAAAACGTGCTGAAAACGATATCGAATTCGCTAAGATCCGCTAACACACGAAACACTATAAACCTGAAGGGCGCGTCGGCAGATGCGCCCTTTTTTTATCAAGTCGACGACAGCCTTGCATCATGGTCATGACAGCCGGATACCGGCGTACCGGTTCCGCAGGTGCCCATTTTTCGGCCTTACCGGTTCACCTGCGAAGGAGAGTGGAAACAGAAAGGGCGATACAGGCTTGTCTGGTGGTGGTCAGTAAAGAATGCATGTCGGCAGGACTGCGGCCCTGAGTCCGGCCTTTGCAACAGCATACGCCCGAAATATCGTCATCAACAATACTCCGGGCGAATAAAAAAGAAATCGGCTGCAACCTGAAATATTGCAACCGAATATCATTCTGCATTATGCAAAAGAAGCCGACCCCAAAATCCTCTTTTGGGCCGGCCTCTCATCCAACTCATAAATAATACCTGTGCCTACTGCGCGGCTTTCCAGGCATTGTAATACTGGTCGAAGAGCTCAAAATCCTGCTCACCCTCGAACACGTACCAAGATTCAGCAAATGCCTTTCCAGGATTGCCTTCAGCATCCATACCCACAAGGAACAGTGTTATGCTCCAGTCGCATGTGATGAAGAAAGCAGGATCATCCTTGTATACAATATTGTTTTTCTCGACTATGGTATCGTACAAGTCATCAACCATCCAAGTAAGGTCGCCGTCCATTGTATGCCAGTAAGCACCTGCTGCATTGTCGCTGTAGGATGTAAGCTCAACCACTCCGACATACGGCTTGTCACCTGCGAACTCGGAATATGCCGGGTTGTAGGCAATCAAATCGCTGACAGCCCAGAAATGGGTGATAGCACCTTCAACCACAGCCGGTTCCAGAACAGGTGCCAGCGTCTTGAAGTCAGTAACCGTGAGAGGTGTCGTGGGCTTTTCGTCATTCGGGTTCACTCCGAATACCACAAGCTGGTAATCCGTTTCCTCCTGCAGAGAACCTATTGTAACATCATTGACCTCAGTATTGACAAGATGCGTAAAGAGAGCCGATCCGCAGTCCCATATCAGTTCCATCATAATATCATAATCAGACCACTCCGGCTGAGCAAAATCAGCGTCTATCACCTGATACAGATAATATCCCTCGCCGGAAGGATGGATCGAGAAAGTAACGCTTCTGGTATCAGGTGTCACCTCTACATCAAATGTAATGGCCTCCGGTCTGGTCTCGAACTCCGGTCCCCAGAAGAAATCCGTAAGATACTCGCCAGTGGCGGGATCAACGCCGACTGCCAGGGTAAAATAGTGCGTCGAGAAGGAAAGATTCTCTACAACTACATCATAGTCATAGTCGCCTGCTAAGAGGAAGCCATCGAGGTCACCGGCAGCGTTCTCTTCAAGGTAACTTGTACACCATTCCTCTACATTTTCCTTTCCGCCTACAGCATCAAGCTCACTCTGAGTGAGATATGCAGTAAACCATCTCAGATCATCATAAGCCGAGCTGGCCTTGATACGGGCTGTCGTAGGAAGAATTTCAGACACCTCTATCACAAATGCGTCAGGATACATCTCCCCTGACTGGTTTACCGCAACTTCAGCTGTCACCTCAGTCCCCATATAGGCATAGTGAAGGATAACTTTCCCGTTTCTGAGTTCTCCGGACTCATTGGCAGCAACACTGAATGCGACTGTCCCTTCAACCGCATAGTCAATACCTGTGATCCACTCATCCTCCGAAGTCGCTGTAAATTCACCGCCATCGACCGGGTTTGAGAGTGTATAGGTCACAGACATCTCACCACCGTCGACAGGAACTTCGATACTCGGCTGGTCAGGCACAATGACGGGAGACGAACCTTTCGCACTCTGTATCACTTTGACTGTAGCGGTCTGCTCTCCGGAGTCATAGGTATAGCAGACTGTAATTTCTGCATTTCTCTCTGCCTCCTCCTCATTCTGATCAACCGTAAAGCTTACAGTTCCGTCTTCGGACGTATTGATTCCGCTGATCCAGGAAGCCTCACCGGCATCTGCCGTCACGACAGCACCTTCTACAGGATTCTCTACACTGTACGTGAAAGAGTAGGTTCCTCCTACCTCAGGAACCAGTATATCGCCTTCAGTAGTCACACTGAAAACAGGCTCAAGTGTTTCCTCTGTCTGATTGCAACCGGACAGACACAACATTGCAGCAAAGATGACTGCAGATAATTTTACGAAAAGTTTCATAAGCTGTATTAATTAAGATTATTAATGTTCAACCTGACGGCCTGCTCCTCCGCCGCTCTGAGGGGGACAATGGATGCCTCCGAGGTAGTATAGTCCAATGTCCTTACATTACCTGACCAATGGCCACTCCATGTGTGCCCTTTGTCATCAAGGAAACTGAATGTGAACTCATAGGTGCCGTCTCCATTGTTTACGATATCAAGGTCTCCGGACATCGCAGGCGCATACTCCACATAGTATCCGTTATCGTCCCTGCCTCCCAGATAGATAGTGCCCGAAAGGGAGCCGTCATAAGCCGAGAGCGCTCCGCACTGGTACTCTCCAGGACCGGGATAAAGTTCAGTGGCAGCCGTATAGGTGCCTGTCACAAAGCCCTGATCAAATGGAACATTCTCAGATACTATCTCAATGTTCACGCCATCTCCTCCGGAAGTCGCAGGACTGATGGTTATGTTCCACTGCATTCCTCCTGTACGGAAATAGTCTCCGTAACATGAAGCAGTAACAGTAGCTCCCTCAAGATCCAGCTCTTTGTCTTCCGTAAGAGTGGAGAACGGTCCTGGAACCCCAATTACATCAAGAGCCCCGTCATAATTACAGGTCACGGTATAGCCGGTCTCCATCTCTATAGTACAGGTCACGGTATAGCCTCCGTTGCCATTGTCCACAATATCCATGCTGCCTGATTTCACAAGCGCATAGTTGGTAGCGTCTCCTGTCATCTCCGTCACATAGGATCCGGATGCTATCAGGTCCTCGATAAGCCACTCGCCAGGAGTGATCTGCAACGGTTCGCCGGCAGGAGACACGACAGTGTAGTTTCCTGCCGTGATCTTTCCGTCATAATCATAATGCATAAACGCATCCAGCGTGAGAATTGCTCCAGGAGGCTCCGGAAGACCGACAGCCGACAAACTCATGTCAGTAAATGACAACTGTACTTCCATTATTCCTTCATTCTGGCTGCCGGCTACATATACTGCCTCTCCGAATGATGCCTCTATCTCTATATCGTGCTGAATGCCGGGGAAGACATCTTCCTCATGCCACTCGATATATTCGGTCGGACCACTGTATGATACAAAATGATACCCGCCCTCAGTGTCAAGCAGGACAGCCTCCATTACGATGGACTCGCCCTCGTACGACACTGTCAGAGTACCTTCCGAGAAAACAGACTCGTACAGATAGTTACCGCTCGCGTCCGTTTTGAATCCGTTCGAATAATCCGAGGAGAATGTCATGGCTGTCGTCGTATTGGGCTTGCCTATTGTATAAGTTCCGGCCGGGATAGAAGGCTTGCCTCCTTCAGGTGCCGGCGCATAGATATCGAAAAGATAATAAGTGCCTCCTGCCTGAGGCTCCTCATTCACGAACGGCATGTCGGAAAGCCATGTATAGTACCTGTGCTCACCGTCGTCACCGAAGAAGTCTCCATAATACGTAGAAGTGAACACTGTTGCGTCAAGCGCATAGCTGCTTGCGCTCTGGATAAGGTTGATCTGCTTGCTCTCAACGGTTCCGCCGCCGTAGGTGTAATCGATGGTTATAACAGAACTCCGTTCCTCCATCGTGCCGTTCGCATCCACGACAAATGAAAGCCTTGTATCTGAATCGTAACTCGGCTCGGATATCCATTCGACATCGGAATAGGCGGATACGGTCCCACCGTCCACAGCATTCACTACTCCATACACAATCTCCACCTTGCCGCCGGCAGGTGAAACGATTACATTACCGTCATCAAGTAAAGAGATGGATGGTGCATTTCCTGTATTTCTGTCGCATGCCGCAAACAGAAGCAGAAAGAAAACAATTGGGAAAAATCTCTTCATTTCTTGTAAAACTTGTTGAATTTAAGTCTACTCTATCAGTTTTCTACAAAAGATTCGCTTGTCACGGCCTTCACATAATGAGTCGTGCCGAATATGTCCGTTATTCTGGCCTCATAGGTATAGACATCACCGTCACTGGACACGGTAAGGGTCGAGCCCTCCTCGTAGTTTCCGAAATCTCCGAAGAAGCCATCCTCGTCCAGCTGATACCACCATGAGCTGTTGTCAAATGTGAAGGGAACAGGATTGTCTCTTGTAGCAACATACTCGTAAACGCCGTCCTGAGGATAATTAGCCCTATTGCTCAGCGGATTACTGTAAAGGACGAACATATACTGCGATGCTCCGTACTGTAAGGAGCCGTCTACAAAAGGCATGTCGGAAAGGTATACCATGAACTTGTTGTACCCGTCACCGACAGTTCCGCTATATACGCCGTAAAAATACGCCTCTCCGATATTGACATCATACGACATCGGTACAGGCTCCTGATATATCAGAGTCTCATTCTGGACAGTATCCTCCCCGTAAAAATAAACCAGTCTCATGACCGACGTCCTGGGGATATCACGTGTATTCTCCTGAACATCGAAACTGATCTCTCCTTCGACGTCGCTGTTGACACCGGTTATCCAACTGTCGTCACAAAGAGCTGTCACCACACCTCCTTCCACCGGGTTACTTATAGAATATTCCAACACGGCGGAGCCTTCAGTCGAAGGCACAACGAGAGTGTCCTCCACAACAATCACAGGTTTGACTGTAGTCGAACCGTTGTCCTCACCGGAAGTTCCCTCACAACCGGAAATTACTGTCGCCAAAACAGCGGACAGAATACAAAAACTGAAAATCGCACTTCTTTTTTCCATATACAAAAAGTTTTGTGCAATTATAATTATTATATTCTGAATTCCCGTCTCTTCCCCGCAAGTAATATTTCCGGATTAATAAATCAGGAAAATATAGGAAAAACGCATGTCAGACACCTAATCCGGCCAGATGCTTCGTGTACAGACCGTCTATTATTCCATCTGAAAGACCTATCACGGGGACATATATATAGGACGCTCCCGTGAGCGACACGACAGTCAGGAATATCTCTCCTGCCGGCACTATGACATCCGCCCTGTCGGCTTTCAGTCCATATTCATCCATTCTCTGACGCACAGACATGGACTTGAGTCTTTCGTGCAGGACTTTCAGCGAGGCCACGCTCATACGGGGCAGACGCCTGTCACGGGGCTCTATCAATTTGTACAGTTTGTTGATATTACCGCCTGAGCCTATTATGTTGATTCCCGGATATGAAGCCGCAAGATCCTCGAGGTCGGAGCGGAAGCGCATCCATTCCCCTTCTGACACCGAGTCGTTCAGCATACGGACAGTACCGATATTATAGGACTTCGAACATATAAGATCACCATCAGCCAGAAGATTTATCTCGGTACTGCCGCCTCCTACATCCACATACATATAATTGCCTTTATAGCCCCGTATGTTCTCGATGTGGTTGTTGTATATCATCCTGGCCTCCTCCTGTCCGTCGATAATCTCGATATTGATTCCAGTCTTCCTGACGACTTCCTTTATTATCTCCTTCCGGTTAGACGCATCGCGCATTGCGGATGTGGCGCAGGCACGGTAGTCCGACACATTGTATATCTTCATCAGCTGCCTGTAGGACTTCATAAGACGCACCAGGTCCTTCCTTTTCCTGTCAGATATCCTGCCTCCGTTGGAAAACACATCGAAACCAAGCCTAAGCGGCACCCTGAGAAGGAGTACCTTCGTGAAATGCGGCTGCATCCCGTCCTCGAGCTGCTTTATAAGCAGACGTACTGCATTTGAACCTATGTCAATAGCCGCATACGTGACTAAATGATCTCTGTACTCAACCATCGCTTCTTCCATGTTCATCAGTATTTAAAACATTGACACATCATACATGCACTCCTTTTCCTCCAGACCCTTGTAATAACTGTACAGCGCTTCCTGAGAGCCTGTATCGAGCGGATCGTCACATGTCCACGGCAGGTTGCGGCCCGTCCCGTCAACAACACGTCCCTGCCTTACATCACGCAGCGCATACTCGACTATCCTCTTCATTTCCTGCTTGATTGCCGGATCATAGACAGGAGTGACAACTTCTATCCGGTTGTCGAGGTTGCGGGGCATCCAGTCCGCCGATCCCAAATAGACCTTTTCCGCTCCACCGGCCGCAAAGACAAATATCCTGGAGTGCTCCAGATACCGGTCGATGATTCCGTTTATCCTCATATGGCAGTTCTCCGGAAGCTTGTCCGTGACAAGAGAGCAGTTACCGCGCACGGATAAATCGACCTCCACTCCGGCATATACCGCCTCGTAAAGTTTGTCCACCATCACTGGATCCGTTATGTGGTTGATCTTTATCTTTATATATGCCGGCTTGCCATTCTTCTTATTACGTATCTCAGTATTGATGAGAGAGATAAAGTGGGATTTCATATCGTTCGGAGAGACCAGCAGCTCTTTGAAACGTATCTGCGCGTAAGGCTTCTCGATAAAATCGAAGACCTTTCCGACCTCGTCCACTATCCTCGCACATGACGTCATCAGTATGCAGTCGGTATACGCCTTCGCATTGCCTTCATGAAAGTTGCCGGTGCTGATGCAGGCTATGTCACTGCCTCGTTTTGTACCTATATGAAGTACCTTCGAATGGACCTTGAGCCCTTCTACCCCGAATATCACCTTTACTCCTGCATCTTCGAGTTTCTGAGACCACTGGATGTTGGACTCCTCATCAAAGCGGGCCAGCAGTTCTATGACGACAGTGACTTTCTTCCCGTTTCTGGCAGCAGCTATGAGTGCTCGGACCACCTTTGACTCTTTCGCCAGACGGTACAGGGTTATCTTTATACTTTTGACATTACGGCTGGTGGCCGCTTCATGAAGAACACGTATGAATGAATCGAAACTGTGATAGGGAACATGCAGAAAACGGTCCTGTCTGACAATGCGCTCGAGGAGACTGCCAGGGGCCTCCATGGACGAACGCCTTATCGGAGGGAGCGGAGGATACCGCAATGAACTGTCACCGAAAGAAGGGAAACGCATAAGGTCCTTATGGTTCTGGTACCTTCCGCCACGGATGACAGTGTCCCTGTCCCCAAGATCCAGCTTGCCAAGCACCCTTCTCACCAGGTCATCGGGCATCTCCTCATCATAGATAAAGCGTAACGGCTCACCTTTACGCCTTGTCTTCAGAGCTTTAGCGATCTTTTGCAAAAATCCGGCACGCTGGTCGTTGTCTATTTCCATCTCGGCGTCACGTGTAAACTTGAACGTGAAAGCGCTGAATGATGTGAAGCCGTTGCCTTCGAACACCTTCGGCAGGCAACAGCGTACCACATCATCTATATACATTATATAGGCCGATCCATTCTTGTCCGGAAGCCTCACGAATCTGCCGCAGTTCCGCACCGGAAGACTGAAATACGCATAGTCGAAAACATTCTTTCCGGACTCTGTCTGACGGCATGCCTTGACTGCCAAATATATCTTCTCATCCGTCTCATAGTCAAGATGTCTTACGGCAGAAAGCCATATCGGAACAATAAAACCGTCTATCTTGTCCTGATAATAGTCCCTGATGAACTGTTTCTGCTCCTCATCAGCCTCGACATCGGATATTATATGGATATTGCTGTCCGCCAGAGCACTGTTAACCTGCCTGACTGCAAGCTCGAAATCCCTTACATATCTGTTGTTGATACGGTTGAGCTGCTTGACGACATCCGCTGCGTGCCTTGCTTCCTTAAGCCCCGCTTTTCCGTCCCACTCGGCTATACGGTTCTGGGAAGCTACCCGGACTCTGAAAAACTCATCCAGGTTGTTGGAGTAGATACCTAAGAAATTAAGGCGCTCCAGCAAGGGCACACTGTCCTTGCACGCTTCCTGCAGAACCCTTCTGTTAAAATACATCCAGCTGACATCTCTCTCGAGATACGGCCTTGACTCTTTCTTTTTCCCCATTATCATCAAATTTCGCGCAATTTAATGATAATTTGTTACATAAATGTGACAAAATCAGAGTCTTGCTATTTCTTTCTTTATTACCTTGCCGTCGAAAGCCACTTCTACCGTGTACATTCCAGCAGGGAGTCCATTCATGTCAATTTTCAAAGGAGAGAACACACTGATATCAACCCCCTCCCCGCTGTACACCACAGCTCCGGACTGGGACATGACACTGACATCTCCGGTAACATCCACAGGAGCCCTGACATGGAGAGTGTCCACTACAGGAACTGGATAGAGATCCAACGGCTGCGAACCGTCCCTGACCACTACCTTAAAACGGCACTGAAGTTCCTCTCCGAAACTGTCCGAAACTGTCACTACCGCATCGGTAACACCGTAGCCCATCGGTACTGCAACCATGTTTCCGTCACTGTTTACAGATACAGCTCCGACAGACCAGTCCTCAATCTCAGCTGTCAACTCGAGCGGCTCTCCGTCCGGGTCCGCAAAATACTCCTGCCACTCTATTGTGACCGGAGCGTCCATGGGAGAACCGAAAGCCACACCCTTAAGTTCCTTGATCATCTCGGGCGCACGGTTTTCCAGTACTTCCAGACTTACGGGAACTACGGTACGCATACCATAATCATCCTCGACGACAAAAGACAGATCGTAAAGACCCGGCTCGGCTTCCGGACCATCTATGCGCAACACTGCCGTGTCCTTGGCCAAAAGTTCGGCCTCTATGCCCTGCAGACTGCCATCACCTTCTACAAGTGCATTCATCGCATGACCTTGCGGATCCTCGATATGGAACTTTATCTCCCGGTTCTCGTAGCGGCTCATAGTAATATCCGTCTCCGAAGGAGGTTCTACAACCGGTGCCGAATTCGCACCTGTCGTCACCGAGACCTCATTTGATGCCGGTGACTTGTTGCCTGAGAAGTCGGTGACAACAGCTGTCAGCCTGTACGTCTTGCCGAAGTCCGGCAGATAGAACGACCCGGTGAACTCACTACCGGAATAAAGATCAGCTGCCTTGAATGTATATACATTGTCCATCTCATCCTCTCCATAGTAGATCAGCACCATATTTGCCCTGTCATCATCAGGATCGTCCGGTATTGTGAGAGTGACAGTGACATTGTTCGACTCCACGACAGCATCGAGATCATCCACGGCCAAAGGAGGTTCACCGGTATCCGCCACAAGAACCTTATAGGCATCTATCAGGCCCCTTCCTATCTCCATACCGGGATTATACGAGGATATATCGTTGACACCGTTAAGGATACGCTCCTTCAGAGCATCCGCTGTAAAGCCGGGACCACCCAAGTACGAAACAGCAAGGGCTGCTATGCCCGACACATGAGGACAGGCCTGGGACGTACCGGCCATCCCCCCGTACTTGTTGTCTGGAAGAGTGCTGTACACAAAGACATTCTTCTGGTCATCTCCGCCCGGAGCCGACACATCCACCCAGTCTCCATAATTGGTGTAATACGCTGCCTTGTAGTCCGACGATATCGCTGCGACCGCTATGCATTTCTCGTATCCGGACGGGTAATTGTAACCGAGGGAAGAGTTCCCGGCCGCAAATATCACGACACCTCCGGCCATCGGACCGACCTGATTCCCATTCTCGTCCATTCCTGCATTCTCAATGAAGTAGTCAATGGCTTCCCTATCCGATTCCGGAATGGAAGTGACTCCAGGATCTTCGTAGCCCCAGCTGTTCTGAGCAATCACGGCTCCATGATCCGCCGCCCATTTCATGGCCTGGGAGCCACTACCGCTGGCATTGCCCTGAAATATCTGACAGGACATCAGCTTTACTCCCGATATGCCCCTGGCATAATCGCCTCCAGCTATTCCACCGACTCCTATACCGTTGTTATTGACTGCGGCAACAGTACCGGCCACATGAGTACCGTGATTCTCCGGAATAATGGTGAGATTGTGGTTGACGAAATTATAACCGTAGACCTGGTCACCCGTTTCATCAGGGTTATGCCACATGTTGGCCGCCAGATCCTCATGGTCATAGTCAATGCCGCCATCGATGACAGCCACGACAACATCCTCGCTTCCGACAGTGATATCTTCCCATACGGGAACGATATTGACATCAGCTCCTGGTCTTGAGTTGATCATGCTTCCATCATTGTAATAATGCCACTGATTGACGGGCATTTCCGGATCATCAAAGATGAAAGGCCCATCATCCATCAGGACCGTCTTGGGTCTGAGCTCTACAATATCCACTCCTTCGATAAAGGAGATATCCTCGCTCGCCTTTGTAATGACGGAAGAGCTGTCTATGTACACATCGTACCACAGATGCAGTCCGGCCGCCCTTGTACGGGGCTCGAACTTTCCGGCATAGGGAAACGTTCTCTCCATCCTGACAACACCGGCCGAGGCCAATGGAGTGCAGGCAGACCTGACTCCGGCAGAGAAGATCCTTCCTGAAGAATCAGCCGCTTCCTCAAACTTGGAAGCCATGTCACTGGAAAGTTTCACTCTCATCATATAGGGCTCATACGCAGAAATCATAATCCCGCGGTCACCCTGCCCACCCGTCATGCCGGTATTACGGTCAAAAGGAGTATCCTCATTAATACTGCAAGAGTGCGGCAAAAGAATTGCCGCACTCATATACACTATAAAACGTAGCCTGTTGCTCATTTCATTATCTCATCCTGATGTTTCTGCACCATGTGAAGTCTGGGCTTTTCAGGTGTCATGGTCCGGCTCTCAGACTTCTTCGAGTCTATCAGAGCCATGACTCTCTCCTCCATAAGCCGCTGAGCCCTTTCAATCAATGACTCGGCCGCCGGAGACTCCGGCTTGGCTGCCTTGACAGCAGTTTCCACGTATGGCTGGTCAGATGCCAGACCTGTCAGAGGCACTGCCATTTTCGGCTCGTTTCCAGGAGCCGGTTTCGAGTATGTGATCACATCACCTATCGGGTTGTACTCCTCAATCGGAGAAACTCCGCTTCTCGAGAAGGATACCTGCTCACGGTAGATCTGCGAGATATTGCCCTCGTCGTCATATGCTACCGCAAAGACCAGCATCTCCCTGTCCCAGTTGATGGCCAGGTCGAAAGAAGTCTTGTTCCACAGCACTGTTCCGAGGAGGTCATTGAGCTGGTACATCAACTCCTTGTCACTTACATCGGAAGAAGTATTCGATGTCACAGCCACGCACCATTCGGCAGGATCACCCTCAAGCTGCACCTCCACAGGAATCACAGCACGACCGGCAAAGTCGAAATACTGAGAATACTGCTGGGCGATCAGAGAGCCGTCAAAATACTTGTCATGGGAAAGTCCTATTCCAATATTCTCAGTCGAATAGGAGAGATCAGGGACTTCGTATACCTCGCTTTCGAAAACAGGTCCGAGTGAGCCGTCCTGATCATCGATTCCGACAAGTATCACCTTGAACTCATCATACTGATGCACCTGGAAATACGTTGAGGACGTACCCCTGTATCCTATGCCCCTATAATAATCAATTGCTGTCACACCCTGGCCAGTGTAAGCCTCAGCAAGGCTGTAGAGATAAGCCTTGGCCTGATCTCCCGTATAATCAGGATCCACAACCATATACCAGTAGAGACACTCTACAGGATCCGCCTGTACCTGGACGACAACAGACCATGGAGTGAGTTCTTTTATCCCTATCTCCACATCCAGTTCTTCAGGACTCTTGTAACCGCCGGTTGTAAACACCTCAGACTTGAACAGGCCGGTAGTTATGATCCCGCGGTTGTATCCGAGTCCGAAGATTATATAGTCTGTATTTTCATTGAGGGATGTAGCCTGTTTGTTTCTCGAGCCGCTCTGGGCAGAGCCGATATAGCCTCCGTTCTGCAGCTTCGCAATAATCTCCTCATCGCTCAGGCCCTCATACAGTTCAGCCATCACGACAGCTGTCACATAAGGGTCATCATTAGTGGCATTGACCCTGTAAGACACCCTGTCGCTGCTGATCTCTCCAATCTCAAATGAAAGCTGGTTGTCCGAAGGCTCGCAGGGGTCTGTCTTTAAAGTAGCAGTGGACATATCTGAATTGATGATACCGTCATTGTTGATGGCGAATGCCGCCACAATGTAACTTCTGTCATACATGAGGAAGTCACTGCCCCAGGTGATGGTGTCACGTCCTTTGGACGCAATGATTGCCAATGTCTCCTCGACAGTCATACCCATGATAGTCTGGGTGAACTTAAGTGTGGCGTTCAGGGATTTCTCGAAATATACCTCATACGACACATTACCGCTTTCCAGGGTCTGTTCATCCACAGCGTCCACGAAGTAATATTGATCGTAATCATACGGGTCAACTTCAGTCACAAGGACAAAATCATCTGTCACATAGGGCTTTACATCAAACTTTGCATTCACTTTCTCTACGTCCTGCGTAGTGAATGGCTCCTTGTTGATCTCTGAAGCAAGCTCGCCGGTAGTCTCCATATAGGCGGCGAACATAATGTATTCTGTCTTGTAAGTAAGGTCTCCAATGGTAAAGGACTGCTCGCCGGTCATAAGTATTTGGTTCGTAAGGAACTCCTCAAGGGTTACCCCGAGCTGTTCCGCATACATGTTGTAGTTGGACATCACCAGTTCATACAGCTTGTCATCCGAACCTTCACAATATGCGTCATAGTCCCTCTTGGTTATCACCATTCCGAAGTATGTCGTCTCGCTGTCCTCCGGCATGAATTTCACATCGACAGAACTGGTGGTGATGTTCGTCAGCTCAAGTTCGACAGCAGCTCTCGGACCTGCTCCGTTCTGACGTACCATAAGTCTGGCCTGCACGTTGGCGTAGGTGACAGTGATGAAACATTCACGGGACTTCTCTCCGTCATTTCTGGAAACTGATACTTTCATAACACCTTCCTCGCTGAAATCACAGCCAGTAATCCAGTCTTCATCATAATCCGCAAGGAACTCCGCAGTAGGAGAAGGATTGGTCAGTTTATAGGCGGCATCTACTGTGCCACCATCCGCAGGTGCCTCGATTACCGAACTGTCAAAAGCCAGTTCCGGAGTCAGCTGCTCCTGATTGTCACGGCATCCGGAAAAAAATACCGGCAATGCCCCAATTAATAAGAGGGAAAATACTTTTTTCATTTTTAATTAACTTTTCAGTACAAAGTTATCCATACATCGTACTTTCTGCGAATTTTACTTTTCCTTATTCATAAAAATCAAGAATCAAGAAAAATTTTTACGATTCTGCAGTTCTTTTCTATACCTTCCGGGAGGCATGCCCGTTTCTTTACAAAACGCACTGTAAAAGACACTTGTACCAGCATGAAAAAGTAGACACAGAAAAAATAATTCAGTTAAACATTTTTT
>UQUN01000020.1 GCA_900544175.1 uncultured Alistipes sp.
ATTACTCCCGGTTTCTACACGGTTTTGGGTTCCAGCCATTTCGGCCGGCATTGCCCGGGCGGATTTTGCTGATGACCCACTACGGCACTGAATCGCGGGAAATGCTGCCGTTGCGGTGGTGGCCGGATGGTGGTGTGGAGCCGGATGGGGAATCTGCCACGGAGCAGCTTGTCGAAGGGGAGTAATAGCCTTACAAGTCGCTTTATGGTCTGCCTTTTAGAAATTTTGATGCAGCGGGACCATATACGACGATATATGACAGTTGTTGTAAGTCAGTTACAATACGTATGCGTGTTCCATAAGTGATATCACGGTTTCAGAAGCTGCAATCGGGCATCCGGATATGTGGTCAGCTTACAGCCGGCAATGCCACCCGTGACGGCGTAAGTGGCTTTAGGAGAGGTTTCTTGCGACCCAGGGGGCATCCCCACTGAAAATCGACTGAACCGTGTATTGCGCTACAGTGTGTCGCCGGCTTCCATCAGGAAGGATTTCATGAAGGCGTTGAGGTCGCCGTCGAGGACGCTCTGAGTGTCGGATGTCTCATAGCCGGTACGCAAGTCCTTAACCATCTTATAAGGGTGCAGGACATAACTGCGGATCTGCGAGCCCCATTCTATCTTCTTCTTCTTGCCTTCCAGCTCGGCCTGCTTTTCCTGACGCTTCTTCAGCTCCAGGTCATATAGATGCGACTTCAGGATACGCAGAGCCCGCTGGCGGTTATCCAGCTGCGAACGGGTCTCGGTATTCTCAACCACAATGCCGGTCGGAATATGGCGCACACGGACTCCGGTCTCCACCTTGTTGACGTTCTGGCCCCCTGCTCCTGACGAACGGTAGGTATCCCACTCCAGGTCGGCAGGATTGATCTCTATCTCAATCGTGTCATCCACCAACGGATACACAAACACCGAAGAGAAGGTTGTCTGACGCTTGCCCTGTGCATTGAACGGGGAAATGCGCACCAGACGGTGTACTCCGCTCTCACCCTTCAGATAGCCGAAAGCATAGTCACCTTCGAACTCTATTGTCACAGACTTGATGCCGGCCTCATCGCCCTCAATAAGGTCGCTGACCGCCACCTTATAGCCGTTCCGCTCTCCCCAGCGCACATACATACGCATCAGCATGGCCGACCAGTCGTTGCTCTCAGTACCGCCGGCTCCGGAGTTGATCTTCAGAATGGCTCCCAGATTATCCCCCTCCTCGCCCAACATATTGCGCAGCTCCAGATCCTCAACCTTACCGGTAAGTGCCTCGAACTGCATATCCGCATCATTCTGGGCCGTCTCGTCCTCTCTGGCGAACTCCAGCAGGACCTCCAGGTCCTCATCCATTTTCTTAATCTCATCGTAAGCATCTGTCCAGAATCTGACTCCGGACATCTTCTTAAGATACGCCTCGGCCTCTTTCGGGTCATCCCAGAATCCGGCTCCGGCACTATGCCGCTGCATTTCCGCTACCTGCTCTTTCTTCGAAGCGATGTCAAAGACACCTCCCCAGCGTATCGATACGCTGACGCAAGTCTCTCACCTGTTCTGTGGTAATCATCTTCCGTAGTTATTTTAGTCCTTAAATTATCTCATCAAAGTGCAAACTTACGCATAAATTTCCGATTTCCACACTTGGCAGGCAAAAACAGAACCGGCTGGTCAATCCTTACCGGTCCTTATCGAGGGAAGCCAGAAATCGGGAGACATCATCATATGAATAGCCACGGGAAAGTGCGAAGCGCAGCAGTTTTGTACGCCGGTCATACTCCGTATCACCGGAAATGACTTTCCATTTCGCGGTAAAGACTTCACGCATACGGGCAGTGCTGTCTTCCGGACTGATTTCCCGCATTGCCTCCTCAATCATCTTCTTCGGCATGCCTTTGGCTGACAGGGCAAAGGCTATCTTACGCGGTCCCCAGCCGGAAAGAACGGCCTTGTCCCGGACAAAAGACCTGGCATATCTGGCATCATCCACGTATCTTTCCTTTGTCAGGCGCTGCATCACGACAGAGGCATCCTCCGCACACAACCCCTTCTGACGGATCTTGCGCATCACGTCAGCCGAACAATATTCCCTCCTGGAGCACAGCCAGGCCATCCTGTTGAAAACAGCATCAACATCAGAACCAGTATCCGAGACTGACATACACACCCACGGTTTTAGTGATATTGGACCAGCTTATATCTATACCGAACGGACCTACCGGCAAATCGTAGGAATACCTGACACCTGCACCCCACCAGTCGTATGCCGTCATGAATCCATCCTCATAAGGAGTCTTTGGAGTGAAAAAATTCCGGATACCGTTAGCTTCTCTGGCATAGTTGCCCATCAAGGTAACATAATGCTTCCTGTACACGTTCCAACGCAGGTCCAGACGCAGGACAGCCACAGAATTGTACATTATCTCCGGCTTGTTCGCTCCTATGAACGGCATCTGATGACTGACATAACGGCCGGGCATCACTCCTCCCAGCAGATTGTCATAAGCCGGCAGATAGCTGTCCCCCATCACAAAACGGGTATAGACCTGAGGCGACAGGACAAGTTTTTCGCCGACAAATGGGATATAGGACATAAAATTGAGCTGCACCTCACCGAAACTGCTGAACGGGACTGTCCTGTAAAGATCATGGAACTTCCAGCCGGCAGACAGGAAAAAGTCCACACCATTGGCCGCAAACACGGAACGGTCCTTGCTGTCAAACCTGAGAGAACCGTACAGACCGAGATATGCACTCCGCAACCGGTCCAGATCCGGCATTACAGGACCATCCTTCTCCGTATAGAAATGCCGGTATATATAATTCTCCAGGCTGAGTCCCAACTCAGTGCTGAGATGACGGGACTGGTACTCGGAAATATACAATTTGACATTCTGTTTCAAGAACATGGCGTTGCCGAACGGTTTCCCGTGGTATCTGAGATTGGTTTCACTCTTATTGAAAGAATATGACAGGTTGAATCCAGGAAAGGCCCTGGGTACAAAAGAAATCACTGCCCTGGCCCAAGGATTGTAGCTAAGCCGGGCCGAAAGACTGAACTTCACCCCGGTAAGTCTCTGCTCGTTGATTCCGAGTCCCAGCAATATGGCTGCGGCCTCTTGCGAATCAAAACGGAAACCGATACCGAAACTGTGCGGAGCATCTTTCTCAAGCGCTATATTTATACTGTATGTAGAATCACCTTCGTCAGGAAGCACAGTATAGCTCACCTTTGAAAAGGCATTGGTACCGTAAAAGAATGAAATTGCCTTTTCTATTTCACGTCCTGTCATTCTGGATCTTCTGGTTATCTTAGACTTCTTCAGAAGCCACGCACGCTCTTTGTCGTTGACTCCGGATATCGAGACAGAACCTATGGCAAGTGTATCGCTGTCCATGAATACTGTCCTGTGCTTCCGGCAAACCCGCTCCACCGGACCGTACACCTCCAGCATCTTCCTAAGTTCCTCAAGTACCGGTCTCTGACTGTCAGCAGCAGCATAGCCGCGGCTGACAAGAGTATCTATACTGTACGGATCGAAGCTCATTGGCCCGTAGCCTGTGACATCCGGTTCTATGAAGATATCGCACATTGCAATATTGGCCTCCGCCTTGCTCTTTGTCACGACCCCCATGAGCTGGTCTATGATCTGAGGCAGCGAGCCCAACTCGTCGGGATCACCTTCCACCTTGCTGGACACCCTTACTCCGATGATGATATCGGCCCCCATGGCACGGCAGACATCCACCGGGAAGTTATTGAGCATTCCCCCGTCCACAAGCACCATGTCATCCATTCTTACAGGTGCGAAGACACCAGGGATAGACATACTGGCTCTGATTGCCATAGGCAGGTTGCCACTGCGGAACACCACCTCCCTTCCGCTCACCATATCGGTTGCCACACAGGCATACGGGACAGGCATGTCATCGAAATCTATGGAATCCTGATACCCGAAGCAAAGTGAAGTTATCAGGCTCTCTATATTGTTGCCGTTGATGAAGCCGGCTGGAATCGAGTTCACGAACATACTGGAGGAAGAGTGTTCTCCAGAGACTGTCTCATCCCGCCTTGCACGGCCGGTCTCCATCGTACTGTCCAGCGATGCAGCCGTAGCAAAAGGAATGGTAAGCAGATAGCGGCTGCTGCGTTCCTTGTCCTTAAACGACAATTGCTCCCGGGAGACCCTGTTGCTCATATATACCGACCAGTCTATGGTACTTATGAGAGAATCCATCTCCTGCGGAGTATAGCCCAGACTGTACAGTCCGCCCACTATGGAACCCATGCTGGTCCCCGCAACGAAATCCACCGGTATCCCTACCTCCTCCAGAACTTTCAACACACCTATATGAGCGGCTCCCTTTGCTCCGCCACCGCTCAGCACCAATCCCACCTTCGGCCTTGCCGAAGAATCCGCAGCCGCGTAGGCATGCGGCACGCATATACCCAAGGCAACAATGGCCATCAGGCATATACATCTGGCTGTATGAACTCGGTATGCGAAATCGGATGCCATATCGGAATCATTCTATCAAGTCAGACTTATCCTCCCGCTGCCCTGCCCTTCCCGCTAAGCATACCGCAGGCAGCAAGGATATCCTCTCCCCGGGAAGCCCTCAGAGTCGTGAGTACACCGGCGTTGCCGAGTATCTCCTTGAACCGCTCTATGACAGGCATCGGAGACGGAGCCAGAGGAGAATCCGGTATCCGGTGAAAGCGTATCAGGTTGACCCTGCATTCGAGACCGCGCAACATACCCGCCAAGGCATATGCATGACGTTTGTCATCGTTGACCCCGGAAAACATGATGTATTCGAAACTCACCCTCCGTTGTCCCGTAAAATCGTATTCCCTTATCAGGGACAATGTCCTTTCTATAGGAAAAGGTTTCTCCATAGGCATGAGTTCCGCCCTCTCTTCCGGAAACGGATTATGCAGGCTGACAGCCAGATGGCAGGAACACTCGTCCATAAAACGGCGCAGAGGAGACTCTCCTGTACGCGGGTCGGAAGTCACTCCGATGGTAGACAGCGTTATACGTTTCGGACTCCAGCCAAAGCCCCAGTCCGATGTCAGCACATCTATGGCCTTCCGGACATTGTCCCAGTTATCCAGAGGTTCGCCCATGCCCATGAAAACAGCATTAGTAAGCTCACCTGCCTCGTCTATCTCCATAAACTGCGAAAGGATGCCTGCCACGGTCAGATTGCCGTGCCATCCCTGTCTTCCTGTCATACAGAACCTGCAGCCCATCCTGCAGCCCATCTGCGACGAGACGCATACTGTATGCCTGTCCTTTTCAGGTATCATCACAGCCTCCACTCCCGGACCGAAAGGGAACAGGTACTTCCTGGTACCGTCTGCAGAACTTATCATGTCAGTATATCCGGTACGTCCGACTTCATAGTCTCCGGCAACAGCAGCCCTCGCCGCCTTTGAGAGATTGGTCATCTCGTCCACAGTCCTGACCCTCTTACGATAAAGCCAGTCTGCCATTTGTCCGGCAACAAAAGATCTGAGTCCGTATCTCGAACATACGTCCCCAAGTTCCTCCATATTTTTTCCTAACAGCGGTTCCATTTGCAAATTCAGATTATGATCATGAACAATACGGGAAAAGCATCCGCACCGTCTGCAGCCCATGGTTGCTCCAGTCTACAAAGGTAGAAAAAACGGGACAAGTATTTCCCTTTATTTACTAAATTTGCGTCTGAAATTCCAACCTGATGAAACAGCAATGCACCTCAAACTACTGACAGGGCTCCTGCTCCTGACCATCTCATCCGGCATTATCCCCGCCAAAGCAGCTCCCGTGCAGAGTTTTTCCAACGCCCTGCAGACCGACAGCCTTGCCGAAATATCCTTTGCCGAAGGCGACATGAGAAAAAGCATAAGCCTCTGGCTCGAAGCGGCAGAAATAGCGGACAGATATGCCCGTACAGAAGAGGATTCCTTGTCTTACAGCGGATTCCTCCAGTCACTCGGAGTCTGCTACCGCCGTATATCAATGATGGACTCCACCCTTCACTACTACAACCGGGCATGGGACATCATACGGTACAAAAACTCCCCGCACGCTGTTTCTGAGAAGACCAGGCTGCTGACCGGCATGGCCATCCTGCTGACATTCATGGGACGGGACAAGGAGTCCATGGAATATGCCGAAAGAGCCATGGAGATGGCTGAAGGCTGCAGCGACATGGAAATGGTCATGTATGCTGCTACTAACGCAGGAGGGATCTATGCCCGTAACGGGTATTTCGACAAAGGTTCCAAGGCCCTGCACACAGCCCTTGCCAAAGCCGGAGAAAGCGGTCTTCCTGACAAGCAGCTCTCGGCACTTACCATAATGACTTCGATGTTCAACATAGCCGGAGAACGGGACTCCACGGACTTCTATATGGCCCGGGCCGAAAAACTTGCGGACCGGCTTCCACCCGAGTCCGTGGCTGTACTCGGTTTTCTCGAGACCCAGGCGGCAGTACTCAGAAACATGGGATGCTACGCCGAGAGCAATGCCATCTACAGCCGGCTCATGTCCGCATCAGGACAGAACTCCTCAGTCGGAAAAGATGCCGGATATCTGACAATGGCCCGCAACTACGCGGACATGAAGCAGTTCGGCAATGCCATGGACTACTACGAGAAAGCCTATGAAGCCATAGACAGCATCTACAACGAGGACATCACCGCCCAGGTATCGGAATGGTCCGCAAAGTACGGAGCAGCCGAGAAGGAGCTGGAAATTTCCCGACTGTCTGAGGAGGCGATGAGGAACAAGGCGGAACTGAGGGGATGGATCATCATAGCCCTTGTACTCGCAGTGGCTCTGGCAGGCGGTATCGTAGCAGTAATACTGCGGTGCAGACACCTAAGGAAGGAAGAAGAGCTGCGTCTGGCCAGGACATACATCGAGGGACTGGAGAAAGAGCGCGCCCGTGTAGCCCGCGACCTGCACGATGGAGTTTGCAACGACCTGCTGGGCATCGGCATGCTGGTTTCGGCCATGGGGAACAGCACTTCTGCCCCCAAGAACGAAATACTGTCCATGCTCGAGAGTCTGCGAAGCGAGGTCCGCACCATCTCCCACGACATGATGCCCCCGTCCTTCAACCTTTCCGACATAGAGGAAGTCATGGAAATGTACGTCCGCCGCTTCCGCTCCCAGACCGCAGCCGAAATAGACTTCAGAGCAATACTCAAAGGCTCTGCACAGTGGCAGCAGGTTCCGGAACGTATCGCATACGAAGTGTACAGAATATTCCAGGAGCAGATGGCCAACATCATCAAACACTCCGGTGCAGGCCGCATAGAAGCCGGACTGGAGCTTTCGGACAATTCCCTGTCCCTGACCGTCCGTCATGACGGAAAAGCTTTCTCCGGAAACAGACGGGAGAGCGGGGACGGCATAGGGCTATCTGTCATGTCAGAAAGGGCCAAAGCCATCGGAGCGGCCATATCCGACACCGAAGAAGACGGAACCCACGTATGCCGCCTGGAAGTACCTGTCTCAATTTCAGACCCAGAATAGACCGTTTTATGAAAACACTGCTTGTAGACGACCACGACCTTGTACTGAAAGGTATGTCCGCTGTATTCCGCGAGAACTTTCCCGAAATGACAGTCGCCACCGCCAGCAGCGGACAGAAAGCCATGGAGGAAATCCGAAAAGCAGACACGGACCTGACCGTCCTGGACCTTGAACTTCCCGACATCTCCGGATTCAGTCTCATCAGGACAATCAGACAGGAATCTCCGGCCATGAAAATCATCGTGAATACCGTACACGGGGAAATCTGGACCATACGCCGGCTCCGTCAGTGCAATGTGGACGGAATCGTATTCAAATCAGTAGACTCCTCGTCCCTCGTACGTACAGTGCGGGAGATTCTCGGAGGAGCCAGACCCGCAATCCTTGCCGGCACTCCGGAATCTGTCCTGTCTCCCAAAGAGCTCGAAGTCCTCCTGCTTCTGGCCAAAGGCATGAATTCCAAGGATATTGCCGAAGCGATGTTCATCTCCGTAAACACAGTGGAATCCCACCGCAGCCACATCATGCGCAAACTAGGGGCCGCCAATGCCGCCGATATGGTAATGAAAGCCGTCAACCTCGGCCTAATGCCGCCAACCCGCCTGCAGTAGCCGCCACGACTTCCCGTCCGCTTGAAAATCATGGTTTTCCGTGATTTTATTTTTGCTCTATTATTACGTAATTTGTGACGTATTACAAACTCACAATTTCAGACATCATGAAGAGAATTATCCATTTCGCGACCTTTCTTACTATCATTGCATTACTGGTTCCAAGCTGTGAAGAAAGGCCCGGCAAGGAAGGAACAGTCACCATTCACGGAGATACTGAAATACTTCTGCCTCCGACGCAGACAGACACTTCCATTTCATTCACAGCCACAGCTGCATGGACAGCCATGACCGAAGACGCACAGTGGCTCGGTATCGAGCCTGACGGAGGAGCTGCCGGAGAAATCACAGCCAGAATCTCGGCCCTGGCCAACTCCGACACCGCTTCACGTACCGCCACGGTCAGAATACTCTGCGGCACATCCGAAACATCCCTCACCGTCAGGCAGGAAGGTCTTGATACAAATACCCCGGATGACGATCCGGACATGCCGGCCGGCCGGCTCATAAAGACGCTCTTCATCACCGACGGCACTGACGACAACTATGAATATCTGTTCTCTTACGATGAGAACGGCAGGCTGACAAGAGTCGAAATGACCGAAGAGTTTGTCTCCGGCAGCGACAATATTTCTCTTAACTTCCTGTATGACATCGATTACTCAGACGAAAAGATTGTAATTTCCGGACAGGAAGAAGACTATACCGTCTCTTTTGAGGCTGCTCTCGATGATCAGGGCAGGGCCGTATCTGCCGTTTACACCGATATTGGAGAAAACGGATACGGCGAGGTGGAAGAAATCAGGACTGAAATCAGTTTCAGCTACGACAAAGAGGGGCAGCTTACCTCCGAGACCGGCAAGGAAGACGGATATAATGAATACATCAACGAATATATCTGGTCTGGCGGCAATCTCATCAACACGCAGAGCGACTACAGCCGCTACGAATTCACCTACTCGGATTACCCCGACAACTCCAACATAGACATCAACTGGATACTCTGCGATGCCTATGGTTCGGGGGCCGGTCCGCTCGGAGTCATAGGAGCCCTGGGAAAGCGCAGCGCCAACTTCGTATGGCCTGATTTCTGGGATTACGATATGCCCGACTCCTATGTCGGTGTCGATTACCCATTTGACTCAGGACTTATCGGAGAAGAGACTGTAAGAGAATACACCGGATACAGTTCCGGAGAACCGGAGGTGAATTACAGCTTCGACCCGGAAGGATACCTCACATCCATAATCAAAACCGTTCCTCAGTACAGGACTACGTACAGACAGGTATACCGGTACGAACTTGAAGACCCGAATTTACTGCCTGACGAAAACGGATACTATCACTACGGTGTCATACTCGTACCTGTCGGCGACCCGGAGACAGTATCCACCGAGACTCTCGAGCCACGGATCACAGATGTGGAAATAGGATACTGACATAGAGACTTAAACTACGAAAAGCCAGCCCCGTACAGCAATGCGCACAACGGGGCTGTTTTTTTGTTCATTATCTGCGTCTCCTGACCGCAACGGCTATTCCGGCCGCTGCCGCAACGACAGCCGCAATCCCGAGAGCCAGCCACATCACCGGACGGTCCTTTTTATCTGCCGCGGCATCCACTTCGGCGAAATAGTCCTCTCCGAGATACTTCCCCTCAGCTATGAGCTCCAAGGCACGGTCCAGGACGAAATCCTCCTTCGCGGTGAAATATTCCTCGTAGGTGGCGGGCACCGGATAGTCGGGCATCAGGCCCCTGCCGGCGGGAGTTCTGGGCGTGACGGCCGTGTCGAAGACCTCGCGGACTAAAGGGATGTGGAGGACAATCTTGGAGTTGGGCAGACGCACCTCGTTGTATTTCAAGGCTGTCATGAAATGATAGCAGGTCTGGGTCTCGCGGCCTACGGTCACAGCCCGGCGGTTGCGCACCAGGACGGACGGGAAGAGGGAAGCTGCGGAGCAGGAAGTCTCGTCGGTGAGGATGTAGAGACGGCCCCGGTAATTGACGGTCGAGTCCGGATACAGTACCCGGCTGTTCTCAGATGGGGCGAAATAGCCTTCCTTGCCCTCGACCGGCTCATAGTCGGGAAAGACGATCTGGTCCGGACCGTAGTTGAGCGAGTGCCTGAGCGGGCCTCTGGTCTTGACCCAGGAATAGCCGCCGAGGTCGCGGGTAGGAGCGTTGATAAACATCGACAGCAGTTCGTTGGTGAAGAAGACATCCCCTCCCGGATTGTCCCTGAGATCCATGACCATGTAGGGCACATCGAGGTAAGCGGCTATAGAGTCGCGGACGGCATCCCTGTCCACCTTGGATATATCGAATGCGCTCAGGCCGAAATACACGGTGGAGTCGTTGAGCATCCGGAAGCTGTACGGACAGTCCTTGTACCGTATGAGGTGGTTGTAGCGAGCCATCTCCAGGGAAGGCTGCGGCCAGAAACCAGTAGCACTGTACGGGGACACCCATCTGTCGCGATACACCTCACCGTCTGCAAATTCTATTACGGCCTCTTTCTTGCCGTTGAGGCTGTATACATCCCGGTCATCATAATACCAGTTCCAGCCCAGGCTCATCTTGTAGTCCCTGAGACTCTCGCTGCGGCCGTCGTATCCATCCACCTTGAACGTCCTGACGTCATCTATGATATCTTCGGCCGGTCTGCCGTCTATGGCCGCAATCCTGCGGCCGACATACTTCTCCAGCCCCTTGCCGTCCATCACCCGGGTGACTATGAGGCTGTCCCCCATCACGCCGGGGAATATATTGGCGACATTCAGTTCCCTCGTATCCAGGTCTGTCATGAGCCCGATGTGACTGTCATGCACAAATGCGACCGTACGTTTCACTATAAGCCAGAACCCGATATAGGGAAGGCCTTTCGCCAAATCCCTGTGGACTGTCAGCGAGTCGTACCGGACGATCTCCTGAGGAGTGACCACATCGTAAAGCGACGGATATTCGTTATAGAGCACGTCCATCAGTGCCCGGAAATCCTCCTGAGCCTGCTCCGCCGTAAGGCTGTCGGGAATAACCAGCGCCTCCGGCTCGATGAAAGTCGTCTCAAGCCCGAAAGGAGTCATGGGATCCTTTCCGGCATTGTTTTTACCGCTCATGGAAAAGCAGATATGTGGCTCATCTACTGACGGTTCATAATAAGCCACATAACCTAACGTATCTCCCTTGCGTATCTTCTGCCCGTCCTTGAGCACCATATCCCCGTTCAGACCCGAGAACCAGAGCTTGTCCCCGTCAGCAGTGCGTATTCCGAGAGTCATGCTCACGCATCTGTCCGGGACACCGTACCCTCCCTCAGCCACCACACTGGCTATCTGCTCATTCCATGTCCGGTCCTCATCCGTGTGATATGTCTGCATACCTGTCCCCCACTTCACCGCCACCCCGGGACGATGAATCACCCCATCCACCGGAGCCACCACCGGAGTCCCCTCCGGCGCACCGATAATCAGATTCCCGAAATTGAGATTGCCGTCTATATACTGCTGCGGCCGGAAGAGGATATTATCCCCTGTCTTTGCCCCGGCTATGGGCCAGAGATAGAGTTGCGGCTGAACTTGAGTCCGCGCCCGACCCTCGTCCTGCACCTGTTCCTGCCCAGCCATTCCATAAGCTGCCTGCACCGCCTGCGCAGACAGACCTACCGACATGAAAACTGCAATCATAATCGCAATTTCCACAAAACGGTCCACATTACTATTGATCTTCATAAGTCTTTAATTATTTTTTGTATTATTCTACCACATACCACGTGACAAATTTAAAAATATTTCCGAATAAAAAAATATTTCCTTATATCGATTTACATTTATTTTTGATTAAAAATTTCTGTCTTTTCTTTCACCACCTTTATTTCCCCATCCCGGAAATGCAACGAGTCCTCCAAGACACAGGCATAGAGCAAAGCCTCAGTGGGCCTATTGAGCGGATTCTTTCCGTCCACTCATCCACGAGTTTCCAAAACACAACCGTTTCCATCCGTCGTGTCCGTGGTCTTTAAGCTATAAGGCTGACACGAATTTTATAATTAACTATTACACAATGCAGTACGCAAAATATCGCTGCTCTATGGCCTGAAAAAACAGTCTGCCGTCATGTGCCTTCCGCAGGTGTATCGTATACGCCGCTTTCTGTTCACCTGCGGAAAGGGACTTGGGATGAAGGTCGTAGGGCTGCCTACTTCCACACACAGGGTTTAAAAATGCGTTGCGTTTTCCAAGTCGCAGAGAATGAAGATATTGAGAAAACGCTTGCATTTCTCGGCTTACTGACATGGCGTATGAATTGCACGTCGTTTTTCAAAGCTCTATTAATCAGCGCATTGTAAAACCCACTGCATTTTTCACAGCCCCAGAAACGGCCATGAATTGCAGGTCATTTTGCAGACATCTAACAATCAAGCACTTGCAAACAAGCCTGCATTTCTCGGGCAGACAGAATCAGAATGAGAAGTAGACGCCGGCGAGAATGTTGAGCGGACGGATGCGGTATTCACAGGAAAACTGCTGGAGGGCATTGAAGATGGAGTAGGCGTAGGTGCGCTGGTTGAGCAGGTTGCGGGCTGTGAGACTGAGTTCTACGCCGCCCTTGAGACGCCAGGCGATGGAGGCATCGAGCAGGACGGTGTTCTTGGCCTGGTCCGAAGTGAGCATGGTGTAGTAGTGCTCGGCGGAGAGCTTGAGGTCCAGGTTTTTCAGCGGGGAGAGGTTAAGGGAAAGGGTGTGGTTGAAATTGTCCTTGGCCTCGGAGGTGCCGGTGCCGGGCAGGGAAAGGATGTAATGCGAGTAGGCGAGTTCGTAGGAGAGGCTCATCCAACGGGTGAAACGGCCGTTGAAGACCGGACGCAGGGAAATGGTCTGGGACAGGTAGGGGGTGCGGACGCCGTTCTGCAGGATGGAGGTCGTGGAGAAATCCATGTAGGAGAGCGTGACGCCGACCTTACCGTTGATACCGTAGATGCCGACATTGCCGCTGATGGAGGCGTACCAGCTCTCACCCCGACTGGGAGCGTACTCTGTGCCGGTAACGATATAGTCGCCGAGGAAATCCTGGGTTGAGGAGGTCTGGTATATGTTCCAGGAACGTGTGACGGCACCGTCTATGTAGAACATATTGACTGGGTCCTTGAAGTTGATACGGCCTGAGACGCTGTAGGACTCGTCCTGAGCGGTATTCATGGAGCCGGATGTGAGGTAGCGGTAGTTGTGCAGGATGTAACCGCTGTAAAAATCATGGATGTCCAGACCGGAGTTGGAGGAGCTGCCGGAGACGGTCAGACTCAGGCGCGGGCCTGGCATGTACTTGACGGAGCCGGAGGCACGGTAGATGATGTGGTCCGTATCCACTCCCCAATATCTGGCCCAGCTGACGGGGACGGAGAGACGGAACTCCCAGCTCTTCGAGTCGTATTCCAGCGAAGGAGTCAGGTAAGGACGGACAAATGCGGCTGTGAGATCATTCCGGAAAATATCCGAGGCCCGTGTCATTCTGTTTCTCCCGGATATTCCGCCGGTTCCGGGCATCCCGTCTGCCGGGGTGATGCCACCGCTGCCGAGCATCCCGTCCGTCGGGGACATCCCGGTCTGGTCACCCTCTCCGATTATCCCCTCCAGGCGGCTGTACAGCCTGCGGACAGATGCCTCGAATCCGCCCCGGAGCCCGATGGTCAGGCTGCGGGCCACCCTGAAGTCAGTCGAGATGTAGGTATCCGTATTGAAATCCAGGATTCCCACCCATTGCCGCTGGATGCTGTCTGTCCCTCCGCCGGACGACAATCCCGAATCGTCTGCCTGACTGTCCGCCGCCCCGGATATACCGGATGCCCCGCCGCTCCCGTTACGAAGTACGGAAAGCCGCTGGTCGTACTGCGTAAAATCGTTCTGAGAGACAATAGTGAAAGAATGTCCGCCCTTACGCCGGATGAACCGCAGGTCGTCGCTGACAGAGATGTAGGGCAGCCGGGCCTTCTGGGTGTTGGGGAACTCGCCGGTCATGGTCTGCAGGGCGTCCTGGAATTCCCCCTCGGCCCGCAGCACATTGCGGAAATAATACTCGTCACGGTTGGCCTCAGCCTCAACACGGGTCTGGACGCTGTGACGTCGGGTCATGGCCTCCTCGCTCTCCACTATGGCGCGTTCCCCATCCTCAAAATAGTAGGTAGTCGCAGAAGAATTTGATGACTCCAGACGGTCGAAGAGATATGAGGCGGAGGCATTGAGCTTCCAGTCATTGCGGAGCTTCCAGGTATTGGATGTATTGGCCAGGGCCGAAGTATTGAACCTCACCCGCTGTGCGCCTAAAGGAGCCTCGCTCGTACTCACCGATATGAAACCGCCACCGCCAGCACTGCTGCTGCGGTCATATATACTAAGGCCCCGTAGCTCGCCGGAGAGGTCTGTCCCAGTATTGTTCGTCTTGATATTGTTCACGCTGTTCCACTTGCGGCCCACCCGCATCAGGAAGAGATTGCCGTCCCAAAGTGCCTGCGGGTCTGAAGTGACACCACCTGCGAGACTGGCCGAGCCGACCCATTTGCCCCGGGCATGGTCCTGCAGCACGAGGTTGATGGCCGGTTTCTGCCCGGATGTGATACCCTTGAGAGCCCTGACCGGCTGATGCTTCTCGATGATCTCCACCTTCTTCACATCCTGGGCCGAAAGATTCTTTGTCAGCAGGGAATAACGCCCGCCGAGCAGGTCCATGCCCTCCACGTACAGATTTCCGACGGACTCCCCGTTGTAGTAGATATCCCCGCCCTCACGCACTTCCACCCCCGGCATCCGCTTGAGAACGTCCGAGATGCTCTTGTCCTGCTGCTCCACGAAGCTCTGCACATTGTACTCCACCGTATCCCCGAACAGTTTCACTTTCGGTGCCCGCACCACTACTTCCTTGATATTGAGAGCCTGCGGCTGAAGCGTCACCCGGATGTTCCTCCAGTCCGTCACCGACCCTCCGCCATCAGCATCCTCTCTGCTGCCCCCGTCAGGCACCAGCGCAAGTGCGACACTCGCATAGCCCAACATCGACACCCTCACCGAATCCCCGGCCGACGGCCGAGCCTTCAGACTCAACTCAAACCGTCCCTGCCCGTCCGTCAGCACATACTCCGTACCATCCTGCCCTGCCGGCACATACAGTACCACCGCACCGGCCACCGGCCCCCCGCTTCCTGCATCCACCACCGTACCGCGCAAATATTCATCCACCACTAAGTGAGACTTTGCATAGACCTGACTCACCGTACACTGCAATGCCGTCATGAAGCACGCGCAAAAAGCCAATATAAATACTGCCCTGTTCATACGCAGCAAAAATACAGTCTGCGGAAAAACAGGCGGGTAAAGTTCTGTTAAAAAGTGTTAACCAATGTTAAATGCCGATTGGACATCCTCGGCTCAATCTTTTCTTAAAGCCAGCGCCAGATTGGTGTTCATCAGCTGCACGGCCCGGTATGAGATGGAAAGCGCGGCTATCACCCCCACGATGAGCAGGGCCAGCAGGTATATCCACCAGTGGTTGTCAATGCGGTAGGAGTAGGTCTGCAGCCAGCGTCCGGTGTAGGTGTAAATCAGAGGAGTGGCAATGACCGCGGCAATCAGCGAGGCCGACAGGAAGCTGGCGAGGGTATGGGTGTAGATTTCCAGCCGGGGGCAGCCCATAATCTTGCGGATGGCGGTGCTCTTGGCCCTCTGACGGGCGTAGTAGGTGCTCATGGCGACCATGGCCATGACCGTCAGGACGATGGTCAGCAGGGCGAAAAGGCTGGTGAGCCTGAGGCTGCGGTCCTCCGAAGCATAGGCCCTGCGGTAGATCTCCTCGTAGGTCCTCACCGTGACATCCAGTTCCGGTTTCTCAGCAGCGTACAGCTCCTGTATAGCACGCACCGCGTCGGCCGGGTCGCCGTTGACCTTGACCACTAAGGACATAAGATTCCCGATGTATTCAGACTGAACAGGCTGTACCGTCCAGATCAGCAGGTCATTGCCAGCGGAATTGGCATTGCCGAGCAAGAGGTCGTCGATGATGCCGCAGACCCTGATTGCCCCGTTGTCAAACTCGAACTGAGTCATGTCCAGACCATATCCTAAAGCAGCGGCGGCCCTGCGGGTAAAATAGCTGGTATTCGGCAGAGGGTCGGAGTTCTGACTGAGAACCTTCACTCCTAAAAGACGCAGCGCCGTAGTATCGCCGCCATACATCACTATGTTGTATCGGTTCCCGTCTATCTGCACTCCCCAGTAAAACCTCCTATTCCCGGCCGGACAGCCCTGCACCCATCCGGCATCTGCCACGCACGGCAGGGATTTGAGCCGGTCCTTGAGAAAATCGTCCGGATCCTGAGTGTTGGAGACGGTCACATCCACCAGGGAATCCCGGGTATAGCCCATGGGCCTCTCCACCATGTGGCGCAGCTGCAGGAACATGGCAATGGCTATTGCGATGGCCCCGATGGCTGCTGTATTCTGGACAACGAGGAAAATCCTTCCGAGCACCATCCTGCCGGTCCGTGTAAACTCGCCCCTGACTATGTCGATCGGCCTGTAGCGGGAAACCATCAGGGCCGGGATGATACCGGCAATGACAGACAGCAGCACGATGACTCCAGTCCATAGAGCGGCGGTGCCCCAGGTCAGGGACGACAGCGGACTGTAATTTTTCCCGATAAGGGCACTGAACATAGGGGCGGCGGCCTCAGCCAGGACAAATCCGAGGACGAACGATACGGCCGTCACGACAAAGGACTCCCCGATGTAGCGGAGGATGACACCCCCGCGGGAAGAGCCTATCAGCCTGCGCGTCGCCATCTCCTTGACTCTGAACCCCACCTGGGCAGTGGTCAGCGAGATATAGTTGAGCAGGGCGAATACCAGCAGCAGCACTCCGGCGGCAGTGACCAGCCGCAGCATGTCCCGGTTGACGATATTCTCGAAAAAGGCGCGGGAGGTGGCTCCTGTCCCGTAGTGTATCTTCTTGAACGGCACGAGATTGTACTCCGTGCAGACACCTGAGATATACATCTCGTCGCTCTCCTTCAGGATGCCTAGGATTTCCCGGCCCAGCCAGTTCACGTCAGCACCTTCCCGGACCTTGTAGAAGGTCACCGTAGAGCCGTAACCGTTGCGCGTCAGATGAGGCAGGAATCTCTCCAGCATATCCAGGCGGTAGATCATGTCGCACCCGGGCAGCACGGTCCGTTCCATATCCTCGAACACTCCCGTTATAGTCAGCGTAATCTTCCCGTCCCCGGCCGTTATGTCGATGCCGTTGCCCACCGCATTGCCCCCGGGGAAATATGTATTCGCAAAGGACTGCGAGACAATGACCGAGCCCACAGCCTCCAGGGCCCCTTTCCTGTCACCTGCCGCCATAGGAAGCGGGATGAGTGATAGGAAATTGGAATCCACGCAGAGGGCATTCTGCACCATGGTCCTGTCCCCGACCAACACACTCAGGTCCCACCCGTCAACGGACATGGTGCCGACTGTCCGGCAGACAGCCTCGATATCCGGATAGCGGCCCTCCACAGCCCCCTTGACGGTACCGCTGAGACTGAAGAACTCCACATCAGAACCGACATAGACATCGTCACCGACAAACGTGTCGTAACTGCGTTCCTGAGTCACGTAGGTACCTATGAAGATAATGAATGCCAAGGCGATGGCCATGCCGGCCACCTCTATTACCGTATAGAGTCTGTTGCGCGAAATGAACCGTAAAAACGATTTCATAATTTCATCTGTTTTTTTCCAAAGTTAAGAAAATATTCTTAGGTTTAGTCGGAGGCACGGCATTTTCTGAGAAACCGCATACATCCACGTGGCCGTACACACGCGGTCATACTTGACCGGAAGCGGGAATACCCCGCAATGACACCCACAACGGCACCGAAATACGGAATTTGCTGCCGTTGCAGTACCAGAAGAGAAAACTTTCGCACGCAGGAAGCCGCTATTCCACTATCTCCTGGAACCGGTACCTGAGGGCATTGACAAGCTTGGGGTTGTTGGGATCCACCTCCTTGCCGTTGTCGTCGGTAATCTTGATAAAGGTGACATCCATGCCGGAAGTCACGAAACCTATCGGGTCCTCGATGTAGCGGCGCAGGGTGCGGTAGTACTTCCGCAGGTCGGTACGGACATACTGCTCGTCCGGTATCATCACGGGCAAATCCGGAACCTGCCGTATACCGGTCATCATGTATACGTACTGGCACTCCGTGTCGTACACGTGCATGATCAGACCGGGCAGACCGCAGAACTTCCACGGGCCCTCGGATACCGGCAGTTCCGGTGCGAACCAGACCACGTAGTCCCTGCCCCGGAAGGAGCACTCCGCACGGCGCACCCGGTAGCCCAGCATCTCCTTCCATTCATCGCACACCTTCCAGCCGAAATCCGGCACGGGTTCCTCCACCTCGAACCAGTCCAGCATCTCGTCTATCATCGTCATCCGCCCGATCTTGGGCCAGTTCTTGAAAATCTGCACCGACGTGCCGCCTTTCACATCCCCGACAGAGGAGAAGTCCAAGCTGCCGGCATTCACCAGCGAGGTTATCAGCGAGTCGCGGTAATAGTTGTTGTAGCTGTAGAAACGCGAGACTCCCGAAGGCCCGCCGCATTGCAGCAGCATCACTTCATCGGAAATATCCGTACTGTCACCGGAGAGCAACGTCCCCTCCGGCGTCATCCTGGTTCCCGAAATCGTATCCTGCAGCCAGGCATAGCGGTAGGTGCATTCTATCAGGGCAGTCCCTATCCGCTCGTAGCCCTGGGTCTTCTCATCTTCGGAAAAGACTGTCATAGTGTTCTGTCCCGCAACAACAACGGGAAACAACGTCAGTACCACGGCTACAAGAGCAATCGCTTCCGCCATTCCCGGCTCCCAGACGCGCCGCATCTGTCTGCCATCACCGCAACGGCACCGTTTTCCGGGATTCGCTGCCGCTGTGGAAGGAGGTGTAGAAAATACGTAAAATGCGGATAGCATACGGGCGATAAATGTCATTTTTTCCATAAGCGATGGTTTTAAAGTATCTCCTGAAAATCGAATTTCAACTTGAACGGGTCGCTCCCGTCCGCAGGCTTGCTGACCCGTACGGCAGAGATGGCCGAAGCATCTATTTCGGACATTATCAGCATCGGATTCTCGGTGTAGCGGCGCAGGGTACGCAGGTACTTCTCCACATCGGTCCGGATATATTGCGCGTCGGGCATCTCCACCCGCAGGCCATCCTTCACCGTAAGTCCCTCCAGCACATAGCGGTACTGCATGTGCACATCATAGACTTCAAGGATAAGCCCCGGCAGACCGCAGAACTTCCAGGGCCCGTCCGACACCGGCAGTTCCGGCGCGAACCAAGCCACATAGTCCCTGCCCCGGAACGTACATTCCGCCCGGCGTACCCGGTAGCCCAGCACCTCCTTCCATTCATCGCACACTTTCCAGCCGAAATCCGGCACCTGCTCCTCAACCAGGTAATTATCCGCCCCCACGACATCGGTCGAGGTCATCCGTCCCGGCTCGGGGAAATGCTTGTACACTGTAAATGCAGTACCGGAAGGCAGTGACCACACGTCAAAAGCCGCCCCGCCACCTCCGTCAGCGGCCAGCATCAGCGAATCCAGGTAAAACTTGTCATAGCTGTAAAAACGGGAGACTCCGGAAGGTCCGCCGCACTGCAGCAGCATCATACCCCGCTCCAGAGCAGCACTGTCCCCGGAGAGCAGGCCGCCGTCCGGCGACATCCGGGCCGTAGTATCCTTCAGCCAGAAATAACCGTAGCGGCATTCGAGCCGGGCCGTACCGATACCGTCCATCCTGTAAGCCACCGGCTTGATCATGATCTGAATCGACTGGCACAGGCCGTCGGCGGGAGAAATAGCCATAGGCAGCAGGGTCCCGAGGAACCATGCCGCAGCATAAAACATTGCAAGGGGAATTTTTCTCATATCATAAACTTTTAATCGTTTTCTGACTGCAAAATTACCGGCATGACTCCTTTCCCAAGGTCAACGAATGCCTAACAAATGTTAACAACCCTTAACCTCCCGGAGACGGACTGTGTTAACGAATGTTAATTTCTGCAAATGTCCGGAAACCATGCGTATATTTGCAGGACCATGCAGAGCAGACGTACATTCATCATTGTGGGCACTGCCGTAGGAGCGGCCCTTGTCACAGCCCTCACCCTTACGGTGATCTGGCTCATAGTATCGTACCGGGACAGGCAGAATGAGTTCGAGGAAAGGGTGAGCTCGGCCCTGGACGAAGCCGTGGCATCAGAAAGAGATGCCCGCCAGGCCGAGGGAAGAAGCCTGGTCATGATCCAGACAGATACCACAGACGGTCAGGACATATTTCAGGAATTACTGGCAAATATCTCAGTCGAGGAGATTGCCTCCATCAAAGTCTACAAAAGCGGGACAGCATACACCGACGCCATCCGCCGCATCATGGCAACTGTACCGGATACCGACAGCCTGACCGGTTTCCGCACGTCCAACTTCCTGCTGACATTCTACGCCATGCTGCGGTACAAGGACATATCCTACCCCTGTTCGGTCTCCGTCGGAACCGAAGCCTTGGATACTGCCGGCATGAACATATCGATGGATTCCCTGATGCATTTTCTCGAAGGATTCGGCCCGGACGTAAAAATTACCGGATCTTTCACCGTCACACCTGACAGGGACTCCGTGTCAAGGATCCTGTACTCCGACAGCACAGTCATAGACCGGCCGCTGACATTTATCCGCACGATATATACAGGTGATTCCACGCCACGCATAGTCTGTACCGTGCAGATGACCAACCCCTCCCGTGACTTTCTCCGCCAGATGGCCGGCCTCATCACCGGCATCTTCACCATTGCCGTCATCCTGTGCTTCAGCTACATCTACCTGCTGCGCACCGTCTTCCGCCAGAAGACCCTCAGTGAGATGCGCCGGGATCTGACCCACAACATCACGCACGAACTCAAGACTCCCATTGCCACCGCCACCGCAGCCAGCGAAGCCCTGCTCGACTATTCTGCCGACGAGGATCCCGAACGCCGGCACCGCTACCTCTGCATCATCCGGGACCAGCTCTGCTCCCTGTCCGCAATGGTGGGCCGCATCCTCGACATTTCCCTGCAGGAGCGGGACGATTTCTCCCTGAGTCCAGCCCCGTGCGACCTCTGCGGACTGCTCCATCGCCTGTGCACGGAACTGACCGTCAGCACAGAAGGCCGGGCACATATTTCAGAGGACTACCCTTCCGGACCGACAACCGTCGATGCCGACGCATTCCACCTATCCGCCGCCATCTCCAACATCCTGGACAATGCGGTCAAATACTCCACCGCCTCCCCCGAAATCACCGTCCGCCTCCGCCACAGCCCCGACAGCCGTAACGTCCGCATCGAAATACAGGACAACGGCATCGGAATCCCTCCGTCCCAGCGCCGCCGCATCTTCGAGAAATACTACCGCATCCCCACAGGCGACGTGCAGAATGTCAGGGGCTTCGGCATCGGTCTCTACTACACCCGGCTCGTAGTGGAAAAGCATGGCGGCACCGTCAGCGTCAGCCCCGCACCCGGCGGCGGTTCGATATTCACCGTCACCATTCCAGTGCATGACGGAAATTTCTCATCGGGTACCGAAGGAACTCAGGACAATCAGCGGAAATGACGACAGAGATCATGGACAATATGGACAATAACGGGAAAATACGGCTGCTACTCGTCGAAGACGAGCGGACCTTAGCCGGCATCGTCACCGACATCCTCTCGGAAAAGGGCTTTGAGGTACGCTGCGCCTACAACGGGGCAGACGGGCTGAGCGCTGCGGAACAGTTCCGGCCGGAGGTCATTGTCACCGACATCATGATGCCCACGATGGACGGATTCACCTTCATCAAGCGGCTGCGGGAAGAAGGTATCTGCAGCGACGATGTACCTGTACTCTTCCTCTCAGCCCGTTCCGGAGCGGAGGACGTGGTGCACGGCTTCGAGCTCGGGGCACAGGACTACATCCGCAAGCCGTTCGCCATGAGCGAGCTGATAGTGCGGATCCACTCGCTGCTCGGACGCCAGAGGACCAATACGGCAGCACGGAACTCTTCCCCCATTGTTCTCGGACGATACACATTCGACCCGTCCAACGGCGTTCTGAGCATGGATGACGGCAGCCGCACCGTCCTGCCCTCCCGCGAAGCAGAACTCCTCTCACTGCTCGCATCCCGTCTCGGAGAAACAGTACCCAATACCATTATCCTCAAACAGCTCTGGGGCGACAACGACTATTTTTCCACCCGCAGCCTCAATGTCCACATCACCCGCCTCCGCAAACGTCTCGCCGCCGATCCCTACGTCACAATCACCAGCCACCGCGGCATCGGCTATTGTCTCCGTGTTACTGTCTGATAAATTCGTTAAAAGCTCTGCTTATTACTTGCCTAAGGGTACTTTGATTATCCGAGTGTTGCAGCCAAGTGACGACAAAACACAAAGTCGTACGTCATGTAAATCAGGTAACGCCTCAGCGAAGCGCATCCACTGCCCTTCGCACTGTATCCTCATCGCTGTGGACGACTGTCTCCCCGCAGGCGATACCGGACAGCACGCGCATTCCGGACTTGTGCCGTATGGTGGCCGACAGATGAAGCTCGCTTACTCCGGTCTGCAGGGCAAGGTCGCGGATATTGGTCGGATTTATTCCCGACCCAGGCATGATTATAAGTGGCTTGCGTGAGCTGCCTGTACGATTGGCCATCATCGCCTGCATACGGGATATCGTCTCACGTCCCTCCCAGGCTGTCTGGCATCCGCCGGAAGTCAGCACGCGGTCGTAACCCAATGAAGCGACTTCCTCAAGAGCATCGTATATACCGTCTGCACAGTCTATTGCCCTATGAAACGTTGTCGACAGTCCGTATCTGCGGGCCTCCTTCAGCCATTCGGCAGCCGCAGTCCGGTCCACTTTCGCATCCGCTGTCAATGCACCTACCACAACACCCTGTACACCTGCCTGCGCGCACAGCGCTATATCGCGTGTCACGGTCTCCACTTCGTAGGACGAATACAGGAAATCACCGGACCTCGGGCGGACAAGTACATTGACTGCAATAGTCAGTGCTGCCCTTACTCCTTGAATCAGCCCGTAGGAAGGAGTAACTCCTCCGGCATCCAGCTCGGAACACAGTTCTATTCTCATGGCACCGCCTCTCTGTGCGGCCAAAGCACTCTCGTATGACGGAGCACAAATCTCTACAATATAGTCGTTATGCATGTTCGCGTTTTTTCCGCAAATGTATAGCGTTTTCTGTCTATTTCTACCGGATGGATAAATATACGCGCTCTTTTCCTGTCACCTTCCGCAGGTGAAATGGAGGTACTTGGCAATGCTGAGAACTCTTCTCTTGGAGAAAACCGGTCTCACTCTGCGGGCAAGACCGGTTATTCCCATCTTCGGATGTCTTTACGAAAATATACAGTTATCTCCGATAAAGACCGGACACCATGAACTTCAAACTGGCTACATCTTACACCTAAAACACCTTGAAGCCCATAGCTTTGCGAGCAAGGGACAGTGTTGCTGCCGCACTGGCGCGCGCCTTGTCACGGCCTTCCGAAATCACGCGGTGCAGATAGGCGTCATCGTTGTATATGGCGTCTATCCTCTCACGGATTGGCAGGGTCACCTTGCAGATGTCGGCTGCAAGCTGTTTCTTGAGATCTCCATAACGGATTGAGCAGTCATTCCACTTTTCACGGAAATACTCCACGGTAGAAGGCTCGGATACCAGAGCCAGAAGGGTAAAGAGGTTATCGATACACTCGGGCATAGGGCTGTTCGGCTCGACAGGACCGCTGTCGGTAAGGGCCTTCATGACTTTTTTGGTAATGGTCTTCTCATCATCGTAAAGATAGATACCGTTGCCCTGGCTCTTGCCCATCTTGCCGCTGCCGTCGAGACCCGGCACCTTGATAAGCTCACCTCCGAAATTGAAACCTCGGGGCTCAACGAATACCTCCTCGCCATACATATTGTTGAAACGGCGGGCCATGACTCTCGCGTATTCCAAATGCTGTTCCTGGTCCTTGCCCACCGGAACGAAGTCCGCCCTGTGAATAAGGATATCCGCCGCCATCAGTACGGGGTAGGTCAGCAGACCGGCGCTGATGTTGATCCCCTCGTCATTGCGGTCATCGTACGAGATGTCCTCCAGACGCATGTTGCGGGCCTTGGCCTTGGCAAGACGCACCTTGTCCTTGAATGTTGTCGTCCTCTCCAGCTCACCCTTGTATGCTATCATATTGAGCAGGACATACAGTTCACTGACCTCCGGCACATCACTCTGCACAAATATCGTGGCCCTATCAGGATCCAGGCCCGATGCCAGATATTCCGCAAGGATGATCTTGACATTCGCATGAAAGTCATCCGGGTGTGGATGAGTAGTCAGAGAATGCAGGTCGGCTATGAAATAGAAACACCTGTAGTCATCCTGAATCTTCACGAAATTACGCAGAGCACCAAAATAATTGCCAAGATGCAGGTGCCCCGTAGAACGGATACCGCTTAAAACTGTCTGCATTGTTCTTACTTCTAATAAATTCCCGTTAATCCTCAATATTGCTCATGGCCTCGCGTATCCTCGCCTCGATTTCCCCTGTCAGTTCAGGATTGTCAACGAGCAGCCTCTTGACCGCATCACGGCCCTGGGCCAGTCTGGAGTCATTGTAGCTGAACCACGATCCGCTCTTCTTTATGATATCGAACTCAACTCCAAGATCCACTATCTCGCCTATCTTCGAGATTCCCTCGCCGAAGACGATGTCGAACTCGGCCTTGCGGAACGGAGGCGCCATCTTGTTCTTGACTATCTTGACGCGGGTACGGTTGCCTGTGGGATCATCCCCGTCCTTGAGCTGGGTCACCTTACGCACATCTATACGCACGGACGCATAGAACTTCAACGCATTGCCGCCTGTCGTAGTCTCCGGATTGCCGAACATCACACCTATCTTCTCACGCAGCTGATTGATGAAGATGCAGCAGGTGTTGGTCTTGGAGATATTGGCGGTGAGCTTCCTCAGTGCCTGACTCATAAGCCTTGCCTGCAGCCCCATCTTCTGGTCTCCCATCTCGCCCTCGATCTCCGCCTTGGGAGTCAGGGCTGCCACGGAGTCCACCACTATGATATCTATGGCACCGCTGCGTATCAGGTCATCGGCTATCTCCAGTGCCTGTTCCCCATTGTCCGGCTGGGATATCAGCAGTGTATCCACATCCACTCCGAGATTCTTCGCATAAGTACGGTCGAAGGCATGCTCAGCATCTATGATCGCAGCAAAACCACCGGCCTTCTGAGCCTCCGCTATGGCATGTATGGCGAGGGTGGTCTTACCGCTGGACTCGGGTCCGAATATCTCGATCACCCTGCCGCGGGGATAGCCGCCTATTCCGAGGGCATGGTCCAGAGCAATGGAGCCGGAGGGAATGACTGACACGTCCCCTTCCGGACGGTCTCCGAGCTTCATGATGGCTCCCTTGCCGAAATCCTTCTCAATCTTGTCCATCGTTGCCTGCAGGGCCTTCAACTTGGCCGCGTTCGCTGCTGCGGCATCTGTCTGTTCTATTTCTTTTGCCATACTTTATTTATTATTCCAAATGCAAATATAAACGAAAATCCGGACCATCGCAATGTAAAAACAGCTATAAACGATTATAATCATTTACAGGAGACGGATGTCCCAGAAACCGGCACTCAACTCCAGTTCCACCAAGGCCGCCGCCTGATCGTACAGCAAGTCTATGTACATAGCCCTTAAGTCATTGTAAGTACGCTGAGCATCGAGAACCTCCAGCAGCGACACTTCTCCCTGGCTGTAACTGTAGAGCATCCCTTCCATCACACTCTCCGCATCCGAAAGCAGTCTTTCCCCACTGGAAGCCAGCTGCTGCGACAACAGGACATAGCGTCTGCTGGCCTGAAGCACTTCCGTTTCTATCTGCACTTCCACCTGCATAGTCTGCATCCTGGCCTGTTCCTGCCTGCCTCGGGCCGCATCAACCGCACCACGGTTGATATTGGAAAATTTCAGTGGAACGGCTATTCCGGCCGAAATACCGGTATAGGCTGGAGCAGGGGCTATCTCATTGCGCACCTGCGAATTGATATTGGCCCCGATGGAGAGTTCCACATCCGTTCCCCTCTCCTTCCGGACAAGATTAAGGGCCGCTGCCGCCACTTCCTCATTGCGCATGGCGGCCAGAAGGTCTGTTCTTCCCTCACAAGCCGCGGCCAACAAGGAATCGAGACTGAAATTCCGCATCAGAGGCTGCAGGACGGCATCCGGTCTGAAAAGAGTATCCCTGGGGGAATATCCCATCTGCACACCCAATGCCGCAAGTGCCTGGTACAGGTCAGCCTCAGCCCCTGCAATTTCATTACGCCGCATATCTGCCTCAAGACGGCTCTGCCGTACGGCAAGTTCCGTAATCTCTCCGGCTTCGAAACGCAGGCTGTCGCTCACTGCCAGCCGGCGGATATTGTCATAGGAATCCTGCTGCAACATGTACAGTTCCTGCTGTCTCATGGCATCGAGGTAGACCAGAGTCGCCCGAGCCCGCAGATTACGCAGATAATCCGCAAGCAGTGCCTCGGCAAGAGCTTTCTGACTGGAGAGCAGATCCATACGCGCCCGTCTCACTCCGAAGGTGATGTTCTTGCTGAGTTCAAATTCCGCTCCCTGCCCCATCTCCATGCTCCAGTCACTGTTGTTGCTGTACGATGCAGAAAATGTAAAGTCGCTGAACACCCGGGCGGCAGTCAGTTCGGCCCGGGAGATATCGATATTCAGCTTTTCGGCGGCATACTCGAGATTGCCCTCCGTCACTGCCTCAAGATAGGCATCATAGCTTATTTTCACCGGAGACAGGCTTTGGGCCTGCACGTCCTGAGTCCGGGCCGGCAATACCGCCGCACAGCAAAACAGGGACAGAAAAACAGGCAGGACCTGCTGTGCCGCATACGTTTTTTTCTTGTCCGACAATCCGAGCCTGCGCTTTTCCACCAGATAGTACAGTACGGGCAGCACGAAAAGAGTCACCAGAGTGGCGAAGAGCAGCCCGTAGACAATCACTGTAGCCAGAGGTCTCTGCACGTCAGAGCCTATGCCTGTGGCAAGGGAGGCCGGCAGCAGTCCGAAAATGGCCACTGTGGCTGTCATCATCATGGGACGCAGACGGTGCGCCGCCCCGTCGATGACCGCCTCCTTCAGCTGCCACCCTTTCTTCCGCAGGACGTTGATATGGGAGAGCATGATCACCCCGTTCTGAATAGCCAGGCCGAAAAGGGCAATGAAGCCCACTGCGGAGGAGATATTGAAGGTCATCCCCCGCACCACCAGTGCCAGCATGCCGCCGAAAACCATCAGAGGCAGCAGGGCAATCAGCAGCCCGGCCTGCCGGAAGTTGCCGAAGGAGAAAAACAGCAGCAGGAACATCACGGCGAGGGTCACCGGCACTATCAGGGCCAGACGGCTGAAAGCGCGGTCCTGATTCTCGAGCTGACCGCCCCAGGTATAATGGAAATCGCGATGGTCATAGAAGACATTGCGGCTTATCTCCCGGTCAGCCTCGGCCACGAAAGAAGATAGGTCGCGGTCGCGGAGATTGACCTGTATGGTCGTGACGCGCCGGTTCATCTCCCGCGAGATCATGCTGGCTCCTATGGTAGTACGCACATCTGCCACTGACGACAGCGGAATCTTGGCACCGGAGGCGGATGTCAGCATGAGAGCCCCTATCTTCTCCGGCGTATCCCTGGACTCCTCCGTATAGCGGCAGGTCACGTCGTAGACTCTGCTGCCCACAAAGACCTGGGAGACAGCCTTGCCGCCCAAGGCCACCTCGATAAGCTCCGCCACATCGGCGACATTGAGCCCGTACTGGGCTATCCTGTCCCTGTCCACCACTATCTGCAGCTGCGGCAGAAACGGCTCTTCGGCCAGCCTTACATCACCGGCGCCTTCCACCCCGGAAATCACCTGCGCCATCTGCTCCGCAATCCGCCTCGCCTCATCCAGGTCCTCGCCGTATATCTTGACTGCCAGGTCACTGTGCGCTCCGGCAATCTGGTCCATCACCATATCTATGATCGGCTGGGAGAATCCCGCCCCGTACCCGGGCATCGTCTCTATCATGGCCGCCATATCCTCCACCAGGTCCGCCTTCCGCCGGCCTCTATCCCACTCTTTATAGGGTTTCAGCCCTACCATCACCTCGATATGCGAGAACGAAAAAGGGCAGACTCCCTCGTCATCACGTCCGGTCTGGGTCATGACGTAAGTCACCTCGTCGAATTCCTTCAGCCTGTACCTCAACTCGTCAGCCATCTCCGCGGACTTCTCGAGCGACATTCCGGCCGGCAGCTGTACCTGTATCCATATACTGCCCTCATCCAGTTCCGGCATGAAATCCTTGCCGACATACACCGACAGCCCGATCACCGCCGCCAGTACAGCGGCAACCGGCGCTATCAGCCTGCGGGGAGCCCCGATAAGCGATGCGGTGGCGGACTTGTATTTAAGCGTCAGGGCCTCCATCCAGCGGTTGCGGTACACCTTCTGCGGCCTGCGGTAGACCGAATAGGCCAGTCCGGGAATAAGCAGCAGAGCTGCCGCCAAAGCTCCGATAAGGGCGAAGCTAAGGGTAAACGCCATAGGGGTGAACAATTTCCTCTCCACCCGGTCGAATGCGAAAAGCGGCAGATAGGCAGTGATTATGATCAGAGTGGCAAAGAAAATGGGCCTTGCCACCTCTGCGGCTCTCCGGGCGACAGTACGGCGGTCCAGCGGCGCGGAAGGGTCGTCCTCCCTCTTTTTGAGGACAGTCTCCATCATCACGATAGTGCCGTCCACTATGATGCCGAAGTCTATGGCTCCGAGCGACAGCAGATTGGCAGGAATGTCGGTAAGCCACATGAGGATAAATGAAATCAGCAGCGACAGCGGTATGGTGACGGTCGCCAGCAAGGCTCCCTTGGGACTGCCGAGGAAAATGACAAGGACGGCCAGCACCAGCAGGATGCCGAAGGAAAGGGTGTGCAGTATGGTATTGAGAGTAGCATCCACCAGTTCCGTCCGGTCGTAGAATACTTTCAGACGCACACCGTCGGGCAGGATGTTGTCATTGAGGTCCTCCACCGCCCGGTTCACCTCCCTGAGCACACGTGAGGGATTCTCATAGCGGAGCAACTGGACCATGCCCTGCACCCCGTCCGCATAATCGGTTTCCCCGTCCAGATACCCCATTATGCCCTTCCGTTCCAGGTTGCCGTACTTCAGAGTGCCGATGTCCCTGAGATAGACCGGTGCCCCACCGTCACTGCGAACCACGATATTGCCCAGGTCCTCCAGGTCCTGCACAAGTCCTACTCCACGGACCACATAGCTCAGGTCTCCGCGCATGATGGTACTGCCTCCGGCATTTGCGTTATTGTCCTCTATCGCCCCGGTCACCTCGCTGAGCGAAAGGCCGTAGGCTGTCAGCCGGTCTGGGTCTATCTCGATCTGGTACTGGGTAGTGATGCCGCCGAAATTGGAGACGTCCGCGATTCCGTAGATCTGTTTCAGACGGGGTATAATCACCCAGTGGTTCAGGTCCGTCAGCTCTCTGAGACTGCGGTCTCCTGTAACCACATACCGGAAAATCTCACCGGTGGGAGAGGTCAGCGGATCCAGTCCGGGCTGCGCTCCGAAAGGCAGCTCTATGTCAGCGATACGCTCCATCACCCGCTGGCGCGCCCAGTAATCATCCACACCGTCCTCGAAAACGAGGGTTATCTTGGAGATGCCGAAAAAGTTCTTGCTGCGCATCACCTTCAGGCCGGGGATACCGTTCAGTTCCCTTTCCAAGGGCACGGTTATCTGCTGTTCTACCTCGGCCACGGCAAGTCCCGGCACCTGAGTGGCCACTCCCACCGATACATCGGCGATATCCGGATAGGCATCTATGGCCAGATGCTTCCAGGCGTACAATCCAAGGGCCGCGAGCAGCACGAACACGGCCAGCACGAGCCATCTGCGCTCGAGCAGTCTGTCTATGAACTTCTCCATGGCCCTACATATTCAGGAAAATACCACCTCTGGTCATTACAGTCTCGCCTCCCTCCAGTCCGCTGAGAATACGCACATTGCCGTCCCCGAGAGTTTCCGAGACCACCGGCTTCCTCAGCAGTGTGCCGTCTCCTAGAGACTGGTAGACGAAATCACTGCCGCTCTCCTGCATAAGGGCTGTGGCCGGCAATATGAAGGACTCGACTGGAGAGCTGAAGAACAGCACATTGCAGAACATTCCCAATTTCAGGCTGCGGGCCGCGTTGTCGCATTCCACTATCACCTCCAGAGCACGGCTTTCGGGATCCACCATTTCGCCCACATAGTGCACCCTGCCCTCATAGGTGAGCTCCGGCGCCGAGGGAACATGTATTTCCACACTGTCCCCCTCCTGCACTGCCCCGAAATAGCGCTCCTTGACAAAGGCCCTGACCCACACCGTAGAGAGGTCGGCCACCACTGCCAGAGGCCCGTCCCCTTCGGAGACATAGCTGCCTATCGTCATATCGCAGCTGAGCACCTCCCCGGCTATGGGAGAGACGGAAACGAGCGGCTGCCCCATACGGAGAGAGGCTGTATCCGCATTGAATATCCTGAGCACCGCTACAGCCTGTTCCAGCTCCTGGGCCGCAATGTAGGCCTCGCTCCTGGCCTGTTCCAGATCACGCACGGCCCCTACCCCGTTGCGGGAAAGGGCACTCTGACGCGCATAGCGTCCGGCAGCCAGCTCATTGTTGGCCTTAGCCGCAAAATAAGACCTTACTGCCTCGTAGAAACCGGAAGAGCCGAGAGTGAATACCGGCGTTCCTTTTTTTACCTTCTGTCCGAGATGCACGCTGCATCCCTCCACCCGACCGGAGAAAGGGGCTGAGATTTCAGCTATCCTGCCCGCCACGGGAGTCACCTCCCCGGCCGTCCGGAAACGGGCCGAATAGCCGCACGGCTCCACAGTGGCGAATTCCATTTGTCCGTATATAGGTGAATTGCTGCTGACAACTACTGTATCGCCGCGGAATACCACCTCTGCGGCGCTCTGAGCAGTTCTGTTGCCGGCACATGCCGTCAGCAGCAGCATGAGTCCGGGTATGAAAAATCTGTACATGAATTTCTATCTAAGTTATTGTAAAATGATTTTCCGGCAGGGCACAATACGGCCCTGTCGGTAGAAAATGAAAACAGGCGTCTTAGACAGAATGTACGGGAGGGGCCCTCAGACCATAATGCAGCAGTACTCCTGCGGCAGTCTCACTTTCCCCGCATGCGTAATACACGGCAACCGGAGTGCATTGCACATCTGCTATGACAACACTCTCACCCGCAAAGAAGGTGGAAGCGTTGAAAGCGGATATCACCCTAAGGTCATTGGCCGTATGGGTATGGTCCGGAAGTCCGTCGGTGTTCTTGGCGTAGGGATGCGAGTGAGTGACGGAATACCCCTGATAGTAATGCGTATGGACAAACAGCGTATTGCTCACATAGAACCCTATGAACAGGGACATGAGCAGACAGTTCAGAAAGCGGTATTTTCTCAGCCGTTTTACCATAACGCGGACAAATATACGCAGAAGCCGAGAGCAGAGCAAATTTATTTGTTATGCCGAGGCGTGAACAATATAAATGACGAAGTCAAATAAGGAGGTTTCAACAATCCCTCACGGAGACCTATTCTCCCTGTGCCACTGTGGTTGCGAGTCTGGCAACGTCATCTAAAGTAAGGCTGTCGGACTCGAACTGGATGACCACGGTCTCCTCATCGGAGTCCGCGAGCATCAGGAATTCCACAATACGCTTCCCGTCAGGGGACTTGTAGTAGAAATCCACCTTGTCTCCACCGTCCTTGACCTTCATGAGCTGCACATAGTCCCCGTCCACCCGGATATTCTGACGCATGTCAGAGGCGACTGCCTGGTCCTCGGTTGACAGAATATACAGACCGGTAAGGCTGGAGATGGTTGCGAACATCTGTGAAAGTTCCTCAGTATCCACATCCGTTGAACCACCGTCGCCATCTACCTGCACGCTGCCCGTGACACTCACATCCAGATTGCGCAGAAGATCAAACATGGCGGACGACACGTAGACTGTAGTGACTGCCGGATTGTTCTCGTATTTCCGGTAAAGTGCCTTGACATTGTCTTCCTCCGTCCGGTTACCTGTCTCTCCTGAGACAACGGGTGCTACAAGATGGCTGTCAGAAACCGCAGCTGACGAGAACGGAGCCGCAGCACAGAGCAGTAGGAACGATGCCGCGATAGAGGCGGCACTTAAAACGACTTTTTTCATAACCTTTACTTATTATTAACTTTACTTTGAACTGATTCCATTGTTTTTGAGACCATGTCCCCGGCCCGGTCCATGCTGTTGCCGGCTTTTGCCAGTCCCTTGCCGAGATTCTCCCCTACCATCTCCAGCGCCCTGACTGTCTCGGCATAGGCAAGGGCCGGATCCTCGAAAGTATCCTTCGGTTCGTACGTATCGGCAGGCATTATGAGAGCTACTGCGGCGATGACAGCTGCAGCGGCGACCGAAGAAACGGAAGCGACCAGCCTCATCCAACTCCGGCGGCGGCCCATCTCACGGTCTACTGCCTGCTCTATCGTCCGGGACAGATCCTCCGGAACCGGTATTTCATCATCGGAGACCCTGAGCTCAGAAAGCCCTTTCAGAAGAGTCCTGTCTTCAACAGATGCCTCCTCCAGTCTGTCTGCCAGTTCCCTTTCCTCCGCGCTGGAAGTCTGTCCGGCATAGAAACGCTCCGACAATTCTGATATTTTTAAATTCCTGTCCATTTTTAAAAATCCTACCTGTTTATAAATTTTTCAATTTTTTCTTTAAGCATCTTCCTTCCCCGGGACAGAGTCACCCGGATATTGACCTGGCTCATTCCCGTCACAGCCTCTATCTCGGACATCTCCATCTGCTCGAGGTCCCTCAGGGCCACCACTTCCCGCAGCTTAGGGGGCAATGTTGCCAGAGCCTTCCGCACCATGGCCGCCTCCTCCCTGCCCTCTACCGGAACATCCGCAGCCTCTGTCGCCGGACCGCCTCTAACCTCCGCCACGTCCGCCGCCCGCCGGAGAACATTGCGCCTGCCCCGCCGCAGAAAATCCGCACAGACATTCTGCATCATCCGCACGCAGTAGCCCTGGGGATTGGCACTCCGGAGAGCCCTATCGCCATCGCGGCAGAGCTTGACGTAAAGCTCCTGCACTGCATCCCGGGCGTCCTCCTCAGCCCCGAGCATACGGAACGCCAGACGGTAGAGCAGAGGACCGAGGGGGAGGAAAACTGATTTGAACTCTTCGATGTCCATAGGCCGGGACTCACCTACTGTATTGACGAGGCCATATACTCGGCCGCCTCCTGTTCTGTTATACTGCCCTCTATCTGAATGACGGCCGGATCGTCTCCAGCGGATATCACCACCATCTCCCGGATGACATCCCCGTCCCTGCGCACCAGCACTCTGAGATCGTCACCGTCCTCATGCACCCTGGTCAGCAGTTCATAACCGTCTGTAGAACAGTCAGCGACATCCTCTGCGAACTGCGCCAGCACATTCTCGCTGCAGCCGCTCAGGTCTGCCACCCGCACCGCGCTGATATGCGAGAGGGTCTTGAGCGCCACTTCGGTCTCGTCATCGGACATTTCCGTCTCTTCCTGACCAAAGGCGACGACCAGTTTGGCGAGATTGATCCAGAACCGGCCCACGGAGACGGACTCGGCGCCGGGCTTCCCGGCATAGCGTTCATACAGACTTTCGACATTCCGGGCCCCTGCGGGCAGTACAGCCGCCGACAGAAGCAGCAGGCTCAGGACAATGGGAGTAAAAACTCGTTTCATGACTTTTCTCTTTTTAAAAACTTCTGAACTTATGACGCCGGAACCGGAGAAAATGTTACAAAAATTTTAAGGCCGGCTGCAGTTTTTTCTCAGGATTCTCGGGAACATGATGAGGAACAGGACGGTACAGCAGACTGCAGCAGTAGCGTCGGATATGGCCTCGGCGGCAAAGACTCCTCTCACACCCATAAGACGGGGAAGGGTCAGGGCCAGCGGCACGAGGAGGATTATCTTGCGCAGCAGGGCAATGAATATCGACAGACGGGCCTGCCCGAGCGCCACGAACATGTTCTGGAATGCCCGCTGCAGTCCGAAGATGGTCATGCCGGCCAGAAAGAGAGGCATGGCCTCGGAAACGACAGTGACAAGTTTCCGGTCATCACTGAATATGGAGGCCACCACGGATGGGAAGGATATCATCAGCAGGACCACAACGAGATTGAATGAGAACATGGTGACTACAGCCACGCGGAGACAGGAGCGCACACGGGAGGCGTCGCCCCGGCCGTAGTTGTAGCTGGCAATGGGGATGAAGCCCTGGGCAAAGCCGGAAAGCGGCACGCTGACGAGCATCATCGCGCTCTGCATGATGGCCAGGGCGCTGACGTTGATGTCCCCGTAGTGCTTGAGGGTGCCGTTCAGCACAAACCCCACTATGCTCTCCGTGCTGGCCATCACGAAAGGCGACACTCCGAGGGCGAGAGTCGCTCCTATGACCTTCCAGTCCACCCGCATGGCATTCCACTCTATGTGCAGCGAGGCCCGCCGGCGGGAGCACAGGAAGGAAAGCACCCATGCGGCACTGCAGGCCTGGGAGATGACCGTGGCTATGGCCGCCCCCTTGACACCCATGTCCAGCAGGAAGATAAACACCGGATCCAGAACGATATTCATCACCGCACCGATGATGACCGATGTCATCGCTATACCCGGCCTGCCCTGTGTATATATAAAAGTGTTCAGACCCAATGACAGCTGTACGAACACGGTACCAAACAGATAGACTGACAGATAATCCGAAGCATAACCTATCGTGACCTCCGATGCTCCCACAGCATAAAGTATCGGTTTCATGAAAATGTACACAGGCACGGTACACAGAATGGAAAATGCCAGCAGGAGGACCACTCCGTTGCCGAGATAGCGGCCGGCAAGGGCCCTGTCCCCGCGCCCGAGAGCGATGGAAGCCAGAGGTGCGGCCCCGCCGTTGACTATCGAGGCAAAAGCCGATATGAGGATAATCACCGATCCGGTCACACCGATTCCGGCCAGGGCATCCGTACCGATGCCGTAGATGTGCCCGATGTATATGCGGTCTACGAGATTGTAGAGCAGATTGACCAGCTGGGCCACCACTGCCGGCAGAGCCATGCGGAAAACCAGTGGAACCATGGGTGCTGTTCCCAGACGTTCTTCGTATTGTAAGTTATTTGTCACTTCTTACTTTTAATTTATTATCTTCGCGGCCTAAATAACCGAATTATGTTACTGAAATACCTCAAAGAATATACCATCATGACCCTCGGTCTGGCAGTTTTTGTCTTCGGATGGGTTGCGTTCCTCAATCCCCATGAAATCACCGGAGGCGGAATTGCCGGTCTTGCATCTGTAATCCATTACGGCATCAACAGCATTCCCGTGTCCTACGCCAAATTCGCGATAGACATCCTGCTCCTCGTCGCCGGCTTCATTATTCTGGGCAAGGGCTTCGGCATCAAAACGATATACTGTGTGGCCATGAGTTTCGTATTCTTCCAGTTCATGCCAATGATACCCGGTCTGACCGACATTTCTGCCGGCATCACAGACAACCTCATAAACGCCCTCATCGGCGGTGCCATGAGCGGTATCGGCATCGCCATCATCATCACCCAAGGCGGCAGCACCGGCGGTACCGACATCATCGCGCTCTCCATCAACAAATACAAGAACATCTCTCCTGGCCGTATCTACCTCGCCTGCGACTCTCTTATCGTCACGTCCATCCTGCTGGTCAATGACAAGACCCTGGCCGACGTCGTATACGGATTCGTGGAAATCATCGCCTTCTCCTACGCGGTGGACATGTTCCTTACCGGTTCGCAGCAGTCCGTCCAGACCCTTATACTTTCCGAGCACAACGACGAGATAGCCGCCCGGCTCCAGACACTGAGCATCGAGGGCAACCGTTCGGTAAAATCAGTCCAGTGGTCCACAGAGGGAGACAAGAAGATGCTCATGGTTGTCAGCCGTAAAGGATACTCCAACGATATAGTCAAGACAGCCAAACAGATAGATCCGGATGTCATCCTGATGACCGTCCCCGTCACTGCGGTATACGGCATTGAGGGCAAGAACCAGTAAAGGCGCATACAATCCGTACTCAGATACGGTTTAGATCCTTTATCAGCACATTCCTTATCTGCAGAAGCAGTTTCAGACGGTGCATTGTCTCCTGCATGTCTGCGGTCCCATCTCCGCCGGCAAGGGTCTGTGACAGTTGCGAGCACTTGTGCTCCACGCATTTCAGCTTATAGACGAGCACTGCCTTAGGCACGTTCTTGCCCAGTACATTGACCTCCGGAATCTGAGCCTTTACATACTCCTTCACGGTAAGGACATATTTGGACTCAGTTATGTCCAGCACAGCCGGCGGTACCGAAGGATCCTCACAGTTGACAAGGCCGCGCATGATCCTATCCTGCATAACCTCTCCGGACACAGCCTCGCCGTCCTCCCCTCTCAGCCTGTCTCTGATGGAGAAATACAGGTCATACAGCTTCCGGTAAAGAGGACACTGCAGCTCCAGGTCGTCATCCTCCAGCTGGGCCGATATGTACTCGGCTACAGTTATATCCATCACAGGAGTCTCAGCCCCGTACAACTGGTAATCCTCGAAAACCATATTGTACTCCCCGTATTTAAGAATGTAATACAGCAGTTCCCGCTCCACCGGTTCCAGTATGGATGACGGCCTGTACAGACCGTCATTATCATGCCGTCCCGATACAAGGTCCGACGATTCTCCGGAAGTGTCCCGCCCGACAGCAGCTGACCTTGCCTCCGCCTCCTCGCGCCTGCGCTTCTCATATTCCCCCGACTCTATCCTCTTCCGCCTGATCCTGTCAACCTGAGAGATCAGAATCTCCTCCTTGACCCCTATCCGCTGCGCACACTCCTTGATATACATATAACGCATCACATTGTCGCTTATAACAGCTATCGTGGCCACAATGTCGTTTATAAGCCCGGCCCTGCTTATCGGATCGTTCTCCACGTTCCCGGAAAGCAGCGTATACTTGAATTCGATGAAATCTGTCTCACTGGCGTTCAGGAAATCCAGTATTTCCTGCCTTGTATGGGTTCTTGCGAAAGAATCCGGGTCATGACCGTCCGGCAGAAGCGCAACCTTCACACTCAAGCCCTCCTCCAGCAGCATGTCTATTCCACGCAAAGAAGCCTTTATACCTGCAGAATCCCCGTCATACAGGACAGTCACATTGGTGGTGAACCTTTTTATAAGCCGGATCTGCCCGACCGTAAGAGATGTTCCGGATGATGCCGTGACATTCTCGATGCCGGCCTGGTGCATGGATATGACATCCGTATAGCCCTCGACCAGATAGCATTTCCGGGCTTTTGCTATGGCCGACTTCGCGAAATATATACCGTACAGTGAATTGCTCTTGTGATATATCTCACTTTCCGGAGAATTGAGATACTTGGCAACACTCTTGTCTTCTCTGAGAGTCCTGCCTCCGAATGCTATGACACGCCCGCTCAAGGAATGTATTGGGAATATCACCCTGTCCCTGAACTTGTCCACAAGCTTTCCCGAATGTTCGTAACACAGCCCCGTGGAAAGAAGATACTCTTTTTTATATCCGTTGCGCAACGCCGTGTCCGGAAGAGACGGTGCCGGTGACTCGCCGGCAAACGGCTGGCCGGAAGGAGACCAGCCTATACCGAACTTCCGGATGGTCTCATCTGTAAAGCCTCTCCTCTGCTTCAGATAGGACAGACCCACGGCATGTCCTTCAGAAGTATTGAACAAAGCATCAGCATAGAATCCGGCGGCGAACTCCGAGACCGCTATCATGGACTCATGCCTCAGCCTGTCGGCCGTCTCCTCCTCCGTCTCCTCTGTCTCATTGACCTCTATGCCGTATTTGCGGGCTATATATTTGAGTGCCTCAGGATACGTCATCTGCTCGTGCTCCATCACAAACGTGACAGCATTGCCTGCCTTGCCGCATCCGAAACACTTGAATATGCCCTTGGACGGAGAAACCGAGAACGACGGTGTCTTCTCATTATGGAACGGACAGCATGCAATATAGTTGGCCCCGCGCCTCTTAAGCGTCACAAAATCGCTCACCACGTCCACTATTTCCGCCGCATCCAGAATCTTTTCTACTGTAGCCCTGTCAATCATGGACACAAAAATACTGAATTTGGATACTACGTAAAATATTTTCCGTAATTTTGTTTGATTTTGCATTCATTGCCTCATGCCTGATTTCAACGTAAAAAACATTACTGTCCTCAAAACCAGGATACAGATCCTGGACAAGGCCACTATTGTCGTATGGGTAGGTCTCATCGTCCTGCTGTATTATGACATAACCTGGGCGGTACTGACCCTTCTGATCATCCAGGTCATACTGTACATCATAAGACGCAGGATGAAAAAGGACCTGAACCAAAGAGAGATTCTTGCAAAGATGGTGGAAGAGAGGACTACCGACCTGCGTCAGGAACGCGACAAGGTAGTAAAAGAGTCGAAAGAGCTGTCCGAAGCCATGGATGCCCTCGCCAAGGCTCAGGACGAACTTGTCCGCAAGGAGAAGATGGCTACGGTGGGAAACCTGACCTCCGGACTGGTGGACAGGATTCTCAATCCCATAAACTACATCAACAACTTTTCCGACCTGACCCTGTCTTCACTCAAGGAGTTGAAGGACAATATTATGGCAGTGAAAGACAGAATACCTGAGGACCGAAACGCCGACATAGACGAGTGCCTGTCCATCATGGAGACCAACCTCGACAAGATCAGCAGTCACGGGAACAATACAGTAAGAATGGTAAAGGCCATGGAGGAGCTGATAAAAAGCCGTCATGGAAATGTGACGGAGACCGATCTCAGAAGCCTGTGCAAAGTCAACATAGAGATACTGAAGAAATCCTTCAGCAAGGAGATGGAAGAGTGCGGAATCAATATCAGGGAATGCTTTCCCGACACACCTGTAGTGGCCGAAATCAACATTGAGGAGATAAATAAGGCCATCTACAACATACTGAGCAACAGTGTCTATGCCATCTGCAGAAAATGCATGTCCGTGAAATATTCACCGGAGATCACCGTCAGGATAGTACCCCTGAACGGGAACCGGACAGAGATATCGGTCAGGGACAACGGCATAGGCATAGAGAATACCATCATATCCAGGATCTTCGAGCCATTCTTCACCACAAGACCGACTTCAGAGGCTGCCGGCACCGGTCTGTACCTGTGCCGTGAGATGATACTCAACCATAAAGGAGACATCAAGGTGGACAGCAGGAAAGGCGAGTACACAGAATTCAGGATAACATTACCCAACACTCAAAATACTACGGACGATGAATGAGGACTCATACCAGGAGCTGGCCCGCCTCAGGGAACAGATAAGCAACCAGGAAAAGATGGCTTCCCTGGGCATGCTTACTGCAGGCATAGCCCACGAGATACAGAACCCCCTCAATTTCGTAATCAACTTCAGCAGGATATCCGGCAAGCTGATGGATGATCTTGAAGACATTCTGTCCGGAGTAAAGGAACATCTGGACAGCAAAGACAGGGAGGAGATGGACGAAATCATAGATGACCTCCGGAAAAACGTGGCACGCATCGAGGAGAACGGCTGCAGGGCGTCAGACATCATCCGGAACATTCTTCTGTATTCCAGGGGGAAGGAGAACGAATACCTCCCCACCGACCTGGGCAAACTGACGAAAGAATACGTGAACCTCTCCTATCATGCGATGAGAGCAAGCCACAAGGATTTCAACGTGACATTCAAGGAGGACTATCAGGACATTCCGCCTGTCAATGTCATTCCGCAGGATTTCAGCCGTGCAGTCCTCAACATCATGAACAATGCCTGCTACGCGGTATTCGCGAAATCCAGAAAAACCGACGGTTGCTACCAGCCCACCATAAGCATTTCCATACATAAGGAAAACGACAATATAAAACTGGTCATAGAGGACAACGGCACCGGTATCGAGAACAACATACGGAAATACCTTTTCACTCCGTTCTTCACGACCAAGCCTGTCGGAGAAGGCACAGGACTGGGCCTGTCCATCACCAAGTCCATCGTAGAGCAAAAGCACCACGGCACCATTACGGTCGAATCGGAACCAGGTGCCTACAGCCGGTTCACAATCACCATCCCCACAAACCTTGAAAAGTAAACAACCATATGGCTCTCAAGATATTAAGCGTAGATGACGAACAGGACCTCGAGATCCTGCTGACACAATATTTCCGTCGTAAGATACGGAGAGGAGAGTACGAATTCTCCTTTGCCCACAACGGCGTGGAGGCTCTCGGCATGATGGCCGAACACCCTGACTACGACATCATCCTGAGCGATATCAACATGCCGGAAATGGACGGCATAACACTGCTGTCCAGAATCAATGAAATGCGCAATCCGGCCATTAAATGCATAATGGTGTCCGCATACGGCGATATGGACAACATACGCAGTGCAATGAACCAGGGCGCGTTTGACTTCACGACAAAACCCATCGATCTCGGAGATCTGGAGCGCACAATCGAAAAAGCCGCCGAGCAGATAGAGTTCGTAAAGAAAGCTCAGGCAGAACATTCCCTGCTTGCCTCCATACAGAACGACCTTCATGTGGCACAGGAGATACAGGAGACGATACTGCCGGACAGGATTCCGGAATACTCCGACGGTCTGAACAGCCGGTTCGACCTTCACGCCTACATGAAAGCGGCCAAATACGTAGGCGGAGACTTCTATGACTTCTTCAAGATCGATGAGTCCAGACTCGGAATAGTCATTGCCGATGTATCGGGCAAGGGAGTTCCGGCCGCAATATTCATGGCCATAAGCAGGACGCTGCTCAGAGCCATGGCACTGTCCACGAATTCCTGTTCAGAATGTCTGAGACAGTGCAACAACATACTCAGCAAGGACAGCGTGAACAACAACATGTTCGTCACAGCGTTCTACGGCATCATGAACCTGCACACAGGCAATATCAAGTACAGTAACGCCGGACACAACCCGCCCGTAGCCATACGGCGCGACGGACAGACAACCCTGCTGGAACCTACCGGAGACATCGCCCTCGGTGCCGTACCCGACATCTCCTATGGAGAGAATGACACGACACTTGCCCCAGGAGACCCTCTGCTGCTCTATACCGACGGAGTAATAGACGCGATGAACTCATCCGGAGAAAGGTTAGGGATCGCCAGACTTATTGAGTTGTGCAGAGAAAGCACACCGGAGAACCTGCTTGAAAACATCGAAAAGACAATAGCCGAGTTCACAGCCGACACTCCACAGGCCGATGACATCACCATGCTGGCTGTATCATACAAATAATGGTCAAATCCAAAAAAAAACCTCCTCACACTTCACAGTGCAAGGAGGAAAAAATAACATTATGAAAACATAGTAAATCTCGCTCCCCTTCTAGGACTTGAACCTAGGACCCCCTGATTAACAGTCAGGTGCTCTAACCAACTGAGCTAAAGAGGAATTTTCCTTTCGGGACTGCAAATATAGATATTTTTTCTTATATGCCAAAAATAAATTAACTTTGTATATGAATTTTTAAGAGCATCTCTTATGGACGTGAATCTGCTATCCCGGCTTTTGAAAGAATTAATCATTGACAATGACCGCATTGCATTGCCTGGAATAGGTTATTTCCAGACCGGACCAATGCCGGCATATTTTTCAAACGACGGGAAAACCATTTATCCCCCTTCAAAAAAAATATCATTCAAGGGTGACGACAGGGCCTCCGGGGAGATTCTGTCCAAATACTATGCGGAACAGTTCCATATAGACAAAAATACTGCGGATACGGAACTGAGAGCATTCCTGCAGCAGCTCAAGCTGACTCTCCTCGACAGGAAGAACATAGAGCTGCCCGGACTCGGGAAACTCAGATGCACCATCAAAGGAGAGCCGTACTTCGTGGCAGACAATACGGTGAACGGTATCTTCGCACAGGCTTTCGGCTTTGAGCCGGTCACTCTGAAGCCGGTCAGACCAAACCAGGCCAGACCTGAGGACGACAAGACACACAAAGAAGAGCGGCCGGTCCGTTCTGACACATACTCCGAAGCGACAAGGCCAGGGACAAAAGAGACCGGACCTGCTGCAGCAGATACCTCTACGGACGGCAAATCCCACAGAATATGGATGATAATCCTGTCCATAGCGGCTGCAATAGTAATAGCCGCTGTCATCCTGGTTCTCGTCGGACGCAGCGGCCATCTTGACAGTCTCATCTACTCGGATGAGGAGCTGGAACTGATCGAGCAGCAGTCGGACTAACCGACTGTCGATCCGTTTTTCAAAGTCTCTTCCGGAGACACTACCCTCATCTTCCCGTCAGGCTGACGGGCCATCAGAATCATTCCCTTGGACTCTATGCCGCGGATTTTCCTCGGTGCCAGATTGGCCAGGATACAGATCTGCTTCCCGACCATCTGCTCCGGCGTGTAATACTCGGCTATGCCGGAAACTATCACACGCTTGTCTATGCCGGTATCTATGGTAAGTTTCAGCAGCTTGTCGGTCTTGGGCACCCTTTCGGCCTCCAGGACGGTAGCCGTACGGATATCCATCTTGCCGAATTCGTCAAAGGTACACTCAGGTTTCTGCGGCTCGACCGGCGCTTCTGCTGCGGCCGCAGCGGCCTCTGCCTTGGCATTGGCCTCACGGATTTTCTCCAGACGCTCCATCTGGGCATTGATCGCCTCATCCTCTATCTTCTCGAAGAGCAGCTCGGCCTTGCCTATCTGATGTCCCTCAGGCAGCAAATCCTCGCGACCTATATTGTCCCATTTGAGGACATCCTCCGGCAGGTTGAGAATCTTCAGGAGCTTGTCGGACGAGAACGGGATGAAAGGAGCGAAGGCTACAGCCAGGTCGGCGCACAGTTTCAGGGAAACACTGAGAATGGAGGCTGTTCTGTCCATGTCGGTCTTGGCCACTTTCCACGGCTCGGTGTCGGTAAGGTACTTGTTGCCGAGACGGGCAAGGTTCATGGCTTCCTTGAGGGCCTCGCGGAAACGGTAGTGCTCGAGGGCATCGGTGATGGCAGCCTTTATGACAGGCACCTGGGCCAGGGTCTCGGAGTCTATGGCCTCCGGCTTCAGGTCTGCAGGCACCTTCCCGTCGAAATACTTGTGGGTCAAGACGACTGCACGGTTGACGAAGTTGCCGTAAATGGCCACAAGTTCGGAGTTGTTGCGGGTCTGGAAATCCTTCCAGGTGAAATCGTTGTCCTTGGTCTCCGGAGCATTGGCGCAGAGCACGTAGCGCAGCACGTCCTGCTTGCCGGGGAAGTCCCGCAGGTACTCGTGCAGCCAGATGGCCCAGTTGCGGGACGTTGAGAGTTTGTCGCCCTCGAGGTTGAGGAACTCATTGGCGGGCACGTTGTCCGGGAGGATGTAACCGTCACCGTAAGCCTTCAGCATACAAGGGAAGACAATGCAGTGGAAGACGATGTTGTCCTTGCCGATGAAATGCACCATCTTGGTGTCGGGGCTCTTCCAGTATTTCTCCCAGTCATCGGGACGGGCCTCTATCGTGTTGGATATGTAGCCGATGGGAGCATCGAACCAGACATAGAGGACCTTGCCCTCGGCTCCTTCCACCGGCACGGGAATACCCCAGTCGAGGTCGCGGCTCACGGCCCTGGGCTGGAGACCGCCGTCGAGCCATGACTTGCACTGGCCGTAGACATTGGTCTTCCACTCCTTGTGCTCCTCGAGAATCCACTGGCGGAGCCAAGGCTCGTACTCGTTCAGAGGGAGATACCAGTGTTTGGTACGCTTCTTTACGGGAGGCTTGCCACTCAGCGCGGAATGAGGGTTGATCAACTCATCAGGGCTGAGAGTGCATCCACACTTTTCGCACTGGTCTCCGTAGGCTCTCTCATTGCCGCACTTGGGGCAGGTACCCACTATGTAGCGGTCAGCCAGAAACTGTCCGGCTTCCTCGTCGTAGTACTGCTCGCTCTCTCTTTCAATGAACTTGCCCTCATCGTAGAGTTTACGGAAAAACTCCGAGGCCGTCTTGTAATGGGTCTTGGACGTAGTCCTGGAATAAATGTCGAAACTGATGCCGAGCTCAGCGAAAGACTCCTTGATCAGTTTATGGTATTTGTCCACGATATCCTGAGGCGAGCAACCCTGCCTGCGGGCCTGGATGGTTATAGGCACACCGTGCTCGTCAGAGCCGCCCACGAAGAACACGTCCCTGCCGCACATTCGCAGGTACCTGACGTATATATCAGCGGGAACGTAGACTCCCGCCAGGTGTCCGATGTGAACAGGTCCGTTGGCATAAGGCAGAGCGGACGTGACAAGATAACGCTTGAATTCTTTCATATCTGCTTATTTAAAAACAAAAACGCGGCAATTTATAAATTATTTCTCAATTCTGAGGATGAAATCAAATGTATACTCACCATAAGGCATCATATACTCGTCCAATGGCAGTGCTCCCCACGAATTTATACATCCGAGGCCCATCTGGCGCAGATCGAAGTGCACATGAACTTCGTCTCGCGGCTTCAGTTCCGACGGATGACGGACATACGAAGGAGATGCCATATCGAGATCCTCCACGGCATAGTCAAGAGCCGATGCAGTAAACGGAACAGAAGACACTATCTCAAGCCCCATTCCGTTGCGGTCCAAGACCTTCCAGTACCTGAGTCCGGTTCTTGCCCCGCTTTCCTGAGGCCTCACATAGTCATACTGATACATATCCTCCACTGCAGACCTGTACACACCAAGCAGTGCAGCATCATGCCTGTCAGCATAGTTCTCGAACGGTCCGTAACCGTAATACTCAACCTCAGAGAATCTGGACGGCATCACCATGCTCATCCCGAACCGCATCAGAGGAGCCACCCCTTCAGTCTTGCCCGGCAGCATGTGTTCCCTGACCACGATTTCCCCGTCTCCTCCTACCATATAACTCATTCTGAACACAGCTCCTACTGCCGGCATGTCATACTCTGTCTCCACAGAGACGCCCCCGTCCGTCTCACTCACATTCATGCTCCTGAGCCGAAGTTCCGGATTCCTCCAGTCCGAACAGCGCACATGCAGGCCAGCTCCGTCATCATTATCAGTAACCGCCCTGTAGAAAGACGGCAATAGCGGTTCCGCGAGCAGATCGACACCATTGGAGAACGGAGCGGTTGCTGAAGACGAACTTTTGTAATCCGGCCACATATTGCCCCCGGACAATGTGGATTCAGATGCCCTGCCGGCACCGGTAGTGACAAGCCTTTCGAGCCATCCCGTCCTCTTGCTGAACTCAGCCCTCCACCCAGAACCTTCTATATAATAAAGAAAGGCATCCTCGTACAGACATGGCCTTTCCCCCTGAGCGTAAACATCCTCAACTCTCTGAGCGAACAAAGCCTCGGTATCGTACTCCTTGACCGTAATCTGGTCCCATGCCAGCACCGTGCCGGCATCCAGCAGTCCCTCCGCACGCTTCAGACTGTACCGTACATTCAGAAGCACTTCCGAGGCATCAGCACAGGCAGCCATTGCGTCTTTGACCGGAAGCTGCACCGAAACAGCCGACCGGGGCGCTACATCCAGACAGTCCACGGTTCCCGCAGCAACTGAACGCCCGTCGGCCAGCAGTTCCCAGTCCATCATGAAGTTTGAAAGGTCTCTGAAACAATACTCATTGTAGACCTCCACCACTCCGGATAAAGGATTCTCCGATGACGTCAATATGGAACGGTAATTATAAGCCACCTCGTACGCCGTAGGATGCAGGCTCCTGTCAGAAGCCACGAAACCGTTGTTGTTGAAATTGTCATCCGAGACGTCATACTTGTTGTAACTGCCGCCATAGGTCATGGTAGGACGGCCGTCCTCACCGTACCGTATGATGGCCTGGTCCACGAAATCCCATATGAAACCGCCCTGGTAGCCAGGATACTTGCGCACCAGGTCCAGATACTCCCCGAATCCGCCCATGGAGTTGCCCATTGAATGAGCATACTCACACTGAATCAAAGGCATGGAGGTACCGGACTCCAGATACTCCACACAGGCGTCCGGACTGTAGTACATAGGGCAGAATATATCCGTATACTTCGTCGCAGAATAGTTCCGGTGGTCAATGGCCTGTTCATAATGCACCGGACGGGATGGGTCATACTCCTTTATCCATTTGTAGCAGGCTATGAAATTGTCTCCGAAACCGGCCTCGTTACCGAGACTCCATATGATTATGCTGGGATGATTGATATCCCTCTGCACCATTCTCCTGTTCCGTTCAAGATGAGCTTCCCTGTAAGCCGGATTCTTGGCAAGAGTCCTGTCACCGTAGCCCATACCGTGAGACTCCACATTAGCCTCGTCTATGACATACAGACCATATCGGTCACACAGATCATACCATCGCGGGTCATTTGGATAGTGAGAAGTACGCACTGCATTGATGTTCAGGCTTTTCATTATCTTTATATCCCTTATCATCTCATCCTCGCCGACCAGATAGCCTCCCTTGGCGCTCATCTCATGCCGGTTGGTGCCCTTGATCAGGACCGGCCGGCCGTTGACCAGAAGGCGTCCGTCTTTTATCTCAACCTTGCGGAATCCCACATTGACATACGATGTTCCGTCCGCACCGTCATCCGTGACCGCATCCAGCCTCAGACGGTACAGACAAGGTGTCTCGGCCGTCCACTTCAACGGTGATGCAAGACTTGCCTCTGCACAGAACGTATTGTCATCGAGTACTTCAACGACATCAGACCATACTGTATTCCCTTCAGGAGACACGAGAGACAGGGCGACATTGCGCACTCCGTCAGTAGCCTCCCCCCTTACAGACAGCGTACCGTCCCTGTATTCTTCATCAAGGTCCGGAATGGCCTCTACTGTCAATATACGCTGCTTCTGGGCCGCATAGACATAATTGTCCCTGGCTATACCGCTGAGTCTCCAGAAATCCTGATCCTCCAGATATGTTCCGTCACACCAGCGGAATATCTGGAATGCGAAAAGATTGGTGCCTGGACGCACGAAGCCTGTTATGTCAAACTCCGCCTCAAGCTTGCTGTCCTCGCTGTACCCGACATACTGTCCATTGACATACAGTGTTATATTGGAGGTTACGGAACCGAAGTGTACGAATATGTCTTTCCGGCCTATCCATTCCTCCGGTATCTCCACATAACCGCGATAGGTCCCCACATGATTTTGATAAACAGGAACATACGGAGGACGGCTCTCAAAGAAATTCCGCCATACGTACCCGGTGTTCACATAGACCGGTTCGCCGTAGCCGTTCAGCTCCCAGATGCCGGGCAGCGGAATGGTGCCCCAATCCTTATCGTCATAATCCTCCCGAAAATAATCCACAGGACGATCCGATGCATGCTCCACCCAGTTGAACTTCCATATCCCGTGCAATGACACCACCGGCATGTCCTCTACCTCCATCAATGCGCGCATAGGAGCACGGTTGACGGAATTGACAGAAGGATTACTCCATACTGAATCAGCATCAAGGACACCCTGCAATACATTTTTCCTTGCGGACAATGAAATGCATACAAGCAACAGCGACGCTGCTGAAAACAGTTTTCTTATCATAAGTGACCACTTTATTAAGTAGCTGCGAAGTTAAGAAAGTTTTTGAAAAGAGCGACACTGCCGTCTGTGCGGCATGCACTGCATACGTAACCTCGCGTATCCTGCGGCGCATCTGCGGGAATCTGCCGAAAAATCCGACCGCCGGCAGGTTTCATGCAAACCGATTCGGGGCAATAAAAAGCCCCGGTTGGGAAAGTCAGGTGTCAGTAGATTCTCAGTGAGGTATGCATACCGTTAACTGTAAAATTACGGACACAATGGGGAACGGCCTGTTGATTTCAAGCGAGCCAGACTTC
>UQUN01000021.1 GCA_900544175.1 uncultured Alistipes sp.
CTTGGTGGGTAGTTTGACTGGGGTGGTCGCCTCCAAAAGCGTAACGGAGGCTTCCCAAGGTCCACTCAGCACGAATGGTAACCGTGCGCAGAGTGTATTGGTATAAGTGGGCTTGACTGAGAGACCGACAAGTCGATCAGGTGCGAAAGCAGGGCAAAGTGATCCGGTGGTTCTACATGGTTTGGCCATCGCTCAAAGGATAAAAGGTACTCCGGGGATAACAGGCTGATCGCTCCCAAGAGCTCATATCGACGGAGCGGTTTGGCACCTCGATGTCGGCTCGTCACATCCTGGGGCTGGAGAAGGTCCCAAGGGTTCGGCTGTTCGCCGATTAAAGTGGCACGCGAGCTGGGTTCAGAACGTCGTGAGACAGTTCGGTCCCTATCTGTTGTGGGCGCAGGAAATCTGCGGAGGTCTGTCCTTAGTACGAGAGGACCGGGATGGACACACCTCTGGTGTACCGGTTGTGGCGCCAGCTGCACCGCCGGGTATCCACGTGTGGTTCGGATAAGCGCTGAAAGCATCTAAGCGCGAAGCCGGCTTCAAGATTAGATTTCCATAGAGGGTCGTCGGAGACTACGACGTCGATAGGCTGCAGGTGTAAAGGCGGCAACGTCAAAGCCGAGCAGTACTAATAGCCCGACACTTCTGATATGACGGAGAAAAGAACAAACAAGGCATACTGAGTTGTCTCTCTCATTTCTTATAGAATAATTCTGTTAATCCAGAAGGAGATATCATGGTGGTTATAACGGTGTGGACCAACCTCTTCCCATTCCGAACAGAGAAGTTAAACGCACCCGTGCCGATGGTACTGCCCTAACCGGGGTGGGAGAGTAGGTAGCCGCCGCCCCATAGAGCCCGCGAGGAGGTCCTCGTCGGGCTTTTTTTTCCGTGCCGGCCGATGATGACTCATCCTCCGGCTGTCCGTGCCCTCTGACGCCTGTTCTTCCTCTCCACTGCTCTCATAACCTTCGGGTCGTTCCTTCTGAACTTGTTGAAAGTCTCGCGCGACAGGTTGTAGGTACTGCATATCTCCTGGATGGAGTTGTCGTTGTCGAGCATCTCTATGATCGTCGTCCTGTTTTCGTACAGTATCTTCATCTTGGTAAGACTGCCTTTTCTCCTGCCTAACACGACTCCGTTTGCCTTTCTCATTGCAAGTGCTTCCTTCGTGCGCATCGATATGAGATTGCGTTCTATCTCCGCGACGAGACCGAAGGCGAAGCACAGTACCTTGCTGTTGATGCTGTCGTCGAATGTGTAGCCTTCCTTTGTGGTGTAGAGACGGATATTCTTCCTCAGGCATTTCCCCATGATGGCCATGATCTCGGTCATGGTGCGGCTGAGTCTTGATATTTCAGTGACGATGAGCGTGTCTCCTGCCTTGAGTTTTCTCAGCAGACTGCCGAGTTTTCGTTCTTTTTCGTTCTTTTTCCCGCTTACGATTTCTGTGACCCACTGGTCTACTTTGATCTGTTTGGACTCAGCGTACCGGAGAATCTCTTCTTTCTGGTTGATCAGGTGCTGTTTCCCTGTGCTTACTCTAAGGTATCCAACTATCATAATTCTGTAATTTTAGCTGCGGCGACGTTGCCGCGAGGCTAAAATTAGCAAGAGAATTTCCTATATTCCAAAGGAGTTTTGCCTACGTGTTTCTTGAATACCCTGATAAAGTGCTGGGAATACTGGAATCCAAGGTCGAATGCTATCTGGCTTACTGTCTTGTCCGTGTATAGTATCTGCTCTTTCGCTGTCTCTATGATCTTACTCTGGATATACTCCTGAGGGGTCTTTCCGGTCTCTTTCTTTATGAGGTCACCGAAATAGTTGGGTGACAGGCAGACTTTGTCTGCGAAGTATCTGACTGTCGGAAGCCCCTTGCTGAGAGTATCCTCGTTCTGGAAATATTCGGACAGCAGGTTCTCGAACTTGCTGAGAATGTCCCTGTTCGAGCTTGCCCTGGTAGTAAACTGCCTTTCGTAAAACCGCATACAGTAGTCAAGCAGAAGCTCTATGTTTCTTGCGAGAAGCCTTTTGCTGTGTTTGTCGACCGGCCGCTGGATCTCATCGTTGATTTTTGACAGGCAGTCCATGAATATCTCCTTCTCATTGTCCGAGAGATGAAGTGCCTCGTATGAGCTGTAGGAGAAGAAAGTGTATCTCCGAATCTCTTTTCCGAGAGTGGTGCCGGTTATCAGGTCTGGATGGAAGAGCAGGCCGAATGCCGCAGGCTTGACAGACTTGTCCATTGATGCACTTACAACCTGTCCTGGTGCAAAACTGGTTACAGTACCTTCCTGATAGTCATAGATTTGCCGGCCGTATCGGATGTCTCCGCATTTGACCTGTTTGAGGAAGAGTGCGTAGATGCCGTAATTGCATGTGAAGTCGTCTGGGATACGGGTGGCTTTGGACAGATCCACTACGCCTACCAGAGGATGAAGTGTCTCGAGACCGAACAGATCGTTGTATTTACTTACGGTGTCTATGCTGATAATATTCTCGCTCATCGGGTACGGTTTTTGATTAAGCAAATATAGCCTTTATTTTCAAATAATATGTCGGCAGGATGACTTTCAGCGTAGGTGACAGGGTGAAATTTTTGGATTTCGGTGAGAGCGGAACGGTAGTCGCCGTTCTGGATGACGCTTCTCTTGTCATAGATGTGGATGGTATTGACATGCGGGTGTCAGTGAAGGAGATAGTTCGTGTCGGAAAAGAGTCTTGTGCCGACGAGGTGCGTTTGTATGACGGAAACAGTCAGGTTTCCAGGTTCAAGGCCGTGCCGGACAAGCGTGTGAATGCTGTAAGAAGCGGGAAAAAGGCTCACCGTGCCGCATCGGCTATGGTGGTGGACCTGCATATCGGCTCTATCCGTCAGAGTTGTCCTGCAGCGAGAAATATTCCTGACAGTGATGTCCTGTTCGTGCAGCTGGATGTGTTTGAGAAAAGTATGGCCGAGGCATTCAGAAAAGGAGTCAGTTCGGTGGTTTTCATTCACGGTAACGGCAGGGGCGTGTTGCGGAGCAGGATCATTGAACGGCTTAAGGAATATCCCGGTGTGACATATTGCACAGCTTCGCCTGTCCGCTACGGAAGTGGCGCGCTGGAGGTCTTTCTCAAGTGAGCTTTTGGCTTTTCTTCCTGCGGAACATGGCCGTAATTCCGTATATGGAGGCTGTGGCCAGGATGAGCAGCATGAGGTTCCAGATGATGGTCATTCCCCACCGTACAGGATGCTCGAATTCCCTGTACGGAGAATCTCCCTCGGAGTAGCGTGCAAAGGCGTTCGTATAGAGTGCTGTCCCGTTATCGTATATGGCGGTCAGTCTTACGTAGGGGTCATCAGGGCCCATGACATAGTACATGCCTGTGCTGTGGCATACGGAGTCGACAATATTTCCGTCCTGCGATACAGCCTTGATGACAGCGGCCGGTTGTGTCAGTGTCATGAAGACGGTATCACCTTTCAGGCCGATGTCCCGGATTTTAGGAATACGTCTGTTCTCGGCATGTTTGACGGCAGTATCGCCATTTCCGAAGTCCGGTATTCTTGTTGTATAGAAATTCCCTTTGAGCAGCTGTTCCTTGATGTCATCGTAGTAGGGTGTAGGAGTGTTTATCCATGAGCACCTGCGGGCTATTGCCGCATGGTTTTTGGAGTTGTGGTTGTCATCATTGATATTGTTGTGGACGTATCTTCCGGCTGACAGAGCCTCGTCCCAATGTCTCAGTGAGGTGCCGCTGCCGTGGTCCCACTCTTCAAATCCCGAGTCTCCTTCGATGAGACGGTATCCAGAGAGGGACTCCATCACCTTCTTGTTTATGGTCAGTGTCCTGTCAGGATGATTGAACTGTACGAAATCCCCGTCCTCTGCGAGTCTGTCGATCATGAACTGTTTTTGGGACAGCAGTATGGGCAGTATATGGTCGAACTTTTCCACTTTCTCTACTCCGAATGGATTGAGATGGAACTTGAACAGATTGTATCCGTGCTCGTAGACGGCTATGTACAGGGAGTGGTCAACCGGGTGAGGTGTGAGTGCCTGATGGTTGGACAATCCCAGAATGTCGTACCCGTAACTCATGTAGTCATCGTATACTACATCCGGGTAATACGGACATTCATTGATGCCCTTGTCAACTTTTGTGTGGGTGTGCAGGCAGGCTCTCTTCCATCCGATTGTCGAGTCGTAACCGGCATACGGGTTGTATATGCTGTCACCCTGGAACGGTACGGGGCCATGAAACCTGTATATCGGCGATATGCTGGATACTGCCAGCACGAATACTGCGAAAAGGATGACTGATGCTGTTATCTTGCAGGCCAGTAGTATGATTTTCATAAAAATGATACTTGTTTAGACCGGCAAATTTAAAAATTATCCGTCCTGTTTTTCCCAACATGTGGGAAAATTCATAATTTTGTAGAACGATTGACAACTTGAATAAACATTACATCAGACTCTTATGTGTGGAATTGTAGGATACATGGGCCCCGGCCAGGCGGCTCCTATTTTGATTAAAGGGCTTCACAGGCTTGAGTATAGAGGATATGACAGTGCAGGTATCGCACTGATAAACGACAACGGATCTCTGTCCGTATATAAGTCAAAGGGGAAGGTCAGCGATCTGGAGAGAGTGACAGCCGACAAGGACACGTCCGGGACGATAGGCATCGCACATACGCGCTGGGCCACTCACGGTGAACCGAATGACGTGAATGCCCATCCCCATTATTCAGAGAATAGGCATCTGGCCATAATTCATAACGGCATCATCGAAAACTACAAGTCTCTGAAAAAGGAACTTGTGAACATGGGGTATCATTTCTGCAGCGATACGGACACCGAAGTAATCATTCAGCTTGTGCAGTATATGATGGACTCTCATGAGATCTCCCTGGTGGATGCCGTGTCCCTTGCACTAAGGAATGTCATCGGAGCCTATGCGATAGTGATAATAGACAAGGACAACCCTAATCAGATGATAGCGGCCAGAAAGGGTAGTCCTCTTGTTGTGGGTATCGGCAAGGACGAGTTCTTCATAGGGTCGGACGCGACTCCTATCGTCGAGTACACTGACCGTGTGATCTACCTTGATGACGAGCAGATCGCGGTCATGGAACGTGGAGGCGGCATCAGGATTACTGACCTGAGGCAGGTGGAGGTGACTCCTGTGGTGAAGAAGCTTGAGCTGAATCTCAGCGAGATAGAAAAGGGCGGATTTCCTCATTTCATGTTGAAGGAGATATATGAACAGCCAAATACTCTGCGTACGTCCATGAAAGGCCGTCTCAATCCGGAACTTGGAGAAGTCAAGCTCTCGGGAATAATTGACAATAAGGAGCGCTTTCTCAAGGCACGCCGTATAATAATCTGTGCCTGCGGTACGTCCTGGCATGCAGCCCAAATCGGGAAATACATGATTGAAGAGCTGGCCAGGATACCAGTGGAGGTGGAATACTCATCGGAGTTCAGGTATCGTAAGCCGGTGATATTCAGTGATGATGTGGTGATAGCCATCTCGCAGTCAGGAGAAACTGCAGACACTCTGGCTGCCATCAAGCTAGCTAAGTCGAGCGGAGCTTTTCTTTTCGGCATATGCAATGTCGTGGGTTCGTCCATTCCGAGAGAGACGGATTCAGGGTGTTACACTCATGCAGGTCCTGAGATAGGTGTGGCTTCCACAAAGGCTTTCACGGCTCAGGTATCCACACTCGCCTTGCTGGCGCTCAGCTTGGCGACAGAGAAAGGTACGATAACCGAGACACGTAAGCGTGAACTGATTGAGGAGTTGCAGCGCATACCTGATAAGATAGAGAAGATACTCAAGCATGACGAGCAGATATCCAGGATAGCCACAGTATTTACCTATGCTCATAATTTCATCTATCTGGGGCGCGGCTACAATTATCCGGTGGCTCTGGAAGGAGCCCTCAAGCTCAAGGAGATTTCATATATACATGCGGAGGGTTATCCTGCAGCCGAGATGAAGCACGGACCAATCGCACTTATAGATGACGAACTTCCGGTAGTGGTCATAGCTACCATGCGCGGCAAATACGACAAGATCGTGAGCAACGTGCAGGAGGTAAAGGCGCGTAAAGGCAGGATAATCTCGATAGTGACCGAGGGCGATACTGATGTGAAGAACATGTCCGACTGGTCATTCGAGATACCGGATACGGAAGAGTGTTTCGTGCCGCTTCTCTCTACTGTCCCCCTGCAGCTTCTGGCGTATCATATCGCCATAGCCAAGGGACGTGACGTAGACCAGCCCAGAAATCTGGCCAAATCAGTTACGGTAGAATAGCTGTATTCCTGTCTATCAGGACTTTTCCGTCATCTGTTATGACATACATATAGTCATAGCAGCTGAAGGCCCGGTATTTTCCGGCATCGGGATTCTCTATCAATGAGGTCATGTAGTTGAAGTTGAACCCCATGCCGGATAATTTGTATACTGTAACCATCCTTTCTCCGCTGCTGTATAGCCTGTCCATGACATTATGGTTCTTTTTCAGGATGTGGTCAATCTTTCCCATAACCTTTCTTCTTTTTCTGTAGAGATTGTTGTTGTACATGGTCCTGCATCCGTCGGAACAGAACTTCTTGTCGGACCGTCCTGTCACTTCTTTCCCGCAGTTAGGGCATTTCCTCTTTTTCTTTTCCATAATCTTGTCCCGTAGTAACACTGGCGCAAAGTTAGGGCTTATGTCCGGCAGATAATAGCCATAACTGTCAAAATATCCGATATTCAACCGTTTATAATTGTTTAAAGTGAAGATTATGTCTTCGTTTTTTATTTGTTTTGTGGCTGTAAACAGTAAAGCATTGTATTATGGACAGATCATTGAACAGAATCGAGTTGAGAGGAAACGTGGGGCATGATGCCAGAGTAGTTAAGGTCGGGGACAATACTGTGGCCAGGTTCAACATCGCCACCAATGAGACTTACAAGGACCGGAGCGGAGTTTTGAAGGAGGAGACTACGTGGCATTCGGTAACTGCCTGGAACGGACGGGGAATGCCCGATTTCACTGCTATCAGGAAAGGTGTTTGCGTGCATGTCGTAGGCCGTGTCCGTCAGAACCGCTACACCACTGCGGATGGGGAGGAAAAGGCATTTTATGAGGTTTTGGCCAGCAGAGTCAGCATTGAGGAACCGTAAATGCTGTAAAAACATTATATTTGCCTTGTAAAAACAAAAAGCATCATGACAAGGACAGTGTACATATACAATACCCTATCGAGAAGGAAAGAGGAATTTGTCCCGGTACATCCGGGCATGGTCGGATTATATGTCTGCGGACCTACTGTGTACGGGGATCCGCATCTGGGGCATGCGCGTCCGGCGGTGACATACGACGTACTGGTCAGGTTTTTCAGGTATCTCGGATATAAGGTCAGGTATGTGAGGAATATAACTGATGTAGGACATCTTGAGCATGATGCTGACGAAGGGGACGACAAGATAGAGAAGAAGGCCAAGCTGGAGTCCTTGGAGCCTATGGAGGTGGCTCAGGCATATACGGTGGCGTATCACGATGCAATGAGGAAGCTGAATACCCTGCCGCCAAGTATAGAACCGCGTGCTTCCGGGCATATCATAGAGCAGATCGGGCTTGTAAAGAGGATAATGGATGCCGGTTTCGCTTATGAGAGCAACGGCTCTGTGTATTTCGATGTGCCGGCCTATAACAGGAAGTTCCGTTACGGTATACTTTCAGGCAGGAATATTGAGGAGATGATGGCCAATACCAGGATTCTTGACGGTACTGGTGACAAGCATTCCCCGTATGATTTCGCTCTTTGGAAAAAGGCGTCTCCGCAGCATATAATGAAGTGGCCGTCTCCGTGGAGCGAGGGATTCCCAGGATGGCATCTGGAGTGCTCCGCTATGAGTGAGAAATACCTTGGGGAAGAGTTCGATATCCACGGCGGTGGAATGGACCTCCAGTTTCCTCACCATGAGTGCGAGCTGGCGCAGAACACCGCATCCCGAGGTAAGGGAGGAGTAAGGTATTGGATGCATAACAATCTCCTTACAGTGAACGGGCAGAAGATGGGCAAGTCCCTCGGGAATTTCACGACACTGGACGCAATATATAAGGTGCATTCGCCTATGACCGTGCGTTTCTTTATTCTCCAGGCCCACTACAGAGGTACTCTTGATTTCAGCAATGAGGCCCTGTCGGCAGCTGAGAAAGGACTTCGGAGAGTGCTTCAGGCAGTCAGGGACCTGCATGGTATCCCGCATGAAGGTAATGGAGATGCATCTGAGGAAGTTGTGCGTATTTCCGACGGAGTTGTGGATGCGTTGTGCGATGATCTCAACACGCCTGTGGCTTTGGCACATATATTCGATGCGGTCAGGATAGTAAATCAGGTGAAGGACGGACGTATGACTGTGAACGACAAGGACTACGGCCTGCTGTCAGAAATATTTGACCGGATAGTCCCGGATGTGCTCGGTCTTGTGGACGAGATTCCGGTGTCTTCAGGGGAGAAGACTGTGGAGGGATTGATGGATATGGTACTGGAGGTACGCAGAGAGGCCAAGGCCCGCAAGGATTTTGTCACGAGTGACAGGATAAGGGACCGTCTCAAGGAATTGGGGGTAACTATCAAGGATACGAGGGATGGTACCGAGTGGAGCCTGTAAAGGAAAGGGGCTGTTCAAAATGAATGTTTTGAGGCAGCCCCTTATGTATTATGTTATGCCTCTTCGTCAAAGTGATAGGTGATATTCTTTACGATGTCCGGATGCAGGCTGTTTGACACAGGGCATGTGCGTACGGCCGAGTCAATGAGCCTTTTCTGCTGGTCAGTGTATTTCACTCCTTTAGGAAAATGGAAGTCGATCCTGATTTCAGCGACGCGACGGGGATTGGCAGCCATTGTCTTCTCTATCTCAAGAGTGGTGCCGTCGATGCTGAATCCATAGGACTGGGCTGAGATGCCCATTATGGTCAGCATGCACGATCCGAGAGATGATGCGAATATGTCGGTGGGGGAGAAGTATTCGCCTTTTCCGTGGTTGTCAAGAGGCGCGTCAGTGATGATCTTGTTGCCTGACTGGACGTGCTCGATCTCGGTACGCAGGTTGCCGAGATAGGTGGTTTTCATCTTTGTCATAGTAATGTATGTTTAAAGTTCATGTATTGTCAGTCCTTTTCAGTTATGTGTCCGAGCAGTGTGGCGGATGTGCAGCTTTCTACCTGTATGTCCACATATTGTCCGGGAATGTGCCCCATGGCAGGGAAGACACAGACTTTGTTGCCGGAAGTCCTTCCGAACAGGGAACCGCTGTCTCTTTTCGACGTACCTTCGATAAGCACTCTGTATGTATTGCCTATGCACTCTCTGTTGCGCTCGAGGGATATGGCGCTCTGCAGTTCGATGATCTCATTCAGCCTTCTGGTCTTTACCTCGGGGGGAACATCGTCCTTAAAATGCCTTGCTGCCTTTGTGCCCGGTCTTTCTGAGTACTGGAACATGAAAGCGCTGTCGAATCTTACCATTCGCATCAGTTCGAGTGTGGCCTGATGGTCGTCTTCTGTCTCGGAGCAGAAACCTGCAATGATGTCCGTTGATACAGCTGCGTCAGGTACAATCTCCCTTATCTTGGAAATACGTTCCAGATATTCTGCTACGGTGTACTTGCGGTTCATCTTTTCCAGCATCCTGTCGCTTCCCGACTGGACCGGAAGGTGGATGTGCGTACATATATTGGGGTACATGGCCATGGAATAAAGGACTCCGTTGCTCATGTCCTTTGGATGCGAAGTCGAGAACCTCACTCTGAGATCCGGTGCCGCCTGGGCCACCAGTTCGATAAGCTGTGCGAAGTTGACAGACTCGGTAGGGTTGTCCGGATTCTTCCACATGTAGGAGTCCACATTCTGTCCCAGAAGGCTGACTTCCCTGTATCCTGCCTTGTACAGTTCCTTCGCCTCTTTTACGATGGTGCCGGGCTCTCTGCTGCGCTCGCGTCCTCTTACATAAGGGACAATGCAGTACGTGCACATATTGTTGCATCCTCTCATTATGGAGATGAAGGATGTCACTCCGTTCTTGTCCGTGCGCACGGGGCATATCTCCGCGTAGGTCTCGTTCAGGGACAGAGCCGTATCTATCTGCTTCCGGCCTTCAGTCTCCAACCTGCTGATCAGAGCCGGCAGTTCTCTGTAGGAGTCGGGACCGGCCACAATGTCCACTGCGGGATGTGATAGCAGCTGGTCCTTAAGTCTTTCGGCCATGCATCCGAGGATGCCTACCTTTATGTCTCTCCTGCGTTTCTCCTGCAGGAAACAGTCAAGTCTGCCCCATATTCTTTGTTCGGCGTTTTCTCTTATGGCACAGGTGTTTACCAAAATGAGACCAGCCTCTTCCATACTTCCGCACGGACTGTAACCGGCCTTTTCGAGGATGGACAGCACTATCTCGCTGTCGTATACGTTCATCTGACAGCCGTATGTCTCAATGAATACCTTTTTGTCATTTTCCATTGCAGGCACAAAGATAACTTTTTATATCTTTGTCCGAACAAACCTCAGTTTTTTATGAAAAGAATTCTCTTTGTGGTGATGGCGGCGGTATTGGCTGCCGGATGTTCCGGGTACAGGCAGGTGAGGGTTGATGATCTGGCGCTTGGAGGCTTTGAGTTCAAGGGTACGTCATCGGCTGTCATAAGGATAGACGCGAAGGTCTCTAATCCTTCACGGCATACTCTGTCCCTTGAGTCAGTGGACGCAGTGCTGGTCAAGGAGGGGAAGGACTTCATTGCCTTCAGTCTGGACGGATGCCCTTCGGCGGCTCCTTGTTCGGACACTACAGTGGTGATCCCGATAAGGGCATCGGTAGTGGATCCGATAGCCATCATCTCTTCCGGTCTCGATTTCCGGAGTTGGGATCAGGACCAGTTCCTGATAGAGGGCAAGGCTGTGGTTAAGGCGGACAACGGAATCAAGAAGACATTGAGGTTCCGCAGGATGCCTTTGAAGGAATTTCTTGATCTTATCAAATGATTCATGTCATGAACAGGTATGCTTTATCGGTGTTGCCGGTGATTTTTCTTTTGATGCGGACAGTTCCCGCATCCGGTACGCACGTGGCTGATACGGTAGCCGTAACGGTACCGGTGGATTCCATTGTCATGGTGCAGGACTCCTTGCTGCCGAGGATGTCCTACGGCAGTATGCTGGACAGTCTGTGCGGCTCAGTATTCATGTCTGACTCGCTTGAGAAAGCCATGACGAAACAGGTCGAAAAGAACAAGGCCAGAAAAGCACAAGGCTACAGGGTCAGGATATATTTTGACAACAGTCAGAATGCAAGGATGGTATCGGAGCAGATCGCAGATACATTCGCTGTCCGTTATCCCGATGTCCCTGTGTACAGAATATATGATAACCCGTATTTCAAGGTGACGGTGGGGGAATTCCGTTCAAAATCGGACGCAATGAGGTTTCTCGAAGCCATAAGGCCGGAGTATCCGACGGTATTCCTTGTCAAGGAGACGTTGTAGCCGTGGTTGTCTAAGAGTTCTTTCTCCACCATTTCGGACGAAACCGTGCGGCCATTGCGTGCAGAGCCTCCTGCATGGGCAGGAGATGCCTTTCTTTTTTTTCTGGGTAGATGTCTTCCATCTTTACGAGGATGCCGGTCTCTTCCACGTTTCCGAAACCTGGGTTGACAGCTGTCCCGAAAACTTTCATGGACGGAGAGAGGTTCATGTATGAGTTGATGAGCGGGGGAATGAACTCACCGTTCTGTTTGATCTCTTTCTGCAGTACCTTGTATGCATCGTGGTATTCCAGATCCTTGAACAGTTCCTGATAGTAGCGGTTGCCGCTGTCGTAGTCTATGGGCTCTTTCGGCCGGACCAGATCGTCGGGGTCTCCGAAATATTTGTGCAGGAAGTTGAGTAGAGTGTTCCTCGCTTTAAGGTTGTAGGAGGTGTACATGGTGACCTTCCCGAAGAAATACTTGTAATTGCTGTATTTCAGCATTAGGGCCCCGAGTCCGTCCCAAAGATTGTCCAAAGCATATATTCCCTTATGTCTCAGATTTATACTCTGGTAGCTCGGCTGGATGAAAGAGCGCCCGAGTTCAATTGTGAACGGCATGTAGTCGTGGATGAAACAGTCCGAGAAATCGAATATCTCCTTTGTGGCCATTTTCTCAGGGTCGATGCCTCCGCACAGGATGTATCTGTATCCGCCGAGAATCTCCTTGTCGTGCGGGTCCCATACTATCAGCTGACGGTAGTAGTCCACCGGATCTGTGTCGAACTGGTCCAGGTCGCAGTCCTTGCCGGAGCCGCCTCCTGCCAGACGGAACGAGATCTCCCGGAGTCTGCCGATCTCCTTTAGAATGTTGGGTGAGTCCTGATACGTCACCTCATACAGTTCATTGTCTCCCTTGCGGGTTGTCCTGATGTATTTGGAGGCAGTTAATTCCCTTTGTATGAGTTTCCTGTCAACGGGCTTGATTACTGGTTGCATAGCATTTACGTCTTATTATGTCACACCATTCCTTGTGGGAATGCTCTTCTGTAAGGGTTGTATAGGGGACAGGTTCGCCTATGATCAGGTCGAACGATGCTCCTTTCTTTCTGAACATCTCGTCCGGAAGCAGGAATGTCTCGATGTTCGCTTTTATACCCAGGAACTTGCGGATATTGGCAAGGCGGTAGAAGAATCTTGAGTTCTCTCCTGAGAAGAACATGGGCACTATGTCTCTCTTGCTTTCTATGGCCTTTGTGACGAATGTCTTTTTCCAGTCCAGGTCCGCGATCTTTCCGTCGATGAGACGGGAGCACAGGCCTGCCGGAAAATACAGTATCTGCGCGTCAGAATCGAATGTCTGCTGGAACAGCATGGAACCCTCGTGTCGCATACGTCCGTACTTGTTTACAGGAACGAATATCGGTGCCAGAGGCTTGATGTACATGAGAAGGTCGTTGACGATGAAGCGGACATCGGGGAACATGCTTCCGATATACGATATGATGACCATGCCGTCCATGCCTCCAAGGGGATGGTTGGATACGAATATGTATCTTCCGTGCGGGTCCGGTCTGCTTTCTGTGTAGTGTACCCGATAGGTGACCCCCATGTCCTGAAGTATGTGGGCCGCGAAGTCAACACCTGTGTAGAACCTGTTGTCGTACAGCAGCTTGTTGATTTCGTCCTGATGGATTATCCTCTTTATGCAGTTGATGACGAAACGGGGCAGGCGGTCCGCGAGAGCGGGGCTTTTACCTCGTATGACTTTCTCTACATCTACAGAGAGGATGTTGTTGTCTGGCTCCATATCTTAGATATCACGACACAAATATAAAATTTTTATTGTTATCTTTGAAGCCGGTTATGTTAAAACAAGGATTACAACAGAAGTTACAGCAGGGACTGTCCCCTCTCCAGATACAGACTATAAAGCTGCTGGAGCTTCCGACTCTTGAGCTTGAGCAGAGGATAAAGAAGGAGTTGGAGGAGAATCCTGTCCTTGACGAGGCCGTTTCGTCGGAGGACCAGGATGAGGGAGAGCCTAAGAACGTATCATTGAGCGACTACAACCAGGACGACCAGACACCGTCATACAGGCTGTATGTCAACAATCAGGGCAAGGACCTGAAGCCTCAGTACAATACATTCTCCGTCAAGGAGAGTTTCCACCAGAATCTGGAAGTGCAGCTTGGTTACAGTGGACTGAGCGGTGATGACAGAAAGATAGCGTCTTTTATTATAGGAAGTATAGACGATGACGGGTATCTCAGGAGGGACATCGAGTCTCTGACTGATGATATCGCCTTCAGGCTCAATATAGAGACAACTCCGGAGCATGTGGAGCAGATACTGAAGGTCATACAGGAGTTCGAGCCGGTCGGGGTAGGTGCGAGGAATCTGCGTGAGTGTCTTCTTCTTCAGCTCAGGGTGAAGGAGCAGACGCGTGTCCGCAGGCAGGCTGAGGACATACTCGAGAATTATTTCGAGGAGTTTACCCGCAAGCATTACGACAAGATAATGGCCAAGACCGGCATGAGCAAGGAAGACCTTAAGGAGGCGATGGATGAGATAGTGCATCTCAATCCGCGTCCGGGAGGTCAGATAGATGACTCTTATGTGGAGCAGGCACAGCAGATAGTTCCGGATTTCATCCTGGACAACAAGGACGGAGAACTGATCCTCTCCATGCCCAAGTTCTCCGTGCCTGAGCTGCGTGTCAACAAACGGTATGCGGACCTGCTGATGAATTCGGCCGCCTCGTCCGGCAAACGGGGAAAGGAGGCAGTCTCCTTTGTCAAGCAGAAATTGGATTCCGCGAAGTGGTTTGTGGAGGCGATCAAGCAGAGGCAGAATACGTTGTACAGTACGATGAAGGCCATACTGGACTTCCAGCACGATTTCTTCATGGATGGGGACGAGACCAGGCTGAGACCGATGGTGCTCAAGAATATCGCCGAGAAGACGGGCCTGGATATATCCACGATATCCAGGGTAGTGAACTGCAAGTACATACAGACCAATTTCGGAGTCTATCCCCTCAAGTATTTCTTTTCGGAGGGCATGAGGACCGAGAACGGAGACGAGGTGTCCACGAGGGAGATAAAGAAAGTATTGTCTGAGAGTATCGCTTCGGAAGACAAGAAAAGACCCTTGACTGATGAGGAGCTTGTCAATGTCCTTTCTCAGAAAGGCTACAAAGTGGCACGCCGCACTGTGGCCAAGTACCGTGAGCAGCTCAACATACCTATCGCCAGGATGAGAAAGGAGATCTAACAGCGTTTCTTTTTACGTACTGCGTTGAATATCAGGAAAGCTGCCAGCAGGATAAAAGCTGCGAGTATGATGCTCATCTCAGTGATGTGCTCCATCGGGGCCACCCATATCTCGTTGAAGAGGTTGATGCGTCCCATAATCTCCACGGGAGTCCAGAAGACTATGACAGTAGCTATGGCCATGCGTATGTTTGCTCCCCATGATGCGATCTTCAGTTCTTTTGCGAACATGAAGAATGAGCCGATGAGGCAGCCTGCTCCGATGGCCAGTGTTACTGGACTGTGGTCTCCGATGAATTCAGGGTCGTAGCAGAACATGAGCAGCAGGTAGCAGGCCCACATCATCATGTTCAGCTCCATGAAGGTTGTGATCGAGGTATGCCGTGTTAGCGGTCTGGTCACTATCGTGTCCTTTTTCTTTCCGAAAATCCGTTTCTGGATCCATGTTATGAAAAGGCATCCTGTCTTGGCGCAGAAAATGTACACGATCATTATCATCATCCAGAATCCGAATGTAGCCGGCATTATGAGGTATTCCGGCTGTGTCACGATCTCTCCACCGACTATTTCAGGCATGACACCGTAGCGGTCCGCATAATATTTCAGAAGGAACTCGACCCATCCGGTCCAGAACAGAAGTCCTCCAGCCAGTCCTAACAGAGTCTGCCGGGTATCGCCTTTTACGAAAACTCCTGTAATGGCGATGGCCAGTCCTACGGCACCCATCGCGAATGCAGCCGAATGCATTACGGACGGTTCCAGAAAGTGCTCCATCAGTATCATAAGCGCGTGCCCGAGCGGCATGGCGAAAAGGACTACCAGGAATGAGATGATTGTTTTTCCCCAGTATCTTCTTTTTACAGATGTGTCTGTTGTTTCCATGATATGTTAAAGTTTGTCACCGTATGCCAGATCGCCGGCATCGCCGAGTCCTGGCACGATATAGGATTTGTTGGTCAGTTCCTCATCTATGGCTCCCGTCCAAAGAGTCACGTTCTTGTGGGGAAGGTTCTTGGACAGGTATTCTACTCCGTAGCAGCTTGCGATAGGGCATACGAAGTGAGTGGATACCGGAGTGCCCTGCTCCAGCATTCTGCGGTATGCCAGGACTGCTGACGCACCTGTTGCCAGCATGGTGTCCGAGAGAATCAGGACCTTGCCCTCGATGGACGGAGATGTGCAGTATTCCACGTTTATGGTGAATTTGTTGTCTTTTCCGTATTTGCGGTAGGCGGCTATGAATGCGTTCTGGGCGTTGTCGAATATGTTCAGCATGCCGTTGTGCAGAGGAATGCCGGCCCTGAGTATCGTGGCGAGGACAATACTGTCGGCAGGTACGGAGCATCTGGCTATGCCCAAAGGCGTAGTGACCTCTTTCTGCGTGTACTGAAGATGCCTGCTTATCTCGTATGCGAAGATTTCTCCGATACGTTCGAGATTCCTGCGGAAGCGCATATGGTTTTTCTGGATGTCCTTGTCGCGGATCTCAGCGATGTACTGATTGAGGACGGAGTTGCCGTCACCGAGATTGATGATAGTCATAATGCATATTTTATGTACGGCAAATATAGGATATTTTCAGAGACCTTCGTCATTGAAACTGTAATACTTGTCACCGGCTATTATCACGTGGTCCAGCAGGGCTATGTCCAGCAGTCCGGCTGCGTCTTTCAGCATTCTGGTCTGTCTGCGGTCCATGGAGCTCGGCGCCGGATTGCCTGAAGGGTGGTTGTGTACAAGTATGATGGAGCTGGCAAGCCGGTCCACGGCTTTCTTGATGATCACCTTCGGGTCCATCACTGTGGAGCTTACGCCGCCTATGCTGACACGTTCCTTGCCCATGATGCGGTTAGCCCTGTTGAGAAACAGCACCCAGCATTCTTCGTGCCTGAGACTGTGCATTATGGGAAAGAATATCCGGAACACTGATTGGGATGCCGTAACCTGCATCCCCGGCTCGGGACTTTTGCTGAGTATCCTTGCGGACAGTTCGAACAGTGCGGCAAGTGTAGCGGCTTTTGCCTTGCCGATGCCTGGTACTGCCTGCATCTGCTCCGCCGGCATCGTGGCCAGCGCGCTGAGTGAATTTCCGGCTGTCGCCAGCAGTTCTCTCGAGACATCCACTGCGCTTCTGTGCTTTGTGCCGGAGTTTATTATTATTGCCAGCAATTCGGAATCGCTGAGTGAGGCCGCTCCCGACACACTCATCTTCTCTCTCGGCCTGTCGTCAATTTTCCAATTGTTGATACCCATATATAAAAAAAACTTCCCGTCAAATTTCGGGAAGTTTTTTCAAAATCGCTTACCTTAAGTGTAAAAACTTATAATTTATTTACATATAATGCAATTCCGCTTTTGAGGTTGGCAGCCTTGTTCTTGTGGATCACATTGATCTTGGCTAACCTGTCAATCATTGAGGATACTTTTGGAAGAAGAGCGGTTGCCGCTTCTTTGTCCGTAGTGTTTCTTAATGCCCTGATGGCATTGCGTGTTGTCCTTGCATAATACCTGTTATGCAATCTGCGTGACTCGTTCTGTCGGTTACGCTTGTCTGCTGATGCGTGATTTGCCATTTTTGATCTTTTTTATTTTGTAGTGGATAGGGGAATCGAACCCCTATTGCAAGAATGAAAATCTTGAGTCCTAACCGTTAGACGAATCCACCCTCATCTGTTCCAGCATCTACTTTGTAGTGGATAGGGGAATCGAACCCCTATTGCAAGATTGAGAATCTTGTGTCCTAACCGTTAGACGAATCCACCGTGTCTCCCAAATACTTTTGATTTGGGAGTGCAAAGGTATAAATTATTTTTTGTCTTCCAAATTTTCTTGCCAGTTAAATGAATAAATAATCGATTCCACTTGTCTCAGATATTTCCGCTTGTCGTATTTGGGAGCATATACGAAAGCATTCAGTATGATTATGTTCTCTCTGTTAAAGTCTGGAAATATGTGACATACGAACGGTCCTCCCATGTAGTCGTTTTCGACCTCCCACAGTCCGCGCATTTCAATTATGCTTCTGTTTTTATACGAGATGGTTCTCATGCCGGGATCAATGACTTTGTTGAAGGTCATATAGCTGTTGTCGCGCATGCCGGGGACGTTGGCCTGCCACAGGTCATGGATTTTCTCTTTCAGGCTGTCGTACGACAACTGGGCCGTGTCAGTGTACGGGAACTTGAATATGAGTATGCCTTGGTTGACGTGTGTGGTCTCCTGTGATATCCACATGAATTCGGGTGTGTTTTTCTTTATCGTGAATCCTCTCGGAAAATAAGGCGAGCCGCCTATGTTCTTGGCAACGGCCATCCTGACATCCCTGTCCTCGTACCTTATGGAGTTGGATATTATACGGTCCCTCTCGGCCTGTTCTATGGCCGCTGTTATGAGTTCCCTGTTGTTTATTATGAGCTCCGAAGCCTCTTCCGGCGAGGTGGCGGATACGGTCACAATGGTCTGGGGCTTGGCCCATGCATCGCGTGTTATGCGTATGCCTGTGGTGTCCACTTCCGCGGATACGTTCATGATAACTATGTTCCTGTGCAGAAGATAGCTTCCTGTAAAACCGTTGGGAGTTGCGTTGTACAGTGTGAACGCAGGTTCTTTTTGCGGAAGGAACGGGTATTCTCCGGCCAGGATTTCCCTGAGTACGGAGCCAAGGTTGCCTTCCCAGTAGCTTTTGTTTATCACAATGAGCACCTCGCCTGCATTTCCTGTGATGCTGGGCAGGTATTTTGTACGGTCTTTCGGTCTGGTGCCGTTTCCGCAGGATGCCAGTAGTGCGGTAATGGCAAGAGCCAGGGCCGTCAGTCCAAGTATGTTTTTTTTCATATCCGTTGGTTTAATGCTGTTTTAACTAAAATCAATGTCAGTTGCAGGAACAAAGTTACGGAAATTTTCCACATGGGTGACGGATGCCGCAGTTTATTTAAGCAATCTCATGATGTCATTGCCGAATGCGAGTACCATGATTACCAGCAGCAGTAACATGCCTGCCATCTGGGCAATTTCCATGAACTTCTCGGACGGTTTTCTGCCGGTGATCATCTCGTAGATGGTAAACAGTATGTGCCCTCCGTCCAAAGCCGGTATGGGTATGAGGTTCATTACTGCCAGCATTACCGACAGCAGAGCTGTGATGTTCCAGAATATCTGCCAGTTCCATGCCGAAGGAAATATGCTTCCTATGGTTATGAAACTTCCGACGGACTTGTAGGCACCGGTATCCGGTTTGAATATCAGGCCCAATTCCTGGATGTAGTTGCCAATGGTCGAGAAAGTGAGCTTGAAGCCGGCAGGTATGGCGGACAGAAGAGTGTATTCTTTTTCTGTTACCTTTATCCCGGAGATGTCTCTCTGCAGCAGGACTCCTATTTTGCCGGACGGGCTGACCTTTACCGGTACGGTTATGGTGTCGCCGTCACGCAGCATCTTCAGGTCCACTGTCCCGCCGGCATGTCCGGCAAGGGCGTCCTGGAGTTCATTGTAGTATGTGACAGGAATGTCACCTGCCGCCAGGAATCTGTCTCCCTGCCGCAGGTCGGCCGATACGTTGATGGAAGAGTCCGGCAGAGCTCCTACCATTATGGGCAGCCGGATACCGAACATTCCCGGAGTGTTGAGCATGGCCGGCATGTATTCCTGGCTTATCGGGACAACTACAGTGTCTCCGTCACGGATAACGGTCACCTCGCGTACCTGGTCGCGCAGCATGTCTATCTGCAGATTGGCGAAATTGTCCGGAGCTGGATGTCCGTCGAATTCTATGATCATGTCTCCGTCCATAAAACCGATTTCAGCGGCCAGGCTGCCGGTCTCTATTCCGTATACGGCATCTTCTGTCCTGACATACTGCTCACCCCATGAGTACAGTATGGCTATATACAGTACGATGGCGAGGATGACGTTCATCAGCACGCCGCCGGCGAGCACTATGAGTCTCTGCCATGCCGGACGTGACCGGAACTCCCACGGCTGCGGCGGCTTTGCCATGGCCTCCCTGTCCATCGATTCGTCTATCATTCCGGATATCTTGCAGAAGCCGCCTAATGGGATGCATCCGATACCGAACTCGGTGTCGCTTTTCTTCGGCTTGAACTTCAGTACCGCAGGGGGGAAGAACAGGTAGAACTTTTCTACCCGGATGCCGAACATCCTCGCCGTCACGTAATGTCCGAACTCGTGTACCAGTACCAGTAGCGACAATGACAGGATGACCTGTATGATTTTCAGAAGTATGTCCATTATCTGCCTGAGATTATTGCGGAAGCTGTCTCCCTTGTGATCCGGTCTGTTTCTATGATGTCATCGAGGCCGGGGTCCTTGATGAAGGCGCATCTGTTCATGCATGCGGCGATGATGTCAGGAATGTCGGTGAACTTGACCGCTCCGTTCATGAATGCCTCTACGGCCACCTCGTCAGCGGCACTCATCGCGCACGGGATGTTGCCGCCTTTCCGCATGGCCTCCATGGCAAGTGACAGGCACGGGAACTTGCCTGTGTCCGGCTCCGAGAATGTGAATCCTCCCAACTTGAAGAAATCGATACGCGGTATGTCGAGCGGCATTCTGTCCGGCCAAGTCAGGGCATACTGGATGGGCAGCCTCATGTCCGGCGAGCTCATCTGTGCCAGTACAGCACCGTCCTGGAAGGACACCATGCTGTGAATTATTGACTGCGGGTGTATCACAACAGTGATTTTATAGCAGTCCACGCCGAACAGCCAGCCGGCCTCTATCATCTCAAAGCCCTTGTTCATCAGAGTGGCGGAGTCTATGGATATCTTCCTTCCCATACTCCATCTCGGATGAACAGCTGCTTCTGCGGCGGTGACGTATGCCAGTTCGGACTGGGGAGTTCTGAGGAAAGGGCCTCCCGAGGCTGTCAGGTATATTCTCTCAATGGGGGAATGCTCTCCCTGAAGGCACTGGAAAATGGCGGAATGCTCGGAGTCCACCGGCAGTACGGTGGCATTGTTCTCCAAGGCAGTCTGCATGATTATTCCTCCGGCTGCCACTATCGGCTCCTTGTTGGCAATCGCGACGGCTTTCCCGGAGCGGAGGGCTGCCAGGATCGGTTCAAGTCCACAGAAACCGGTGACGGCGCACAGCACCATGTCGATATTTCCGGCCGTGGCCATGGTGTCTACTATGGATTCCATGCCGGCGAACACATTGATGCCATGCGGGGTGAGAGCTTCATGCACCTCCTCATACAAGTCCTTGTTGGAGATGATGGCGCAGGCTGCATTGAACTCGATGGCCTGCTGTACGAGCAGGCGGCTGTTGTTGTTGGCTGTGAGAAGCTGTATGTCGAACAGTTCCCTGTGTTCTCTCACAACGGACAATGCCTGGACTCCAATAGAACCGGTGGAGCCGAGTATCGCAATTCTTCTTTTTCCCATCTGCTGAGTCTTAATTGTGTTAAAAATTGATGTATAGAGCCGGATCTACCGGTTCTCCCTTGTGCCACAGCTCAAAATGCAGGTGAGGACCCGTACTGATGTCCCCTGCGTTGCCTGCGAGGGACACTGTGGTTCCGGCACTCACTTTATCTCCAGCCTTTTTCAGCAGTTTCGTATTGTGCTTGTATATGGAGACAAGGTCATTGCTGTGCTGTATGTGGAGGCAGTATCCGGTCTCGTCATTCCAGTATGCGGCAATAACCGTACCGTCCAGCACGGCGCATACGGAACTGTTGTTCTGGACCGCGATGTCGATGAACGGGTGGCCTTTCCCCGGATTGTAGGGCTCTGTCACCACGCCCTTTACTGGAGGGAAGAACAGCATGCCTTCGAGCTGGGGCTCTGAACTGGACGGGTACAGGTTGTATTTTTCTATGGAATCTATGCGCTCTCTGAGAATGGAGTCGGCGCTGTGCTCGCTTAGATCGGCCGCAGCCGTTTCTATTCCTGCTGACGGTCTCGCCAGAAGACTGTCTATAGGGACTGGGGTCTCTCCGGCTATTATGCGGCGTATGTTTGTGAGCTGCAATGTTATCAGCCGCATGCGTGCTTCTAAGGAATCTACTTTCGCCGCGTTTTCTACGGCCTCTCTCTGGGTCGTATACGACGGGTATCCGGGTATGATGCGTCTGACAGGGGTGAATGCGGTAATACAGAAAGTTATGACGCAGACGAGAGCGACGATGCCGATGACTGCGGAGACTGCGGCGTGCTTCGTGCCTCTTACCGCGAACTCAAAATCGTGGGTCTCATTGTCGAGGATTGCGAAGAGATATTTCCTCGCCGGGCGTTTTGTGGTCCCGTTATTGTTTTTTTTTCCTGACATATGTTCTTCAAGACAACATTATTTGACTACATTTGCGGAATGAATCGGATCATCGGAATCGACTATGGCAAAAAGCGGATCGGACTTGCCGTCTCGGACCCGCTGGGTATGTTCGCGTCTCCGCTCGAAACAGTTCCGCCTGCAAAGATAATCGAATATCTCAAACAATATGCTGCCGGCAAGGAACCTGTGTCACTCTTTGTGGTGGGTTATCCGATGAATCTGGACAATACTCCCTCGGAAGCGGCACGGTTTGTGGATGAGTTTATAAAGAGGCTCAAGAAAAATTTTCCGGACATTCCGGTGGTATGTGAGGATGAGCGCTTCACGTCCGTACTGGCGCACAGGGCGATGATAGACGGCGGCATGAGGAAGATGGACCGCAGGGACAAGGCCGTGGTGGACAAGATAAGTGCGGCTATCATCCTGCAGACGTATCTGGACCGGCCGGACAGGAATAGATAAACACAGTATATCATGATATTGCCTATTTACATTTACGGTTCCGGCGTGCTCAGGGAAGTCGCGCAGGACGTTGATATCGAGAACATCGATAAGGAAGAACTTTCAAAATACATAGCGGACATGTTCGAGACCATGTACAATGCGGACGGGGTCGGTCTGGCTGCACCTCAGGTCGGGGATAGCCGCAGGATTCTTGTTGTGGACGGCAGTGACGTGGCTGACGTATATCCCGAACTCAAAGGATTCAGGAGGGCGATGATCAATCCCCGGGTGCTGGAGGAGAGCGAAGAAACCGCAGATTACAGCGAAGGATGCCTGAGTGTGCCTGATGTCCATTGCAATGTGGTGCGTCCGAAAAAGATCAGGGTGCGCTACCATGATGCCGGACTAAATGAAGTGGAGGAGGAACTGGACGGTTTCGCCTGCCGTATGGTGCAGCATGAGATGGATCATCTGGACGGGCATCTGTTCACTGACAGGGTAGCTCCGATACGGCGCAAGATGATATCTGCAAGACTGCACAACATCGCAAGGGGCAAGGCCCGCACTTCATACAGGACCAAACTGGAGAAATAGCGAACGGGGGACTGCGTCATGGGAGCTTTTCATGCATACGATATCAGGGGACGGTACGGAGTGGATTTCGACCGGGACACTGTGTACAGGACGGGATTTTTCCTGCCGGAACTTCTGGGCTGCCGCAAGGTCGCGGTGGGAAGGGACATGCGTCTGTCTTCACCGGAGATTCACGAGGCGTTGCTTCAGGGACTGACGGATGCCGGAGCCGATGTCTACGATTTGGGACTGGCCACGACACCGTATGTTTATTATGCCACGGCGGCAAAGGGATTCAGGGCCTCGGTGCAGATTACGGCGTCACATAATCCGAAAGACGACAACGGACTCAAGGTGTCGGGAGAGAATGCACTGCCGGTCGGTTACGACACCGGGCTGGGAACGATAGAAGCGTGGATCCGTGAGGGCCGTCCGTGTGTGCCGGTAGACGCTGCCTCAAGGGGCAGGGTCCATGCGCTGGATCTCCGGGACGAGTATGTGGCTTTCCAGAGGCAGTATTCAGGAGACCTTTCTGGTCTGCGTATCTGTGCGGATCTTTCCAACGGCATGTCCTCACTGTTCGTAAAGCGGCTTCTTCCATCATCGGTAGAGTATATATGCGACACGTTGGACGGAAATTTCCCATGTCACGAGCCTAACCCGCTGGTCCCGGAGAATACGGCCATGCTGAGAGAGCATGTCGTTGCCGGTGGCTGCGACGTAGGTGTCATCTACGACGGGGATGCGGACAGAGTGATGTTCGTGGACGAAAAAGGGAAGTTCATCTCTCCTGATTTGGTGATAGCCCTGATGGGACATTTTTTCGTGGAAGGTGTCGGAACCAGTCCTGCTGCGAGGATGCGTCTGGCCATGAAGGAGGCCGGACAGATCAATGGCGCGAGAGCCTTGCAGGATATACGGAGTTCCAAGGCAGTAGGCGAGTACCTGGCTCCGATGGGTGTGGAAATGCACACCTGGAGGGTAGGACGGGCTTATGCGGCCCCTAAACTGCGCGAGATAGACGGACTTTTCGGGGGAGAACTGGCAGGCCATTACTATTTCAAGGATTTCTTCTATTCCGACAGCGGCATCATGGCATCCCTTATAGTGCTGGATATCATAGCGGAGTTCAAGCGCCGGGGCCGGACCCTGTCGCAGCTTGTTTCCGGAATATCCGGATACTGCAGTTCGGGGGAGATCAATTTTCGTGTGGCTGACAAACAGGCGGCTATGGATGCCGTGCGCGGATATTTCACTGCTGAGGAGACACCTTCTGCCGTGATGGACTTCGACGGTTACCGGGTGGAGTTTTCTGACTGGTGGTTCAATATCCGTCCCTCCAACACGGAGCCTTATCTTCGTTTCATCTGCGAGGCTGTCTCAAGAAAACTTCTGGATGAGAAGGTCGCTATAGCCTGTGGTATCATCCGCCGTTTCGAGTGATAGCAGGTGCTTCCCTGTATGTGGTTGTAAGCCGATAAGTCCTGTTGCGCCCGTAATTTGACAGTTGTCTGGTGTGTTACAGCAGTCCGTTGTCCACACGAAGTGTGATAGTGTGACCGGCAGGGTCGATTTCTACTACGAGGTCATCGTGGAATGGCACAAGTGTATTGGTCTCTGACAATTCGAGGCATATGTTGCCGGAGAAGTCAAATACATCGGAAATGATTCCGGCTTTGTGTCCGTCATGGGTAAGCAGGGTGAAACCGGCCAGATCGCCTGTAGTGAGTCCTCCGTCACTCTCTCCGGGCAGCAGATGTCCTTCGTGCAGGAGACTCAGTTCAGGGTATAGGGACGGGTCAATGTATATCTCCTTGCCAGCGGCCTCTTCGGCGTCTTCTGCGGAGTCAATGTCTTCTATATGGACGACAGCCTTGCGTCTGCCTTTGAGACGTATGTCATGTATGAAAAAAGGAACCGGCAGGTTGTCATAGAACAGCCATACCGGTTCATCTTTCTGTAATATTTCCAGCATCTCCTCAGGAAAGGATATGAGTACATCTCCGTCAGTGCCGTAGGACTTGACTATCCTGGCTGCCTGAATCAATGTATCTTCAGCCGGAAACATCGTTCCGCTACTCAGCTTTGGCTTCGGTCTCCTCAGCTGCGTTTTCAGCGTTTGCAGCAGCCTCTGCGGCTTCTGCCTCAGCTTTTGCCTTGGCCTCTGCCTCTGCCTTTGCGGCAGCCTCTTCGGCTTTGCGCTTGCTGATTGCCTCAGCTCTTTCCTGGTTTACCTTTGCCTCGGCGTTGAAGAGTTCGCGGCGGGTCTCATTGTCAGTCTTCTTGAGATTCTGCTTCTTGGACTCGATCTTGGCGTCTCTCTCGGCTTTCCATGCATTCCATCTCTGGTCTGCCACTTCCTGGCTTATAGCACCTTTGGCCACTCCTCCGTTGAGGTGTTTCCTCAGCAGAATACCCTCGTAGGAGAGTATGCGGCGGCAGGTGTCGGTAGGCTGTGCACCTACACCGAGCCAGTAAAGAGCCCGTTCTGCATTGATCTTGATGGATGCGGGATTGGTGTTGGGATTGTAGGTTCCGAGCTGCTCGATGTAGCGTCCGTCACGGGGAGCGCGGATGTCAGCCACTACGATGTGGAAGAATGCATGATTCTTCTTTCCGTGGCGTGATAAACGAATTTTAACTGCCATTACTTAACAGGTTATTAAACGATTAATAATTAAAACCTCCTTATCTTCTCGAGAAAAGGCCCGCAAATATATGCATATGTCGGGAACAATGCAAGAAAATGTTTGTTTAATTTATTTTCAATCTTCATTTCCCTATATCCTGAATGCGTTTAATAGCGTCCAGATAGTCTTTTTCCACATCGCTGAGTGTGCGCTGCTTGTATTTCCGATATTCGTTTGTGGCATGTTCCATCGCTTCTGAATGTGATACTTTGCCACTATCCGGCAAAAGTTGTTCTCCTGACATGGTAAGAATTCTGTCCAGATAATTCGCCCAGTCGTTCATGGTCATCACTTGTTCCCGTTCAGCCTGTCGTTCCGCGAAATCCAGATAACCTGAAACTAATTGTCCCATGGAGCGAAGTTCTTTTTCATTCAGGTAGTTTTTAGCTGTACGGGCTTCAACCAAAGTAGGTTGATTGCCTTTGAAGGTAAATAATCCCATAAAATCCTTTTCGGCATCAGCACGTTCTACGATTAACTCTGCAGCAGTGTGACCATGTATTGCATAATGTATCTTATTCTGTACTTTTTTGAAGAACTCTTGCGAAACAGACGCTCGCGGATCGTAATCTATACTTGTGGCATATATCTCAAGCACCTGACGATAAAACACTTTTTCGGTGGCGCGAATATCCCGGATACGTTCCAGAAGCTCTTTCCAATAGCCTCCGCCACCTAATTGTTTCAAGCGTTCATCATCAAGTGTGAAACCTTTAATCATATATTCTTTCAGACGCTTTGTCGCCCATTGGCGGAAACGGGTTGCTATGAGGGAACGGATACGATAGCCGAGGGCAATTATCATGTCCAGATTGTAAAAGGTTGTCATATATGACTTACCGTCAGATGCAGTTGTTCGGAATTTCCGAACAACTGAGTCCTCTTGCAGTTCCCCTTCCTCAAATATATGCTTAATATGTTCACTTATATTGGATTTACTGGTCTGATACAACTCACACATCTGAGCTTGTGTAAGCCACAATGTATCCTCCTCAAGCTTTACGTCAATTTTTGTACGACCGTCGCTATCCGTATATATAAGTATCTTATTGTTATCTTCCATTCCAGATTTATTTTGAACGCAGGAAGCGCAGGGCCCGGGTCATGTAGCGGGGAAGCTGTCTGTGCGGGTCGCGCTTCTCGAGGTGGAGATAGATGCCCCATTTTTTCAGGATGGGCACCTTGAAGGTCTCCACGAACTCGATGAGGGTGCCGTCGGGGTCTTCCACGTAGGTGAAATGTCCGTCAGCCTCGCCCATCTTGAAGTCGCGGCCTCCGTCGCATACGAAACTGTGTCCGAGTCCCTCGGCGCACTCGCGTATGGCCTCCATGTTGCGGATGTCGAAGCACAGGTGTATGAAGCCGGGGTCGCCCCAGTAGCGGCCTTCGTAGATCTTTCTCGGAGCAGGCACGTCGAATCCTTCGGGTATGCGCTGTACCAGCTCGATATGGGATGTCCCCATAACCTCGCTCAAAGGCCCTTCGATAGGCTTGCTGCGGGAGAGCAGGACGCGGCGCAGTGGGTATTGGCTGCCGGGAACTCCCTTTAAGTCAGTCTGGACTCCGGTCACATCGTATTCGACCTTGTCGTAGTCCATCAGGGTGGAGTAGAATTTTATGGAGCGGTCCATGTCGGAGACTCCGACTGTGGCACCGTTGCCGCCACCGAGGTTCTTGTCCTCGTCGATGAAGACGTAGGTGTCGTGCTCGACTTCGAACAGGTTGTTCCAGGGGTCGTAGAGGAAAAAATGCTCCTTGCCTGCCGGGCTTTTGGTCACTGGAGTGAGGATGCTTGCGCCTTGCGCCTTGCTCAGTTGCCTGTATGCGGCCTGCACGTCGCGGGACTTGATCTTGCAGGCGTAGATGCCGAGGTCTCCGAGAGCCGGCTCGAAGCTGACATAGTTCAATTCTCTGCCACGGGGTTCCCAGACCTCGAAGCCGGCGCCTCCGCGTAGGTTGTATACCAAAATGGCGTACCGGGGCTGGGGCTTTCCTCCGGTGTAGGGCAGCATCCTTTCGGCCACGCCCTCGGCTCCGAATATCTTGGTGTCGAAGCCGAAATTGTCCTTGTACCATTTCCACGACTCGGCGACATTCCTTACGCCGATGCCTACCTGCTGTATGCCACAGATGATTTTATCCATATTGCTCTTGATTGTATTCTTGAATGGTCAATGTGCCGATACTTTCCTGGCCAGGATGTAGAAGAGCCAGGGGGTGTATTTGTAGAAGTACGCCATCAGCAGTTCCTTGCCGCCGATGAGTTTCTTGTGTTTTTCCTTGGCTATGGCCTTGATGGCCACTTTGGCGCATTTGGTCACGTCCATGCCGTTTGCCTGGCCGGGGTCCATCTTGGCGAACTTCTCTCCTGAGGCGAGCAGGGCACTCTTGGATATCTCGGTGCGGATGCGGCCGGGGATGAGGAAGGTGACCTTTATGTTGGGGTACTCCAGTTCAAGAGACTCATAGAAGCCGAACAGGGCGTGTTTCGAGGCACAGTAGGCCGAGCGGAGCGGGAAGCCGAAGAGACCGGAGATGGAAGTGGTGACGGCTATGTGTATTTCGGAAGCGGTTTTCAGGTGCTCCTTGAATTTCTTGATGATGTATATGCCGCCGAAATAGTTTATTTCCATCAGCTTGCGGTCCAAAGAGATGTCGCAGTCGAGGGTAAGGGCCCTCTGGGAGATGCCGGCGTTGAGGACAAAGAAGTCCGGTTTGACACCGAGGCTGCCGACATATTCGACCATTGCGTCGATTGAGACCGGATCCTCGAGGTTTACCTCCCGGTGCCAGGCTTTCACACCGTACTGGCGGCAGCGTTCCTCCACCTTCGTCAGTTGCTCTTCCCCGAGTCCGGTGAGTATTACATTTGTCCCTCTTTGTGCGAACTGGCAGGCGATGGCCTCGCCTATTCCAGTGCCGCCGCCGGTTATGAGCAGGGTCTTGTCTTTGAATTGTACCATGTCTGTCAGAATTTATGCACAAAAATAGTGAAAATCCGGAACTGGGCCAATAATGTTTCCGTCATATCCGACGGTACTTTGTGGAACCCCCACCCGTAGGATATTCTGGGGCGAGGGTCTGATGGATGTGTACGGTTACTATCCCTACATGACCCCGGAGTCCATTGACAGCAATCCGTTCTCGGTAATGCTGGATCAGTCCACCCCTGAGAGTGACGGTCAGCTCAGCGGTTATGAGGCATCGGACTTTCTGTGGTGTAAAGTCACTGGCGTGGACCAGTCCACAGAGACTGTCCCGCTCCAGTTCCGCCACTGTATGAGCAAGATGGTGATTCAGCTGGTCAAGGGACCTTCCTATGAGGGGGAATTCCCGGAGGACGCTGAGGTGTATATTCACAGTACAGTGCCGACAGCCACCATCGACTTTACTACAGGCTCTGTGACAAAGAATATGTTCGGAGAGATGGCAACCATACGTGCGCGTAAAGTTGATAACGACACTTACGAGGCCATCATCGTTCCGCAGAAACTTGAGACCCGCCGTCCGTTTGTAGAGATCATTACCGGCGGAGTGTCCTATCTTCTGGAAGACACTTTCCAGTTCAAACCCGGGATGCAGCATACTCTGTCGCTGACAATCAATTCAAACCCAGATCAGATAGGGATTGATATCGGCGGTGACATTGAAGATGATTGGAATTAGTTTTGCAGTTCGGATTTAGTGCTTGTGGAGAGTATTGCGTGCATAAAGGGCGATTCGCAGCGTTACTTTCTGGAAGAGTGCTGCAGTCATTGAGAACTGTTTTTCAGGAAGTGAGTCATCGGACCGCTGGTGAAGATACTGAGGTGATGTCCAGCAGGAGTTGCTTATAGAAGTGCTTGATAGTCAATTTTTTTGAAAAACGATACCTGCTGGACTTGGGGTAAAATGGCTGTTTTGGGGCGAAATGCTGGGGGTCCAGCAAGCTGTTAAAATCTATTTACTTGATAATGAATGGAATACGCTTGGATGATGTGCTGGACATAGTAACTGTGGCTGTGCATGAGTCCGTATGCATGGGCGCATGGGATACAGCCACCTGAGGCAGTGGTGGATCATGCACGACTGATTGAAACGCTGTCCCTGTCGCACTGCGGCGTCGGTTCCGGCTTACCGCAATCGCTGCCGGTGGATTATTTCCCGGATTTCTTGCTGTTGCCTGACGTGTCTTCTTCTTCGGGTGTGCTCCAGCCGCCGCCGAGGGCCTTGTACAGGTTTATGATGGCCAGAAACTCATCTCTTACGGCGTTGCTGTAGTCTATTTCGGCGTTGAAGTAGCTTCGCTGTGCGTCCAGCACGTCTATGTAGTTGATATAGCCGTTCTGGTATTGGAACAGGGCCAGTTCGACATATTTTCGGGATGCTTCCTTGAGATTGTTCATCAAAGTCACTTTTTCGCGGGCCGATGTGTAGGAGGTTACTGCGTCATTGACTTCCTTGAATACTTCCAGAACTTTCTGTTCATACTGGTATCTGACCTGATTGTATGCTTCTATGGCAGCCTGATAGCGTGCCTTGTTCTTGCCGAAGGCGAACAGCGGAGATGTCAGTGATGCTATGGGATACCAGTAAGGACCTGTGAAATAGTTTACGAAAGTATTGTTCTCCACTCCTGCCGTGAGTGAGATGGACAGTTTTGGGAAACGGTCGGCCCATGCGACACCGACTTCTGCCATTGCGGCTTTCATGTCCTGTTCGGCGGCCATGAGGTCAGGTCTGCGTTTGAGCAGGTCGGATGCTACCCCTACGTGCATAAGGTTGGGGAACTGGTCGTGGGTGTTTATCAGGGATCTTTCGATACTCGTAGGGAATTCGCCTGCAAGCAGGGATATCTCATGCTCCTTTAGCTCAATGTCTCTCTGAAGGTCAGGAATCATGGATGCGGTGCTCGCATACTCCACCTGCGCCTGCTGGTAAGGTATTTCGGTCGTGAGACCTCCGTCGAAGCGGAGCTTTGCCTGACGGACATTTTCCCGGCGGGTATCGAGTGTTCTCAGCACGATGTCCAGCTCGTTGTCGAGGGCGGTAAGCTCGAAATAGGCTGTGGCCACAGCAGCTATGAGGGTCATCTGCATGGCTCTCTGGGACTCTACTGAGGAGAGATATTCGGCCATGGCTGCCCTGTTGGCCCATCTGAGGCTGCCGAACAGGTCCACTTCCCAGGAGATGGCGGCCTTCAGACCGAACTCATTGTCCTTGACGGGGGCCGCATCTGTGTACTGATAGTTCTCCTGGTCCAGATAGCCTCTGGCATTGAAGGACGGGAACTGGTCTGCCCTGACTACGCGGTGCATCCTCTCGAGCTCCTTTACTCTGGATGTGGCTGCAAGCATGTCTCTGTTGTTCTCGAGAGTCTTTTCTATCAGGTCTTTCAGCAGCGGATCGGCGAATATCTCGGACCATTCCAGGTCGGCTATGCAGAGTGAGTCCGCAGTACCTCCGGGGATTATTGTATCGGGGATGTCCAGTTGTGGATCGACGCATTTGCGGACGGCCATGCCGCATCCCTGTATCAGTATTGCTGCTGCGGTCATTAATGCCGCGACAGACATGTATCTAACAGTATGTCTCATGCTTTAAGTCTCTTTTTCTTGGATAAACGCTCTTTAAGCCGGTAGATCCATACAAAGAAAAATGGTACGAATACAATGCCGACGGTGATGGCGGCAATCATTCCGAAGAATACTCCGACGCCAATGCCCTGACGGCTTGCTGATCCGGGGCCTGAAGCCAGTACGAGGGGCAGCATACCGAGGATGAATGTAAGGGAGGTCATCACAATAGGTCGGAAACGCAGCTCCGAAGCCTGTATTGCTGCCTCCACGATATCCTTGCCCTTTGCTACCTCGTCCTTTGCGAATTCTACAATCAGGATGGCGTTTTTCGCAGCCAGACCTATCAGCATGACGAGACCTATCTGGAAGTAGACGTTGTTCTCCATGCCGAACACCAGTATGGCCAGGAATGCGCCTACGCAGGCAATAGGTAGGGACAGGATGACGGCGATAGGCACTGACCAGCTTTCATACTGTGCGGCCAGGAAAAGAAATACGAAGAGGAAGGCGAGAGCCAGCACGAGTCCCGTCTGACCGCTCTGCTGTTTCTCCTGATACGACAGTCCGCTCCACTCGATGCCTACGTTTTCCGGAAGTTTTTCCCGGACTATCTCCTCCATGATGTCCATGGCCTGTCCGGAACTGTATCCGTGGGCGGCCTCTCCGGTGATGTTTGCGGCATAGTACATGTTGAACCGCTTGATGGTTCCGGGACCCGTAGTGTATTCGGTGGTTCCGATTGATGTCACCGGAATCATGGCACCTCCATTGCCGCGGACGAAGTACATGTTGAGGTTGTCCCTCCACTGGCGGTACGGTTCCTCTGCCTGTATGTACACTCTGTATACACGGTTGAATAGGTTGAAATCGTTTACGTATACCGAGCCGGTGAATGCTTTCATGGTAGTGAACAGGTCGGATACGGACACTCCGAGCAGCTTTGCCCTGTCCCTGTCCACGTCATAGTACAGCTTGGGTATGTCGCCTTGCATTGAGCTGCTGACGCGGGAAAGTTCCTTGCGTTGCGAGGCGTAATAGACCAGTGTGTCCGACGCTCTCTGCAGTTCCTCGTACGTCATGTCTCCACGGGCTTCAAGCGACATCTCGAAACCGCCTGATGAACCGAGGCCGGGGATGACAGGTGGCGAGGTAAGGTATACCTTGCTCTCAGGATACCTGCTCATTTCTTCTGACACTTTCTCCATGAATGCAGGGAGATCCGGATCCTCTCTCTCCTCCCAGGGTTTCATGATGACGGTAAGCTGGCTTCGGGACTGGTTGGTACCGAGTCTGGGGCTTGATCCTGTCACATTGAGCACATATCTCACGTCCGGCTGATCGAGAAGCCATGCCATTGCCCTTTCAGTCACTTCCCTTGTCCTTTCGAGTGTCGCTCCTTCAGGCAGTTCGAGCTCTATGGTGAAATATCCCTGGTCCTCCTGTGGAAGGAAGCTGGACGGTACTATCTGTGCCATGGCCCAGATGCTTACGAGGGCGATGCCGAATGCCGCAAACGAGCGTTTTGAGTTGGCGAGGAATTTCCGTATTATACGTGCGTATACAGTTTCTCCTTTGGCTAACCAGCGGTTGATTGCACGGAATACGAAATTCTTGCGTTCCTCGTCTCCTTCCTGCTTCGGCTTGAGGAACTGGGCGCACATCACCGGGCTCATGGTAAGGGCCACGATGGTGGAGATGATGACAGAGACGGCGATGGTTATTGTAAACTGACGGTATAGGGAGCCGGTGATTCCGGACAGGAAACTGACAGGGATGAATACGGCGCAGAGTACCAGGGACATGGCGATAAGCGCACTGCCAAGTCCGTTCATGGCTTTCTTGGTGGCTTCATACGGAGACAGTTTCTCCTCGTTCATGATGCGGTCCACGTTCTCGACCACCACAATGGCGTCATCCACCACGGTTCCGATGGCGAGAACAAGACCGAGCAGCGTCAGGGTATTGAGCGAGAACCCGAAGATCAGCATCACACCGAACGTGCCGATAAGCGAAATGGGGACAGCTATGGCCGGGATAAGTGTCGCCCTCCAGCTCTGCAGGGACAGGAATACGACCATGATCACAAGCAGCAGGGCCTCGAACAGTGTCTTGTACACCTCGTGAATGGACTGGGAGATGTATTCTGTCATGTCGAATGGAATCTCATAGGATATGCCTTCCGGGAAGTTGCGGCTGATTTCTTCCATTGCGCTCTTGACGGCCTCCGACACTTCCATTGCGTTCATGCCGGGCAGCATTCTTATGTCCATGACAGCCGCGTTTCCGCCGTTGATGCCGCTCTCCGTATTGTATGACTGGGCTTCGAGGGACACTCTTGCGACGTCCCTGAGACGGATGATGGAACCGTCAGGATTGGCTCTGAGTACGATGTCCTCGAATTCGCTTACAGTAGAAAGCCTTCCCTGAGCCACGATAGGCACAGTCACGTCTACTCCGTTCATAGGCTGCTGGCCGAGAACTCCGGCAGCTGACTCACGGTTCTGTTCCTTGATGGCATTCTGGATGTCCTGGACCGTAAGTCCAAGACTCGCCAGCCTTTCTGGCTGTACCCATATCTGCATACCGTAGTAGCGGCTTCCCACGTTTGACACACGTCCTACGCCCGGTATACGGCGCAGCATATCCAATACGTTGAGAGTGGCGTAGTTGCTGAGGTACACCTCATCGAACTTGGGGTCGCTGGAAAGCAGGGTTACGGTCATGAGCTTGTTTGATGCCTGCTTGTCGACGGAGATACCGTTCTGTATCACTTCCGCAGGAAGACGTGACTCGGCCTGCTTTACCCTGTTCTGTATCTCTACGGCCGCCAGATCGGGGTCGGTGTTGATGTCGAATGTTATTGTAACGGTGAATGATCCTGAGTTGGTGCTTCTGGAGTCCATGTAGAGCATTCCGGGAGTTCCGTTGAGCTCCTGCTCGATGGGCGTGGCTACTGCCTGCGAAACGGTCTCCGCGTCAGCGCCTGGATATGAAGCCGAAACCTGTACTACCGGCGGAACTATATCGGGATACTGGTCAACAGGAAGCAGGAACAGGCCTATGAGACCCACCAGCACGATGACGATGGATATGACAGTGGAGAATATCGGCCGGTCTATGAAGAAATCACTTTTCATCCTCTACTGCTGTATTACTTGTACTGTCATTGCTGAACGAGAAACGGCCTTCATGGTCCTGTCCGCCGGATATCCGTTCGGGATCTACTATTATGGGAGACACCTTCAGGCCGTGGCTGAGCTTGTGGAATCCTTCGACGATAATCATCTCGTCGGGGCCGAGTCCGCGTTCCACGACCACGTTGTTGCCGATTTCCGGACCCAGTTCGATGAATCTTTTCTCAACTACGCTGTCCCTGCGGCAGGCGAATACGTAGGCGCCGCCTTTCTCTATGACGAGGGCCTTCGTAGGAACCACAATCGCATCTTCCCTTACGTCAAGCAGCAGTCTTACCTTCGTGATCTGGCCTGGCAGCAGGGTGCGGTCGGGGTTGGGCATTTCAGCCCTGACGGAGAATGTACCTGTATTGGGGTCCACCTGCGGGTCTGCGAAGTCCACGAATCCCTTCAGGGGGTACTCTGAGTTGTCAGCCAAGGTGATGGTCACGTACGGGTTCCAGTTTCTCGCTGTATCCTGCTGTCCGAGGTTTACGTTACGCTCCTTGCTCTTGAGGTAGTCGAGACTGGTCATACTGAAGTCCACCTGCACGGTGTCGCTTTTCACCATTGTGGCCAGAAGAGAACGGCCTCCTGGACCTACGAGGGTACCGAGATCCACATTCCTTTCGCTGATGAAACCTGAAATAGGGGAACGTACAGTCGTGTAGCCCAATGCAATCTCGGCCTGGGTGAGGTCGGCCTGACTCATGGCCACTTCGGCCTTTGCGCTTTCGTACGAGGCTATCGCGTTGTCGAGGTCAAGACGGCTGGCCGCATTCTGTTCAAATAGCGGCCGTATACGTTCCAGGTCCCTCTCGGCCTTGAGTTCAAGGGCCTTGTCCTTGTTCAGCTGTGCCTTCGCCTTCTCTACGCTGGCCTTGTATACTTTCGGGTCAATGACGAACAGCACCTGGCCTTTCTTTATATAGCTTCCTTCCTCGAAAAGCATCTCCTCCAGATATCCCTCGACTCTGGCCCGTATTTCCACGAACTGCTGTGCGCTGATCTTGCCGGCGTATTCGCCGTAGATTTCCACATCGTCAATGACTACCGGCTGGACTTCCACCACGGGATAGTCCGGTGCAGGCGGTTCTGGCCACGTCAGGATTATCAGGACGGTGACGGATACCACGATTGCGCCCAATATTACGTACCATGCCCATTTGGGCCATTTTCTTATTTTCTTTACGTTCCCGGCTACCCTGCGGTAAGCCTTGGAGATGTTTTCAGTAGGGATGTTAATCTGCATAATTGTACAAAGATATGCTAATTTGCCCCACTCCTGCAAAAAATGTACCTTGTCCTGTAAAAATGTGTGTTACATCATGCACCCGGCCGCATACAATATGGAAAGTATGAAAAAGTTACGGGAAGTCCTTCCTAAGAATGGATTCAGGGCTTCTCCGTCCGTGCGGCTGATATGTCGGGAGGTTGTCAGATGCAGTATCGCATAGAGCAGCAGGGGGGAGGCATGCCATGCCGGGCCGGAAACGGCTATGGAAGCTCCTGCGAGCAAGGTCGCCGCCAGTCCGAGGGCATAATATAGGATGACGGCCCATTCTCCTCCGAGTCTTACCACAATGGTCTTTTTGCCCTGGACGGCATCTTCGGCCCTGTCTCTGTAGTTGTTGACCATCAGCAGGCAGTCCACGGCCATACCGCATGCCATGCCTGCAAGGGTTGTCCCGAAAGTCCAGGTTCCGGTCTGCAGGTAGAAGGTGAAACCGACAGGGACAATGCCGAAGAAGACCAGTACCAGCAAGTCCCCGAGTCCGATTCTGGAGAACACTGTTGTGTAGAGGAAGCAGAACAGAATGCATACAGCACCGACAGCAAGCATCCACCAGCCTCCGGCGATTATCAGCGGGGCACCGGAGATGCAGGCGAGTACTGTCGTTATCATGATGCCGGTCTTCATGGCCGACGGAGTGATCCAGCCTTGGGCGCAGGCTCTTTTCGGGCCCAGCCTTTTTTCTGTGTCACGTCCTTTCCTGAAGTCGAAATAGTCGTTTATGAAATTGGCGTCGACCTGCATTATCCAGGCGAAAAGCATGCACAGTGCGAGGACGGGCCAGTTGATTCCGGCCACTGCCGTCTCCATGTGTTCCGTCATCCAGGCCCATGCGCAGCCTCCTCCCATTGTCACCGGAGCCGCAGCTCCGGCAAGGGTCATGGGTCTTGCGGCCATGATCCATGCCTTCGCCGAGTTCTTTCTGATCTCTGCCATTTACTGCGGGTCAGATGGTGACGAGTTCGTAGCGGCGGGTGCCTATGCCTAATTTTTCGGCATGTTCGAGACCGGCCTGCCAGTTTGTGTCCGGGTGGAGGATGTGGAACTTGTCCTCACCGCATAGAGTTTCGTGATGATGGGACTTGTCGAGCTTGCTGCCGGGCAGGGCAGGGGCGGCCATTACCATGTCGGCGCAGGCCTGGTCGAGTGCCACGGGATCGAATGAGGCCGCTATGCCGAGATCGGGTACGATGGCGGCGTCATTGTGGTTCCAGCAGTCGCATTCAGGGGATACGTTGACTATGAAGTTGATGTAGAAACAAGGTTTGGTGTCAACGATGGCCTTTGTGTATTCGGCGATCTTTCCGTTCAGGGTCTCGGAGGTGTCCCAGTCCTTCAGTACGGCGGACTCGAACTGGCAGAGCGCAACGCACTGTCCGCAACCTACGCATTTGTCGTAGTCTATGACGGCGGCGATGTTCTTTCCGGAATGGTTGGGGGTATCTGTCGTTTCAATATGTATGGCGTCATGTGCGCAGTGTTTTACGCAGATACCGCAGCAGCGGCAGTTTTCCACCTTGACCACTGGCTTGGATGACGAGTGCAGCTCGAGCTTGCCGGCTACGCTGGCGCAGCCCATTCCCATATTCTTGAGGGCGCCGCCGAATCCGGTCTGCTCATGTCCCTTGAAATGTGAAAGGGCTATCAGGACGTCGGCATCCGCTATTGCGGAGCCTATCTTTGCGGTCTTGCAGTAAGTACCGCCGTTTACGGGCAGTTCGCGGCATTCTGTGCCCTTGAGCCCGTCGGCTATGATGACATCGCATTTTGCACTGATGCGGTTGAACCCGTTCTCCATTGCGCTGGCTAAGTGGTCTACGGCGTTTGAGCGTCCTCCTGAGTACAGCGTGTTGGCATCGGTCAGGAACGGCTTGCCCCCAAGGGAGCGGATGAGGTCTGCCATTCCGGCCGCATAGTTGGGCCGCAGGAATGCCAGGTTGCCAGGTTCTCCGAAATGCATTTTGATGGCCGTGAACTTGTCCTTGAAATCTATCTTACTCTATACCGGCGGCCTTGGCCACAGCCACCATTTTCTGCACGAGAGGCATCTTGGTGGATGTGTGCAGGTCAGTGAAATAAACTTTTGCCTTTTCCATAACGTTACGTTGTTGTATGTTGTTTGCTTTTATTGTTGTCATTGAAGGGACTCCCTGCGGATCTTGTTGATTACCATCACGTCGTTTTTGTGGATTACGGTATTGCCTCGGGGAATGATGGCCCGGCTGCCGCGTTTGATGAGCACGATTACCTCGTTGCTGTCAGGGGAGTACTGGAACACTTTCTTGCCTATCCATTCATTGCCTTTCTCTATTTTCCGCTCCGAGAGCCGTATGATATTCTCGTCATCGAAGTCCCGGGCACTCATGATGACTGTGTCATCCGCCTGGATTTTCGTCCTGCCGCTCGGTACTATGGCCTTGCCGTTACGGAGAATGGCTGCGATGATTGTGTCTCTCGGTATGGGGAGGTCCTTTATCACCTTTCCGTTCCACGGGTCATGCTCGGATATGTTCAACTGTACGAAGCTCACGTCCATATTGTCCGAGTAGTCTGTGAATGTTTTCAGAATGTCCTCCTCGCTGGAGGTCATTTTCAGGCCTCTTGCCACTGCCGGTATCAGCGAGCCCTGCAGGGAGATGGACAGAAGGACTATCATCAGCACTATGTTGAACAGGTCGTACTCGTTGCCGGTGAGCTGTCTGGAAGCCGGCAGGGCCATTATTGCGAACACTACTGAGGCGGCTCCTCTCAGGCCCACGAAGGATACGAGCATCTGCTGTCTCCATTTGCATTTGAACGGACTCATGATTGCGAATACAGTCGCGGGCCTGGCTATGAATGTCATGAACAGTGCGATGAGTATTGCCGGAATGGCGACCGCAGGCAGCTGTGACGGAAATGACAGCAGACCCAGCAGGAAGAATATGATGATCTGCATAAGGTTGGTGAGTCCGTCAAAAAACGGGACCAGGGATTTTTTGCCTCTTATGTTGGAGTTTCCGAGGATGATGCCGACGATGTAGGCGCTCAGGTAGCCGTTGCCTCCCACAAGATTGGGGATTGTGTAGGAAAAAAGGGCGACGGCCAGGACAAACAAGGTGTCGAATCCGGCTGTGGATGAACGGAACCGCTTCATCAGCCATACCGAGCCGACAGCTATTGCAAGTCCGATGGCGGCCCCGTAAACTATCTGGGCGAATACCATGTATGCTATGCGTCCGCCGGATGTGGTGCCTTCTATGACAGCTATCATGATGACTGTGAGCATGTACGAGCATGGGTCGTTGCTTCCGCTCTCTATCTCAAGCAGCGATGCTGTGTTGTTCTTGAGACCCAGTTTCCTTGATCTCAGGATGGAGAATACCGATGCGGCATCAGTGGAACTGAGTACTGCGCCTATGAGAAAACCGAGTTCTGCCGGCATTTTGAGCACATAGTGACAGAACAACCCTGTGAGTCCGGCCGTGAGAACGACACCTGCCGTGGACAGTATCCCTGCTTTTACGACTACCGGTCTGGCCTCTTTCCATCTGGTGCCGAATCCGCCGTAGAACATTATGAAGATCAGGGCGACGGTACAGATGTTTTCGGTGATGCCGAAATTGTCGAATGCTATCTTTACTACTCCGTCAGAGCCGAAAACCATACCCAGCAGGATGAATGCCAGCAGCATGGGGATGCCGATCTTGTTGGATATGTTGTTAAGTATGACGCACAGGACGATAACAATAGCGGAGACAAGCAGGAAGACAGTTACGGCCATAAAAATGCAGTTTGAATGTTAAACTGCAAATTTACAAAAATTTCAGTCCAGTTGTTCTTCTGTCATGAACAGCTTGCCGTTGACGTAGTCGAGGGCTTCTTTTGTAAACTCATAGACATCGCTTTCCCTGTTCTCCGAGCGATCTATGAATTCCCGATAGTATTCAGCGGCGTTTTTCCAGTCTTTAAGGCGCTCGTAACAGTATCCGAGGGATGGAAGTACGGTCAGCCGTTCCGGATCATAGCCTCTTGCGGTCATGTACATGTCACGGGCCTCCTCGAAACGTTCCTTCCGGATCAGCCAGTCTCCGTATGATGCGTAGAACCTGTACATGACTTTAGGATCCGGCTGCATCATGCCGATGGCCTTGTCGAACATTTTCCGGGTCAGGGAGTCCCTTGTTGTCATGCGGCCGAGGATGCAGGCATACTGGTACACTCCTTCGATGTTCGTAGAATCCGCCTTGTATGCCTCCTCGAAAGCATATAGAGCCTTGAGCGGATCTGTCTCTAAATAATTCAGCCCTAAATAGAAATTCGTACTGTATGTCGAATCCCCGAGTGCCCTCATCCGCTCGAAAATCCTCAGTGACTCCGTATACTGTTTCCTTATATAGTAAGTCATGCCCTGGATACCGAGAACCTGAAGTGACGAGTCCCGCTTCAGATACCGGTCCGTTATCCGCATTACGGTTTCATATTCCTTCCTGTCCAGCAGGATTCCCGATATCTTGTCTATGACATTGACATTGTATGGATTGACCGTCAGTGCCTCACGGTAATGAACCAAGGCCGAGTCCGGCTGGCCGAGCACGTTCCAGCAGTCTCCTGCGAGCGAGATTATTGTGGGGACGCTGTTCGTCGCCATGACGGATTCGGCACTTGCAATGCAGTCCTCGTACATCCCGAGGTAGTAGTACAGAACAGTTTTCTGTATTCTATAATAAAGGTTGGCCGGATCTATCATGGCTATGAGACTGTAGATCTCAAGAGCCTCGGTCAGATTGCCCTGCTGGATATTGCAGTCGGCTATCTCCGCCATCACCGGTACCGGATTGGCCGCCCGGTCCAGTGCAATCACGGCCCCCAGCGCCTCCACCGCCTCATCGAAGCGGTAGAGCTTCCGCAGGCACTGCGCCCTCCTGCCCTGTACCCACTTCTGGAGACTCCTCTCTTCCGTAGTCAAAGCCGCAACTGCCAATGAGTCATTCACATCTACCGTTATCATACTGTCCAGTCCGATCAATGCCCTGTTGAAGTCATATCCTGCCATCTGCTCATCAATCCTCTTCTGCACGCCCCCATCCTGTGCAGCAGCGGTGAACTGCCCGGCAAAAAACGCTGAAACAGCAGCCAGTGCCAATATTCTCAAGTATCCCATATCCTTTGACATTTAGATTTTTCAACAAAAAAATATTTTTTCACACCACCTTCAGGACCAGTCAGCGACAACAGCCTACTTCCACAGATGCTCCGGATAGACTCCGTCAGCTATCAGGCGGGCAATGCGCTCCACTACATAGGGCCTGTCCTGCTTGTAGGTTACACCGAACCACTGGGCATCGCTGTTGAGGACTTTTAAGGAAACCTTACCCTCATTGATCAGCTGATTGACGCACAGAGGTATGAAAAATTCTGCCTTGGGATTGGCCATGTTTGCGGGATCGGAGAGAAACTTTTTGAAAAGAGTCTCGGACTCCGCAAAGAAATCCGGTGTGAAACCGAAGAGGTTCATCGATACCACCGTATTCTCATCCAGAGGGTGAAGACCTTCTGCGTCTTTGTACATAATCCGGCCACCTTCCACACGCTCGATGGCCGTACGCTCTACTATGGATACGAGATTACCGTCGGCATCCACACGGCACTCGCCACGTGAAACCGTACCGTAATCGGACAGAGTGTTGTGCAGGTTATATCCCACCATCGAGTACTTGCCCTTCTGACCTTCAACGGAACGGAGATAGTCTGCGAGCACTGCATAGCCCTCGCGTCCGTAGAAATCATCGGAATTGATGACAGCAAAGGAAGTGTCAACTACAGGAGCCGCCATCATTACTGCGTGGCAGGTACCCCACGGTTTCTCACGGCCCTCAGGTACGGAGAAGCCTTCGGGCAGGTATTCCAGTTCCTGAAATACGAATTCAATCTCTACTTTCCCGCCGAAATGTTCCGGTGTGAATATCTCCCGGAATTCCTTTTCAAACGAATGTCTGATGATAAACACCACTTTGCCGAATCCGGCCCGTACGGCATCGTATATCGAATAATCGATGATGGCCTCACCGTTGGGACCGACTCCGTCCATCTGCTTCAGGGAGCCGTAGCGGGAACCCATGCCCGCAGCCAATACTACTAATGTCGGTTTCATTGCTGAAAATTTAATCTGTTTCCGGGGATTGTGTGACATTCTTAAATACCTGATAATAAGGTGTTTCTAAATTCAGAACGTGCCGTGTCGCGGTTTCAAATGCCAACGCGGCACCATTTTGAGTGCTAATATTTTGATTATCAGTGAACTAATGAATATCTTCAATCCCGTGCTGTTTGTTTTTTTGTTTTTCCGATTAATAAAGGAGGCCGTATCAGAAATGTTCAGATTACGGCCTCACTTAACATTTTTACCTCTCCTGAGGTGCGTCAGACCAGTGGTGCATCTTGCCCATTCTGACGCGCCGCCCGCTATCGCTCCAGTTTGTGGATTGCCAGTCCGCTCCTGAGCTTGGGCTCGAACCAGGTAGTTTTGGGAGGCATGATATTGCCTGTATCGGCTATCCTGATGAGCTGCTTCATGGATACGGGATAGAGGGCGAAAGCTGCTGCCATCTCACCGGAGTCAACCCTTTTCTTGAGCTCGCCGAGTCCGCGGATACCGCCTACGAAGTCAATACGCTTCGAGGTGCGGAGATCCTTGATGTCGAGGAGCTTGTCGAAGATAAGATTGGAACAGATGGTCACATCGAGACATCCGATGGGATCGTTGTCATCGTAAGTGCCCTTCTTGGCTGTAAGGGAATACCAGTGGCCTCCGAGGTACATCGAGAAGTTGTGCAGGTTCTTGGGCTTGTATATCTCGGTACCCATGTCCTTGATCTCGAAGTCAGCGCCCAGCTTCTCGAGGAACTGCTCGGGAGTGAGGCCGTTGAGATCCTTCACAACGCGGTTGTAGTCGATAATCTTGAGGTGGCTCTCGGGGAATACCACAGCCATGAAGTAGTTGTATTCTTCGGTACCGTTGTGGTTGGGGTTCTGGCGGCGCTTCTCCTCGCCTACAAGTGCTGCGGCAGCTGTACGGTGGTGGCCGTCGGCTACATAGAAAGCGGGAATGGTCGAGAAGATCTCGGTGATCCTCTTGATATCCTCGTCATTGTCGATAATCCAGAAGTGATGGCCGAAACCGTCGTCAGGTGCCACAAAATCATACTCGGGCTTGCCGTCGGTGTACTTCTTCACGATGGCATTGATCTCGGTGTTGTCGGGATAAGCGAAGAATACGGGCTCGATGTTGGCGTTCTGGATGCGGACGTGGATCATACGGTCCTCTTCCTTGTCCTTGCGGGTGAGCTCATGCTTCTTGATCTTGCCTGTCAGGTAGTCGTCTACGTTGGCGCAGAGCACGATACCGTACTGGGTGCGGCCGTTCATGGTCTGAGCGTAGACATAGTAGCACTCCTTCTTGTCCTGCACGAGCCAGCCTTTTTCCTGCCATTTCTTGAAGTTCTCGACAGCCTTGTCATAGGCCTGCTGTGAGTGCTCGTCGATGATGGGGTCGAAGTCGATCTCGGGCTTGGTGATGTGAAGGAGGGACTTCTCGCCTGCCTCAGCCTTGGCTTCCTGGGAGTTGAGCACGTCGTACGGACGGGCGGCCACTTCCTTTACGATGGCCTTGGGAGGGCGGATAGCTGCGAAAGGTTTTACTTTTACCATATTGTTTCTCTCCTATTTGCTATTTGTTTACCTGGAACTTGCGGTTGCCTGTGGCGAAGAAGTCGCAGATCTGGTTGGCTGCTGCTACTCCCGCGTTGATATTGGCCTCGGCGGTCTCGGCACCCATCTTCTTGGGGGTAGCGAAGACTCTCTTGCCGAACTTCTCGTTGAGCTCGGCCTGGTTGCCGGCGGCGATGTCGGTGATGTACTTCAGGTCCTGTCTCTCCTCGAGCACCTTTACGAGTTCGGGCTCGTTGATGACTTCCTTGCGGGCAGTGTTCACGAGGCAGCCTCCTTTGGGCATTCTTGACAGGAGGGCATATCCGATGGAGCCCTTGGTCTCGTTGGTGGCAGGGATGTGCAGGGATACGAAGTCGCTCTTTGCATAGAGGTCCTCGAGTGAGGCGGCTACCTCGACTCCGTCAGCCTGGATCCTGTCAGCTGGTACGAAGGGGTCAAAGGCCATGATCTTCATACCGAAGCTCTTTGCGTGAGCGGCTACCAGACGGCCGACGTTGCCGTAAGCCTGGATACCGAGGGTCTTGCCCTTGAGCTCTGAGCCTGTGCCCGGAGTGAACTGGTTACGGGAGATGTAGATCATCATGCCGATAGCGAGTTCGGCCACGGCGTTGGAGTTCTGTCCGGGAGTGTTCATGGCTACGATGCCTCTCTCGGTGCAGGCTGCCAGGTCGAGATTGTCATAACCGGCGCCGGCGCGGACTACAATCTTCAGCTTGGGTGCGGCAGCAATGACTTCCTTGGTTACCTTGTCGGAACGCACGATAAGAGCGTCTGCATCGGCTACGGCTGCATAAAGGTCCTTGACATCGGTGTATTTTTCAAGAGTTGCAAGCTCATGACCGCCTTTCTCCACGATTTCGCGGATCTGGTCGACGGCTACCTTTGAGAAAGGTTTCTCGGTTGCTACTAAAACTTTCATTGTGAATATTTTAAAATGTTGATTATAAGCTATTGAAAAAACCGAACCCCGGCAGTCCGGTTATGATGTGGATATGCCGGGGTTACGGAGTTTAATTATTTGTGCATTTTCTCGAACTCCTGCATGCAGGCGATCAGAGCCTCTACTGCCTCGATAGGGCAGGCGTTGTAGATGGAGGCGCGGAATCCGCCGACTGAACGGTGGCCCTTGATGCCTACCATGCCTTTTTCCTTTGCGAATGCGAGGAACTCGTCCTGGAGGTCCTCATGGCCGGGAGCCATTACGAAGCATACGTTCATCAGGGAGCGGTCCTCCTTGGCGGCTGTACCTACGAAGAGGGAGTTGCGGTCGATCTCGTCATAGAGCATGCCGGCTTTCTTCTTGTTGAGCTCGTACATGGCCTTCACGCCGCCCTGAGCCTTAACCCACTTCAGGGTCTCGGTCATAACGAAGATGGAGAATACAGGAGGGGTGTTGAACATGGACTCGCCCTCGATGTGTGTACGGTAGTCGAGCATGGTGGGCAGATAGCGGGAAACCTTGCCGAGAATCTCGTCCTTTACGATAACGAATACCACTCCGGCAGGACCTACGTTCTTCTGGGCACCACCGTAGATCAGGGCATACTTGGAAACGTCCACGGGACGGCTCATGATATCGGATGACATATCGGCTACGAGGGGCACGGGGCAGTCCATGTCCTCATGGATCTCGGTACCCTTGATGGTGTTGTTGGTTGTGATGTGGAAGTAGTCGAGGTCAGTGGGGATCTCATATCCTTTGGGGATATAGGTGTAGTTCTTGTCGGCTGAGGAAGCAACTGCATAAGCATTTCCGATGCCCTTTGCCTCTTTCAGAGCCTTCTTGGCCCATACACCTGTCTCCAGGTAACCGGCCTTGTTCTCGAGGAGGTTCATGGCGACATAGAGGAACTGGAGGGATGCACCGCCGCCGAGGAAGAGGACGCTGTATCCGTCGGGAATGTTGAGAAGCTCTTTCCAGAGGGCACGGCACTCGTTCATCACGGCCTCCCACTCCTTGCTTCTGTGAGACACTTCTATTACGGACATTCCTGTTCCCTTGAAATCCTTAAGGGCTTCGATAGCCGCTTCGATAGCCGGTTTGGGCAGAACGCAGGGACCGGCGTTGAAATTGTAGGCTTTTTTCATAATATATTTAATCTTTAAAATGGTTATAAATTGCCGAACTAATTAGGGCCAAAGATAACACTTTTTTCTTAAAAAAAGGTGATTAATTCCAATTATTTACAATGAATCTCTCCCCCTTGTACTCGAAGTACACGAAATCATTGTGTACCAGCATGAAAAAGTAGACACAGAAAAAATAATTCAGTTAAACATTTTTT